>CAJUCQ010000068.1 GCA_910584905.1 uncultured Muribaculaceae bacterium
GTCCATGTCTCTGAATAGACATCGGACAAAGACTTGTTATAACCCATGATTCTTTTTGTCGACAAAGATACAACTCTTTTTCGGAGTTTGTCAATACGCTATCGCGGATGGTTGTACTTTGTCGGTGCTATGGGTGACTGGTCACGTCTGATGGCGCCTGCGCTCCCTTCAATTGCGCTTATGGGCGCCCAACTGTTCTCACAGTTTCGCTTTGTCGGGAAATTTTTGTAACTTTGCCGAACACGAACAATCATGCCGCAGATACAAGAGCAATGAACAAGACTTCCGTAATCATTCGTTTTGCCGTTTTGGGCGCCCTGTGGGTAGCTCTGGTGGTTATGATATTGCTTTATTCACGGCCGATTACGCTATATACGGCCTTTGTGATAGTTGCCTCGGCAATAATTATTTTTGTTCCGATGTACAAAAAATACGTCAAGAAGAAGCCATGAACGAAAATACGAGAGACGCCGCATCCTTATGGCATACACCTTTGCTTGATACGATTAATTCACCTGCCGATTTGCGGAAGCTTCCGGTCGAGATGCTGCCGCAGGTGTGCGAGGAAATACGTCGTTTCCTGATACGCACTCTTGCCGGAAATCCGGGCCATTTCGCATCGAGTATGGGTGCGGTAGAACTTACGGTTGCACTTCATTATGTGTTCAACACGCCATACGACCGTCTGGTGTGGGACGTAGGCCATCAGGCTTACGGCCATAAACTTCTCACCGGGCGGCGCGAAGCATTTGCCGAGGGCAACCGCCGCATGGGCGGTATAAGCGGCTTTCCCAATCCGGCGGAGAGCGAGTACGACACCTTCTCAGCCGGGCATGCCTCCAACTCTATTTCAGCCGCTCTCGGCATGGCTGTGGCCGCCGGTCTGAGACAAGACTCGCCGCGCCGCAATGTCGTTGCCGTCATTGGCGACGCCTCAATCAGCGGCGGCCTTGCGTTCGAAGGCATAAACAACGCGGCCAACACGCCGAACAATCTGCTCATTGTGCTTAACGACAATGATATGAGTATCGACCGCAACGTCGGGTCGCTGAACTCCTATCTTGCCCACCTCACCACATCCAAGGCCTACAACGATATACGCTACAAGACCTTCCGCGTGCTTAAGGGCATGCGTATAGTCGGAGAAAACGGCAAAGGGTCGATTCTTAGATTCAACAACAGCCTCAAGTCGCTCATATCGCATCAGCAGAATTTGTTCGAAGGCCTTAACATACGTTATATGGGGCCTTTCGACGGCCATGACGTCATCACGCTTGTACGCGTGTTCCGCGACATACGCAATATGGACGGTCCCCGCATACTGCATCTTCGCACCGTCAAAGGCAAGGGATTTGCACCGGCCGAAAAAGACCCGGCGCAGTGGCATGCACCCGGCAAATTCGACCCTGTGACCGGCGAACGCGAAGCTGACCGCCCGTCCTCTGCCGAAAAGCCGCTCAAGTATCAGGACGTATTCGGCAATACATTGCTGGAGCTGGCTCAGACCGACCCCCGCATCGTGGCCGTAACGGCCGCCATGCCTTCCGGGACTTCGATATCCACCATGCAGAAAGCCATTCCGGATAGGGTGTTTGATGTAGGCATTTCGGAAGGTCATGCCGTGACATTTGCGGGAGGTTTGGCCAAGGAGGGGCTGAAGCCCGTTGTAGGGATATATTCGAGTTTCCTCCAAAGAGCATACGACCATATTATCCATGATGTCGCCCTGCAGGGCTTGCCCGTCGTGTTCGCAATCGACCGTGCGGGCCTTGTCGGTGAGGACGGCGCCACGCACCACGGAGTCAATGACCTCGCGTATATGCGCACCGTTCCCGGCATGGTCGTGGCTTCGCCGTCCGACGAACACCTCCTGAGATGCCTCTTGGCCACGGCGCTCTCCGACGACAACCACGGGCCGTTTGCAATCCGCTATCCCCGCGGGTCAGGCAGGCTTGTCGACTGGAAGTGCCCGCTTGAAACTATCGAAATCGGCAAAGCAAGATGCCTGCGCCCGGGCACACAGTGCGCGGTCCTTTCTCTCGGGCCTCTCGCATACGAGACGGGATGCGCCCTTGACGCTCTCGCCGATGAAGGTTTTTCGGTGGCCCATTACGATATGACCTTCCTCAAGCCCCTCGATGAAGAGCTCCTGCGAGCGCTTGCCGAAAGCGGTGTGCCGGTGCTTACGGTCGAGGACGGAACGCTCAACGGCGGTCTCGGAAGCGCCGTAGCCGAATGGTTTGCCGACAACGGATATACGGGGGTGCGTCTGCGACGGCTCGGCCTTCCCGACAAATTTGTGCCTCAGGGCACGCCTGCACAGCTTTATGAACTTTGCGGTCTTGACGCCGGGGCTATCGCCGCCGCAGTCCGCAACCATATTTCAGAAACATGAAGATTGTAATCGCCGGCGCCGGCGAGGTGGGTTCGCACCTCGCAAAGCTGCTCTCCAACGAGGAGCTGGACATAACGCTCGTTGACGAGGACGCCGCAAGGCTCGCCGTGCTTGACGCCAATTTCAATCTGATGACCGTGACCGGGAATCCTACATCCTTCTCCGCTTTGCGCGAGGCGAGGGTCGGGGGGTGCGACCTTTTCATTGCCGTGACGCCGTATGAGAGCAACAATATCGTGGCGTGTTCCATAGCGAAGAATCTCGGCGCGCAACTCACCGTGGCCCGCATCGATTCGTATGACTATATGAACCCGGATAATTTCCGCCACGTCCGCCAAATGGGTGTGGACAAAGTGATTTATCCCGAATATCTTGCGGCCAAGGAGATTATCACGGCCTTGGAATATTCATGGATGCGCAGCCGGTTTGAGCTTCATGAGGGGCAGATAATACTTGCCGGAATTCTTTTGCCGCCCGGAGCGCCTATCGACGGGATGCAGCTCAAGGAATTTGCGTTCAGCAACCACTACTTTCACGTGTCGGCAATCCGACGAAATCATGAGACAATAATTCCGCGCGGCGACGACCGCCTGCTCGCCGGAGATATATTGTATTTCACCACTACCCGCGAACACGTCGACGACCTGATGGCCCTCACCGGCCAGACCGACCGCAAGATACGCCGCGTCATGATTATGGGAGGCGGCAAACTGGCCGTGCGTCTGACCAATCTTGCCGAAGGAAAATTCAGGTTCAAGATTCTCGAAAAGGACCTTGACGAATGCCACCGCCTTACGCAGCGTTGCCCCGGCGTGGAAATAATAAACGGCGATGCGCGCGATGTCGACACGCTCATTGATTCGGGCATCTCGGATATGGACGCATTCGTCACGCTCACGCCCTCGTCGGAGAGCAATATCCTGACGTGTCTGACGGCCCGCGGCCTTGTCGACGCCAAGACCATTGCCGAGGTCGAGAACATCCAGTTTATCGATCAGGCCGAGGCCCTTGATATCGACCTTGTAATCAACAAAAAACTTGTGGCTTCAAGCGCCATATTCCAGCTGTTGCTTGACGCCGATTCGTCGACGGCCAAGTGTCTGGCCCTTGCCGATGCCGAAGTGGCCGAGCTTGAGGTGCGCAAGGATTCCAAAATCACCCGCGCCGACGTCAAAGATCTCCGTCTCTCGCGCGAGATGACGCTCGCCGGACTTATCCGCGACGGACACGGAATGCTCATCGGCGGCAACACGCGGATTCAGCCCGGCGATCATGTGCTCGTCTTTTGTCTCAACGGCGCCATGCGCCAAGTGGAACGCCTGTTTAACTGATGAGACATATCGCACGTTCTCCGCTCTTCAATTTTCCCATGCTGTTCAAAGTGGTGGGTTTGCTCCTCATGATTGAGAGCGTCTTTCTCCTTGTGCCGCTGGGCACTGCGCTTTTTTGCGGCGAAGCTGATGCCGTGCCTGTCGGCCTGACGACACTCGGCACCTTTCTCGCAGGACTGACACTCGCCCGCGGCATTCACCCCGTTCATACGCGTATGAGCAAACGCGACGGCTTTCTGCTTACGTCCGTCGTGTGGATTGCATTCTCGTGCTTCGGGATGCTGCCCTTCATATTCTCGCCAACGACGCCGTGCACGGTGTCGGACGCGTTTTTTGAGGCTATGTCAGGTTTCACCACCACCGGTGCGTCCACTCTCGGCAATCTGCCCGGGATGAGCCATTCTTTGCTGATATGGCGCGCGGTCATGCAATGGATAGGCGGGCTTGGAATCATCCTGTTCACTCTCGCCGTGTTGCCTATGCTTAACACTACGGGAGGCATGCAGATGTTCAATGCCGAGATGACAGGCATTACCCACGACAAAATCGGCCCGCGAGTGAGCCAGACGGCCAAAAGCCTTTGGAGCATATACATGGTTCTTACGGCAGTGCTTGCTTTTCTGCTGTGGCTCGGACCGATGAGCTTCTTCGACGCTGTGTGCACGGCTTTCGGCACGCTCTCAACCGGAGGATATACCTCGGGGCTGTCGGGGATGGAGGCCATGCAGCATACGTACATCAAAGTGGTGATGACGGTGTTCATGTTTCTCGGCGGAGTGAATTTCGCTCTCCTGTTCAGATTTCTCACCGGCCAGCCCCGCCAGCTTCTGCGGAGCGATGTGTTTCGTGTCTACGTCGTGTTCACGCTCGCCATGTGGGCTTGTTTTGCAGTGGCGTCCTTTTTCGCTGACGGCTACCGCGGCATCGAAGCTCTTACGATTGACCCTTTGTTTCAGGTAGTGGCAATTTCGACTTCCACAGGCATATCGCTATTGCCCGTAGCAGGGTGGGGCGGATTCACGCTTATGCTCACAATTCTGATGATGTTCTTCGGCGGATGTGCCGGCTCGACCAGCGGAGGTGCAAAAATCGACCGTTTCCTCTATCTCGTAAAGAATACGCGCAATGAACTCTATCGGTGCATTTATCCCAATGCCGTGTTGCCGGTGCAGGTCGGCGGACGCGTAGCCTCGCCTCAGCTCGTTGGCAAGGTCATAGCATTCCTTTGCATCTACGTGATAGTGGTGCTTGTCGGGTCGTCGATACTCACGATTATGGATGTGCCGATTACGGATGCTCTCTTTTCATGCTTTTCGTGTATCAGCAATACCGGCTTCGGCACAGAGATAACAGGACTTGGCGGTTCGTATGACCATCTTCCGGCGGCGGCAAAATGGGTGTTGAGTGTGATAATGCTAACCGGGCGTCTTGAAATTTTCTCGGTGCTCGTGCTCTTCATGCCTTCTTTTTGGAGTCGGAGCTGAACCGCGGCGCGTAGTCGGGCGTTTTTTATAAAACCCACTGCTCGCCACGTATGAAAAAACTTCTCTATATCCACTATATATTATTGTCCATGCTGTTCGTTTCGGCCGTCACCGGCTGTAAAGGCGCAGACTTGTGGAATGCCATGCCTGCCGAAATTTCGGCGTTCATAGATTTATATTATCCCAACAGCGAAATCGACGCGTACACGAAATCGGACAAGGGCTACATCGTGCGCCTTGATGACGGACCCGGTTTTGCGTTCGATTCCGCGCGCAACTGGACGTCGATTGACGGCTACGGCATGCCGTTGAAGGAAATACTTATCTACGACCTGACGCCGGCTCCCCTTTATCGCTATCTTGAGACTATCGACGCCACGGCCGGTGTGTTTGTGCTTGCAAGAGATGCAAGGGAATATCGTTTGAAGTTGCTTGAAGACTCGCTGGCATACGACATCGCCTCCGAACAAGTGCGTACAATGCTATAGCCCCTGACCCCTCAATATTTGTTGACGCGCGGGACGCATCTACGAAAATAGAGCGAAGGTGGCAACAGTAACTGCCACCTTCGTTTCGTAGGGATAAGGCCGGAAATTTTCAGAGCAGGCTTACCCGCTCGTTTATCTCGGCATCGGTCATTGTATAATCGCCGAGGCTCTCTTCTTTTGCCTGTATGCAGATGTAGGTCATTGCGCCTGTTGATGTGCACTTGAGATTGCGGTCGCAGTTGGTCGATACGCGGATTATGGAACCTTCGGCCACATCAAACACACTGTCGTCAACCTGAAATTTCCCTGCGCCGGAGAGTATTATGTAGTTTTCCTCATTGGCCTTATGGCTGTGAAAGAATGGCACAGCGGCGCCTGAGGGAAGAGTGCCGAATGAGATTTCGCATGAAGTGGCGCCTGTGGCTTCCTTTACGAACTGTTTCCCTTCGAAGCCACACAGCGGGCCGATGGACGCGTGGGCGAATTTATCGCCTGAATTGAGAGTCTTGATTTCGCTCATATTTCTTGGTTTGAAATTTAATTATTAACTTTGCGGCAGTAAGCCGCTTTCGTTTGGATAGTGCAAAGTTAAGTCATGTTTTCGAGCCATACAAGACCTTACTCCGGCGTGAGTCGCTTACATTCAGGTAACTATTTTTGATTATGAACGCATTGCCACTGAAAGAAAATTTGAAAAAATATACGGGCATCGCATCGTGTCCTGTCAGAAACGTCATAAGTCGGTTTTCAGGCAAGTGGACCATGCTTGTCCTATGCGTGCTCGCAGAAAACGAAGCTACCCGTTTTAATGAAATCGGAAGGGCTATTCCTGACATATCCCCGAAAGTACTTACGGAAACTTTGAAAAACCTTGAAGCCGATGGGCTGATTTCAAGAAAGTTGTATGCCGAAATTCCTCCTAAAGTGGAGTATTCGCTGACTGAACTCGGCAAAAGCCTTATGCCCTTGCTTGCCAATCTTATCGAATGGGCACTCGATAATTTCGATGCAATCGCCAAGCGTTAGAGATCTGCCAAAGATGGCACAAGCGGTCAACCGGCGAGACTCCATCACAATTCCGCAAAAGAAACAGAATTTAGATTATGATACATTCATTTGTTTTTAGTCCGTCAGGCACTTCCCGAAAGGTGGCTGATATTTTCACAAAGGCCATGGGCATGGATTGCAAGACATACGACCTCACAGTCCGTGACAGCGGCAGAATTGACATCAAGGACAGCGACGACACGGTGGTATTTGTTGCGCCTGTATATGCCGGCAGGGTTCCGGCTTTGGCCGCAGAACGGTTTATGACGATAAACGGTAATGGACAAAAGGCGGTCGCTATCGCTGTCTATGGCAACCGCGATTATGATGACGCGCTGGTTGAAATGTGCGATATTATCAATGCCCGCGGATTCAAGCTTATAGCCGCGGGTGCGTTCATTGCGCAACATTGTATTTTCCCGAAAGTGGCGACCGACCGGCCTGATGCAGCGGATGAGGAGAAACTTGCCCGGTTCGCATCATTTGTCAGCGAGCGGATTATCAGCGGCGAGCCGCTTGATTTGAATACGGTGAAGGGCAATCGTCCGTATAAAAAGCCGGCCGGTGTGCCTCTCCATCCCCAAGCAGACAAGGAGAAATGCAACAGTTGCGGAGCATGTGCCGCCCAATGCCCGACCGGGGCTATTGACGCAAGCAATCCGAGAATGACTGACGCTAAAAAGTGTATAGCCTGCTGCCGGTGTATCAATGTGTGCCCGCAAGACGCGCGCGCTTTTGGCGGACTGCTCTACAAGGTGGCAGGATGGAAATTCTGCAAGGACAACTCTCGACGCCTCGAACCCGAATGGTTTGTCTGACAGTCAATCAGTATCTGTCAGGATGCAATTGAGCGACAGTATCTTGCAATTTGCCAAGAAAGCGGGACGGCGTGTGCGCCGTCCATTTGGGTGTGGTGAAACCGGAAAGCCGATGGCGGGAGCGTGATTCTTCTCTCGGCTGATAGATTGTCATCGGTTGTTATTATGGATTTTCAGTGATGCTGTCAGATGCTCGTCGGATAATCCTTGCCGGATTGCCTGCCGCGACTGAATCGTCAGGCACATCTTTGGTCACGACGCTTCCGGCTCCTATCACACAGCGGTTGCCGATTGTGACGCCGGGGCAGATTATCGCCCCGCCTCCAATCCAGCAGTCGTCGCCGATGGTGACGGGATAGGCAAATTCTTTACTTTCTCTTCGGGCTATATAATCCATAGGGTGGTGCGGTGTGTAGATTTTGACATCAGGACCGACAAGCGTATGGTTGCCTATGGTGATGAAAGCTCCGTCAAGAAAAGTGCAGTTGGCGTTTATAAACACGTGCTCACCGAGCCTGATGCCATGACCGTGGTCGCAGTGGAACGGAGGGCACACAATTGAGGTGTCGGGAATGCCCGGGAGCAGATCTTTGAGCAATTCCCGGTAGCCTTCATCATAACTGCTCATTGTACGCAACTTTGCAATGATTTTTTTTGCGTGTATAAAGCTTTCCTGCAACTCGGGGCTGCTCATGTCTGCAAGTTCTCCCCGGCGCATTTTTTCAAGCTCATTCATATTTCCAATGTTAATATTATTTATCCGACCTTGTTTTGTCCCTCCGCTTTTGCGTACCATGCTTATGAGTCACGTCCAACTTGCCATTATGTAGAGATGCCTATCAAGCAATGAGACCGGGAATACGACATCGCCCACTTTTATAGATGCTATTGACGGCATCCTTGAGTGGATGCTGCCAAACACTACCTTTATAGGCCCTGTGTCGCCCGTTTTTCTTAGTTCGTCCAATCGGTCCTGAGGCCAGTAAACAGTGTAATATGCCATAATCTGCTGTTATCTTTTCCTGTTCAAGAAAGCGGTTGCCAACTCGGGGCTGTTAAGCGCCATGGCCGACGAGTCTTCAAGGTTTTCAGCGTCCTCATCATCCGATATCGAGACAAACCATGTGATATCCTCGGTGCGTTCTCCTAATATTCCGGAATCTTTGACCTGCTTCATCGCTGAAATCATTGCATTGAAGAAAAAAGCTTCTCCCGGCAAGGTATTGTGGTTTTCCCACAGCGATTTGCTGAGCCTCACAAGTTCGCTGTCATGCCCGTCGGAATACCCCCATTCATCAGGATGCCATTTGCATTCATCGTCAGGTTCTTCATCTTCACTTTCAAGATATTCCAAAGTGTTCACTGCGAGAAACAGCGAGCAGCAATACCTGTCGGTGACAAGAGCGGCAGTATAAATGTGCTCATCGTCTATACGGCCAAGAATTTCGCGCAAATCCGCCTCAACCGCATCTCTGATTTTTGCACTCACTTCCTGCCAGAAGGGGGCTACGGGAGTAGCCGGTTCTTCTTTTTTCCGCTCACGGGCTTCAAAGTCGGGTGAATTTATGAAGTCGATATACTCTTTGGCTTCTTCCGAACCGAGTTTTACGGCGTCCTCAAAATATTGGTATCCCAACTCAATATCCGCCTCAGTGCCACGCCCAAAGGCATACGCCACGCCAAGTGCGGTGAGCAATCTGACAGTTATTGAGTCCCATAGATGGTCGACACCATCGCCGGCTTCATGAAGATACTCGAACGCCACATCGTCGTCCTGTACTGTTCCCAGTCCCTCCTGATAGCAGATGCCGAGATATGCGGCACACTGTGCCTTGGTAACCTCAGAGCATTTCGGATTCAGATATGCCTTTTCAAACCAGTCCACAGCTTGGGCGTAATCCTGCTCAAAGTCTCCACAGCCTTCAAAATGGTAATATCCCATCTCGAA
>CAJUCQ010000069.1 GCA_910584905.1 uncultured Muribaculaceae bacterium
ATCTTCGACCAGATCGGCTATCAGCTCGACTGGTTCACCATCGACGTCCTCCTCCCCGTCGGCATCAGCTTCTACACGTTTCAGGCCCTCAGCTATTCAATCGACGTCTACCGCCGCCAAACCGGCCCCACCCGCGACTTCATCGCCTTCACGGCCTTCATCTCGTTCTTCCCCCAGCTCGTCGCAGGCCCGATTGAACGCTCCACCCAGCTTCTGCCACAGTTCCTGAAGCCGCGACGATTCGACTACACCGAAGCCGTCGACGGCATGAGGCAAATCCTTTGGGGATTCTTCAAGAAACTCGTCATCGCCGACAACTGCGCAGGCTTCGCAAACAAAATATTCGAAAACTCCGAGGCTCTCTCAGGGTCAACCATATTTCTCGGAGGCTTATTTTTCACATTCCAGATTTACGGCGACTTCTCAGGCTACTCCGACATCGCCGTCGGCACGGCCAAACTCTTCGGCATACGACTGATGCGCAACTTCAACCTCCCGTACTTCTCACAGGGCATATCCGATTTTTGGCGTCGTTGGCATATTTCACTCAACAAGTGGTTTATTGACTACGTCTACATTCCCCTCGGCGGAAGCCGCATCAACCGCACACGCACAATCGTCAACATCCTCATCGTATTCGGACTCAGCGGCCTCTGGCACGGCGCCGACTGGACTTTCGTGCTTTGGGGTGTGTACAACGGCATCCTCGTAGCACTCGGAGGCTTGTTATGGAAAAAACACAAAATCGGCTCCGGCGGTGAAAACGACTTCAGCCTCAATCTGCGGACAAGCCCTCGGATCGCAGGCACATTCATTCTCGTTGTAATCGGCTGGATTTTATTCCGCTCTGACAATATGACTATGGCCGCCAACTGTTTCAATGCCCTTTTAAGCCCCTCGCTCTTCACCGTGCCGGATATGCGTATCTTCAACGGGGCGATGTCAGTCCTCGCTTCGACTGTTCTGATGGTGCTTATACTCATGATTGCAGAATACCGCATGCGCCGCCGCAACTTCGGCCTTGACCTCACAGGCGTGCGCAACAAGGCCCTCCGCTGGGGTATATACCTCGCCGTATTCCTTTGCATACTCTTCTGCACCG
Source organism: uncultured Muribaculaceae bacterium (assembly GCA_910584905.1). GTDB lineage: Bacteria > Bacteroidota > Bacteroidia > Bacteroidales > Muribaculaceae > CAG-873. The sequence continues at coordinate 1,103 of CAJUCQ010000069.1, forward strand.
GCGAACAAGAAGAATTCATCTACTTCCAATTCTAAACCTCCGTTATGCGCAGATTTATCATACAGACACTGCTCTTTGCCGCCTCTGCTTTCCTTGTCGCATATATTGCTGTCGCTGTAGTAGGGATTAAAGCCAAAAGCAGTTTCAAGCTTACAAATCCCGAAACAACACTCGTGTTTTTCGGCAATTCTCATGTCATGACCGGCGTAAACGACTCCATGATACCCGGCAGCTACAACTTCGGGAGAAACGGCGAACGCATGGAATGGGTCTACGCAAAAGTCAGGCTCATCCTCGACAACAACCCGCAGGTCAAAACAATAGGCATAGGCTTCGACAACGTCCTTTGTTTCCATAATCAGGAAACCGAAAAGGTGCACATGCAGAACATGTCTCCTTACTTCCTCGGAGTCTGGTCGCCCGAAGATTTCTTGGCTCTATGGCGCACCGGGACTTTGACCTATAATTTCGACATGTACACGAAAAGCCTGAACGTGGCAAAACTCTACGAAGCATATCGCGAAGGAGGAAAAGGTGCTGAAGCCTTGACTATGGGAGGATTCGACCCGAGCGACCGAAACGCCCTTCAGGAAGACATACGCCGACGGGGAATAAACATTCAAGACGGAAACGCGGCATCCGACACACAAATCGGAAACTCGGAATACGAACCAATGGCCCACTACTTTCTCGACCGCATTATCGAATACTGCCGCGAGAAAGGCGTCAAAGTGTTTTTCTTTCTTCCTCCCCAACACCATCTCTTACGTAACTCCCTAAAAAAAAGCATGTTGGTTTATCGCGAGTTTTATGACACGATTCCATACCTTAATTATATGGATGTAAAACTCCCCGACTCCTGTTTTCAAGACCTCGACCACCTTAATAGAAAAGGCGCTGACAAATTTTCACGCATGCTCGGCAAAGACTTGGAAACTGCCGACTTTCGATAAATTATAATTCCGAATCAAACCGCATTTAAACCCGTCATGCTCTTCAATTCGTTTGAATTTCTGATTTTTCTGCCGATTGTATTCGCCATTTACTGGCTCGGCCGGAAAAACCTCCTCGGAAACAACATCATCGTCGTGGCCGCAAGC
>CAJUCQ010000070.1 GCA_910584905.1 uncultured Muribaculaceae bacterium
AGTAGATTCAGTAGCCATGGTCGGTAAGTGTTGGTTCTAATTTATAACACATAACCGGCCATGGCCGTTTTTGATAACATTGCCATAAGTTAATAGCATTGAATCACGTCCCTACTGCGCTTGCTGACGGAGGATTGATACAAACCATCCATCTGCAAATCAGCCTACTGCAAATCGCGAATTGCCCCGCGGTCGCGCATCAAAGACTCACCTCTTCTTTCACGGCCGTGGCAAGGGCGGCGAACATGAAGGCGTTGCTCCAGCGCATATAGCTGATATGGCTTGAAATGCCCTTTTTCAACTGATAATAGAAATAGCCCTCCGGGGCCTGCATCGTGTCGATTGCATGGTGGAGCACCTTCCGCGCAAGGGCGGCATGGCGCGCGTATGTGCCGGTGCGGCTGAGGGTCACGGGCAACTGTCCCGGGCAATGGATGTCGATGGGATATGTGCGGTCGTTGTAGTACGAAGCCTGCCCCGTCGCCGGGTCGAAGAATGTGGCCACGTAGTAGGCAAGCCCCTTTTCGAGGTCGTCGTGGAAACTCATGTCGCCCGTTGTCTGCTCGTATGCGGCGATTCCGTCGAGGTTATAGCCCGTATGGAATGAGTCGACCCAGCCCGTGACGGGCTTTACGCCATAGGTCCACGAGCCGTCGGGGCGGCGGTCGGCGCAACAGGCCATGACCGACGCACGCGCAAGGTCGCGGAGTTCGGCCGCGTTTTCAGCGCCGGCGGCGGCGCAAAGACACAGCAACCGCGAACCCAGCAACGAAGCGTTGTAGATGGTGTCGTTGCCCGGCATCTTGGAGTATGAGAAGATGAAGCCGCCCTTGTGGGGGGTGCGGCGGAGGTCGTCGACGACGAAACGCGCCGAGCTGAGCGCACAGCGGCGCCAGTCGTCGCGCCCGAACTCGTCGGCGGCACGAAGGAGCGCCCCGGCGCAGAAATTCGTGGCCACGACCGTAGGCTCGTTGGCGGGAAACAAAAACTCGCGCCTGCACTGCCACGGGAAATTGTAGCCCCAAGCCGCTCCCGAGAAACCCTCGGCGCGGAGGCTGACGAGCAGGTCGGCCAGACGCCCGGCCGTGGCCCTCAGCTCGTCGGCGCTTCCCAGCCGCGCCTCAAGCTCAGGACGCATGCGCACGGCTTCGAGGAGCGTGAGATAGCCGTCGAGAAAGAGGCCTATGCCCTTGGCGTTATAGTCCTTTGCGATGCCGACAAGCGGACGCAGATTGAAGGGCATGCGCTTGAAAAGCTGAATCCACACAAGGCGCGCCACGGCCGAACGCCCGACGAAGGGCAACGCCTTGAAAAGACGCGAATTAAGGCCGTCGTAAGGGTCGTAGCCCTTGAAATTCTCAGCCTCGCAATACTTTTTGAGCGCGGCGAGCGATTTTACTATCTTTTCCATAATGGGGGGAGTCAGAGAGTCTTGTAATATTCCACAACCGAGTCCTGCGAATAGCGCTCGCGCACCACGCGGCTCGGGTCGTAGGCCTCGCGGCGGCGCGAGACGGCGATGATACGGTCAACGACGGCGGCGGCGCGGGCGTCGACGGCGCCGTCAGCGTAAGGCGCAAGCTCGCCGCTTACGCCGGGCACCACAAACTCGGGGAAGGCGCATATATCGTGGGCTATGACCGGCACGCCGCAACCCATCGCTTCGAGGGCCACGAGGCCGAGGCTCTCGCCGATAACCGCCGACGACAGCACAAGGGCCACATCGAGCGGCCTGAAGAATCCGGCCATCTCAGCCTTTGTCATCTTGGCCACGACCTCGAATTCGGCGCCAGTGGTCCGGAAAGCCTCGACATACTCGTCGAGCTGCGGGCCGTAGGCGATGAAGCGGAAGAGGGGCTTCAGGCCCGTGGCCGCTTCAATCTTTGCGTGCGCGGCCATCACCTTGAGGAGCACATCGGCGCCCTTCGTGGTCTTGATTTCGCCGGGAAAGCCTATCACAAGCCTGCCGTCCGGGGCGCGGCGCACCGGGGCGGGCGAAAAGAGAGCCGTGTCGACTCCTCCGCTGGGCGACACGCCCACGGCGTCGGCGGAGAGAGGCGTGGCGGCGAGGATGCGCCGTTTGAAAAACTCCGACGGCGCGATATGCCTGTATCGCCTGAGATGTCGGCCAAGCCTCTTGACCAGCACCCGATTGAAGGCCGACGATGCCACGAGCTCCTTGCCGTGCCAGTGGATGTAGACCTTCGCCACCCGCTTCAAGCCCGGATTGAAAAGGAGGGGGAAGCAGTAGGTGAAGTGATTTACGTACACGGCGTCGTAGCCCGAGAGGTCCATCGTGCGCAGGCGGCGCCAGAACGCGGCGTAGTGCTTTATCTTGTCGAGAGCGCCGACGCGCGGCTTGCGGTAGCGCATGGCCTCGACATCGACGTCATGGCCCGCCTCGGCGAGGCACTCGGCCATAGTCTGCGCGTAGGTGCCCATCCGCGGACACTCGGCCGTGGGGTAGACGTTATTTACAAACAGGAGTCTGCTCATTTTTTCATTTAATCTTCAGCCTTGAATCTGAGTATATGCGCCGGAATCCCCGCCACGACGGCGTTGGCCGGAACGGGCTTGGTCACCACGGCATTCGCGCCGATTATCACATTGTCGCCTATGCTTATGCCGCCCATGACGATGGCGCCCTTGGCGATATATACGTTGTCACCGATAACGGGCACGCCGGGATAGCGGCTGCCTCTGCCGCCTATCGTCACCTGCTGGCTGATGGTGCACCCGCGGCCGATGCGGGCAGCGCTGTGGACAACGACACCCATACCCCCGTAGCCGAAGCGCGTCGAACCGCCGATTTCGGCCTTATAAGGGATTTTGGAATTGTATATCAGAAATATAAGAAGTGTTATCAACTTCGGCAAAAACGGTATGTGGTGGAGATACAACCACCGCGATACACGATAGAAATAGATGGCGTTGAGCATATTAGAGATATCGGTTGACTATTTGCGGTGGCCGAGAATCGTCTGTATCACCTTGCGGCCGCGCGAGGCGCACGAACGGTAGAGCGGATTGCGGGCACACATCCACGTGTGGAACGCGAGCCTCGGCCCCACGATGGCTCGCATGGCCGCGAAGCTGAGCAAGCGCACATTGTCTCCGGCGAATTCTTCGACAAGACGGCGGTCGTAGCCGCTTTCGAGCATAAAACTCAGCGTGCGCACATAATGGCGCGTGGCCGCCGGGGCAAACTCCGCCTTATCGGCCATATATTCGAGACAGCGGTTCTGCGCCCGCATAAACTCCTTGAGCTTGGCGTCGGTAAGGCGGCGGCTTGTCATGGCGCCGCTGTTGAGGAAATATACATAGGTCGGCGAATCCACCGCCACCAGACGCCTCGCATAAGGCAGGAGCTGGAAATGAAGGAGACGGTCCTCCGAAAACGAATGGTTCATGAACGTCTCGTAGTCGTGTCCGTCAAAGAGACTGCGGTGGTAGAGCGAGCCCCAGAGCGTGCATATCGTGCCGCTCATCATCGCGCGCAGGAAGCTCGCGGGGTCGGATGTGAGCCTCCCGGTGCGGTGGCCGATGGTGCGGCGTCCGGCGCTGTTCTCATAATAGAACTCGCCCACGGCCACGTCGGCATCCGCGCCCTTTGCGGCGGCATAGAGGCGCTCGAGAGCGCCCTCGGTGAGATAATCGTCGCTGTCGCAGAAGAAGAAATACTCTCCGCGAGCAACGCCGTAGGCCGTCTTGCGCGCCATCATGAGGCCCTCGTTGCGCGTCTTGGTGATAATCTTCACGCGCGGGTCTTTGGCGGCATAGGCGGCGAGTATAGCCGCCGAGCCGTCGGGTCCGGCATCGTCGACGCACACCACCTCGATATCCTTCAGCGACTGGCCGAGGATGGAGTCAAGGCAACGGGCGAGATACTTCTCGACATTATAGACGGGAACGAGGACGGATACTTTAGGGCTGGTATTTTCCATGTCTTGAACTTGAATTCCGGTGCGGCGGTCGGGCCGCACAATGCAAAGATACGAAAAATTTATTCGTCGCCCCGCATCGGCGGCAATAAAATCATCGCACAACGCCGAGCACGGCCAGCGTATCGGCCAGCTCGCGGCTGAAAAGCGCGGCTCCCTTGGCGTTGAGGTGCGAGGGGTCTTCGAAGAGGTCGCGGCGGCCGCAATAGCGCCCGTCGCCCGAATAGTCGAGGATAAGCGTCGAGTCGCCGGCCTCGCGCCGAAGCGGACCGAGGTGAGGATTCTCGTCGGCGAGGAAATGCGGCGAGAACACAAACACGGGCCTGATGTCGTTCCGGCGGCAAAGCTCGATGAAGCGGCGCAGATAGCGCACCTTCAGCGAATCCACGGCGCCTTCGGGCGTCGGGCCAGAGCCGCCGAAGGCCGCGTCCATCTCGCCCGTGAGGGGCTTATAACCTTTTACCACCGACTGACGCGGGCGCACGTTGTCGCTGATTATCTGCAGGAACGACGAATTATAGCGATACATCCCGCTGCGGAGCTTGAGATTCTCGCTCGGGTCGAGGTCGTCGATTATGTCGGCCATGCCGGGGAGCTCGCAATAGGGGCGCATGCGCGCGAGAGGCTTGATATGGTCGTTGCTGTCGAATACGTCGAATTTGGCGTAATAGTCGTAGATTACCACGCGCGGACGCACGCCGCGGCCGAGGATATTGTTGAGCTGCATCGCGGCAAGGAGGATGCCGTTGCCATCGGTGCCGCAGTTGTAGACGGGCATCCCGAAGCGCTCTTCGAGAATCGACGAGTCGTAGTGGTGGTTGGCCCTCGACGAACCCATGACGAGCACCGAGTCGGCGGCCTCGAGGTTGATGTAGTGGTGGTTGGCCGTGTCGCCGCCCTTGGCCGTGGCCGTGAGCCGCTCCATGACGGCGCCGAAGCCGCGGTCGAGAGCGACGAGCGACGCCCCGAGGGCTATGACGATGAGAAAGAAACGCAAGGCCGGCTTCATAGGGCTAAAAATTGACGTAGATAAACTGTCCGCTGTCGAGCACGCCCATTGTGAGAATCACGAATACGAGGGCCGCGAACGTGAGAAAACGCACCCACAGACGGCGGTTGCGGAGCATGGCCGCGCGCGGAGCGTACTCCATGACGGCCTCGGTCGTCACCAGCGACACGAGCGCGAAGGCGATGAAAGCCGCAGTCGTGTTGTTGAGCGTCAGCGAGGCCCCGGGAGCAAGGGTGAGGATACGGCGCACCACCCCCCACGCATCCCCGAGCGAGGGCATGCGGAAGAATATCCACGCAAAGTTGACAATAAGGAACGTGAGCGCTATTCTCAACGCCACAACGAGGCGATTGGCCGGACGCGCGCCGAGGCCGAAGAAGCGCTCGATACATTGCACGATGCCGTGGATGAAACCCCAGACGATAAACGTAAGGTTTGCGCCGTGCCACACGCCGCTGACCGTAAACGTGGCCACGATATTGCCGTAGGTGCGCACCTTCCCCCGGCGGTTGCCACCGAGAGGGAAGTAGATGTTCTCGCGCAGCCAGCGCGTTAGCGAAATGTGCCAGCGGCGCCAGAAGTCCGTGACGCTGTGGGCGAAATAGGGCCGCTCGAAGTTGTTGATAAGGCGGAAGCCGAAAAGACGGCCCACGCCTATGGCTATGAGCGAATATCCGGCGAAATCGCCGTAAATCTGGAGCGAGTAGAACACCGAGGCCAAGAAGCACGTAAGGCCCGAGAAGTCGGCGTAATTGGCGTAGACCGGGTCGACGAACGATGCAAGACGGTCGGCCACGACGGCCTTGAGGAAATAGCCCCAGAGCATCAGACGCGCACCCTCGCTGAGATCAGCGGTCGAAAAGACCCGGCGCGCCTTGATTTGCGGCAGAAGCTCGCCGGCCTTGCTGATAGGCCCGGAGGCTATCTGAGGGAAAAAGCCCACGAAAAGAACGTAGTAAAGGAAGTTGCGCTCCGCGCGCGTTTCGCCGCGATACACCTCAAGCAGATAACCGAGAGCCTGAAAGGTGAAAAACGAGATGCCGAGCGGCACGACAAACGACACGCGCTCGTGGCGCCATGCCGCCCCGAAAGCCCCGAGCAGACTCTCGAAGCTCTCCATCAGGAAATTGTAGTATTTGAATATCAACAGCGGCGCCACGGCCATAAGCACCACCGCCGCAAGGAGCAACGAACGCCGGCCGTCCGTGCCTTCGCCGGGAGCGCGCCCGGAGTCGAACACCCGCCCGAAGACGTAGGTCACGAGCGTGACGTAAAAAAGAAAGAGTGCGCCGAGGGGCTGTTCCGAAAGGAAAAACGCATACGACAGCACCGTGAGGAACACCGCCGACACCACGCCCGAGGCGCGGCCGCCGCTGCTGACCCACATCACCACCCCGTAGAGAAACACCACCAACGGGATGACGCAAAGAAAGAAAAACGAATTGAGTATCATGCGTTCCCGTCGGTTAGAGCCTCGGATGGCTTGTAACGCCGGATGGCAAAAAAGAGATAGAAGTAGGCCGCGCAGAAATAATAATAGCGCAAGGCCTCGTTATACACGAGCATAAGCAAGAGACAGCCTGTAAGAAACACATACATGCGCGTAAGTTCGGGAGTGCGCCGCACGCCCGTATAGCAGTCAAACGCAAAGACCGTAAAGAACCATATCAGCCCCGCGAATCCAAGCTGCACAAACACCGTGAACAGCCACGGGCGCGAGCCCTGAAGCAACCATTTGTTCGTGCGCATGAAGGGCGTCTGGTCCACCATCGTGCCGCCCTTGAACTGGCCCAGACCGGCGCCGAACATCAGGCCGCCCTCGGTCTTTGAAAGGGGTTCGGTGATAAGCTGAAGCTTGGCTATGCGCTGGATGTCGAGAATCCAAGGGTTGTCAGGATCAAGCTCGTCGTCGAAAAAGCCGTCCTGAATCATCAGCGCAAGTTCGATATTCGCCTCAAGCTCGAGACCGAAGAAATAATCCTCGATAAAATCCATCGTCAGCACCTCGTCGGCGTCCTGCTCGGTCACGTTAAGGTAGACATTAATCAGCCCTATGCCCACGCCTATTATCACCGGAATGACATAGACAAACTTCAGAATAGCCGAACGCGACGGGCGGTAAAGCAGCACGAAATACATCACCAACAGCACGAAACTGATTTTAGTCTCGTTCAGGAAGGTGGGATACAGAAGGATGATATTCCATTTGTTGCGGCGGAGGCTGCCAACGTAATCGTCGAAATCCCAGTTCTGCACCGACAGGTAGTACGATATGAGATATATCAGCATCGACACCATGCCCGAGGCGCCCCAGCCCATAGAGCCGCCGCCCCAGTCGTTGGCGCCGTGGCGCACGAACTGCCACGTCACACAGAAGGCCTGTATAAAAAGCCATATCTTCAGCTGGCGGTCGAATTTGGCCTTGAACTCGTCGGCTCGCTCGCCCGTGAGGAAGAACGTCAGCACCGGCACCATGAAGAGCAGACCGAAAAAGTCGCGCGAGCCGTTGAACACCGTGAGCACCGACAATTGGTTGAGCACACAGGTCGAGAACAGCGCAAGAAGCGTATAACTCAGCAGGACGATAAAGTCTTTCTTCGTTCGGAGGAGGCAAAGCCCCAGCACGAGGAGGATGACATCCATCCCGAGAAAGAACACATTCTCGAGCTTGTCGAGAAAAGTCAGCCATTCCTCCGTGACAAAGCCCCAGCACATCGCCCCCCAAAAGAGGACAAGGAACGTGCGGTAATAAAGCTTGTATTTTTCAATCATTGCCGGATGAAGGAAGATACGGGATTGGACGGGCGGGAGGTGACTTGAATGGCAGAAATGCGCCGACGCGCCCCCGCCCGCCGGATTCGCCGGAGAGCGGAGGCGTCGTCCTATGACTTATTTATTGTTGCTCTGCGACTTGCCGTAACCGTAGCCATAGCCTTTGCGCGCCGTCGTGCCGTTGACAACGAGAGCGAGCTTCTTGAGGCGTTTTTCCTCGTAGATGTCGTTTACGAAATCAATGTCGTGCGTAGTGGTGTAGTTGGCTCGGCAAACGTAGACCGTGGCGTCGGCCACGCGGTCGAGCGCGAACGTGTCGCTCACCATTCCGACGGGCGCCGAGTCGACGATGATGTAGTCATACATGCCGCGGAGCGTCTCGAAGAATTCGTCCACGCGCTCACTCTGCAGGAGCTCCGAGGGGTTCGGGGGTACGGGGCCGGCGACGATGACGTCGAGACCTTTGACGTCGGGGACGGGCGTGATGATGCGGTCGAGGGGGATATCGTCGGAGCTGAGATACTGCGTGAGTCCGAATGCGGGGTTAATGCCGATATAAGAGGCCAGTCGGGGCTTGCGGATGTCCATGCCCACGAGCACCACCTTCTTGCCGAGGAGCGCGAGCGATGCGGCGAGATTGATGGAGACAAACGACTTGCCTTCGCCCGAGCTTGTCGAAGTCATGAGCACAACCTTGTCAGACTTGCCCGAAAGCACAAACTGCAGGTTGCTGCGCATGAGGCGGAAAAGTTCGGTCGTCGAGCTTGTGTCCGTGGCCGACACCACGAGGTTGCGGCCCGAGTTGTCGCGGCAGATTTCGCCGAGAACGGGGATATCGGTATGCTTCTTGAGCGTTGACACGCCGTCGAATTTGTCATTGAGGATGCCGAGGATCCACAGAATCACCGGCGGAATGAGCAGGCCGAGGATTATGGCGATAAGCAATATCAGCTTGCGACTCATCGACAGGGGCTCGTTGAGCGTGAAGGCCTCGTCGATGATATTGCCTTTGGGCACGGCGTTGGCGAGGAGCATCGACGTCTCTTCTCGGCGCTGGAGGAGGAAGAGGTAAAGCTCCTGTTTGATGGTCTGCTGGCGCATCATGTCGCGGAACACACGCTCCTGCGAGGGGATGTTGCCGAGGCGGGCGTCGGCGTTGCGCTTGGCGTTGCTCAGCTCGTCGACGGCGATGCGCGTTGTCTCGTATGCCTTGTCGAGTGAGATATTGATATTCTCGCGCATGGCGGCAATCTGCTCGTCGAGCTGACGCAGCGAGCTGTTGTTGGGCCGCGCATTGTTGGCGAGGTCCATGCGTTTGAGGATAAGTTCGTTGTAGGTCGTGATGGCCGACTTGATATTTTCGGTATCGGTCGTCATGGGGATAAGCGAAGCCGAATTGGCGGGGTCGGCGATGAAATCGCGCACCATCTTGATGATTTCCGCCTGAGTCTGCGCTTCGATGAGGCGCGACTCTACTTCGCCCTTTTTCTTGCTTTGGTATTCAGCCTCGGCTTCAAGGTCGATGATGCCCTCTTTCTGCTTATACTGCTGGATTTCGCTTTCGGCAACGTCGAGGTCCGACGAAAGGAGGCGGAGACGGCCGTCGATAAACTCGGCGGTCTTTTCGCCCTGAAGGTTCTTTTCGATGACGCCGCGCTGGTTGTATTTTTCGATTACGCAGTTGAGCACGTCGATGCCGTATTCAGGCGTGGGCGTGTCGATAGCCATCTGAATCACATTCGACTTGCGGCTGGCGATCTCGCTCACCACATCCTTGGCGAGGTCCTCGGCGGCGGCGTCATAGCCGGAAACGAAAATCGTTGTCTTCAGCGATTCGCCGGGGACGAAAGCCTCGGTCTTGTTGAGGACGAATTTGCCGTATGAGGTCTCAAGCGTCACGGGGAATTTGGCATCTTCAACCTCGGCGATTGTCTCCTTGTCGGCCTTGGCCTTGACATCGACCTGCCCTTTGTCGTCGACAGCAACCTTGAACGTAAGCCCGACGCCGAGTGTATCGGCCAGCTCGGGCGAGGTGAACAGCTCGACGGGGAAATCGCGGTAAGCGTAGTAGGCCGACATGAAACCGTCGCGCACGAAATGACGCTTGTTGAGCTGAAGCTCCTTTACGACGTCGCGGTAAAGCGAATGCGAGGAAATGACGAATATCTCGTCGTCGATATGCCCGTTGCCGCCGAGCACACTGCCGAGAGAACCGAACACAGCCATCGGGCTGGCGTCGCTCTGGGCCACGACGACGTTGGCCCGCACTCCATAGGTGGTCTTTTTGACGCGGGTGTACATAAACGCGAGGCCCGCGCACACGAGCACGGAAATCACGAAAAGATACCATTTCGACTTATATTCGTGGAGAATGCCTTTTATATCTATATATTCGGAGGACGGTTTACGCTTTGCCATCTTGTTTTATTTTGTGATATGACAGGTGGGGACGAACAACGATATTACGGTTTATTTGATTGTGAGGGCAATCACGAGCGATGCGATTACGGATGCGGCGCTGACGACCGTGGACACCACAGTCAGTTTGTAGGCATTGTCCTGATTGTATTTGGAGTTGGCCTGACGCACCTTGTTGGGTTCGACGTAGATATAGTCGTTCTGTCGCAGATAGAAGTAGGGCGACGACAGCGTCTCCGACGAGTTGAGATCGAGATGCGTGAATGTGCGCTTGCCGTTCTCTTCACGGACGAGGAGCACGTTGGAGCGCTCGCCGTAGGGAGTGAGGTCGCCGGCGGCGCCGAGGGCATCGAGGAGGCTGAAGCGGTTGGTGGTCACGGTGACGGTGCCGGGTTTGGCAACTTCACCGGCAACGACCACCTTGAAATTCACGAGGTTGACCGTCACGAGCGGGTCTTTGACGTCAGCACTCACCTTTTCGGTGATTTCCTTCTGGAGTTGCTCGCACGTGAGGCCCGCAGCATGTATCCTGCCGAGAATAGGGAAGTTGATATCACCATTGCTGTCAACGATATAGGTCTGCTGGCGCGGCGTGGTCGACACCGTGAGCTTGTCGCGCGAACCGGGATTGACCATCGGGAGGTTATAAGGCGCCGAGGCTTCAGGCACCTCAGACATAACCGTTATCACAAGCTCGTCATCGGGCTTGATTTCAGGCGTATAATCGCCGGCTTCAAACGATCCCTCGGCAACTTCGGATATATCGGTAAAGTAAGGAAGTACAGTCTTGGACGAGCTGCATGACGACAAAAACAGGGCTACAGCGCCTGCTACTGCGATTATTCTGAGCTTCATTTCAAATGAGATGAGGTTGCATTTAAGTTTATTTCAAAACGTACGCACAAGCCTCTTTATTGTATTAATAAATGATTTTTGTTAATGCGCCACAAAGTTATGTATTTTCCCCGAACTATGCAAATCCCCAAGCCCTGCGCTCCGGGAGTGCGTCCGCAGCTACCTGCCGGAGCCGCAAATGCAAAAAATCCGCAACCCTTGGAAGATTGCGGATTTTTTGACGTGGGCGCTGAGGGATTCGAACCCCCGACCCTCTGCTTGTAAGGCAGACGCTCTGAACCAGCTGAGCTAAGCGCCCGAAGCATTGTTACGGGTTGTTTTCGACAAGCGGGAAATTTGAAAGAGTGGGCGCTGAGGGATTCGAACCCCCGACCCTCTGCTTGTAAGGCAGACGCTCTGAACCAGCTGAGCTAAGCGCCCTTTCTTGTCGAAAGCGGTGCAAAGTTACGCACTATTTTTGAATCCTCCAAATTTTTCGCAAACTTTTTTTCATGCTTTTTTATCAAAAATCAGCAAACGCCGCCCCTTATCCCCGCATACAAACCTAAGATACAACCAATTACGAGGAAGTAAATAAAATGCGTATTTTTCCAATCGCCGCGTGTTGCTTCATAAATGCAAAAATAATTAACACTACACTTGCCAAAACAGCGTTTTTTCACTACCTTTGCGCTCAAATATGTCTAATTTCTAACTCAAAACCAAGTTCAATCACATGCGAAAAATTTTACTTGCCTTGACTACGACGCTCCTCGCGGGCGCCGCAACGCTTTTTGCATCCGCTCCGCCCGAACTCCTGCCGGGCACACCCGGAAAGCTGCACCGAACCACCCTAAACATTCCCGACGGCCCCACCCTGAGCATAAACGCCGACGCCGCACACATGGATGTATCCACCCTCCCGGGCATCACGAAGTACATCGAACCCGTTGCCGACGGCCGCACAGCGCCCGCGCGCCGTACCGACGAAGCCGAGCCGCAATGGGGCGAGTGGTACTACTACCTCAGCGGCGAAATAGAACTTGCCAAGGACATCTATGAAAGACTCTTCGGCAAAGGCTCGTTGCCGACGCGCATCGACGTCGAACGCCGCGACGACCTTAACAACCCCATGCGCGCCCAACTCAAATTCGTACGCCTCCTCGGCGACATCGACCTGATAATGGACTATGACATCGAAGCCGGCGTGGTCGACTGGGAGCCGGTAGACCTCGGCCGACGCTTTCCCGGCGAAGACTACGGCTACGACGTCGTTTTTGACCACGGACCATCAGGAGCCTATTTCCACCCCAAGCGCACGATGTCAACAAGCGTATGGTTCTTCGTCTCTCCCGGATGGGGCTACATGCTCACCTTCTCATTCACTCCCGACACAAAGCCCGTGGTGACCTTCGACGTACGCTTCGAGCAGGAGAACGTCAACAGCGACCACGCCACAGTCACCATCCCCGCGCTCGGAGGCGCCTCGGCCAAAATAAAATACACCATCAACGACAAGCCTTTGGGATATTCGTTCGACATAAACGGTGAACGCATCCTGTTCGCGAACATTCTCGACTCCGACTACCCCGGATTCAACATCCGCAGTGTCACTACGGCCCAAGCTCCGACGTGGTCCGAGACGGTGACCTTCACCGGCCGCGGCCCGTACTACCTCCACTACGCCGTCTACGACACCGATGGCGACCGTGTAGAATACCGCGTGCTCAAGCTTTTCCCGGCCCTCCCCGAAAGCGACAAATGGCACTCTATCGGCACCGGCACATTCACCGACTACACCATCCGCGATCTTTTCCAAGGCTACGACCAAGCACGCCCCGCATGGTGGGGCACCACATCGTGGGACGTCGAAATCGAAGAATCCAACACAACCCCCGGACTCTACCGCGTCGTAAACCCCTACGGTGCAGGCAGCCCCTTCTCCGACTTCACATTCGGCAACACGGTGTCTGAGGACGTCACGATTTCGTCAGAGTTAAAATTCGACCGCGAGCACAACTACTACATGGTAATTCACACCGAAAATCCCGAGTCCGCGTGGACCGAAGAAACCCTCATGGGCTTCACCACCCGGACCACATCGACTCAACACGGTCAGACCTTCGATGAAGACATTACCAACCACACCTATACGTTGCGCCACGGCTTCGAAGGGACGCACTATACCGACTCTCCCATTAATCCGTCGTACCTCACCCTAAAAGACCTGCGCATCTCATCATTCGCCAATCAGTCAGACAACTTCAGCCTGACCCTCCCCGGATTCATCAGCTACGACTTCAACATCGACATTACTAAAAACTTCCTCAGCTTCGATCTCGAAGGCGAAGGCGTAGCCCGCGTCGACTACATCGTGGCAGTCTACGCTCAAGCCGATGAAGACGCCCTTATCGAAGCCCTGCGAAACGGCACACTTGAAGACGCCCACACAATCAGCGCCTCCGGCCAAGTCTCCGCCGAAGAACTCGGCGCCGAATGCGGGCGCGCATACACAATCCTTGCCGTCAGTTTCGACAGCGACGGACAAGCCCGCGAAGAGCGCCGCCTGACAGCCGTCTCTTTCCAAGAACGCGACTACCACTTCTACGGGCAAGCAATCTTCAACGAACCCTTGTGGGGCAACCGCTACAGCGTCGACCTGTACACCAGCCCGGACACGCCCGGCGACATCTTCTACGTCCGCAACCCCTACGGCCCGTTCAAGGAGTTTGACCGCAAGTACGACAACTACATGGCCATCGACGCCACCGACCGCAATCGAGTGCGCATCGAGCCGTTCAACATCGGCATCGACCTCGGCACCGGCCCCGTAATCATGGCCACGCTCGAGTACGCCTTCCGTGACCTCGGATACAGCGAAGAGGACATTCTGAATATTTGCGAGTTCGGCCGCTTCGAATACGGCGAACTCGACTTCGGGCCCTCCATTGCCGCAATAATACCCTCCACCTACGAAGACCCCTCGCAGGCTACATGGCAAGCCTACGGCCACGGCTCCGTCGAAGGCATCCCCGGCTACCGCGACCCGCGCTTTAGCCTCCGGCAGACCGAAGACGGCGGCCTCGAACTTTACGACTTCCACCAAGACACCGGCACGATTGCATACACCATCGTCGACGCCTCCGAAATAAGCGAAGACGACTTCTACTACAGCCTCGGCAACACCGAAAGCCTCAACAGCTACGAATTGGTCTACACCGACGAAGAAGGCCCGCTCGACTTATCCAAATGGGACATCAAACCCCTCCACACCTACATTGCAGGCGCCGTGGGGCTATGGCCCGGCGACAACTCGCCCGAATATCGGACAACCCTCCGGTTCACAAGCTTGCCCGAGACCGAATTCGTCACTAAGGCCGACGTCACCGAAACCATCTTTGCCGCATACTTCGGCGACATAAATATCGAAACCTACGAAACCCCGGTCTATACATCGCCCCAGTATCCGGGATGCCTGCTTTTAAAAGACCTCTATAAAGCTCACCCCTACATCGGAGATTTTATCTCGACCCACCTCCCTGTCTACACCTTCATCGACTGCTCCGACCCGCAGAAAGTCTACATGCGCGAAAGCGACACCGGCGTTGCACTCAGCTCAAAGAAGGTCTTCACATTGTCGTATCCGGCACACAGCTCCTTCAACCCCGAGACCAAGCCGGAAGCCTTCGGCACCTTCGACGGGAAAACCATACGCCTCCCGCGAAATTCAGCCATTATAAAAATCGGCAACGATTACACCCCCCTCAATAACAAAGAATTCGTCATCGACCTCCACAACGTCATTTCCGGCATCACGGCCGTCGCCCCCGAATCACCGGCCGACGCTCCCGCCGAATACTTCGACACCCTCGGACGCCGCGTCATCCGTCCCGCCGCCGGCTCACTCTACATCGTGCGCCGAGGCTCGACCGTGACTAAAGAAATACGCTGACGTCGCCGCCCGCCAACCTCCATTCCGCCCCCGCCCGGCCAGCCCGAGGCGGGGGCGATGTATTTTTTTGGCCCGACATGCCCGATATTTCGACACTTGTGGTTATCTTTGCGGGATAATTCATCCTCCGACATGAAAAAAGGACTCATCATCTCCGCCATTACAGCCGCGTCAGTAGCGCTGGCGGCCTCCCCGCAGATCAACTCCACCGACAACCAAGGATATATGGCCCGCTCCGAAGCGATGTTCCGCAACAACAACTTCGCGGGCTGCCTCGACCAGCTGAGCCACCTCGACCGCACCGTCCTCACCGACGACGCCCGCGAAAACGCCGACTGGCTCATGGCCCAAAGCGCATACCGCGTCAGCGGGCCGAAAACCGCGATGGCATACTTCAGAGTGTTCCTCGCAAACTACCCCCAGAGCCTCCGCCGCCACGAGGCCGCCGCCCGCGTGGCCGACTGCCTCTTTGCAATGGAGCGCTACGACCTCGCCATAAAAGCTTACGGACAGGTCGACGCCGACGCCCTCCCCGGCCACCTGCGCGAAAAACTCATATACCGCACCGCCTACTCAAATCTCCGGCAGGGATTCACCGACGAGGCCGCCGCGCTCTTCACCACCCTCGAACACAACCGCACATGGGGCAACGCCGCGCGCTTCTACCTCGGATACATAGCCTACGACCGCCGCGACTACGACGCCGCCACGGCCCGTTTCAAAACCGTCAACACCGGCGTGATGCCCGGCACCCTCGCCGACTACTACCTCAGCCAGATTTACTTCCTGCGCGGCGAATACGGCCAAGCCCTCTCCGGCGCCCGCTCCCTCCTGCGCCGGGCAAACGACGCCGTCGACCCCTCATACACGGCCGAAGCACGGCGCATCGCCGGCGAAAGCCTCTACCGTCAGGGCAAAACATCCGAGGCCATCCCCTACCTCCGCCAATACATCGCCGAGGTCGACGCACCACGCCTCTCGGCCCTCTACATCACCGGCCTCGAAGAATATGCCGCCGGAAACTACGACGAGGCCGTGAGCCTCCTCGAACCCGTCAGCGCATCCCTCGGCAAGACCGACAACGATGCAATGGCACAAAGCGCATACCTCTACATCGGACAAGCCCTCCACAAAAGCGACAAGACCGACGCCGCACTCATGGCCTTCGACAAAGCCCTCAAATGCGACGCTGACACGAAAGTCAGGGAAGCGGCATACTACAACTACGCCGTCGCCAAATTCGCCGGAGCATCGATTCCGTTCGGTTCCTCGGTGGCGACTTTCGAAGACTTCCTCCGCAACTACCCCGAAGGACCCTACGCCAAAGACGTTCAGGAATATCTCGTCAGCGGATACCTCGCCGACGACAACTACGAAAAAGCCCTCGAAGGCCTCGAACGCATCCCCGTGCCGACGGCCCGCGTTCAGGAAGGAAAACAGACCGTCCTCTACACCCTCGGCGCGCGCGCCCTCGCCGACGGCAAGCCCGACCGCGCCCTCCAATACCTCACCAAAGCCGAACCCCTCGCCAAATACAACCCCGAAATAGGCGCCGAGACCGTCCTCCTCACCGCCGAGGCTCTCGCCGCCAAAGGCAACAACGGCACCGCCGTCGAACGCTTCAACGAATACCTCCGCATCACAGGCCCGCAGGCCCCCAACCGCGCCGTGGCCCTCTACGCCCTCGGATACTCCGAATTCGCCCTCAAAAACTACGACGCCGCCGAAAAAACATTCACCCGCGCCTTCGAAGCCACCGACGACAAAGCCACCCGCGCCGACATCCTCAACCGCCTCGCCGATATCCGCTACTACGCCTCGGCATTCCCCGAAGCCGCCGACCTCTACGCACGCGCATACGACGAAAACCCCTCCGCCGGCGACTATTCGCTCTTCCAGAAAGCCCTGATGCGCGGCTTCAGACGCGACTACAAAGGCAAGGAAGAAGCCCTCGAAACCTTCCGCGCCACATTCCCCACCTCCTCGCTGATGCCCGACGCCATGCTCGAACTCACCGAGGCCCTCCTGCACCAGAACCGACAGGGACGCGCCGTAGAAATCTACCGCACCCTCACCAACGAATACCCCTCCACCTCGCAAGGCCGACAAGGCTACATCCAGATGGCCCTCACACTCCTCAACATGGGCCGGAAGACCGAAGGAATACAGGCATACAAGGACGTAATCTCCCTCTACCCCACGTCTGAAGAAGCCGCGCAGGCCGCGACATTCCTTAAAAACATATACACCGAAGACGGCAAAGTCGACGAATACCTCGCATTCATAAACTCCGTCGACGGCGCGCCCCGCCCCGACGAGGACGAGACCGAAGCCATGACCTTCGAAGCCGCCGAACGCGATTTCACACAAAACGGACGCACCTCGCGCCTCGAAAACTTCGTCAGCACCTACCCCGCGGCCTCACGCACGCCCCGCGCGCTGGAAATGCTCATGCGCGACGCCGACGAAAGCGGACGCCGCGAACAGGCATACCGCTACGCCGAAGCCATTGTAAGCCGATTCCCCGACCACTCGGCCGCCGAAAGCGCCCTCATCGTCAAAGCCGAGGAAGAATACGACATGGGCCGCGGCAACGCCGCCCTCGAATCGTGGCAGCGCCTTGAGCAGAAAGCCTCCACGCCCGAAAAAGTAAACATCGCACGCATGGGAATCATGCGCGTGGGCCGCGACATCGCCGACTACCCGATGGTGCTCCGCGTCACCGAAGCCATCCTCAGCTCATCCGCCGCAGGCTCCGAAGCCCGCAACGAAGCCGTATTCTCCCGCGCCCTCGCCCTCGACCGCACAGGCCGCACCGACGAAGCCCGAGTCCTCTGGAAGAGCATCGCCGCCAACACCGACGACCTCTACGGCGCAAAAAGCGCCTTCGCCCTCGCCGAAAGCCTCTACGACGCCCGCGAACTCGACAAAGCCCTCGCCGCCGCGCAGGACCTCACCGGCTCAGGCACGCCCCACAAATACTGGCTGGGCCGAGGTTTCATCCTCCTCAGCGACATATATGCCGCACAAGGCAAAGACTTCGAGGCCAAGGAATACCTCCGCGCCCTCCGCGAAAACTACCCCGGCGACGAAAGCGACATCTTCGAGATGATCGACTCGCGTCTCAACTAATCCCAAACAGCCCATCCACCACACTCGGAACATGAAACGCCTCAACATATTCGCCATGGCCGCCGGAGCCGCAACCATAGCCGCCGGAGCCGCCGAGCCAAACCTCCGCACCGAAATCAACGTCGACCGCACCGTCGTGCCGGTCCAGCGCCCGGCTTCCCCGCTCCACAGCGTAAGCCCCTCGATTCTCTCGCCCGAAATCGAGACCCGCACCCTCCGCCTCACCGAATACGGCGAACCCTCGGCCTTCGACAACTCCATCACCACCCTCGCCGCCGCACGCCACACCGGCCTCAAAGGCCCGAGCCCATACCGCGGATACGCCGCCGTCGGCTACTTCCCCGCCTTCAACCTCGGCGCTTCCGCCGGATACCGCTTCGTGAGCACTCAGCGCACATCGCTCGGCGCATGGCTTCAATACGACGGCTACAGCTACAAGGCCCACGGCGTCCCCGCCACCGCCGCCGGAGACCGCCCGAGCGTCAAAAACAACACCGTCACCCTCGGGGCCGACTTCGTGCAGCGCTTCGGCAAGCGCTCGCGCCTGAACGCCGCCCTCGACTACACCTACGGCGCCCTCTCCCTCCCCGTGGCCGACGCCGCAACCGCCGTATCCGCACCCCAAAGCCGGAGCATCAGCGCCTTCAACGCCACGCTCTCATTCCACTCGGGCTACGGCGCCGTGGCATGGCACGCCGGCGCCGACTTCGACCACTTCGCCCAAGGCAAGGCCCTAACCATCCCCACAGCCCGCGGACCCGTCGCCGCCGACGGCGCCTCCGAAAACCGCGCCGGATTCCGCCTCGGAGCCTTCGGCCAATTCAGCAAAGCCACCTATGTGGGCCTTGAAGCCACGGCCGACGTGCTCCACCGCTGCCGCGGCCTCCTTCTGCTCGAGACCGGAAGCCCCAACGACGCCCTCGCCTCGCCCTCGCTCCCCGTCACGGCAGGCACACCCGAAAAAACCACCTCGGCCATCATCAAGCTCATGCCCTACTTCGGCGCCAAAGGCCGCAACATGAGCGTGCGCCTCGGTCTCGACGTCAACATCGCCACCATCAACCTCGGCAACCACCTCCACCTCGCCCCCAACGTGCTCATCGACTGGAACCCCGCCTCGACCGTAGCCGTCTACGCCCGCTTCACCGGAGGCGACAGCTTCAACTCCCTCCGCTCGATCTACTCGCGCATGGGCGCCTTTGCCCCCTCGGTGTTTGTCCACACGCCGTCCAACACCCCCGTCGCCGCCGACTTCGGCCTCAACTTCGGCCCCTTCAAAGGCGCCGCCGTCGAACTCTACGGCAGCTACGCCGCCACCCACAACGCCCTCATGCCCGTCCTCCTCGACTACGACGGCGCCACCCTCGGCACCCTCCTCAACGTCAACCTCAGCGGCTGGCGCGCCGGAGCCGCCCTCAGCTACACATGGCGCGACCGCATCAAAGCCCGCGCAAGCTTCGACATCCTCCCCCACAGCTACACCTCAGGCTTCGCCGACGCCTTCGACCGCGCCAAGACCGTGACCAAACTCGACCTCGAAGGCAAACCCGCCGACAAAATCAGCCTCGGACTCACCTACGAACTCCGCACCGGCCGCCGATACTACGCCATCCCCGTCGCCGGCGCCTCATCCCTCCTCCCGGCGCCCCGACACATGCCCAACAGCTCCGAACTCAACTTCCGAGGCTCATACGCCGTCAACGACGCCATAAGCATCAGCCTCAGCGCCGAAAACCTCCTCTGCCGACGCGCCGAAGCCCTCCCGTGGATGCCCGCCGACGCCCTCCACGGACTCCTCGGCGTTGAAGTCAAATTCTAAGCCCGGCCCGCCGGAACAAGCGTTTTTTCACCCATTTTGCAAAAAAGCCGCACACGGTTGAGGATAATTCACGAAAAAACCGTATATTTGCGAGCCGAAAAATCAACCTTGGAATTTTCAAACAATTTTAAATCATAATTATTACATGCAAAGCAAAGGAAACTTAGGTAGCATCGTCGCCGGTGTTATTGCCGTATGCCTTGTGGTTGTATGTCTCTTCTACCTCTCGTTCACATTCATCTCCAACAAGTACGAGAGCAACGCCGCGACATACGCCCTCACGGAAAGCGGCGACAACGATGACGCAGCCTACAATCAGGCCTACAAGCACTACATGGACTCGCTCGGCGAAGAAAAAGTGTACTTGGGCTACTACACCCTCAACGACGTACGCAAATGGGGCCTCGGCCTCGGCCTCGACCTCAAGGGAGGCATGAACGTGATTCTTCAGGTCGACATGCCCGACATGATTCGCAGCATGAAGAGCGGCGCAACCGACTCCGTTTTCGAATCGGCCCTCGCCCGCGCCAACGCAGCCGTTGAATCCCACCAAAGCGACGACTTCGTCAGCTCCTTCATCAACGCCTACCGTGCTTCCAAGCCTCAGGCCGACTTCTCCGTCCTCTTTCAGGGCATCATCCCCTCCGGCAGCAATGACGACGCCGTCAAGGCAAGCCTCAAGGGACAGGTGAAAGACCGCGTCGACAACTCGGCTACCAACGTCCTCCGCAACCGTATCGACCAGTTTGGCGTAGTTTCGCCCAACATTCAGGTCCTTCAGGGCAAAGACGGCCAGATTCTCCTTGAGCTTCCCGGCGTCAAGGACCACGAACGCGTCCGCGACCTCCTCCAGCGCAGCGCCAACCTCGAATTCTACGAAACCTATCAGGCTCCCGAAATCCAAGGCCAGCTCAGCGCTCTCGTCGGCGCCCTCGCCACCGACTCCGTCTACAACCCCGCCGCCCTCGTCGCCGTTCTCCAGAACCCCGGCTACGGCGCAACCGTTGGCTACGCCCCCGACGCAAAGGCCATGAGCGCCGTAAACGAGCTCCTCGCCTCCAACCACGCCAAAAACATCCTTCCTTCCGACCTCAAGCTCCGCTGGGCCGTCAAGCCCACCGTCCACACCGACGCCAACGGCAAGGAAGTGAACCTCGGCTTCGCCCTCTACGCCCTCCGCGCACACGGCGGACACCCCGCCCTTGACGGCAAGGCCGTAAGCGACGCATCGTCCAACTACGACCCCCTCCGCGGCAACGAAGTGTCCATGCGCATGAACCCGCAGGGCGCCCGCGACTGGGCACGCGTAACCCGCCAGAACATCAACAAGCAGGTGGCAATCGTCCTCGACGACCAAGTCTACTCCGCTCCCAACGTAAATCAGGCCATCGAAGGCGGACAGTCGTCGATCACCGGCGACTTCTCCATCGAAGAAGCCCGCGACCTCGCCAACGTCCTCAAGTCAGGCAAAATGGACGCCAAAGTCCACATCATCAGCGACATGGTCGTAGGTCCCTCGCTCGGCAAGCAAGCCATTGAAGACGGCTTCACATCGTTCATCGTGGCCCTCGTGCTCCTGATGATTTTCATGTGCGTGTTCTACGGCTTCATCCCCGGCCTCATCGCCAACGTCTGCCTCATCTGCAACCTCTTCTTCACCATCGGCATCCTCTCGTCGTTCCAAGCCGTGCTCACCATGTCCGGTATCGCCGGTATCGTGCTCTCGCTCGGCATGGCCGTCGACGCCAACGTGCTCATCTTCGAACGCACCAAAGAAGAACTCCGCGCAGGCAAGAACGTCCGCAACGCCCTCGCCGACGGCTACTCCAATGCCTTCTCCGCAATCTTCGACTCCAACCTCACGTCGATTATCACCGGCGTAATCCTCCTCCTCTTCGGCACCGGCCCCATCAAGGGCTTCGCCACCACGCTCATCATCGGCCTCGTCTGCTCGTTCTTCACCGCCGTGTTCCTGAGCCGCCTCTTCTTCTCGTGGATCAGCCGCACCGAAGCCTTCAACAAGCTCACCTTCGCCACGCCCTTCAGCGGCAAGATGTTCGTCAACTCGCACATCAACTTCCTCGGCAAGCGCAAAGCAAGCTTCACCGCCGTGGCCGTGCTCGTGGCAATCGTTGTGGCATCCCTCTTCGTCCGCGGTCTCAACCAAGGCATCGACTTCTCCGGCGGCCGCAACTACATCGTCAAGTTCGAACAGCCCGTAAGCACCACCGAAATCCAGAACGCACTCGCTTCCGAATTCGACGGCGCATCCGTATCGGTAATCACCATCGAAAGCTCCAATCAGGTGCGCATCTCCACCAACTACAAGATTGCAGCCGAATTCGACGGCCCCGAAACCGACAAGGAAATCACGGCAAAGCTCTATGAGGTCCTCAAGCCCTACCTCCGCGAAGGCATCACGCCCGAACAGTTCTCCACGACCGACGCCTCGCAAGGCATCGTATCGTCGCAGAAAGTAGGTCCCTCCATCGCCGACGACATGCGCACCGACGCATACATCGCCGTCATCATAGCGCTCATCGCCATGTTCCTCTACATCCTCGTGCGCTTCCGCAACGTGGCCTTCTCGCTCGGCGCCCTCGCCGCCGTAGCATTCACGGCCTTCGTGATTATCGGCTTCTACTCCATCTTCTACGGAGTGCTCCCCTTCGCTATGGAAGTTGACCAGACCTTCATCGCCGCAATCCTCACGGTTATCGGCTATCAGATCAACGACACTGTGGTGGTATTCGACCGCGTTCGCGAAAACACGGCCCTCTACCCCAAACAGGACTTCTTCAAGACAATCAACGACTCAATCAACACGACCCTCGGCCGCACGATCATGACCTCGTGCTCGACCATCCTCGTGCTCCTCTGCATCTTCATCCTCGGCGGCGACGCTATTCGCTCGTTCACCTTCGCGATGCTCTTCGGTGTAATCATCGGCACACTCGCCACCATCTTCGTGGCCTCGCCCGTGGCATACATCGCCGACGCCCGCCGCAACAAAGGCGCAAAGACCGCAGCCTGAATCGCTGACACATGACATCCCCCGCGGGGCCGCGAGACCACTCTCGCGGCCCCGCTTTCATTCCCACCACTCCCCCGGGATTTGCCCTCGCCCGACAGCCCCGGCGTTAACTCATATCGGCGGACGGGGTCTGAAAAGTTTTGACATTGCAATAAGATGCGTCAGCCGCAAGGATTTTAGCGCCGCTTATTGAATATTTGTCCGAAAATCACTAATTTTGCACTTTATTAGGAGCGGACCGTCCGCTCCCCCGAAACAACGCGCGTAATTTATACATCTCATTGCAATGAACATTTCTTATAAATGGCTTAAGCAGTTCCTCACGCCCGAACTCGGCATGACCCCCGAAGAAGTTGCGGCGGCGCTGACATCCACCGGCCTCGAGACCGGCGGCGTCGAGCGCGTCGAGACAATCCGCGGAGGCCTCCGCGGAATAGTCATCGGCAAAGTGCTCACCTGCGTCGAGCACCCCGACAGCGACCACCTCCATATCACCACCGTAGACCTCGGCCTCGCCGACGGCCCCGTGCAGATTGTATGCGGCGCTCCCAACGTCGACGCCGGGCAGACCGTCGTCGTAGCCACCGTAGGCACAACCCTCTACGACGCCGACGGAAACGAATTCAAAATCAAAAAATCGAAAATCCGCGGCGTCGAATCCTTCGGCATGATATGCGCCGAAGACGAAATCGGCGTCGGCGCTTCGCACGACGGCATCATCGTCCTCGGCGACGAGGCCGACCGATTCATCGGACGCCCCGCCGCCGAATACTACCGCATCGAAGACGACTACGTCCTCGAAGTCGACCTCACCCCCAACCGCATCGACGCGGCCTCCCACTTCGGCGTGGCCCGCGACCTCGCCGCTTGGCACACAGTCCACTCGACTCCCCTCGCCACAGTGCGCCCCTCGGTCGACGCATTCGCCATCGACCGCCCCGACGGCGCAGGCGTCACAGTCGACGTCCGCGCCGCCGACGGCGTCCGCCGCTACTGCGGCCTCACAATCCGCGGCGTCCGCGTGCAGGAATCGCCCGAATGGCTCAAAGACCGCCTCTCCGCCATCGGAATGCGCCCCCACAACAACATCGTCGACATCACCAACTACATCCTCCACTCCTTCTGCCAGCCCCTCCACTGCTTCGACGCCTCGACCCTGAAGGGCTCGCACGTAGTCGTGCGCCGTGCCGCCGAGGGCGAGAAATTCGTCACCCTCGACGAAGTCGAACGCACCCTCTCCTCCGCCGACCTCATGATCTGCGACGGCGAAGACCCCAAGTGCATCGCCGGCGTATTCGGCGGACTCAACTCCGGGACAACCGAAAAAACCACCGTCGTATTCATCGAAAGCGCATGCTTCGACCCCACGAGCGTGCGTCGCACGGCCCGTCGCCTCGGCATCAGCACCGACTCGTCGTTCCGCTTCGAGCGCGGCGTCGACCCCAACGGTTGCATGTACGCCCTCAAACTCGCCGCCCTCATGGTCAAGGAAATGGCAGGAGGCGAAATCACCGGCGACATCGTCGACTACTACCCCGAGGCCGTAGCCCCCTACGCCGCCGAGCTGTCATACGCCGACATCAACCGCCTCATCGGACAGGAAATCCCCGCCGACACCGTCGACACAATCCTCAAATCGCTTGAAATCAAAATCGCCGGACGCACACCCTCGGCCGACGGCTCCGTGACGCTCGCCCTCGAAGTGCCCACCTACCGCTTCGACGTGCGCCGCCCCTGCGACGTAATCGAAGAAATCCTCCGAATCTACGGCTACAACAACATCCGCGAAGACAACAGCCTCCACGCCTGCATCTCATACAAGACGGCCACCGACCGCGACGACGCCCTGCGCCGCCTCGTCTCCGAGCAACTCGTCGGCGCCGGATACAGCGAAATCCTCAACAACTCCCTCACCGCCGAAGGCTACTACGAAGGCCTCGCCGAATACCCCGCAGCCGAGCTCGTGCACCTGCTCAACCCTCTGAGTCAGGAACTCAACGTCATGCGACGCACCATGCTCTTCGGCGGACTCGAGACCATAGCCCACAACGTCAACCGTCGCGCCGCCGACCTCGCACTCTTCGAATTCGGCAACATCTACAGCTTCAACCCCGCCGCCGGGGCCGAAGAACTCAACACCGTAGCCGCCTACCACGAAGAGCCCCGCCTCGCCCTCTGGCTCACCGGCAACAGCCGCCCCGCAGGCCACTGGCTCCGCCGCGATGAAGAAGCCGCATTCCACGACCTCAAGGCCACCGTCGAAAACATCTTCCGCCGCCTCGGCCTCGAGCCCGGAGCAAAAATAATCTTCGACTCCGAAGCCCCCGCCCAAGGCGACATCTTCGCCGAAAAACAGCGCATTATCCTCGGCCGAGGCGGAGCCGCCGCCACCGTCGGATTCATCGGCCGCCTCGACCCGGCGCTCTGCCGCCGCCTCGACGTCAAGCCCGCCGTGTTCTACTGCGAACTCGCGTGGGGCGCGCTCTCGGCCGCTTCGGCAAAAGTGCGCATGGAATTCGCCCCCCTGCCCAAAACGCAGGCCGTAAAGCGCGACCTCTCGCTCCTTATCGACAAGGGCGTCAGCTTCGCCGAAATCGAAAAAACAGTGCGCGACGCCGAACGCCGCCTCCTCACCGGTGTCACCCTCTTCGACGTCTACGAAGGCAAAAACCTCCCCGAAGGCAAAAAGAGCTACGCTATCTCCATGACCCTGCAGGACCCCGAAAAAACCCTTCAGGACAAACACATCGAAAAAATCATGGGTAAGATCATCGACAGCCTCCGACGCAACTTCAACGCCGAACTCAGATAAACGAAAACTCAAAAACAAATAATATCAAAGATTCCACACTATGGGAAGAGCATTTGAATATCGCAAAGCCCGCAAGCTCAAACGCTGGGGCAACATGTCGCGCACTTTCACCCGCATCGGCAAGGAAATAACCATCGCCGCCAAAGCCGGTGGCCCGGACCCCGACACCAACCCCCGCCTCCGCGCACTCATGCAGAACGCCAAGGCCGCGAACATGCCGAAAGACACCGTCGAACGCGCCATCAAGAAAGCTACCGAAAAAGACGCCGGAGACTATAAGGAAATCACATACGAAGGATACGGACCCCACGGCATCGCTATCTTCGTCGAAGCCGCTACCGACAACAACACCCGCACCGTCGCCAACGTACGCTCATACTTCAACAAGTTCGGCGGAACTCTCGGCACACAAGGCTCACTCACCTTCCTCTTCGAACACAAATGCGTGTTCAAAATCAAACCCAAAGACGGCGTAAGCCTCGACGACCTCGAACTCGAACTCATCGACTACGGCGTTGACGAACTCGGCCACGACGAAGACGAGGACGGCAATCAGCAGGTTGTGCTCTACGGCGCCTTCGAAGAATACTCCCACATCCAGAAATACCTCGAAGAAAACGGGTTCGAAATCATCTCATCCGAATTCGAGCGCATCCCCAACGACCTCAAGGACGTCACCCCCGAACAGCGCGAAGCCGTCCAGAAGCTCCTCGACAAAATCGAAGACGACGACGACGTCCAGAACGTATTCCACAACATGAAGGAAGAAGAGGAATAAGCCCCCGAAAAAGGCCCGCTCCTTATCCGAATTCAAAAATCACGAGAGCCACCCGCCCCTCCTCCGAGGCCGGGTGGCTCTTTCCATGCCTCACGCCCCGACGCACGGAAAAACGCCCCGACACACTGATTTGGGAGTCTTGATAGTTTTTTGTAACTTTGGAGATTGATGAGACAAATCCTCCCCCTCCTGACCGCTTTAATTGCCGCCGCAGCCCTCGCAGCCTGCAGCAGAAGCCTCCCGCCCGAGCTACAGCGCATATCCCGCGAACCCGTCAGCCTCGACTTCGCGCCCGGCCCGTGGGACCACCCCCTCGACTCCGCCCCCGACAGCGGATGCGTGCGCATACGCTTCCCGCGCCTCGGCCCTATCGGCCGACTCTTCAACGACAGCAACCACCGCCACATCGACGCCGCAAAAGCCGCAGGCATCGAACCCGTCGGCGACCTACGCTCCGCTTGGACACAAAGCCGCGGACTCAAACGCATAGCTTCCGGTCCCGGCTACTACCTCGCCCCGCTCACCCACTCCTACCCCTTCCTCGTCCCTGAAGCCTCCGCGCTCCTCGATGAAATAGCCGCACGCTTCGCCGACTCTCTCCAAGCCCGCGGCGGAGGCGCATACCGCCCGAAAGTCACAAGCGTGATGCGCACGCCCCACACCGTCGGCAAGCTCCGACGGGTCAACCGCAACGCCTCCGCAAACTCGGCCCACAGCTACGCCACAACCTTCGACATCAGCTACAGCAAATTCGCCTGCGACGACTCCACCGCCACGCGACGCACCTTCGAAGACCTCAAAAATCTCCTTGCGACAATCGTCCGCGACCTCCGCAACGAAGGCCGTTGCTACGTCAAGCACGAGCGCCGCCAAGCCTGCTTCCACATCACCGTCAGGCCCTCATCCGACCAAAACCAGCAATGAAAACAGCCCTGAAAGTCATCCTCTGGTCCATAATGGCCATTGTGCTCGTCATAGCCGCAACGCTCATCTGCGCGGTAAAGATACTCACGCCCGACCGCCTCACGCCCATCGTCGAGCGAGTGGCCAACAAAACCCTCGCCGCCGACGTCTCCCTCGGACGAGTGGCCCTCGACTTCTATCCCGCATTCCCCACACTGCGCCTCAGCGTCGACTCGGCCTGCGTCGTTTCCAAAGCCTTCGACGCCCTGCCCCCCGACAGCCGCAACGCCCTGCCCCCATACGCCGACACGCTGCTGACCTTCGACCGCTTCGCCGGCGCCGTGGCCCTCGACCGCCTCATCAGCAAAGGCGAAATAGCCCTGCGCGACGTCGTGCTCCGTGGCCCGGCCGTTAACATCGTCGTCGCGTCCGACTCCGTCTACAACTTCGACCTCATGGCCTCCGGCACCGACGACACCGACGACAGCCCGACGCTGATTCCGCCATTCAGCATCGACCGCTTCCGCCTCGAAGACGCACGAGCCATAAGATACTTCAACGCCGTCGACTCCACCGACGCCACCGTCGTGATCCTCGCCGACGCAGGCCTCGACGGCACACAAGCCCCGGCTTACCGCATCCGTATCGACGGAGCCGTCAACAGCCCCGCCGTCAGAAGCTTCACCGACATCGAAAACATAAGCTTCGGCGCCGACGGGCGCGTCCGCTGGGACCCCGACGCCCCCCAAATGATAGCATTCGAGCGATTCAGCCTCTCAGGCGCATTCGTCAAAGCCGACGTCGACGCCGAAATCGACTTCAGCAAAAACCTCACCGTGCGCTCGGCGGCTTTCGCCCTGCACCCCGTGGCCGTCGACTCCCTCCTCTGCTTCGTCCCCGCTGACATGCGCAAGAAATGGCACCTCGCCCGTCCGTACCTCGCCACTCCGGCAACTGTTGCCGTCAAAGGCGCCCTTACACGCCCCTTCGACCTCACCGTCGACACCATACCTCACGCCGCTATCGACCTCACCGTAGCCGACGCGCCCCTCAGATACGGCCAAATGCGCCTCGAAAACATAGCCCTCGACCTCGGAATCACACTCCGGGGCAACAACCCGGACTCTGCCCTCGTGCGCCTGCGCCGCTTCGAAGCCGCAGGCCCGGCAACGAGAATATCAGCCGAAGCAAGCGTCAGCGAAATCCTCCGCGACCCGCGATTCGACGCTTGCCTCAAACTCCGCTCCGACATCGCCCGCCTGCCCTCGATTGTTGCCGACCTCGCCGGAGGATACCTCTCCGGCACTGTTGACGCCGACGTCGACATTCGCGGACGACAAAGCATGTTCGAACCCCGCGCCTTCCACCGCCTCGAAATCGAAGGCCGGGTCGACGCCCGCAACTTCTACTACCTCCGAAACGACACCGACATGATGGCCGAAGTGCGCAAAGCATCATTCGACTTCGGCTCCGGCCGCCGCTTCGCCGACGACGAAGGCAAGCTCGGCGAACGCACCCTCACCGCAAGCATACGCGTCGACACCGCCAACATCCTCTCAGGTGGCATCGGCATGGGCATCGCCGACGTTGTGCTCGGCGTCGGCGTCGAAAACAGCGGCCTCAAAGACGACACGACTCTCGTCGTCCCCATGGGCGGTATCCTCAAAGTGGGCCGTTTCAACCTCTCAAGCGTATCCGACTCCGCAGGTATGCGCCTGCGAGGTCTCGAAGGACGAGTGAGCATGACTCGCTTCAAGGGCAAATACAAATTCCCCCGCTTCAGCTTCGACCTCATCGCCCAACGCATTTCGGCCGGCGCTCCCGCCGCAAGAGTGATGCTACGCGAACCCCACATCGTCTTCGAAGCCCACAAACTCCTCTCGCCGCGCATGCCCCGGAGCCTGCGCCGACTCACCGACTCCATCGCCGCTGTTCATCCCGAGCTTCCACCCGACTCGGTCTACCGCCTCGCAATCGAAAAGCGACGCCACAGACCCGGCGAAAAAATCCGCCACCGCGTCCACACCGAGCTGACCGCCGAAGAAACACAGATGCTCGAATGGGGCACCTCAAAAGCCCTGCGCCGTCTCCTCCTCACGTGGGACCTGCAAGGACGCGTCACCACGCGGCGCGCGCGCCTCTTCACACCCGTATTCCCCCTGCGCAACCGCATCACAAACGTCGACATCCGCTTCAACACCGACTCGATTATCCTCACCGACATCCGCTATAAAGGCGGCCGAAGCGACCTGACAGTCAACGGCATCGTCTCAAACATGCGCCGCGGATTCACATCCTCCGGATATAGAAGCCCCCTGCGCGCAAACCTCGCCATTACCAGCAAGGCCATTGACGTAAACGAGCTCGCCGCCGCCACATTCGCCGGAGCGGCATACTCCGACCGCATGCGAAAAGGCACCGCCGAACACATCGGACTCGACAACTTCGACGGCAACGACGACGACCTCGAACGCCGGATAGCCGCCGCTACCGACTCCGCAGCCACAGGCCCGCTCCTGATTCCCACCAACATCGACGCCCAAATCAACGTCCGCGCCGACAGCATCTTCTACTCCGACCTCACCATGAGCCGCTTCTCGGGCGACCTCCTCATGTACAACGGCGCGCTAAACCTCCACAACCTCCGCTGCGCATCCGACATCGGCTCGCTCACTCTCGACGCCCTGTACAGCGCACCCGGCCCGGACGACATGAAATTCGGATTCGGACTCGACGCAAAGGACTTCGACATCCGCGGATTCCTAAAACTCGTGCCCGCAATCGACTCGATAATGCCCCTTATGCGCGATTTCGGAGGCACGATTTCCGCCGACATCGCCGCAACATGCGACGTCGACACGGCCATGAACCTCGTCCTCCCATCCCTCGACGCCGCCGTCCGGCTTCAGGGCGACTCCCTTCAGTTCATCGACTCCGACACATACCGCACATTGGGAAAATGGCTCGGATTCAAAAACAAAGAGTCGAACATCGTGAAGCACCTCGACGTCGAGATGACAATCAAAGACGACGTGATGCAGATATACCCCTTCATGCTCGACATCGACCGCTACCGCCTCGGCGTGCAGGGCTACAACGACCTCGCGCTCAACTTCAACTACCACATCTCCGTGCTCAAATCGCCGCTGCCCTTCAAATTCGGCATCACCGTCAAAGGCACCCCCGACGACTATAAAGTGCGATTCGGAGGCTCAAAATTCAAAGCCGACGCCCCGGCGGCAAGCATAGCCATTGTCGACACAGCCCGCGTAAGCCTTATTTCGCAGATTCAGAATATCTTCCGCCGAGGCGTAAGCCGTAGCCGCTTCGCCGTGATAAACACGACAGCACCTGCCCGACGCCCGGCCATCGACTTCTCCGCCGGAACCGACACCCTCTCGCGCGCCGACTCCCTCGCCCTGATTCGCGAAGGCCTCCTCGACGCCCCCGCAGCGCCCGCCGACGACGACAACGCCGACGACAAAAAAGCCCCGGCGAAGAAAAGCAAATCACGGAAGAAAAAAGCCGAAAAAGAAGCCGCCGTGTTGCCATCCGACAAAAAAAATAAAAAATGACCGACAACGCCCTAAGATACAGCCTCAACGACGCCTTCCGGCGCTACAACCTCCGCACGGGCCTCAGCTTCGAAGGCGCTAAAGCAGCCCTCTTCGACATGGACGGAATCATCTTCGACTCAATGCCCGGCCACGCTCGGGCGTGGATGCAGATGTGCCGCGAAGAAGGAATACCCGCCGACGAAGACGAGTTCTTCATGTACGAAGGGCGCACCGGCGCCTCAACAATCAACATCCTATACCGCCGACACTACGGCCGGGAAGCCACCCCCGAAGAAATCGAACGCCTCTATCACCGCAAGACCGTCCTCTTCAAGGCCATGCCCGAAGTAAACCTGATTCCCGGCGCGCGCGAAGCCCTGAAAGCCTGCGCCGACGCCGGAATCACCCCCGTGCTCGTCACCGGCTCGGGCCAAGGCTCGCTCCTCGAACGCCTGTCAGTCGAATTTCCCGCCGCATTCCCCCCCGGCCGCAGAATCACCGGACGCGACGTAGCCCGCGGCAAGCCCCACCCCGAGCCATACCTCAAAGGCATTGCCGCCGCCGGAGACGACATACGCCCCTCGGCCTGCATCGCCATTGACAACGCCCCCCTCGGCGTGAAAAGCGCCGCCGCCTCCGGGGCCTTTACAATCGGCGTCCGCACAGGCCCAATCCCCCGCGGAATGCTCGCCGAATACGGCGCCGACATCGAAATTGATTCGATGTTGCAATGCACAAAAATCATATCTTGGTTGTTATAATTCCATTATCCCTTCATTAATCTCTCCTGCCTCCCGCACAATGGAACAACAACTCATCTACACAGCCTCGCCCGCATCAGCCCTCGACGACCTCACACAACGCCTCGGCAGTCCACGATGCGTCATAATCGCCGACGTAAACACCGCAGGCCTCGTCCTGCCGACCCTCAAAGCCGAATCCGAGACCGCCGCTGCGGCCCCGCAAATAATCATCAAAAGCGGCGACGCCGACAAAAATCTAAACGAACTCACGGGCGTCTGGCGACAGATGGACAGCCTCCGCCTCGGACGGAAGGACATCGTAATCAACCTCGGCGGAGGCGTCGTCACCGACCTCGGCGGATTCGCCGCCGCAACATTCAAGCGCGGACTCCGATGCATTAACATGCCGACAACCGTGCTCGCCGCCGTCGACGCCTCCGTCGGCGGGAAAACCGGGATAAACTTCAACGGCGTAAAAAACCTTATCGGCACCTTCACCGAACCCCTCGCCACAATCATCTCAGGCCGCTTCTTCGCCACACTCCCCCCTCGCGAAATCCTCTCGGGATACGCCGAGATAATAAAGCACAGCCTCCTCGAAGACGACCGCACATTCACCTACCTCCTGCACCACAGCCCCGCCGAACCCGCATTCTCCACCGCCGGACTCCTGCCCCTGATTCAGACAAGCGTCCTCACCAAAAAACGAATATGCGACGCCGACCTCCGCGAAAGCGGCATCCGCAAAGCCCTCAACTTCGGCCACACCGCAGGCCACGCATTCGAAGCCCTCGCCCTCAGACGCCAAGCACCCGTGCCTCACGGCTACGCCGTAGCTTGGGGCATGGTCACCGAGCTTATCCTGAGCCACATGCTCCTGAACTTCCCCTCCGAATACGTCGCCCTGCTCGCCCGATACGTCACCGAAAACTACGGCGCCTTCGACCTGTCGTGCAACGACTATCCCGAACTTCTCGAACTGATGTCGCACGACAAAAAAAACACCGACCCCGAAAAAATAAACTTCACCCTCCTCGAAGCCGTAGGCCGCCCGCGAATCGACTGCACAGCCGACCCCGAACGCATAAAAGTCGCACTCGACATATACCGCGACTTCAGCGGACAATGACCTCTCGGCCACGGCTCAAAATACCAATCCACCACCTGCAATGGCCAACATCTACGAACTGCGCCGCTACGGTCGCTTCGCTTTCCTAATCTCTGCCGCCGCCGTTGTCGCTTGCTTCTTCTATTTCTCAAACACCCTTGTCAGCGAACTTGCGGTGCAAGAGCGCGAACGCATGCAAATATGGGCCGACGCCACGAAAGAAATTGTGTCGAGCCCCGACGCCGACATCGACTTCCTCCTGCGCATAATCGAAGGGAACACCACAATCCCCGTGCTCCTCACCGACGACCAAGGCAACATCCTGCGCCACCGCAACTTCAACCTCCCCGCCCCGCAGATTCCCGACGAATACGGATTCTACACCGACCCCCCGGAAAACACCGAATACCTCCGCCGGAAACTCCGCCGACTCCAAGCCGACGCCTCAAACAAAATCGACATCGAGATTGCCCCCGGCCTGATGCAGCACCTCTACTACGAAGACTCGACGCTCCTGAGGCGCATGAGCTGGTATCCGCTCATTCAGCTCGTCGTGATGCTCGCGTTCGTCGCCGTGGTCTACTTCGCCGTCCTGTCAACAAAAAAAGCCGAGCAGAACAAGGTGTGGGTTGGTCTCTCGAAAGAAACCGCCCACCAGCTCGGGACTCCCATATCATCACTCATGGCGTGGATGGAACTCCTCCCCGACTACGGCGTCGACGCCGACACCATAGCCGAAATGAACAAGGACATCAACCGCCTGAGCATGATTGCATCCCGATTCTCAAAAATAGGCTCCGTCCCCAAAATGGAAGCCGCCGACCTCGCCGCCCTCGTCGATCAGGCCGCATCATACATGAACTCGCGGATTTCCCCGCGAATATCCCTGCGATGGAACTCATCGGACCACCCGGCCCAAATCCCCGTGCGGGCATCAGCCCCTCTCCTCGAATGGGTTATCGAAAACCTCATCAAAAACGCCGTCGACGCAATGGAAGGCTCGGGAAAAATCACCGTGACGACAAAATCCGACGCCGACGCCGCACGCGCCGTTATCGAAGTCAGCGACACCGGCAAAGGCATCGCCCGCAAAAACTTCAAAACCGTATTCAACCCCGGATACACCACCAAAAGCCGCGGATGGGGACTCGGCCTCACGCTCGCAAAACGCATCATCGAGGAATACCACGGCGGACGCATATTCGTCAAAGACTCCACCCCCGGCGTCGGAACAACATTCCGCATCGAACTCCCGCAGGCCCCGCGCCCCGAATGTTAATTGTCGCCGCCCGGCACACACGGCGGCGACAACGCCCCGCATATATGTTAATTTTGCGCTATGGCCCGTAATTCCGGCCATAGCGCAAAATTTATGAAAAACACAATCACAATCCGCCCCACGGCCCTCATCGCCGACGCAGGCGACAGCATCGGCAAAACCCGCACGCTGAGATGCAAGGGCCTGCGCCCGGGGCCTGAAGACTCCCTCGTCAGCCTCAGCCCGTCGGGCCGCATCTCGGGGCCGCAAGGACTCCGCCCCCTCACGAGCCTCCACATCGACGGCGACGAAGCAACCCTCTTCGCCGCCGGACGCACCCTCATGATGCAATACGGCCCCCTGAGCGCCGACCGGCCCCTCGTCAAACTCCTGTATCCCGTGCTCCCCGCAAAAGCCGTATGCGCCGCCGCAAGCGGCAACACGGCCACGCTGATGCTCCTCTCCGACGAGGGCGTGCCCTCGGTGATGCGCATAGCCTTCGACGGACGGACTCCCAAGGTGCTCCCCGACCCGTCGGCCTACCCCGCGCTCACCATCTCGGCAGTCGCCGCAGGCAACTTCTCGGCCGTCACCCCCACACGCTCCATCCCCGCCGACTTCCTCAGCTCATCGGCCCTGCGGCGCGTCGACGTCGCCGCCTTGTCCGACGACCTCTGCGACGCCTACACACGCTGCGCCGACGCGGCAGCCGCCGCCGGGGTATACCTCCAGCCGGCCCTTGCCCGCTACCGCCTCGTCGACGCCCGAGGCCACCGCCTGTTCGAAAGCCCGCCTGTGCTCCTCTCGCGCGACGCAAGCGCCGTATCCGTCCCCTCGGGCTTCATCGAGCGCTCGCTATCGCCCGAAGGCCTCGTCGGCGCCCACACGCTCAACATCGCCGCATGGCGCCCGCGGATTGCCATTCCCGTCGGATTCGCCTCCCAAGCCCCGGAAGTGGCCGCCGTAGAGCTGATTGTGAGCGAACAGTTCCACCCCTTCCACCCCGACGCGCCCGCCACGGCGCTGGCCGTGCGCCGCGGCAACGACCACGTCGTGCGCGTGAGCCTCCCCGGCGCATCATTCGGCCTCTCGCCCTCGTCCGAGAACGCCTCGGCGCGGCGTCTCGCCGAGGCCTGCGCCGCCTTCGACAGCATGAGCCGCACGGTTGCGAGGATAGTTCTCGACCCGGCCGACGACAGCGCCCGCAGCCTCACGGCATCACTCTCCCCCGGCGCGGACGTCGCCGCGAGCGTCAGGCGCATGGACGCCGCAATCGCCGCCTCCAAGCCGCCGACGGCGACGGACGGCCCCGTGTGGCCCGACACGCTGTGGGGAAGCTCGACGGCATCCGACGCCTCGACCCTGCTGTGGGGCGGCATCGCAAGGATACGATTCGGAGGATACAGGCTCAGCTCTTTCGCCATCGCGCGCAAGGCCGATTCCGGACGCTGGCGCGGCGGCGTCAGCGTCAGATTCGCCGACGGCACCGAACGCGTCGTCACCGCCGAAGAAGGCTCAGCCAACGCCCCGACGCTCCTCTCGCCGGTGCTGTCGTACCCCTCGGCCGACGCCGTTGAAATGCGCGTGCAGCTCACCCTCGACTCGCTCACATTCGACTGCCGCTACCCCCTCTCGCCCGACCCCTCGGGGCGCATGGCCCTCTACATCAGCCCGAGATTCGCGCCCATCGACATCTCCCAAGGCGAGAAAAAGCTTTTTGAAGTCGAGGAGGAGGTTCGCGCCCCGGGCGCTTCGGCCGGAGCCGTGGCCATCTGCCGAGCCGACGAGCCCCTCACAGCCGCCGACATCGTAAGCATCCCCTCGGGCGCTCCCGTCGCGGCAATAGCGCCCGCGCTTTCGGGCAATCAGGGCTGGGAGTTCGGGAGGCGCAGATTCGTCGTCGCCACTGCCGACGCCCTCTACAGCCTCGCCGTAAGCGCCTCCGGCCATTCGCTGCGACGCATATACGCCCGGGGCATCAGCCGCCCGGATGCAATAACCGCCGCCGGGCCGCACGGCGTCTATGCGCTGACCTCCGACGCGACGCTCCTCAATATTTCGCCCGCAGGCACGCTGAAGCGCGTGCGCCGCGAGGTCGCCGGGCCGTTCCTGCAATACCTCCCGGCCTCGGGCGCGCTGGCTTGCGGCGGGGGCGAAATCATCGACATCGACGCCGGATGCGCCTTCGTCCACCCCTCGCTTGCGAAGATGACGGAGGCTTTCGCGGCCTGCGCGCGGCCCGTCGGATCCGACGCCGACGGGCTAATCCTTCCCGATGAGCAGGAGATTGCCGACGCCGCGGCCTCGTCGATGCCCGTCGACTGGCTATGCCGGATAGACCTCCGCGAACGCCGCCCCTCGGCCATAATCTTCGACTTTGCGGCCACGCGCGCCGACTTTTTTATCGACCTGCGGCAGGACTGCCTCACCGCCGCCGACGAGGAGTCGCCGGCCGTATGCGTGGCGCTCGTCCACGGGAGCATCCGCGGCCCTCTGCGCCTGCGCCTCCACGGACGGCGAGCCTCCTTCCCGCGAATACGCATGAGGATTCACGGCCGCGTCAGCCCGGATTTTGTATTCCGCTCATTCACTTTATGCTATGACAACTGAAGAGATACTCCTTGAAAACGAAAGGCGCATGAGTCTGCGTCGGACCGACTACGACCCCGTGGCGGGCGTGGGATGCTTGGGCCCGCGCGTGAAGGTGAAGACGCCCTTCGGCCGGGGCGACGAGGCCTTTGTGCCCGAGGCGATGGTGCGCGACCCCCAATACGGCGAGGCGCGCCGGAGCATGGCCGCATGGAAGCGCCTGCGATGCCGCCACGATTTTGAATACTGGTGCGCCACCTGCGCCACTATCCGCGACAAGACCTCGGGGCGCGACGTCCGCTTCATCCTCAACGCGCCGCAGCGCCGCGTGGCCGCCGTCCTCGAAGCCGACCGCACCGCCGGCCGCCCCATACGCATGATTCTGCTGAAAGCCCGCCAGTGGGGCGGCTCGACGCTCGTTCAGCTCTATATGGCATGGATTCAGTCGTGCCGACGCACTAACTGGCACTCGCTCATCTGCGCCCACGTCAAGGACACGTCGAGTGTAATCCGCGGCATGTACACCAAGCTCCTCGCCGACTATCCGCCCGAGCTGTGGGAAGGCGACGAGCGGCCCGAATTCAAATCGTTCGAACGCGCGCAGAACGTGCGCGTCATCGCCGGGCGCGGATGCCGCGTCTCAATCGGCTCGGCCGAGCGGCAGGAAGCCATCCGCGGCTCCGACTACGCTATGGCCCACCTCTCGGAGACGGCCTTCTGGCCCGACACGCCGACGCGCTCGCCCGCCGATTTTATCCGCGCCGTTTCCGGAGCGATAGCCTTGGTGGCGGACTCGCTCGTGGTCATTGAGTCGACGGCCAACGGCGTTGGCAATTTCTTTCACGCCGAGTGGATACGCTGCAAGGAGGGGCGCGGCGACAAGCACGCCGTGTTTGTGTCGTGGCACGAAATTGAAATCTACCGTCTCGACCCTCCCGACGCGGCGGCCTTCGTCGCCGCATGGGGCGAGAGCGAGCGGGCGCTCTGGGACCTCGGGCTGTGTGTCGACCAGATTTACTGGTATGCCGTCAAGCGGCGCGAATACAGCTCGCCGCATCGGATGATGGCCGAGTTTCCGACCACGGACACCGAGGCCTTCATCAACACGGGTTCGGGCGTGTTTCCCAACGAAGCCGTGGAGCGCCTGCGCGCGGCCTGCGAGGCGGGCGCGAGCGTGCCTGTCGAGCCCTTCGGCAAATCCGACCGCTCGACGCCCATGCGCCGGTGGCGCGCGCCGGAGCCGTGGCGGCGCTACGTCGTGGCCGTCGACGTCGGCGGCCGCAGCGCCAAGTCCGACTGGTCGGTCATCGCGGTGGTGGCGCGCGGCGAGCTGCCGGAAGTCGTGGCGCAATGGCGCGGTCATGTCGACCACGATATTCTCGCTGACACGGCCATCGCCATGGCCCGTCAGTACAACGACGCTCTTCTTGCCATCGAAAGCAACACGCTTGAATGCGAGGCGGCGGATTCGAATCTGTTTGTGCTCGCGCGCATCGCGGCGCGCTATAAGAATCTTTATCGCCGCCACAGCTACGACGCCGCCACGCGCGAGCTTACCACGCGCATAGGGTTCCATACAAATCGGGCCACGAAGGCCATGCTCGTCAACACGCTTATAGGCTATGTCCGCGACGGCGCCTATATCGAGCACGACTCCGATGCCTGCAACGAGATGGTCACGTACGAGGCGCGTTCCAACGGGTCTTTCGGGGCCAAGCGGGGTTATCACGATGACATCCTTATGACGCGCGCCATAGCCCTCCATATTCTTGAAGAGACGGCTCCGGCGCTCACTCCCGCCGAGGAGCGCCGGATATGGGATGAATCGGCGCCGCGCTGAGGGCGGCGCCACAAAAAGAGAACGCCTCCGGCGCTCCCTTGAAAGGGGGCATCGGAGGCGTTCCGAATTATGAAAAAAAAATTCTTATTCAGCTGCAGCTTCAGCGGCGGGTGCTTCGGCGGCGGGAGCTTCGGGAGCGGCCTTCTTGGCGCCGCGGCTGCGGCGGGTGCGGGTCTTGGTCTCCTTCTTGTCCTTGAGCATTGCTTCGTTGAAGTCAACGAGCTCGATGAAGCAGGTCTTGGCGTTGTCGCCGAGACGGTTGCCGGTCTTGAGGATGCGGGTGTAACCGCCGTTGCGTTCGGCGATTTTCTCAGCTACTACGCCGAAGAGTTCCTTGATGGCCTCTTTGTTCTGGAGGTAGCTGAAGACGAGACGGCGGTTGGCCATCGAGTCGTCCTTGGCGCGGTTGATCAGAGGCTCGGCATACACGCGCAGGGCCTTTGCTTTGGCAAGGGTGGTGAAGATGCGCTTGTGCATGATGAGCGAGGTGGTCATGTTAGCCAGAAGGGCGTCGCGATGTGCCTTCGTGCGGCTAAGGTGATTGAATTTCTTATTGTGTCTCATCGTTGGGTTTACTCTTTATCTAATTTGTACTTGGAGATGTCCATGCCGAAGGAGAGGTTGAGGCTCGTGAGGAGGCTCTCGAGTTCGACGAGGGACTTTTTACCGAAGTTGCGGAATTTGAGCAGATCGGTTTTGTTGAACACCACGAGTTCGGCGAGGGTTTCGACTTCGGCGCTCTTGAGGCAGTTGAGTGCGCGCACGGAGAGCTGCATGTCGACGAGCTTCGACTTGAGGAGTTGGCGCATGTGGAGCACTTCCTCGTCGAATTCCTCGCTGGGGTCGGGTTCGTTTGTCTCCAGAGTAATCTTTTCGTCGGAGAACAGCATGAAATGATAAATCAGAATCTTTGCCGCTTCCTTGATAGCTTCCTTGGGGAGAATCGAGCCGTTGGTGGTGATTTCAAGGGTGAGCTTGTCGTAGTCGGTTTTCTGGTCTACGCGGTAGTTTTCTACCGTGTACTTCACATTCTTGATGGGCGTGTAGATTGAGTCGATGGCGATGGTATGGATGTCATCCTGAGGGGTGACATTCTCCTCGGCGGGAACCCAGCCGCGGCCCTTGTTGATGGTAAGTGCGATAGTGAAACTTGCGTCAGGATCCAAATGACAGATCACCAGCTCGGGATTCATCACTTCGAATCCGTTGAGAGCCTTGGCGATGTCGCCGGCCGTGAACACTTCTTTCCCCGATACGGTAATGGTGACACGCTCGTTCTCGGTCTCTTCGACTTTCTGTTTGAGGTCGACTTGCTTGAGGTTGAGAATGATGTTCGTGACATCTTCCTTAACGCCGGGAATGGCATCGAATTCGTTTTTAACGCCGTCGATTTTGATCGAGGAGATCGCGTAGCCCTCCAGAGAGGAGAGCAGTACGCGACGGAGGGCGTTGCCCACGGTGATGCCATAGCCGGGCTCCAAAGGCTTGAACTCGAATTTGCCGAAGAAATTGTCGGCTTCGAGCATTACGACGTTTTCAGGTTTTTGGAATGCTAAAATAGCCATGGATCTTGTTGCTTGGTTAGAAATTACGACTTGGAGTAGAGCTCGACGATCAGCTGTTCCTTGATGTTTTCGGGGATATCCTCGCGTGCGGGCACGTGGAGGAGTTTGCCGCTCTTGGAGGCTTCGTCCCATTCAATCCAAGGATATTTGCTGTGGTTGAAGCCGGCGAGTGCGTCGGCGATAACTTCGAGGCTCTTGGAGCGTTCGCGCACGCCGATGACGTCGCCGGGCTTGAGAGCGTAGGAGGGGATGTTCACAACCTCGCCGTTGACGGTGATGTGGCGGTGAAGGACGAGCTGGCGGGCGGCGGCGCGGGTGGGCGCGATGCCGAGGCGGTAAACGACGTTGTCGAGACGGCCTTCGAGGAGCTGGAGGAGGATTTCACCGGTGATACCCTTCATGCGCGACGCGCGGTCGAAGAGGTTGCGGAACTGCTTTTCGAGCAGGCCGTAGGTGTATTTGGCTTTCTGCTTTTCGCGGAGCTGAACGCCGTATTCACTCGTCTTGCGACGCTTGTTGGCGCCATGCTGGCCCGGGGGGAAGTTGCGACGTGCGAGGACTTTGTCTTCACCGAAGATAGCTTCGCCGAACTTGCGGGCGATTTTGGTCTTGGGACCTGTGTATCTTGCCATTGTTGTGTTGGGTCTGTTAATGTGGTTTTCTGTCGTGGCGGGCTTGCGGGGTCAGCGCTGTGACTGGTTGCTCTTGTTGTCCGCGGGACGCTTGCGCGGGGTTCCGCGATGGTTTCGCTTCCGAGGTGCTTGTCGCGCTGTGCTCGGAATCTGCGGCTTCATTGCGGGCCGGCAAGGCCGGAAAGCGGTGGCTGGGAACGCTTGTCAAGGGGAGCGCCCGGCTCCGGCTTTCATCAACCCTTGGCTCGGGGTCGAACGGCAGTCACGGAGGCTGACGGCCTCACGAGTCCTGACAGAGTGTTGAAGATAGTTGTTTGATACGTACTAAAAGATAATGCGAGCGGTGGGGCCGATCATTAAACTCTTCTTCTTTTGGGAGGACGGCATCCGTTGTGGGGGAGCGGAGTCACGTCGATGATTTCGGTGACTTCGATGCCGGCGCCGTGGATGTAGCGGATAGCTGCCTCACGACCGTTGCCGGGACCTTTGACGTAGGCCTTTACTTTGCGGAGACCGAGGTCGTAAGCGACCTTGGCGCAATCCTGTGCGGCCATCTGGGCGGCGTAGGGCGTGTTCTTCTTCGAACCGCGGAAGCCCATCTTGCCGGCGGAAGACCAAGAGATAACCTGACCTTCGCTGTTGGCGAGGCACACGATAATGTTGTTGAAAGACGAATGAACGTGGAGCTGGCCTTCTGCGCCAACCTTGACGTTTCTCTTCTTTGCTGCGACTGTCTTTTTTGCCATAAATTACTATTATTTAGTTGCTTTCTTCTTGTTAGCGACTGTTTTCTTGCGGCCCTTGCGGGTGCGGGCATTGTTTTTGGTGCTCTGGCCGCGCACGGGGAGGCCGATGCGGTGACGGATGCCGCGGTAGCAGCCGATGTCCATCAGGCGCTTGATGTTGAGCTGGATTTCGCTGCGGAGGTCGCCTTCGACCTTGTAGTCGGCGCCGATCACTTCGCGCACCTTGGCGGCTTCGTCGTCAGTCCAGTCCTGTACTTTCTTGGCGGGATCGATGCCTGCCTTGGAAAGGATGCTGAGGGCGGCGCTGCGGCCGATGCCGTAGATGTAGGTCAGCGAAATCTGACCCTGTTTGTTCTGGGGGAGGTCAACTCCCACGATTCTAACTGCCATAAATCTTGTTGTCTATTTTTTCTGCAAAAATAACAAAAATTATCCTTGACGTTGTTTGTACTTGGGGTTTTTCTTGTTGATGACATACAGACGGCCCTTGCGGCGCACGATCTTGCTGTCCGGGGTGCGTTTCTTAACAGATGCTCGAACTTTCATTTTCTTTTAGCGTATTTTGATGAGTTGGTAATCGAAGTAGGGGGAGGAGACGGGGGGAGGTGCGGCCCCGGGGGGCCGGGCGAAACAGTCCGCGGGGCGGCCGGGGCCGCCTGCGGCAGGCTTACTTGTAGCGGAATGCAATCCGGCCCTTGGAGAGGTCGTAGGGCGACATTTCTACGCGCACTTTGTCGCCGGGCAGTATCTTGATGTAGTGCATGCGCATCTTGCCTGAGATGTGGGCCGTGATTTCGTGGCCGTTCTCGAGTTCGACGCGGAACATTGCGTTGCTGAGTGCCTCGACGATGGTGCCGTCCTGTTCAATTGCTGATTGTTTTGCCATATATCTGTGTCTTCAAATAAACTTATCTGTAATCGCTGCGTGAATGTAGTCGAAGGTTGTGAGTATCTCGACTTCGTCGTTGATGATTGCAAGGGTGTGCTCGTAGTGGGCCGAGGGCTTGTGGTCGCGCGTGGAGCATTCCCAGCCGTTGCGGGCGATGACGACGTTGCGCGAGCCCATGTTGACCATCGGCTCGATGCAGATGCACATGCCGTTGCGGATGACCGGGCCGATGCCGCGACGTCCGTAGTTGGGCACTTCGGGCTCTTCGTGCATGCTCCGGCCGATGCCGTGGCCGCACATTTCGCGGACTATCGAGTAGTTGCGCCGCTCGCAGTAGGTCTGCACGGCATTGGCGATGTCGCCGATGCGGCCGCCGACGCGGCAGGCGCGGATGCCTTCGTAGAGCGATTCCTTGGTGGTGCGGCAGAGTGCTTTTTTCTCGGGGCTGATTTCGCCCACGGCGAAGGTGTAGCAGCTGTCGCCCATGAAGCCGTCCTTCTCGACCACCGTATCGAAGCCGACGATGTCGCCGTCGCGGAGTTCGTAGTCGGAGGGAAAGCCGTGCACAATCATATCATTGACTTCGACGCAAAGCGCCCCCGGAAAGCCGTGGTAT
The DNA here is from genome assembly GCA_910584905.1 of uncultured Muribaculaceae bacterium. Taxonomy (GTDB): domain Bacteria; phylum Bacteroidota; class Bacteroidia; order Bacteroidales; family Muribaculaceae; genus CAG-873. The sequence continues at coordinate 42,948 of CAJUCQ010000070.1, forward strand.
CCCAGACAGGCCGGACGTCCGCCGTTATCGCGCATGAATTCGCGTGCGATGGTGTCGATCCTTCGCGTCGAGATGCCGGGTTCGACCCAGCGGGCTATCTCGCCGAGGGTCTGCGACACGAGCGTGGCGGCTGCCCGCATGCGCTCGATTTCTTCCGGTGTCTTTAGATAAATCATCTTGATTCGATGTTGTGTAAATCTGTTTGTCTGTCCCGCGGCCTCTTTCCCGCCGGGGGAGGCGCGCTTCGGCGGTGCCGGACCTCTATGTGTCCGGCACCGCCCGTTGCGGAGTATTTCAATAAGCCGAACCGGTCGTGCGGCCTTTGATCTTGCCTTCCTTCATCAGACCGTCATAGTGGTGCATCATCAGATGCGACTCGATCTGCTGGAGGGTGTCGAGGACTACGCCTACCATAATTAGCAGCGAGGTGCCGCCGAAGAACTGGGCGAAGTTCTGGCTTATACCAAAGAAACGTGCGAAAGCCGGTAATATTGCGACGATGCCGAGAAAAATCGACCCGGGCAGCGTGATGCGGCTCATGATGGCGTCGAGGTATTCGGCGGTCTTCTTGCCGGGTTTGACGCCGGGGATGAATCCGTTGTTGCGCTTCATGTTCTCGGCCATTTCGGTGGGACGCACCGTGATGGCGGTGTAGAAGTAGGTGAAGGCGACGATGAGGATGAAGAAGACGGCGTTGTACCAGAAGCCGTTGATGTCAGTGAAAGCGTGGAAGAAGCCCGTCTCGCCTCCGCGGAAACCGGAGATGGCCATGGGGATGAACATGATGGCCTGAGCGAAGATGATGGGCATCACACCGGCGGCATTGACCTTCAGGGGGATGTACTGGCGGGCGCCGCCGTACTGGCGGTTGCCGACGATGCGCTTTGCATACTGCACGGGCACCTTGCGCGTGCCCTGCACGAGGAGGACGGCGCCTACGGTGACGGCGAACAGAAGCACAATCTCGATGATGAACATCACCAGACCGCCCTGCGAGCCGGATGCTCCGGGCAGACGGCTGATGAACTCATAGGAGAGCGCTCCCGGGAGACGGGCAATGATACCTACGAGGATGATGAAGGAGATACCGTTGCCGATGCCGCGGTCCGTGATGCGCTCGCCGAGCCACATGATGAACATCGAGCCGGCGGCGAGGATGATGGTCAGATACACGGTGGTCCAGAAGCCCATGTGGAGGCCGAGGCCTCCGGCTGCGGAGCTGGCCTGAATCTGAAGGTTGATCAGATACGAGGGGGCCTGAAGGACGAGGATGGCTACGGTGAGGTAGCGCGTGTACTGGTTCAGCTTCTGACGGCCGCTCTCGCCTTCGCGCTGCATCTTCTGGAAGGAGGGCAGAATCATGCCGCAGAGCTGAATCACGATGGAGGCCGTGATGTAGGGCATGATGCCGAGGGCGAAGATGGAGGCTTGGGAGAAGGCGCCGCCGGAGAACATGTCCAGAAGCTGCATCAGACCGCTCTTGTTCGTGAACGAAGCAAGGGCGTCGATTGCTGCCGGCGAGATGCCGGGCAACACGACGTAGCAGCCGAGGCGATATACCAGCACCAGCAGAAGGGTGATGCCGATACGGTCGCGGAGCTCCTTGATGGACCAGATGTTTTGGATGGTTTCGGTGAATCTCATGATCAGAGGGTGTTAGCCTGTCCGCCGGCAGCTTCGATGGCAGCCTTTGCGGAGGCGGAGAAAGCGTTTGCTTCTACGGTGAGTGCGCGAGTTACGGCGCCGTTGCCGAGCACTTTGGCAAGCTGGTTGCGGCGGAGGTAGCCGGCGGCGCGAAGCTCTTCAAGGCCTACTTTCTCGAGGTTGCGGGCCGTAGCCACTGCCTCAATAAGATCGAGATTGATTGCTTTATATTCTACGCGGTTGATATTCTTGAAACCGAATTTGGGGAGACGGCGCTGGAGGGGCATCTGACCGCCTTCGAAGCCGATTTTGCGGCTGTAGCCCGAACGCGACTTTGCGCCCTTGTGGCCGCGCGTCGATGTGCCGCCCTTGCCGCTGCCTGCGCCGCGGCCGATGCGGGTCTTGCGCTTTACGGAGCCTGCGGCCGGCTGGAGATTACTTAAGTCCATGAGTCTGTTTATGAATCTTTAAGTTGGTTTATAATTGAGAGAGTCTGGGGTTATGCTTCGGTCACTTCCACGAGGTGGTGTACGGTCTGAACCATGCCGAGGATGGAGGGCGTGGCTTCCTTGACTACGCTGTGGTTCATCTTTCTGAGGCCGAGAGCGTCGAGAGTGCGCTTCTGGACTGCGGGGCAGTTGATGCGGCTCTTTATCTGGGTGATTTTGATTTTTGCCATTGTTGGTGTCTTTTAAGGAAATGTTGTACGATAGTGGTTGCTTATCCCTTGAACACCTGCTCTACGGAGATGCCGCGGTTCTGGGCGACCTGAGCCGGGGAGCGCATTTCGTCGAGGGCGGCGATAGTGGCCTTGACGAGGTTGTGGGGGTTGGACGAGCCTTTGCTCTTGGCGAGGACGTCCGTGATGCCTACGCTCTCAAGGACGGCACGCATGGCGCCGCCGGCCTTCACGCCGGTACCGTGGCTTGCGGGTTTGAGGATGATGCGCGAACCGCCGAACTTGGCAATCTGTTCGTGGGGGATGGTGCCTCTGTGCACGGGAACCTTGATGAGGTTCTTCTTGGCGGCTTCAACGCCCTTGGCGATTGCGGCCTGCACTTCGTTGGCTTTGCCGAGGCCCCAGCCTACGATGCCGTTTTCGTTACCTACGACCACGATGGCGGCGAAGGTGAAGGTGCGGCCACCCTTGGTGACCTTGGTCACGCGGTTGATGGCCACGAGGCGATCCTTGAGTTCGAGGTCGCCGGTGGATTTAACTCGGTTGTTTCTCTTTGCCATAATCTCTTAGAATTTGAGGCCGGCTTCGCGAGCAGCGTCAGCCAGCGATTTAACACGACCGTGGAAAAGATAACCGTTACGGTCAAAAACAACTTCGGTGATACCGGCCTCGAGGGCCTTCTGCGCGGCCTCGCGGCCTACGCGTGCGGCGATTTCGCTCTTGGTGCCTTCTTCGATGCCCTTGGAGGAAGCCGAAACGAGGGTCTTGCCTGCGAGGTCGTCGATGAACTGGACGTAAATCTGCTTGTTGCTGCGGAAGACGGTCATGCGCGGACGCTCGGCGGTGCCGGAAATCTTGCCGCGGATGCGCATCTTGATTTTATTTCTTCTTTGTATCTTGGAGAACATGATATGCTGCGTTTAAAGTTATTTGGCACCGGCCTTCTTACCGGACTTGCGGCGGATGATTTCACCGACAAACTTGATACCTTTGCCCTTGTAGGGTTCGGGCTTGCGCAGCGAGCGGATCTTGGCGCAAACCTGACCGAGGAGCTGCTTGTCGTCGCTGGTAAGGATGATCAGCGGGTTCTTGTTGCGCTCGCTCTTGGCTTCGACCTTTACTTCCGGCGGAAGCTTGATATATATTGCGTGGGAGAAGCCGAGCGACAGTTCGAGCACCTGGCCCGTGGCTGCGGCGCGGTAACCTACGCCTACGAGTTCCATTTCCTTGCGGTAGCCTTCCGAGACGCCAACGACCATGTTGTTGATGAGGGCGCGGAAAAGGCCGTGCTGCGCACGGTGTTCGCGGTCGTCGCTGGGACGGGTGAGCACGACGTGGCCGTCTTCTACGGCTACTGTGAGTTCGGGATTTACGGCCTGCTTGAGCTCGCCGTTCTTGCCCTTGACGGTCACTACGTTGTCTTTGTCAACCGTCACCGTTACGCCTGCGGGGATAGCAATGGGAGCTTTACCTATTCTTGACATAATATTGTGTGGGGGTTTAGCGGTTGATTAGTAAACGTAGCAAAGTACTTCGCCGCCTACCTTGAGGTCAGCGGCCTTTTTGTTGGTCATTACGCCCTTGGAGGTCGAAAGGATGGCGATGCCGAGGCCGTTGAGGACGCGGGGCATGTCCTTGTAGCCCGTGTACTGGCGAAGGCCGGGACGCGATACGCGCTTGAGGCCCTTGATGGCGTTTACACGGTCGACGGGGTCGTACTTGAGGGCGATTTTGATAGTGCCTGCGGGCGTTTCGCCTTCGATGAATTTGTAGTTGAGGATGTAGCCCTGCTCGAAGAGGATGCGGGTGATCTCTTTCTTGAGGTTGGAGGCGGGGACTTCGACTACGCGGTGTCCGGCCTTGATGGCGTTCCTCAGTCTGGTCAGATAGTCTGCTATGGGATCAGTCATTGTGTTGTCTGTGGTTTTTAAATTGATTGGGTCAGTCGTCGAAGGCCTTTCGGGCATCCCGCCGTGGGGTTGGAGGAAGGAGCGGGCGGCCCTTGAGGTCTCAGACGCGGCTCAACAATATTTAATAAACTCTCTCTCGGTCTTTGGGCTGCGGCCTAATATCCCCGCCGGGGGGATTGAGGCTGCCGCCGTTGTCGGATCGGGCTCGGCTGGTGGCGAGAGCGGGGATTTTTTACCAGCTGGCCTTCTTAACTCCGGGGATGAGGCCGGCAGATGCCATTTCGCGGAACTGGATACGCGAGATGCCGAATTCGCGCATGTAACCCTTCGGACGACCGGTGATGGAGCAGCGGTTGTGCTTGCGGATGTACGACGAATTCTTGGGCAGGCTCTGCAGCTTCTGAGCGGCTTCGTATGCGTCTGCGCGGTTTTCTTCGTTTACGCCCGAGTTCACGATTTTCTTGAGCTCGGCGCGGCGCTGTGCATACTTGGCCACTAAGCGGTCGCGCTTTACTTCGCGCGCCTTCATGGATTCTTTAGCCATAGGGGATGCTTGGGATTATTTTTTTGCGTTCTTAAAGGGCAGGCCGAACTGTTTGAGGAGCTCGTAGCCTTCTTTGTCGGTCTTGGCCGAGGTCACGAAGGTGATGTTCATGCCCATGAGCTTGTTGATGTTGTCGATGTTGATTTCCGGGAAGATAATCTGCTCGGTGATGCCGAGGGTGTAGTTTCCGCGGCCGTCGAGCTTGCCTTCGATACCCTTGAAGTCGCGGATACGGGGCAGGGCCACACGGATCAGACGTTCCAGAAATTCATACATGCGGTCGCGACGGAGGGTCACCATCACGCCGATGGGCATCTTTTTGCGGACTTTGAAGTTCGAGATGTCTTTCTTCGAGAGAGTGGCGACGGCTTTCTGGCCGGTGATGGCGGAGAGCTCGTTGATTGCGGTCTCGATGAGCTTCTTGTCCTGAGTGGCGGCGCCGAGGCCCTGATTGATGACAATCTTCTCAAGGCGGGGAACCTGCATCACCGTGGAGTATCCGAACTCTTTTTCGAGTGCGGGGACGATGCGCTCCTTGTAGTCTTTGCTGAGAGTGGTGCTCATTATGTTTATTTAATTACCTCGTTGGATTTTACAGCGATACGAACTTTCTTGCCGTCCTTGCGCTCGATGCGGATGCGCGTGGGCTTGTCGCTCTTGGGGTCGAGGAGGGCGATGTTCGAGATGTGGATGGGGGCTTCCTTTTTGATAAGGCCGCCTTGGGGATACTGGGCCGAAGGCTTTGTGGCCTTGGTGACAATGTTGACGCCTTCGACGATGGCGCGCATCTTCGTGCGGTCAACCGAGAGAACGCGTCCCTTCTTGCCGCGGTCCTCGCCGGAGAGGACCTGTACCATATCACCCTTCTTGATGTTGATCTTGCTCATATTTTCGAGATGGGTTTTTTATTAAAGCACTTCGGGTGCGAGAGAAACAATCTTCATGTTGGTGGCGCGGAGCTCGCGGGCTACGGGGCCGAAGATACGGGTGCCGCGGAGTTCGCCGGCGTTGTTGAGAAGGACGCAGGCGTTGTCGTCGAAGCGGATATAGGAGCCGTCGGCACGACGGATTTCCTTGTTGGTGCGCACGACCACAGCCTTCGATACGGTGCCCTTCTTGACGTCAGAGCCGGGGATTACGCTCTTGACCGAAACGACGATGATGTCGCCGACCGAGGCGTAACGGCGGCCTGTGCCACCGAGGACGTGGATGCAGAGAGCTTCCTTTGCGCCGGAGTTGTCGGCGACGGTGAGGCGGGATTCTGTCTGGATCATGATTATTTAACTTTTTCGATGATTTCTACTAATCTCCAGCGCTTGGTCTTGCTGAGGGGACGGGTCTCCATGAGGCGCACGGTGTCGCCGACGGAGCATTCGTTGTTTTCGTCGTGGGCGTGGTATTTCTTGGTTTTGTTCACGAACTTACCGTAGATGGGATGTTTTTCCTTCCATTTGATGGTGACGGTAATCGTCTTGTCGCCCTTGTTGCTGGAAACAACGCCGATGCGCTCTTTGCGCAGATTTCTTTTTTCTTCCATTAGTGATGTAGCGTTCAAGGATTACTTGTTGTTAATCTCGCGCTGGCGAAGCTCGGTCTTCACGCGGGCGATCATGCGGCGGTCGGCCGTAATCTTGGCGGGATTGTCCAGCGGGGTCACGGCGTGGTTGATGCACATCTGGCGATACTCCTTCTCCATCTGCGCGAGACGCTCGAGCAGATCGGCCGTGGTCATTTCTTTGATTTCTTCTTTCTTCATGGGAGATTACACGTTTTGAGTGGGATCGTAGTCGCGGCGAACCACAAACTTGGTAACCACGGGGAGTTTCTGGGCGGCGAGGCGGAGTGCTTCTTTCGCGATGTCGTAGCTTACGCCTTCAACCTCGATGATGATGCGGCCGGGGGTAACGGGCGCCACGAAGCCTTCGGGGTTACCTTTACCTTTACCCATGCGGACTTCGGCAGGCTTCTTGGTGATGGGCTTGTCCGGGAAGATACGAATCCAGATCTGGCCCTGACGCTGCATATAACGGGTCACCGCGATACGCGCTGCTTCGATCTGACGGCCAGTGATCCACTTGCTCTCAAGGGTCTTGATGCCGAATGAACCGAAGGCGAGGGAGTTGCCGCGCTGGGCAATTCCCTTCATGCGGCCTTTCTGCGCGCGGCGGAATTTGGTTTTCTTGGGTTGTAACATTTTTGATGTCTAACTTCTGAGGTTCAACAATTACTTTTTGCCGCCGCGGCTGAATCCGCCGCGTCGTCCGCCGCGCTCGCGGCGTTCGCCGCCTGCGGGACGTCCTTCCTTCTGTGCGTTGGTGAAGGAGGGGGCAAGGTCGCGCTTGCCGTAGACTTCGCCGCGGCAAATCCATACCTTAACGCCGATAACGCCTACTTTAGTGTGGGCTTCGACGAGGGCATAGTCGATGTCGGCGCGGAGCGTGTGGAGGGGCGTACGGCCTTCCTTGAACATCTCGGAGCGGGCAATTTCGGCGCCGTTGAGACGGCCGGAAACCTGCACCTTGACGCCTTCGGCGCCTGCGCGCATGGTCGATGCGACAGCCATCTTGATGGCGCGGCGGTAGGCCACCTTGCCTTCAATCTGACGGGCGATGCCGGAGGCAACGATCTGAGCGTCGAGCTCGGGGCGCTTTACCTCGTAAATGTTGATTTGAACGTCCTTGTCGGTGATTTTCTTGAGCTCCTCCTTGAGTTTCTCCACTTCCTGACCGCCCTTGCCGATGATGAGGCCGGGACGCGAGGTGCAGACGGTGATGGTGATGAGCTTGAGAGTGCGTTCGATTACAATACGCGAGACACTGCACTTGGCCAGGCGCACGTTCAGGTATTCGCGAAGCTTGTAGTCTTCGAGAATGTTGGCGGGATATTTGCCCTTTTCAGACCAGTTGGAGTCCCAACCGCGAATCACGCCCAGGCGGTTGCTGATAGGATTTACTTTCTGTCCCATAAGTGTGATTAAGCCTCGCGGGTATTAACGTTGTTATCAATAGTGTCGACAACCACGGTGACGTGGTTGGCGCGCTTGCGGATGCGGTAGCCGCGGCCCTGAGGGGCGGTGCGCAGGCGCTTGAGCATGGGGGCGGGATTAACGAAGATGGTCTGCACGTAGAGCTCGCCGCTCTGTGCCTTGCGTTCGTTCTTTGCCTCCCAGTTAGCCACGGCGCTCATCAGGAGCTTCTCGAGACGGGCAGCGGCCTCCTTGTTGGAGAATTTGAGGATACCGAGAGCGCGGAACACTTCTTTACCGCGGATCATGTCGGCGACCAGACGCATCTTGCGGGGGGAGGTGGGGACGTTGGTAAGCTTAGCGAAAGCTATGGTCTTGAGCTCCTCCTTGCGATGTTCGGCTGTGAGTCTTTTTCTTTCACCCATTTTATTTGTTCGTCTTTTTTGTCAAATTAATGATTGGGGTCCCTTTGGCTTATTTTTTCTTGTTGCCGGCGTGGCCGCGGAATGTGCGGGTGGGGGCAAATTCGCCAAGCTTGTGGCCTACCATGTTTTCGGTGACGTACACGGGGATGAACTTATTGCCATTGTGTACGGCGAATGTGTGGCCTACGAATTCGGGAGCGATCATAGATGCGCGGCTCCAAGTCTTGATGACGTTTTTCTTGCCGGAAGCATCCATGTCGGCGACTTTCTTCTCAAGCTTAACGCTGATGAAGGGGCCTTTTTTTAATGAACGGCTCATACTTAAATTACGAGTTTAAATTACTTCTTTCTTCTTTCAATGATATACTTCGAAGAGTGCTTCTTGGGCGCACGTGTCTTGAGACCCTTGCTGTAGAGGCCCTTGCGCGAACGGGGATGACCACCGGAAGCGCGGCCTTCGCCACCGCCCATGGGGTGATCGACGGGGTTCATGACAACGCCGCGGTTGCGCGGACGGCGGCCGAGCCAGCGGCTGCGTCCGGCCTTGCCGGAGCGTTCGAGCGAGTGTTCGCTGTTGCCGACAACGCCGATGGTTGCCTTGCAGGCGGCGAGCACCTTGCGGGTTTCACCCGAAGGAAGCTTGATGATAGCGTAATTTCCCTCGCGGGAGATGAGCTGAGCGAAAGTGCCGGCCGAACGCGCCATGAAGGCGCCCTGACCGGGACGGAGTTCAATGTTGTGGATAACGGTACCTACCGGAATCTTGCTCAGGGGAAGAGCGTTGCCGATTTCAGGAGCTGCATCGGGGCCGGAAAGAACCGTGGTGCCTACCTCAAGGCCGTTGGGGGCGATGATGTAGGTCTTGACGCCGTCCACGTAGTAGAGAAGAGCGATACGGGCCGAACGGTTGGGGTCGTATTCGATGCTCTTGACAACTGCGGGGATGCCGTCGCGGTTTCTCTTAAAGTCTATAAGGCGATATGCGCGCTTGTGGCCACCACCAAGGTAACGAGTGGTGAGGTGTCCTTCGGCGTTACGACCGCCGGAGGCCTTTTTGCCGACTGTAAGAGATTTTTCCGGTGTTGTAGCAGTGATGGTACCTTTGAAAACACCGATAACTTTGTGTCGCTGCCCGGGGGTTGTGGGCTTGAATTTTCTTACTGCCATTTTATTTAGATGTTGCTAAAAAAGTCGATGGTTTCGCCTTCGCCAACGGTAACGTAAGCTTTCTTCCACGCGGCTGTCTTACCGCGGAGAAGACCGCTCTTTGTCCAGCGGCTCTTGTTTTTGCCACGGACAACGGCTGTGTTGACCTTTGCGACTTTGACGCCGTAGAGCTGCTCTACGAGCGTTTTGATCTGATACTTGTTGGCCTCGGGGGAAACACGGAAGGTGAAGCAGTTACGCTTGTCCGAGCGCTTGGTGGCACCTTCGGTGATGACTGGTTTGATTGTGATGTCCATTATTTGTTCCTCCTAAGGGGTTTAGATGTTGTTAATCACAGCAAGGCCGCTCTCGGTGAGGATGAGGGCATTGTTGTTCATTACTACATACGTGTTGATGTCCGACGCGGTCATGAGACGGGCGTCGGGCACATTGCGCATCGACAAATATACGTCATTATTTTCGTTTGCCAAAACTACGAGCACTTTTTTGCCTTCAACTTTAAGATTTTTAGCAAAATTTACATATTCTTTAGTCTTGGGGGCAAAGTTGAGGTCTTCAACGACGATGATTTCGCCGGCCTGAGCCTTGAGGCTGAGGGCGCTCTTGCGTGCGAGGTCTTTGACCTTGCGGTTGAGTTTGAAGCGGTAGTCGCGGGGACGGGGACCGAACACACGGCCGCCGCCTACGAGGACGGGCGAGTTGATGTCGCCGATACGGCTGCCGCCGCCGCCCTTCTGCTTGTGGAGCTTGCGGGTGGAACCGCTGACTTCAGAACGTTCCTTCGACTTGTGGGTGCCCTGACGGTGGTTTGCGAGGTACTGCTTAACGTCGAGGTAGATGGCGTGCTCGTTGGGAACGATTGCAAACACCTCGTCGTTGAGGGTGGCTTTGCGGCCCGTTTCCTGGCCCTGCTGGTTGTAAATTGCGAGTTCCATATTACTTCTCAATTAAAACGATTGAACCTTTGCTGCCGGGGATAGAGCCCTTGATCATCAGAAGGTTGTGTTCGGGGATAATTTTTACGATCTGGAGGTTCTGGACGGTGACGCGTTCGTTGCCCATCTGGCCGGCCATGCGCATGCCCTTGAATACCTTTGCGGGGTAGGAGCAGGCACCCACCGAACCGGGAGCGCGGAGACGGTTGTGCTGGCCGTGGGTCGACTGGCCTACGCCGCCGAAGCCGTGGCGCTTAACGACGCCCTGAAAGCCTTTACCTTTCGAGGTGCCTACAACGTCTACAAATTCGGCGCCTTCGAAGAAGTCAACGCCGATGGTGTCGCCCGTGGCGTACTCGCCTTCAAAACCTTTGAACTCGGCCAAGTGGCGCTTGGGGGCTACTCCGGCTTTCTTGAAGTGGCCGATTTCGGGCTGGGTGAGGTGCTTTTCCTTTTCATCCTCGAAACCGAGCTGGAGGGCTTCGTAGCCGTCCACTTCTTTAGTCTTGACCTGAGTAACGACACAAGGACCTACTTCGATAACAGTGCACGGTACGTTCTTACCGTCGGCACTGAAAACGGATGTCATTCCGATTTTCTTTCCAATTAATCCTGGCATTTCTGTGTTGTTTTTAGTCGTTATTGTTTTGCCGGGGCGCGGAGGGCCCGTGCCCCGGCTTTTGAATTGTTTTCTATGGAGTGACGATATTTATCAGCACTTGATTTCTACTTCCACGCCGCTGGGGAGTTCGAGCTTCATGAGAGCGTCGACGATTTTGGGAGTGGCGTTGTAGATGTCGATGAGGCGCTTGTAGCTTGAGAGCTCGAACTGCTCGCGGCTCTTCTTGTTGACGAAGGTGGAGCGGTTGACGGTGAAGATGCGCTTGTGGGTGGGCAGGGGAATGGGTCCGCTGATCACTGCGCCGATGGACTTCACGGTCTTTACGATCTTCTCGGCGCTCTTGTCGACGAGGCTGTGGTCGTAAGATTTGAGTTTGATGCGAATGATGGGATTCATATTGCGTGTGATATTTTTTGTTTTACTTGAGAAGGTCGACGCGGCCGTCGCATTCCGTGAGCACAGCCTTTGCAATGGAGGTGGAAACCTCGCTGTAGTGCGAGAAGCTCATGGTCGATGTAGCGCGGCCGGAGGTGATTGTGCGGAGAGCCGTCACGTAGCCGAACATTTCGGCGAGAGGAGCCTTGGCCTTTACGACGCGGGCGCCGCTACGGCTTGTCTCCATGCCTTCGACCTGACCGCGACGCTTGTTAAGGTCGGAAATCACGTCACCCATCGACTCCTCGGGGGTCACAACCTCGATCTTCATGATGGGTTCGAGGAGCACAGGACCTGCCTTTTCGCAAGCCTTCTTGAAGGCCTGAATGGCGCAGAGTTCGAAGGAGAGCTGGTCAGAGTCGACGGGGTGGAAGGAGCCGTCGATTACAGTCACCTTGAGGTATTCCACGGGGTAGCCGGCGAGGACACCGTTCTTCATTGCCGTGGTGAAGCCCTTCTGGATGGAGGGGATGAATTCCTTGGGGATATTACCGCCCTTCACTTCGTCGACAAACTGGAGGTTGCCTTCGAAGCCTTCGTCTACGGGTTCTACGCGCACGATGATGTCGGCGAACTTACCGCGGCCACCGGTCTGCTTCTTGAACACTTCGCGAAGTTCTACGGGGCGGGTGATGGCTTCCTTGTACGTAACCTGCGGACGACCCTGATTGCACTCCACCTTGAATTCGCGGCGGAGGCGGTCGATGATGATGTCGAGGTGGAGCTCACCCATACCGGAGATAACGGTCTGACCGGTTTCTTCGTTGGTCTGAACGCGGAAGGTGGGGTCTTCTTCGGCGAGCTTCTGGAGGCCTACGCCGAGCTTGTCGAGGTCCTTCTGAGTCTTGGGCTCTACGGCGATACCGATCACGGGTTCGGGGAATTCCATAGCTTCGAGAACGATGGGAGCATCTTCGGCGCAGAGGGTGTCGCCGGTGCGAATGTCCTTGAAGCCGACGCCTGCGCCGATGTCACCGCAGCCGATTTTTTCCATCGGGTTCTGCTTGTTGGAGTGCATCTGGAAGAGGCGCGAGATACGTTCCTTCTTGCCGGAGCGGGCGTTGAGGACGTATGTGCCGGCAACGACGTCGCCGGAGTAAACGCGGAAGAAGCAGAGGCGGCCTACATAGGGGTCGGTTGCAATCTTGAACGCGAGGGCGCACATCTTGGCGTCGGACGAGGGTTCGCGAGTTTCGATTTTGTCGGGGTCGTCGACGGCGTGGCCTTCAACAGCGCCGGAATCGAGGGGCGAGGGAAGGTAAGCGCAGACGCAGTCGAGGAGGCACTGCACGCCTTTGTTCTTGAAGGACGAGCCGCAAATCATGGGCACGAGATCCATCTTGAGGGTGGCAGCGCGGAGGGCACGCTTGATTTCTTCGACGGTGATTGTCGAGGGGTCGTCGAAGTACTTGGCCATGAGGTCATCGTCGTACTCGGCGATTTTTTCGAGCATGTTGTCGCGCCACTGTTCGGCTTCTTCAAGGAGAGCGGCGGGGATTTCTTCGACGGAGTAGTCGGCACCCATCGTCTCGTCGTGCCAGAAGATAGCCTTCATCTGAATGAGGTCGACAACACCCTTGAATGTTTCTTCAGCGCCGATAGGAATCTGAATGGGGCAGGGATTGGCACCGAGGACGTCCTTGAGCTGACGCACTACTTCGAAGAAGTTTGCGCCGGAGCGGTCCATCTTGTTGACGTAACCGATACGGGGCACGTTGTACTTGTCGGCCTGACGCCATACGGTCTCGGACTGGGGCTCTACGCCGCCAACGGCGCAGAACGTAGCCACGGCGCCGTCGAGGATACGGAGCGAGCGTTCAACTTCGACGGTGAAGTCGACGTGTCCGGGGGTGTCGATAAGGTTGATTTTGAACTTGTCGTCGTTGTACTTCCAGAAAGTGGTCGTAGCGGCGGAAGTAATTGTAATACCGCGCTCCTGTTCCTGTTCCATCCAGTCCATCGTAGCGGCACCGTCGTGCACCTCGCCGATCTTGTGAGTCAGACCGGTGTAGAAGAGGATACGCTCGGACGTGGTGGTCTTACCGGCATCGATGTGAGCCATAATGCCGATGTTGCGCGTATATTTAAGTTGTTCGTCAGATTTTGCCATTTTGTGTATGCGGTAAAAATATTCCTGAAAAATCGGGGATTAGAAGCGGAAGTGTGCGAAGGCGCGGTTAGCTTCGGCCATCTTGTGCATATCTTCCTTACGCTTGTAAGCGCCGCCCTGATTGTTGAAAGCGTCGACGATTTCAGCGGCGAGCTTGTCGGCCATCGTCTTGCCGCCACGCTTGCGGGCATATGCGATGAGATTTTTCATGGAAATCGACTCTTTACGGTCGGCACGGATTTCGGTGGGCACCTGAAAGGTAGCACCGCCAACACGGCGGCTCTTTACTTCTACCTGAGGAGTAACGTTTTCGAGGGCTTTTTTCCAGATATCGAGAGCGGAGAGCTCTTCGTTGGGCATCTTGGCCTTAACGGTCTCAAGTGCGTCGTAGAAAATAGCGAAAGAGGTATTTTTCTTACCGTCATACATGAGGTGATTCACGAATTTGGTCACTCTCACGTCGTCGAAGACGGGATCGGGAAGGATCACGCGCTTCTTAGGCTTGGCCTTTCTCATTGTTGTGTTTTGTCGGGATGTGTTTTTGGATTGCTTGGTTGCCTGTTTCTTTTCGTCTTCAGCGGGGACCTCTGTCTCCGGCGCTTACTCAACCGTGGTCTGTTAGCTGCAAGAAATCAAAAACGAGTTTTAAATTGATGGATTAAAATCTCGCGGTGCGTTCAGTGATTATCTTCACCCGCACGAACTCGGGGCTTGTCCTTTAAGTCCGTATCGGATTACTTCTTGGCTGCACCGGCCTTGGGACGCTTCGCACCATATTTGGAGCGACGCTGCGTGCGGTCTTTGACACCGGCGGTGTCGAGCGTGCCGCGTACAATGTGATAGCGCACACCGGGAAGGTCTTTCACACGACCGCCGCGCACGAGCACGATGGAGTGCTCCTGAAGGTTGTGGCCTTCACCGGGGATGTAGGAGTTGACTTCCTTGCCGTTGGTGAGGCGGACACGAGCAACCTTACGCATTGCCGAGTTAGGCTTTTTGGGGGTCGTGGTGTACACACGCACGCAGACGCCGCGACGCTGGGGGCACGAGTCAAGTGCGGGCGACTTGCTCTTGTCCTCCATTGCCACACGTCCTTTTCTTACTAATTGCTGAATAGTAGGCATCTTAGTTCTTTTGTTTGTGACTTGGGTTGATTAAATGTATTTCGTATTGAATTATTCAAATTTATGCACCCATCAAAATCCGGCCTATCGCATTGCCTTTCAGCGCTTTGCGACAGCCGAGCTTTCACGGGCCCACTTTTCCACCGCAAAGTTAGTGATTTTATTTCTTAAAACCAAACATTTACAAAAGTATTTTTCGCGGGCGGGAAAAGATGCGGAAAAAAGATGCAGCTTATGCGGCAGGGCGGGATGCGCGCTCGCAGACCGAAGCGGATTGCACACACAAACATTATCAGATTCCAAGACGTTTTACTTGCAAAAAACAAGCACTGTTATGGAAAATACAATTGTTGAGCCTCAAAACGAACAAGGCAAATTCGAGAGCGCACTCAGACTTTTGAACGAGAAGCTTAAGCACTTCCACTGCCCGATATGCCACGCCGAAGATGGCGTGACGTTTTTCGACGACCCGTTTTTCGTCATGCATTACCCTTGGATTAAAGGCAATAAAGATAAGGAGACGTGGAGCATAGACTCAAGTAGCGGCTACGGCAAATCCTGCATCCTCGGGGTGTGTAACAACTGCGGATATTCAATGCTCTTCAACGTCGAGGTGCTATCGCCGTCGTACAAACGCTTGATAATCCGCGAGCAACGCGAAGTTATCGCGACGGTCGTAAAAGAAACAATACGCAAGAAGGCTGCGAAATAAGCCCCGCCCTACCCTACACGGGAAATTCGCTTTTAATTAGCTTATTACGATTATTTCCAGGCGGGGGAGTTACCTCTTTTGGAGCGGGCCGTCGGGAATTTGTCGGCTGATTGTGCGTTGCTGTTACCTACGGGCGGGGAAGTTAGCTCTTTCGGCGCGGACGCGATTAATCGCGTCCGTACATGCCTCTGATTTTCAGTTTGTTTGGCGCGAGGTTTCTTTCAGGTAGTCTTCGATTGCGGCGGCAATTTTTTCGGCTACTTTGCGACGGAAGGCGGGGTCGGCGAGTTTCTCTTCTTCTTCAAGCGAACTCATAAACATGCCTTCCACGAGAACTTCGGGAAATTCCGTCGGGCCGTTGAGCGAGAAGTTGAAGTTTTGGACAATTCCGAATAGAGGAAGGCCTGTTTCAAGGAGGCGCGCCGTGACAGCCTGAGCCAAGGGGCGGCAAAAGAGGTGCTTGTAAAGCACGGCGGTGCCGGGCGATGACAAGGCGCCGCCACCGGAATTATTGTGGACGCTGACGGCCAAATCGACGCGGGCGTCGCGCCAGATGCGCTTGCGTTCAGCCATCGACGGCCCGGTGTCGCCCGTTCGCGTCATCACCACTTTCGCTCCCTTGCTTTCAAGGATGGCCTGCAGATGCTTCACGATGTCGAGATTTACGTCTTTTTCCAACAGCCCCGAGGGTGAGCGCGCTCCGGGGTACGGGCCGCCGTGACCGGCGTCAAGGCCGATGGTAAGGTTTTTGAGCGAGAGCGAGGCGGGACGGTGGCGCACGTCGATGACAAGATTCGAGCCGCCGGCTTCGTAGCCTACGCTAAAACCCCATTGATACTTGTCTTTAAGGCGTATGATGACGCGATATACATCGGAGGCCGTCTGCCTGAAATCAACATAGTCTATTATACCGAGGGAGAGTGTACGCTGCGTTATCCAGTTGCTGTTGTCGGTTGCTCCGAAAATATCGACGGTTATTTCCGAGGGGTTGATATCGGTGGCGTAGTGATAGGCAAGCCTGCGGGGGAGAGCGATGGCCACGCGGTCGACAGCGCCCGCGTCCGAGACTGTCCAATTACCGGTATTAAGCGCACCTGCCGGGACGGGAGCTTCGGCACCCCGCGTGTATTCTTTGGGGATATAAGCCGTGCGGTTCTCGCCGAGACGGACGCAGAAGAGCGAGCCTTTTTCGCCAATGGCTTTCATGACGATACCTTCGTCGATGAATCCCATTTTGGAGCCTCCGAGGCGGTCGTCGCCGTTGCCGTACTGCAGGTAAGCGCCGGGGAGCGATTCGACATAGCGCGGCTCTACAAAACGTGTTTCTGCAGACTCAGCTTTTTTACGCGAAGGGCGGGGTGCTGAGTTGTCGTAGTATATTTCGAGTGTTTTTTCGGCTTTACGGTCGCCGAGAGCGACCTCCACCGGGACGCGGTTTTGCCCGGGGACGAGCGTCACCTCGCGTCCGAAAGAGCCGGTGCGATAGACGCGCACCGCCTCGCTGCCGATTGACGCGGAGGCGCCGGGGGCGGTGACTCCGACAATGGTCGTGCGCGACGTCCGAACAGTATCCGGTGCGCCGGAATAAATGGTCAGCGGCAGGGGTTCGACGCCGCGGAGGGGCATTGCGGCCACAGCGGCAAGCGCCGCAAGGAGAAGTGTCCGACAGGTTTGCTTCATATCTTATTCAATTCGAATAGCCGAGGGTTAGAGTGGCGGATTATTCCGCTCGGCAAAGCTAAGGTTTTCAATTGAAACAAGCAAGCGCCGTCAACATATTTTTTTGTTTATACATATTATTTTAATATTCACAGCGGCGTCAGGTGATGCGAAAACGCTTTTATCAAGCAAGAAAGCGCCACACCCTGAAAACCGGGGTGTGGCGCCGAAAGAATTGTCATTCAGGCGTAAAGCCTGCGCGACAGCTTACTTGGAAAGCTTTTCCTTGAGGGCAGCGAGCGAAGCGAGGTCGCCGAGCGTGGTCTTCTCAAGGGGAGTGGTCTGAACTGCGGGAGCAGCTTCTTCCTGCTTTTTGGGAGCACGCTTGGGAGCTTTGCGCTCAGCAGCTTTTTCAACGCGGGCGGGATCTTCGAAAGTGCGGCTGTGGCTTACGATGATGCGCTTGTTGTCCTTGTTGAATTCGATAACCTTGAAGGGGAGCTTTTCGTCGACCTGAGCGGTGGTGCCGTCTTCCTTGACGAGATGCTTGGGCGTAGCGAAGCCTTCAACACCGTAGGGGAGAGCTACAACAGCGCCCTTTTCGAGCATTTCGATGATTGTGCCTTCGTGAACGGAGTCCTTGGTGAATACAGTTTCGAATACATCCCAGGGATTTTCTTCGAGCTGCTTGTGACCGAGGGAAAGACGACGGTTGTCCTTGTCGATGTTGAGCACTTCAACTTCGATGTCGGCGCCGATCTGAGTGAACTCGCTGGGGTGCTTGATTTTCTTGGTCCAGCTGAGGTCGGAGATGTGGATGAGGCCGTCGACACCTTCTTCGATTTCAACGAAAACGCCGAAGTTGGTGAAGTTGCGCACCTTGGCCGTGTGGCGGCTACCGATAGCGTACTTGGTGTCGATGTCTTCCCACGGGTCTTTCTTGAGCTGCTTGATGCCGAGGCTCATCTTGCGGTCGTTGCGGTCGAGCGTAAGAATCTGGGCTTCAACTTCGTCGCCAACCTTGAGGAAGTCCTGAGCGCTGCGGAGGTGCTGGCTCCACGACATTTCGCTGACGTGAATGAGACCTTCGACGCCGGGAGCAACTTCGAGGAATGCGCCGTAGTCGGCCATAACGACAACCTTACCCTTGACGCGGTCGCCAACCTTGAGGTCAGCGTCGAGCGCTTCCCAAGGATGGGGGAAGAGCTGCTTGAGGCCGAGGGCGATACGCTTCTTCTCGTTGTCGAAGTCGAGGATAACGACGTTGAGCTTCTGCTCGAGTTGCACGACTTCGGAGGGGTGGCTCACGCGGCCCCAAGAGAGGTCGGTGATGTGGATGAGACCGTCGACGCCGCCGAGGTCGATGAACACACCGTAGGAAGTGATGTTCTTGACGGTGCCTTCGAGAACCTGACCCTTTTCGAGGTGCGAGATGATTTCGCGCTTCTGGGCTTCGAGTTCGGCTTCGATGAGGGCCTTGTGGGAAACGACAACATTCTTGAATTCTTCGTTGATTTTAACGACCTTGAATTCCATGGTCTTGCCAACGAATACGTCGTAGTCGCGGATGGGCTTGACGTCGATCTGTGAGCCGGGGAGGAAAGCCTCGATGCCGAACACGTCGACAATCATGCCGCCTTTGGTGCGGCACTTGATGTAGCCCTGAATGATGTCGTTGTTTTCGAGGGCTGCGTTGATGCGGTCCCACGAACGGGCTGCGCGAGCCTTCTTGTGGCTGAGAATCAGCTGGCCTTTGCGGTCTTCCTGATTTTCGATGAACACTTCCACCTTGTCGCCGACTTTGATATCGGGGTTGTAGCGGAATTCGCTCATGGGGATGATGCCGTCGGACTTGTAGTCGATGTTCACCACAGCTTCGCGCTTGTTGAGGGCGATGATGGTGCCTTCAATCACTTCTTTGTCCTTAACGGAGTTGAGGGAGTCCTCGTAAGCCTTGGTGACCTGTTCGCGACTCTGGGCGCTGACGGTTTCACCGTTTTCATAGGCTGCCCAATCGAAATCTTCGATCGGAGAATTTTTCAATTCTGTCATTTAAAATTAGTTAGTAAATAAAGTTAATTAATTCGTGGCCGCCCGGTCCGTAAGGCCGGAGGCTTTGCGGCGCAAAGATACGACATTTTGCGTCTATTTCCAAATATTTGTGCAAAAAGCTGCTGAAAGTCACGACTGTGTATGGTTGAACGGGGAAAATTGGCTATCTTTGCCCTGTATGAACAGACTCAGCGGCAATGAGGCTCACCCGGCCTCCGACTATCCTTACCTTCGCCCGACCAAAGGGGCTATCCAAAACGAAGTTCGCGGCGGCATCGCGCATCGCCGCGAGGGCCTGACGACGACGGAATTCACCGGTGTGAGGCTATCGCCCCTTGGCCAGCTCTCGCGTCCATTCGGCTATTCTCCCGACTTGCTTTTGGTTGACGACAACGATTTCTGCACCCTCTGCGAGAGTTGCGACGAGACGCCGACACCCGGTTTTGAGACGGGAGTGTATTTGTTCGGGGGTTATCTGCGCAAAATATGGGGTCACTTCATGATGGGCGGCACGGGCCGTCTCTGGCCCGTGGCCGGCGGCGGGCAGAAGGTCGACGGCGTGATTTTCTTCGCCCACGATGCCGAGCTTCTTGCCCCCGGGGGCAATTACCTCGAGCTTCTGAAACTCGCCGGGGTTGCCGACAAGATGCATATATTTTTCAATGAAGATATTGTCGTAGGGCCTGAGGCGACGCTCATAGTCCCTGAAATATCGTTTGAGCACGACAAATTCCACTCGGATGAATGCTCCGCGACATTCGACTTCATTCGGACCAATGCGCTCAAGCACACGCCTGCGGCGGAGCATAGCCCCGAGAAGGTGTTTTTCACACGTTCCGGGCTTAAAAATGCGGCTTCGGACGAGGTGAACCTTCGTCTGCTCGACCGCTTCTTTTCCGACAACGGCTATACGGTGGTGTCGCCGGAGAAGCTGTCGTTGTCGGAGATGGTAAGGCTTCTCGCCGGCGTCCGCGAGTTTGCGTCCGTTTCAGGGTCAACGGCCCACAATATCGTATTTGCACCGCCGATGGCCGACAGGCGCGTCACAATCATCGAGCGCCATGCGTGGGTCAACACATTTCAGACGAATATAAATCTTATGTGCGGCATCGAGGCTCACATGGTCGATGCGTTCCGCATGCCAGTATTCTCGACGAGTCAGGGCTTTGTGTTCCTGTACGGCTTCACCGATGAACTGGCGGCGTATGCCCGGGATATGAGGATGGACGTATCGGCGTTCGCCTCCTGCGGCTCGATTTCCTCCCGTCGCCGCGAGCTGCGACGGTATCTCCGCCGCTACCGCAGATATTACGGCAACTCTCAGGCGCTTGAGCCATGGGAAGTCGAAGGGGCGGCCTCGTTGGCCGAAGCCGTTGTCGAGGCGCGCGAGTATTATGGCCGATGGCTCGTAGAGCTGAGGCCGCTATTGTGGTTCGACTACCTGACTCCGCGGTTTTATCTGCGTGCGGCCAAGCGACTGATGCGGCGGATTTTCAGCCGCACCTGAATCCGGCGATTGCGCGCAGGAAGCGCGGACCGAACTGCGCGGCTTTGATTTCGCCAACGCCGTGCACTTCGAGGAATTCCTCGCGGGTGCGCGGGCGGCGGCGGGCCATATCTTCGAGCGAGGCGTCTGAAAACACGACGTAAGCCGGCTTGCCGATAGCTTTTGCCACTTCAAGGCGAACGCTCTTGAGATGGTCGAGGAGAGCCTCGTCGACGGGCGAGGCGTCGGCTTGGGCCTTCGTCATGGCGCGGGCAGCCTCGCGGGCCGTGACGGCGCGCGGGGCCACGTATTCCGAGAGTTCGAGTTTTTCTTCACCTCGCATAATGCGCAGGCCGAGCGGCGTAGGCACGAGGACATTGCCGCGGTCATAGGCAATTTCGAAGAGTCCGAGCTGTATCATCTGCCCCGTGTAGTCGAGCCACTCTTCGCGCGAGAGGTCGGCGCCAACGCCGAATGTGGGGATAAGGTCGTAGCCTTCGCGGCGAATTTCCTGACGCAAAGAGCCTCGCAGGATGTCGACAAGGGTGAAAACGCCGATGCGTCCGCGGGTTCGCATCACGGCCGAGAGGGCTTTCTGCGCGAGAACCGAAGCGTCGAAGCGCCTCGGGGGGCTCAGGCAGACGTCGCAGTTGCCGCAATTGTGGACGGTCTCTTCGCTGAAATAGCTCAGCAGGATGCGGCGCCGGCACACGCGGGCCTGAGCGTAGGCCTCCATGCGTCGGAGTTTCTCCATGTTTACGGCCACGCGTCCGCTTTCCTCGACAAAGCCTCTGAGGGTTATGACATCGCCGTAGCTATAGAAGAGCGTTGCTTCGGCGGGGAGGCCGTCGCGCCCGGCACGCCCGATTTCCTGATAGTAGCTTTCGATATTCGCCGGCATGTTGTTGTGGACGACCCAGCGTATATTGCTTTTGTCGACGCCCATGCCGAAGGCCACCGTCGCGCATACGACCTGCACGCTTCCGTGGAGGAAGGCCCGGTGGGCTTCCTCGCGGGCCTCGGCGGAGAGTCCGGCGTGGTAGCAGCACGAGCGTATTCCCTTTGCCCTGAGCTTGGCGTCGAGGCTTTCGGCGGCCTTGCGCGAGAGGCAGTATGCGAGACCCGAGTCGCGCGGATATTTTTTGACCATTCCGGCGATGTAAGCCACGCGCTTGGCGCTTCCGGGGTTGGGGAAGGCGCGGAGCGTGAGGTTCGGGCGGTCGAATGAGCCGAGGTGGCAGAAGGGGTCGCGCAAGCCGAGGCGGCCTACGATGTCGTCGCGGGTGAGGCGGTCGGCCGTGGCCGTAAGGGCCACGACGGGTGTGCGCGGGTAGCGCTGCTTTATCACGGCGAGCGAGGTGTAGACCGGCCGGAAATCATGGCCCCACTGCGAGATGCAGTGCGCCTCGTCGATGGCGAAGAGGCTTATCGGCATCGACGGGTTCCACCGCTCCATATCGGCGAGGAGGCGTTCGGGGGAAATATAAAGGAGTTTTATCTTACCGGCAAAGACGCCCTCCATCACCTCGCGGTTGTAAGTGTCGGAGTTGTTGGAGTGGACTGCGGCGGCGGGAATGCCGTTGGCCTGCAGGGCCTGCACCTGATCGTTCATGAGGGCGATGAGGGGCGACACGACCACCGCGCATCCCTCTCGGGCAAGGAGCGCGGGCATCTGATAGCACATGCTCTTGCCTCCGCCCGTAGGCATAAGCACGACGGCGTCGCGGCCGGAGGCCACGGCTTCGATTACGCCCCATTGTCCGGGACGGAAAGCGCGGTAGCCGTAGAATCGCCGGAGCAGGGCCAAGGCTTGCTCATAGAGCGTGCCGGCGGGGGCAGAAGGTCCGTTTTCAGATTTCATAAGACAAAGGTACGCAATTTTCTGAAGAATTTGTTATACCTTTGCTGACTGAAACACATAATCCCCCACCCCACACATCCGCCATGCCCAAATTTTTTCTGCTTGACGCATACGCCCTCATCTACCGCGCCTATTACGCCCTTGTACGCTCGCCCCGAGTGACGAGCTACGGATTCAACACGTCGGCCATCTTCGGCTTCTGCAACACGCTCGACGAGGTGCTCCGAAAGGAGAATCCCGACTATATCGGCGTGTGCTTCGACCCTGCCGGCGGCCACACGTTCCGCCATGAGCAATATCCCGAGTACAAGGCCGGCCGCGACAAGCAGCCCGAAGACATCACAAAGTCGATACCTTATATCAAACGCATTCTTGAGGCCTACCGCATACCGGCGATTGAGGTAGAGCGCTACGAGGCCGACGACGTCATAGGCACACTTTCGCGCATAGCCGAGGAAACGACCGACTTCACCACCTACATGATGACACCCGACAAGGATTACGGCCAGCTCGTGTCGGAGAGGGTGTATATGTATCGGCCGTCGCTCCGCGGTCAGGGCTTCGAAATCCGCACGCCGCAGGAGGTGTGCGAGCGCTACGGCATCTCGTCGCCGCGTCAGGTGATTGACCTCCTCGCGCTTGAGGGCGACGCCTCCGACAACGTACCGGGCTGTCCGGGCGTGGGCGAGAAAACGGCGGCGAAACTGATTCAGGAATACGGGTCGGTAGAGAATCTGCTGGCCCGGACCGGCGAGCTGAAGGGGGCGCTTCAACGCCGCATCATCGACAACGAGGCGCAGATACGGATGTCGAAAGAACTGGTGACAATCAACCGCCATGTGCCGCTTGAGATTGCGCCGCATGATTTCGCGCGGCGTGAGCCGGACAGGAGCGCTCTGGCGGCGATATTCACCGAACTTGAGTTCCGCACGATGGCCTCGCGGCTCGGAGTCGAGGCGCCCAAGGCGGCTCCCGCGCCCAAAGCGGCGGAGGAGAGCGCGGGCGGGCTGTTTGACTTCGATTTCACCACGCCGGAAAGCTGCGGGGGGAAGGCATTCGCAACGGATGTGCACGTCATCGCCACGGCCCCGTCGGCGACCGAGGCCTTTGTCGCGGCGACGCTCGCCGACGGGATGCCCGCGGGGTTCGGCCTCGACGCTCCGGGCGACGAGGCGTTCAGCGACACACTTCGCGGCGTGGGTTTATGCCGCCGCACCGGCTCCGACGCCGACGGCGCGCCCGTGTTCGAGACGCTTTACATCCCCTTGTCGGGGCTCTCGGACGATGGCCGCCGCGAAGCTCTCAAACCGCTCGGCGCGCTTCTCGACAGGGAAGGGCTGACGCTTGTATCGGCCGACGTCAAACGCGATATGATATTGCTGAGACGCGAAGGGCTTGAGTGGGGTGCGAGCAAATATTTCGACACTGCCGTGGCCCACTATCTCGTGGCTCCCGAGATGAAGCACGACCTCCCGGCGCTTGCGTTCACTTATCTCGGGATGTGCACCTCGGACTACGAGCTGACCGCCGCCGAGCGCCGCCGCCTCCACGCTGAGGCCACGCCCGAGAAGGCGGCTCAGCTTGCCTGCGAGGCCGCCGAAGCGGCCCTTCGGCTTGAGGCGCCGCTTCGCTCGGAGGTGGCGATGAAAGAGCAGACAAAGCTCCTCGACGATGTTGAGCTGCCGTTTGTCCGCGTGCTCGCCGAAATGGAGTGGACCGGGGTGCGCATCGACTCGGACGAACTCCGCGCCATGGCCGGAGGCCTCAGCGCGCGCATCGCCGACCTTGAGCGGAGCGTGTATGAAATTGCGGGGCATCCGTTCAATATATCCTCGCCTTCGCAGGTGGGGCAGG
Source organism: uncultured Muribaculaceae bacterium (assembly GCA_910584905.1). GTDB lineage: Bacteria > Bacteroidota > Bacteroidia > Bacteroidales > Muribaculaceae > CAG-873. Next base: position 67,132 of record CAJUCQ010000070.1, read on the forward strand.
TGCTCTTCGGCGAAATGGGCATAGACCCCAAGGCCAAAAAGACCAAAGGGGGCGCATGGAGCACAACGGAGGAAGTGCTCGAAAAATACCGCTCGTCGGTGCCGATGGTGCAGATGATACTCGACATCCGCGGCCTCCGCAAACTGCTGTCGACCTACGTCGAAGCACTTCCGAAAATGGTGAATCCCCGGACCAGCAAGATTCATACGACTTACCGCCAGACCGTGACTGCGACGGGGCGAATATCGTCGACCAATCCCAACCTTCAGAATATCCCCATCCGCACCTACGACGGACGCGAAATTCGCCGCGCCTTTATCCCCGAGCCGGGGCATGTGATGCTGTCGGCGGACTATTCGCAAATCGAGCTTCGTCTCATGGCTCATTTCAGCCAAGACCCGGGCATGCTCGAAGCCTTCCACAGCGGCGAGGACATCCACCGGGCCACGGCGGCAAAGATATACCATATCCCTGTGGATGAAGTGACCGACGACCAGCGCCGTCGCGCCAAGACGGCCAATTTCGGCATCATCTACGGCATCAGCGCCTTCGGGCTGAGCGAACGGCTCGGCATCCCGCGCGCCGAAGCCAAAGAGCTTATCGAAGGCTATCTACGCAGCTACCCCGATGTGGGGAAATATATCAGCGAGGCCATCGAGCGCGCCCGTGAGGACGGCTTCGTGGCAACCGTTCTCGGGCGCAAACGCTATCTTCCGGATATCAATTCGCGCAACGCCGTCGTGCGCGGCTACGCCGAGCGCAACGCCGTCAACGCGCCCTTGCAGGGCTCGGCGGCCGACATCATCAAGATAGCGATGATACGCATCTACCGCCGCATAGACGAAATGGCGCTGAAGTCGCGGATGATTCTCCAAGTACACGACGAACTTGTGTTCGACGTCGTGCCCGAGGAGTTGCCGGAGCTTCAGCGCATGGTCACGGAAGAAATGGAGCAAGCGTTTTCGGCGCGTGTGCCTCTCGAAGTTGGCGCAGGCGTCGGCGCCAACTGGCTTGAGGCGCACTGACGCTTACTTCGCGGAGAGAGTGTAGTCGCCGGCTTCGCGGCTTACGACGGCCTGCAGCTCGTCGAGGGGCAGCGGGGTGCCGGAGGCGTATTCGACGATTGCTTCCGCGGGGTCGAGGGTTACGACGGCTTTTACGCCGGGAATGGAGTTGAGGGCGCGTTCGACGTGTGCGCGGCAGTGGCCGCACATCATTCCTGCCACTTTGTAGGTCTTGGTCATAGCTTCGGGAGTTGATATTTTGATTTTAGTGAGTTTGCGTTTTTTGAGCATCAGCGAGTTTGTGACGACGCTGACGCTTGAGAAGGCCATCGCCGCGCCCGCAATCATGGAATTCAGCAGAAATCCGAATGCCGGGTAGAGCACGCCGGCGGCGACGGGGACGCCGATGACGTTATAGACAAAGGCCCAGAAAAGATTTTGCTTGACGGTGCGCATTGTCAGCCGCGACAGGCGGAGGGCCTGCGGGATACGCGTAAGGTCGGCGGAGACGATAGTCATTCCGGCTACTTCCATCGCTATGTCCGAGCCGGTGCCCATGGCAATTGACAGGTCGGCGGCGGCGAGGGCGGCCGAGTCGTTGATGCCGTCGCCGGCCATAGCCACCACCCTCCCCTCGCGGCGGAGACGCTCGACGAGCAGGGCCTTGTCGGCGGGGAGGGCGTCGGCGCATACGTTGGCGATACCGACCTCGCGGGCCACGGCCTCGGCGGCTGTGCGGTTGTCGCCGGTGAGCATCCACACGTCGAGTCCGGCCCGGCGCATCTCGTCTATGGCCTGCGCGGAGGTGGGGCACACGGAGTCGGCGCAGGCGGCAATTGCCATAACGCTTTTGTCGTCGGCGAACATGACGAGCGTGTCGGCGCGGCGCTCCATCCGGTGCGCGGCCTCGATGAGTTTGTCGGGCACGGCGATGGCGCGGCTGTGCATCAGCTTGAGGCTCCCGGCGAAGTAGCGGCGGCCGTCGGCCCGGCCCTCCACTCCGCTTCCGGGCAAGGTGTTGAAGTCGGTTATCGCCGCAGGCGGCACGTCTTTGAGATGCGCGGCCACGGCTTCGCCGAGAGGATGGCCCGAGGCTTTTTCGAGAGCGGCGAACACGGCGCGCGCTTCGGGGGTGTCGGCCCCGTCGGCCCATACAATCTCGCGGACGCCGGGGTGGCCTTGGGTGAGGGTGCCGGTTTTGTCGAGGAGCACGGTGTCGACGCGGCGTGCGGTCTCGATGCTGTCGGCGTCGCGGATAAGTATTCCGTTCTCGGCGGCGCGTCCGATGCCTACCATAAGTGCTGTCGGCGTGGCCAGCCCGAGGGCGCACGGGCATGCGATTATGAGGACGGTGACGGCGGCGAGCATGCCGCGGACAAGCCCTCCGGCGGGGTCACATATCACCCACACGGCGAATGCCGCGAGAGCCACGGCTATAATCACGGGCACGAATACGGCGGCCACTTTGTCGACGAGGTTCTGCACGGGAGGCCGCGAGCCTTGCGCGGCCTCGACCATGCGAATGATGCGGGCGAGGAGGGTGTCGGCGCCGGTGACGAGAGCGCGGTATGTGAATGAGCCGGTGCCGTTTACCGTCCCGGAATACACTTTTGAGCCGGGGGCTTTGTCGACGGGGACAGGCTCGCCGCTGAGCATGCTTTCGTCGACGAACGACGCGCCGTCGACGACGACGCCGTCCGTGGCTATGCGCTCGCCGGCTTTTGCGCGCAGAATCATCCCCGGGCGGATATCCTCGATTTTGATGACGCTTTCGCTGCCGTCGGGGCTGACCTGCGTGACCGTGACGGGCTGAAGGCCCATGAGCGAGCTTATGGCTGACGAGGTGTCGCGCTTGGCCCGGGCTTCGAGTGTGCGGCCGAAGAGGATGAATGCGATGATGACGCCCGCGGCTTCGAAATAGACGTGCGGCTCGATTCCGCGCGAAGTCCAGAATGCGGGCGCAAACATGTTGAAAAGGCTGAAGGCGTAGGCTATGCCCGTGGAGAGGGCCACGAGTGTGTCCATATTGGCGGAGCGATGGCGCAACTGGCGCCACGCCCCGGCGAAGAAGCGGCCTCCGAAGCCGAAAAGCACCGCCGAGGCGAGGACGAGCGTGGCCCACTGCGCCCATCGCGCATGCATCCACCCCATGCCTATGACAATCAGCGGGACACACAGCACGGCGGCCATGACGGCCTCGCGGCGGAGACGCCGATAGGCTTTTTCGGATGCGGACGCCGCCTCCTCGGCGGCATTTTCGCCGAGGACGAGGTCGTAGCCGGCGTCCTGAACGGCGCGGCGCAGGGCTTCGGGGGAACACTCGCTGCCGCAGGCCACGGCAGCCTTGGCCGAGGCGTAATTGACGCTCACATCCTTCACTCCGGGGACGGCGGCAATCGCTTTCTGCACACGGGCCGCGCAGGCGGCGCAACTCATGCCCGTGACGGGGTAGACGTTATGTTTCATTTCATGTGTTTCGGGGGCATATCAACGAGCCGAGCACTTGGGGCACAGCCCTTTTATCACGAAATTGGCCGAGCGGCGCTCGAACCCGCAGGGCAATTCAACCTCGGGCATGGGCGTGTGGTCAAGGCAGTATGTTGCGCCGCATGCGAGGCAATGGAAATGGGGATGGAGGTCGCGGTCGCGGTCCTCGCCGCAGTGGCGGCAAAGTTCGTATTTTACCGAGCCGGAGCCGTCGTCGACGCTGTGGACAAAGCCCTTGTTGCTGAATAGGACGAGGGTGCGGGTGATTGACGAGCGGTCGACGGTCTCAAGCGCCTGTTCGATTTCGAGCGATGACACGGGGCGCCCCGCGCTTTCGATTGCGCGTGCCACGAGAAGGCGTACGGGCGAGGGGCGCATCCCCGCGCCTTCGAGCATTTCAGGGATATTCATGTCGCAAAATTAGTGTTTTTTTCCCATATTCAGCGCCATCATCGTCGCGGCCACGGTGATAAGCGTTATCCCCGTGTCGGCGAACACGGCGGCCCACAGCGTTGCGGCGCCGACGGCGCCGAGGACCATCACCAGAAATTTAACGCCTATGGCCAGCGAAACGTTGAAGGCCACAACGGCCCTGACCCTGCGCGAGATGCGGACGGCGCTTACGAGCGGGGCGAGGCCGGGGGCGGTGAGGACGGCATCGGCGCTTTCCATAGCGAGGTCGGTGCCGCCCGTGCCTATGGCTATGCCCACGGTTGCGGCGGCGAGCGAGGGAGCGTCGTTGATGCCGTCGCCGACAAAAACGACGCGCTGTCCGCGACCGACGGCATCACGAACCGCCTCGTGCTTGTCGTCGGGGCGGAGACCGGCGCTGAAGGCGTCGGCGCCGACAGCCGAGGCCACCGCCTCCACCGCCTCGGGGCTGTCGCCCGAAAGGATGCGCACGCTCCGCATGCCCGTACGCCTGAGAGCGGCAACGGCCTCGCCGACGCCGGACTTGAGCGTGTCGGAGAGATATATCGCCCCGACGTAATCACCGCCGAGGGCCACACACACCTCCGTGGCCGAAGTGCGGGCCGGGGCGACGACGAGGCCGTTCCGGGCAAGAAGCGCACGCGAGCCGACAAGGAGCGGCCGGCCGCCGAGGATGGCGCTCATGCCGTGGGCGACGGTGCGCACGCCGCTCACCTCGGGCAGCGGCGTCCCGGCGGCCTCGGCGCTGATGGCGCGGGCAAGGGGGTGGGCGCTGCGGGAGTCGGCGGCGGCGGCGAGGGCGAGCACCTCGGCGGAAGTGCGGCCGGGCGCCGCCACAACGGACTCAACGCGGAAAGCCCCCGTGGTGAGCGTGCCGGTCTTGTCGAGGAAAAGCGTGTCGCACGAACGCATGGCATCAAGCGAGGCTGCGCTTTTGAAGAGTATGCCCCGGGCCGAGGCCATGCCTATAGCGGCGAAATAGCTCAGCGGGATGCTCACGACCAAAGCGCACGGACACGAGCAGACAAGGAGCAACAGCGCCCGCCCCAGCCATAAGGACGCGTCGAACGCCCGGCCGCCGATAAGGGCGGCAAGCCACGGCACGACGAACAGCAGCGTCGCGGCGGCGATGACGGCGGGTGTGTACCACCGCGTGATGCGTCTCAGCAGGGTCTCGGACTTGGATTTGCCCGCGGCCGCACTCTCGACCAAAGCCAGAATGCGCGACATCGAGCTCTCGGCATACGGCCGACTCACGCGGATGCGCACCTCGCGGTCGAGGGGTATAGCCCCGGAGGGCACGTCCGCGCCGGGCACGAAGTCGACGGGCAGGCTCTCGCCCGTGAAGGCCGAGGTGTCGAAAGCCGCCGCTTCGTCGCCGAGGAGGATTCCGTCGAGGCCCACCCGCTCGCCGGGAGCGGCAACAACGACCTCGCCGGGCCGCACATGCTCCGGCTCGACGGCTCCGCGGCCCTCAACCCTAATCCGCGAGGGCAGGCGGCCGAGGAGCTCCTTGATGCGGCGGCGCGAGCGCTCGGCGGCCATGTGTTCGAGCTTCTCGCCGAAGGAATAAAAAAGGAGTATGGCCACGCCCTCCGGATATTCCCGGATGGCAAAAGCGCCTGCGGCGGCAAGAAGCATGAGCGTGAACTCATTGAAGAAGGCCCCGCGGCGCCACTCGGCGAAGGCATCGCGCACCACGGGCAAGCCCGGCGGCAACAAGGCCGCGACATACAGCGCAACTTGGAGCGCCGCCGGGATGAAGCGCCCGAGCGCCGCCGCGGCGACGAGCACGACAAGCGACGTCAACTCCTCTTTATAATATAACAACGCGGCAAAACGGCGTGGATGCCCGCCGTGCGGCCGGCAATGGTTGTGGCAATGTGAGCAGGCCATAATATAATCCGTTTAATAATTACAACGCACAAAGATATACATAAGTCCGTGCACACGATATGCGCAAGCGCCCGCACAAAGCCGCTGAGGCAGACTCGGACGGGAATCGCCGACTTTTTTGTAATTTTTTATATACAGTATGCGCTAAAATTCAGATTAATTCGTTAACTTTGCAAACTAAGGCATTGTTTTGCTTCCTTTTTGATTACCACATTTCGAACCCACACAATCGATATGAAAAAAATAGTACTCCTCAGCCTTGCCGCCACGGCCGCATTCGGGGCCACGGCACAAAGTAAGCTTGACCTCTCGGCATCGATGCTGGTCAACCGTGCCATGCAGGCGGAAACCCTCAGCCGCTCCGGCGAGCACCATGTATCCCTCCCGTCGCCCGTCAGCGCGGACGACAAAGTCGCGGTAGTCGTGACCTTCGCCCCGGGCGAAGACGCCGCCGTCCTCGAAGAACGCGGCTACGAAGTCCTGACCACCCGCGACGACATGGCCATCGTGCGAATGAGCGTGGCCGAGATGCAGGCCGCCGCCGCACTCAGCCAGATCAAGAACATCACCCTCGGCACCGAGGCCCGCAAGCTTCTCTATCAGGCCAAGACCTATACGGGCGTGACGACCATCCACGAAGGCGGCGCCGAAGTGGGCGGAAAAGCCTATGACGGCACGGGCGTCATCGTCGGCCTCATGGACGGCGGCCTCGACATCAACCACCCCAACTTCCTGAACGCCGACGGCACCCCCCGCGCCTCGCGTCTGTTCGTCATCACGGGCAACACGGGCACCGTCAGCACCTACGACACCCCCTCGCGCATCGCCGGCTACACCACCGACGACTCCAACGACACCCACGGCACGCACGTGCTCGGCTGCATGGCCGGCAGCTTCAGCGAGCCCTTCACGCAAGTGGCGTTCCTCAACCGCCTCGGCCGCAATCAGATCAAGACCAACTTCTACGACGCAAGCACCGACTACCGCGGCGCCGCCACGGGCGCTGACATCGCCGCCTGCTGCGGCACCACCGAAGGCACCAACATCCTCCTCGCCGCAGAAAAAATCTACAGCTACGCCAAGAGTCAGGGCAAACCCGCGGTGATGAACATCTCGCTGGGCCACAACTACGGCCCCCACGACGGCACGGACGCCAACTCCCGCTACCTCGAAAGCATCGGCAAAGACATGATCATCTGCGTATCGGCCGGCAACGAAGGCTCCGACCCCATCTCGATCCACAAGGACTTCACCGCATCCGACAATCAGGTGAAGACCTTCCCCTCGGCCGTGGCCACCGCCAACGGCATCGTCGACATCTGGGGCGCCGACAACTCCATCTATAAAGTAACGTTCCAGATCATCAACAAAAACACGGGCGACGTCGCTTGGAGCTACACCGTCGACAGAAACCTGAACTCGACCAACGACCAGTCGACAATGGCCATCATCACGAGCTCGACCTACACCGTGCCCTACTACATCCACTCCGAAGCCTTCGACAAGGCCTTCGGCACGCAGGCCGCCGTGTTCATCTCCTCGAACGTCGACGCCAACAACAACCGCTACAACGTGCAGATGCAGTTCCAGACTCAAGGCGGCAACAACGGCTTCCTCCCGGCCATCGTCGTCGAAGGCGCCGCAGGCAAGAGCGTCGACCTCTTCTGCGCCGGCAACCTCGCCTTCTACAACAACAGCATCCCCGGCTTCACCGCAGGCAACGCCACCAACTCCATCAACGGCATCGCCACGGCCAAGAACATCATCGCCGTGGGCGCGTACGTAAACGCTGTGAAGATTCCCACCTTAAGCGGACTCGGCTCCTACCGCGGAATAGAAGTCGGCGAAATCGCCCCCTTCTCGTCGTACGGCACAAGCTTTGACGGCCGCGTGCTCCCGCACGTAGCCGGTCCCGGCCAAGCCATGCTTTCGTCGCTCAGCTCCTACTACACCTCCAAACTCTCCGCCAACGACGAGACCATCACTCAGGCCACCGGTCGCGTCGAAAAGAGCGTCAACCGCCAGACCCGCAACTACTACTGGGGCGAAATGTCCGGCACGTCGATGTCGTCGCCTTTCGTTGCCGGCGTAATCGCCCTCTGGCTTCAGGCCGACCCGTCGCTCACCTACGACGACGTGCTGAACACGATTAAATACACCTCGACCACCGACGCCTTCACGCAGGCCGCACCCCACCGCTTCGGCGCCGGCCGCATCAACGCCCTCGCAGGCCTCAAGCACGTGCTCAACCCCGCAGGCGTGGCCGACATCGCCATCGAGGCCTCCGACTTCGTTGTCACGCCCACATTCGGCCGCGGCTTCGAGATTTTCGCCGCCGGCGCCTCCGGTGTCCGTAGCGAGCTCTACTCGATGAACGGCATGCTCGTGGCCTCCGCTTCGGCCTCCGGCGACACCGCCGTGCTCGACGCCGAAACCGCCACTCCGGGCATCTACATCCTGCGCAGCACCACCGAGTCGGGCCGCACCGACTCGCGCAAAGTCGTGCTCAAGTAACGACCCGTCCACGGACCACGATAACTTTCGGCATTCAGCTCCGCGACTCTCGTCCCCGGGGCCGAATGCCGAAATTCTTTTTTTGCGCCTTTGCGCAAAATTGCTTACTTTTGCACGATAATAGACTTTTGAAAAAACTGACGCAACCCATAATGACTACAGCACCGACTTTCGAGATGGTCGCAAAGACCTTTCAGGGCCTTGAAGGCGTACTTGCCGAGGAACTTCGCGGCCTCGGAGCGGAAAACGTCGAAGCAGGGACCCGCATGGTGAGCTTCGAAGGCACACTCGAGACCCTCTACCGCGCCAACCTATGTTGCCGCACGGCCCTCCGTATCCTCAAGCCGTTCTACAAATTCAAGGCCACGACGCCCGACGAGCTCTACGACCGCATCAAAGAATACGACTGGGGCACACTCCTGAACCTCGAACGCACGTTCTCGATCGACACCGTGGCCTTCGGCGAAGAATTCAAACACACGCGTTTCGCCACATACCGCGTCAAAGACGGCATCGTCGACTGGTTCCGCGACCACTTCGGGCCGGACAGCCGCCCCCGCGTGCGCCTCGAAAGCGCCGACGTCATCCTCAACGTACACATCCACGGCTCGGACGTGACCGTCTCGCTCGACTCCTCGGGCGAGAGCCTCCACAAACGCGGCTACCGCCTCGGCGGCCAGACCGAAGCCCCCATCAACGAAGTCCTTGCCGCCGGCATAATCCTCAAAAGCGGCTACCGCGGCGACACGCCCTTCGTCGACCCCATGTGCGGCTCGGGCACCTTCCTCGTCGAAGCCGCCCTTATCGCCGCAAACATATTCCCGGGTGTATTCCGCCAGCACTACGCCTTCGAGACGTGGCCCGACTTCGACAAAGACCTTTTCGAACAGCTCTACAACGACGACAGCGCCGAGCGCACGCCCTCGCACCCGATTGTCGGCGCCGACATATCGCCCAAGGCTGTCGAAATCACGCGTCAGAACCTCAAAGGCGCAGGCGTGAGCGCATTTGTCGACGTAGAGACAAAGCCCCTCAGCCAATGGGAGGAAGCCCCTCAGCCCGCCGGAATCCTCGTCACCAACCCCCCTTACGGCCAGCGCATCTCCGCCCCGGACATGGAAGCCCTCTACCGCACCATAGGCATGAAGCTCAAACGCGTATTCACCGGCTACCACGCTTGGGTCATCGGTTATAAAGACGAATATTTCCGCGAAATCGGCCTTGCCCCCTCGCAGAAAATCGCCGTCAACAACGGCGGCCTCGACTGCGAACTCCGCGAATACGTAATCTTCGAAGGCACAAAACGCGACTTCCGCGCCGCCGGCGGCACAATCAAAGACGAACACCCCGAGGACGACGCCCCTGTCCGCATCCGCAAATCCGCCCGCAAGAGCGACGACGGCTTCAAGCGCGGACGCAAGGAATCGTTCCGCGACAAAAAACCCTTCGACCGCGAACGCAATTTCCGCGACAAGGACCGCCGCCGCTTCGACGACGGCGAGCGCAAGCCCCGCGACAAAAAGCGCCGCTTCGACAAAGACGAAGCCCGCGAGGACCGCGCCCCGCGCCACTTCGGGCGCACCGACAACGCCCCCGGCGACGAGCGCCCGCACCGCCCGCTCAAGCTCGCCACCTTCGGCCGCAAACCCGGCATTTCCGCCGACAAGGAACAAGTGCTGAACCCGCTCGCCGGCCGACGCCGCAAAAAAAACGAGGAATAACCTAACGCATATCCCCCCACCCACAGACTCATGAATATCCTTCTGCTCGGCAGCGGCGGCCGCGAAGCCGCACTGGCATGGAAAATCAGCAGCAGCCCGCTCTGCGACAAGCTCTACATCGCCCCCGGCAACGGCGGCACCGGCTCCTTCGGCACCAACATCGACGCCTCGCCCCTCGACTTCGAAGCCATCGGCCGCATCATCGCCGAGAAGGCAATCGACATGGTTGTCGTGGGCAATGAAGACCCCCTCGTGGCAGGAATCGTCGACCACTTCAAGGCTCTCGACGCCGCGAAGCCCCTTTTTGTCGGCCCGGAAAAAGCCGGAGCCATGCTTGAGGCGAGCAAAGACCACGCCAAGCGCTTCATGGCCCGCCACGGCATCCCGACAGCCGCTTACCGCACCTTCACCCCCGAGACCATCGACGAGGGCTACGCCTTCCTCGAAACGCTCACCCCGCCCTACGTGCTCAAGGCCGACGGCCTCGCCGCAGGCAAAGGCGTGATTATCCCCGAAACACTCGCCGAGGCCAAAGCCACACTCGCCGAGATGCTCGGCGGGAAATTCGGCGCCGCCAGCTCGCACGTCGTAATCGAAGAATTCCTCAAAGGCATCGAATGCAGCGTATTCGCACTTACCGACGGCCACGGCGGCTACCGCCTCCTCCCCGTGGCTAAAGACTACAAGCGCATAGGCGAAGGCGACACGGGCCTCAACACCGGAGGCATGGGCGCCGTCAGCCCCGTCGTGTTCGCCGACGCGGAATTCATGAAGAAAGTCGACGAGCGCATCGTCCGCCCCACAGTCGAGGGCCTGCTCAAGGACGGCACCGACTACCGCGGCTTTATCTTCTTCGGACTCATCAAAGTCGGCAACGAGCCTATGGTGATTGAATACAACGTGCGCATGGGCGACCCCGAGACCGAAGCCGTGATGCTCCGCGTGGCCTCCGACCTCGTCGAGCTGATGGCCGCCGCGGCCAAGGGCGACCTCGGCAATCTGCCACTCGACATCGACCCCCGGGCGGCGGCCACGGTGATGGCCGTCTCGGGCGGCTACCCCGAAAGCTACCCCAAGGGGCTTGAAATAACGGGCGTGCCCGCGCCGACGGAGACGACCGTAGTGTTCCACGCCGGGACGCGCCTCGACGGCCCCGCACTCGTGACGTCGGGCGGCCGCGTGCTCGCCGTCAGCTCCTACGGCGCCACTCCCGCCGAGGCCCTCGCCGCCTCGTATGCCACCCTCGACGCCATACGCTTCGACGGCATGTATTTCCGCCGCGACATCGGGCAGGACCTCCTCGCCCTCGAAAAATAAGCGTCCGGAATGAAAGCCGCCGCACTCACCCGCTATATCCACTCGCAGGGCTTCGCCGCGCTCATTCTGGCCGTGGCCCTGCCGGGTGTGCTGGGCGCATACCTTTTCGGCGAATTCACGCCCATAACAGGCGACAAAGGCTTTGTCATTCCGTCGGCCAACGAATGGATCTTCCAGCCGTGGGCCGACCTCGTGGCGGCCTTGGTCGCCAATGCCGCAATCGTGGCAATGGCCGGACTCACGGACAAGTTTTTCAACGTCCTGCGGTCCAACTCGGCCCTTCCGCTGACGATATTCGCCGTGCTGCAGCTGGCCACACCCGGCCTCAGCGTGCAGTTCTACACGGGCACGGCCCTTGCGCTCACAGCCGCCGGATGCCTGATGATTCTTTTCAGCTGCTACCACTCGCCGACGCTGACGCGGCGCGTGTTTCTGATATTCCTGATTCTCAGCGCGGCCTGCGCCACGCAGTACTGCTATGCGCTCTACATCCCCGTGTTTCTGCTCGGATGCGCGCAGATGCGCATCTTCAACGCCCGCACCGTCGTGGCGGCCCTCCTCGGGCTGATAACGCCGTGGTGGATTATGGGCGCCTGCGGCATGCTCGACCCCGGGAATATCCGCGTCCCCAATTTGGTAAGCATCTTCTCGGTCATCAACCGCCAGATGGCCGTGCACCTGCTCGTGACCATCGGCCTGACATCGGCGCTGCTTATCGGATGCTTCATCCTCAACGTGATGAAGACCATCGCCTACAACGCCCGCGCCCGCGCATACAGCGGCGCCTTCGCCACGCTCTCGCTGGTGACTCTCGCAGGGATGCTCATCGACTACAACAACCTCATCTCCTATATCCCCCTGCTGAACTATTGCGCCGCCTACGAAGTGGCCGGCTACTTCAGCTCCCACCGCGGCGAACGCACGGGGGTGGCCGTGGCGTGCATCGTGCTTCTCTACATCATCCTCTATATATGCCAAATCCAACTCTGAACATCATAATCGAGGCCAACGTGCCCTATCTCCGCGGCGTGCTCGAACCCTACGCGTCGAACATCCGCTACCTCGCCGCCGAGGATATCACGCCCAAAGCCGTGGAGGACTGCGACGCCATGATAATCCGCACACGCACGCGTTGCGACGAAGCGTTGCTGAAACGCTCGCGCTGCCGCCTCATCGCCACGGCCACCATCGGCACCGACCACATCGACCTGCCCTACTGCAAGAGCCGGGGCATCGTCGTGGTGAACGCCCCTGGATGCAACGCCCCCGCCGTGGCGCAGTATGTATTCGCATCGCTGATGAGGGTGATATGCAAGCCTGCGGCCTCGCACACGATAGGCATCATCGGCGTGGGCCACGTCGGAAGCATCGTCGAGCGATGGGCGCGCGCCCTCGACATGAAGGTGCTCCGCTACGATCCTCCGCGCATGCGCGCCGAGGGAGGCGACGACTGGGCCACCCTTGATGAAATCGCCGAGAAAGCCGACATCATCACCTTCCACACGCCGCTCACACGCGAAAGCGAAGACGCCACATACCACATGGCCGACGAGGCCTTCTTCCGCAAGCTCCGCCGCGGACCCATCCTCGTCAACACGGCCCGCGGCGCCGTGGTCGACACGGAAGCACTCATCAAGGCGATGGACGAAGGCTATGTCGGGCGCGCCATCATCGACTGCTGGGAAAACGAGCCGGCGATATCGCCCGAACTGCTCCGCCGCGCCTCGATAGCCACGCCGCATATCGCCGGATATTCGGCGGCGGGCAAGGTGCGCGCCTCGCAGGTCGTGGCCGACGCCGTCACGACGCTCTTCTATCTTCCGCGCGTGCATCTTTCCGAACCTCTCCCGCCGGCCTGCGCCCGCACCGTGACGGCCATAGGCGTGGCCGAGAGCTACGACCCCGAGGCCGACACGGCGGCCCTGCGCGCACGCCCCGAAGACTTCGAGCTTCTCCGCAACAGCTACCGCCTGCGCGACGAAGCCCCCGAAGGCAAAATCGACTGACCTCCCCCACTCCGCGGACTCAACGCCAATCACATGAAACAAGGCATCAGACTCATCATTATCACGGCGATGCTCGCCGTCGCCGCCGCAATAAAGGCCCCGGCCCAGATTCTCACGACACCGTCGTTCGAAGCGCTGACCACGGACAGCGTGCTCCGCGACTTCTCGAACCAACCCTACTTCGGGCTATACAAAGACAACTACTTTGTATTCGGCCCCTCAATCGGCCCCAAAGCCACGAAAGCGAACACGAACGTCAAGTTCCAGATTTCAATCGCCCAGCGCCTCACGCACTCGACCCTGCCGTGGGGCACGTATCTCTATCTCTTCTACTCGCAGAAGTGCTTCTGGAACGTGCTGGAAAACTCCATGCCCATGACCGACCTCAATTTCAACCCCGGCATAGGCCTGACAAAGCCCCTCTTTGTCAAAAACCGCTATATCGGCAAGATGTCGCTGATTATCGAGCACGAGAGCAACGGCCGCGACGGCATCGAAAGCCGCTCGTGGAACAAGGTGAGCCTTGCGGCCAACATCTTCGTGACGCCCAACCTTATGGTCCACGGAAAAGTGTGGATTCCGATTGTCGACGGCGAGAACAACCGCGACCTGCTCAAATACGCCGGCATATTCCAGACCGGCTTTCAGGTGATGAGCAACGACCGCCGCTTCGTCGGAGGGGTCGTGCTGACAAAACGGCAGGGATGGAATTTCAATTTCAACACGACCGTAGAGTTCGCATGGCGCATTTTCAAGGGCGACAACCAGTATTTCTTCGTCCAGTACTACAACGGCTACGGCGAGAGCCTTCTTGCCTACAAGGAATTCCACTCCCAGCTCCGCGCGGGAATCTGCATAAAGCCGAAACTTTTCAGCGAATATTAAAAACTTTTTTCCTATTTTTGCGACATGGAACCGAAATACCACAAAATACTTCTCAAACTCAGCGGCGAATCGCTGATGGGCGCGCAGGGCTACGGCATCGACACGGAGCGCCTCGACATGTACGCCGGCCAAATCACCACACTCGCCCGCGCGGGAGTCAAGGTGGCCATCGTCATCGGCGGAGGCAACATCTTCCGCGGACTCTCCGGCGCCGCCAAGGGCTTTGACCGCGTCAAGGGCGACCAGATGGGCATGCTTGCCACCGTAATCAACTCGCTGGCTCTCAGCTCCGCCCTCGAGAGCGCCGGACAAAGCGCATCGGTGCTGACCTCGATAGGCATGTATCCCATCGGCGAACAGTATTCCACCGCCAAAGCCAACGAGCTCCTCGACCAAGGACGCGTGGTAATCATCGCCGGAGGCACGGGCAACCCCTTCTTCACCACCGACACCGCCTCGGCCCTCCGCGCCGTGGAGCTGCGCACGGAAGTGATGCTCAAAGGCACCCGCGTGGACGGCATCTACACCGCCGACCCCGAGAAAGACCCCTCGGCCACAAAATTCGACACTATCACCTACGACGAAATCTATGCGCGCGGCCTCCGCATCATGGACCTTACGGCCACGACACTGTGCAAGGAAAACGGCATGAACATCGTCGTTTTCGACATGGACACCCCGGGCAACCTCCTGAAAGTGGCCGCGGGCGAAAACATCGGCACTCTCGTCCGCCGGTAATCCCCGACTTCTAACCTAACCCCCACACATACTAAAATTTACGCCATGAGCGAAGTCAGCACCTACATCAATCCGGCCGAAGAAAAGATGGAAATGGCCGTTGAATATCTCGACGAAACCCTCGCGCGCATCCGCGCAGGCAAGGCCAACGCCAAAATCCTCGACGGCGTGCGCGTCGACTACTACGGCTCGGCCGTGCCCGTGTCGAACGTGGCCAACATCTCCGTCCCCGACGCCCGCACCATAGCCATCACTCCTTGGGAAAAAAGCATGTTCAAGGAAATCGAAAAGGCTATTATCAACTCCGAAATCGGCATCATGCCCGAAAACAACGGCGAAGTAATCCGTCTGGCCATCCCGCCGCTGACCGAAGACCGCCGCAAGGCCCTCGTGAAGCAGTGCAAGGGCGAAGCCGAAAACGCCAAGGTGAGCGTGCGCAACGCCCGCCGCGAGGCTATCGACGGGCTTAAGAAGGCCGTCAAGAACGGCATGCCCGAAGACGTCGAGAAGGATGCCGAAGCCACCGTGCAGAAGCTCCACGACAAATACCTCAAACGCATCGACGACATCTTCGCCGCCAAGGAGAAAGAAATCCTCACCGTCTAACGCCCCTCCCCCCTTCGCCCCCCGACGGAGGCCGCGCAGGCTCCCGCCGGAGGGCATCCCCCCCAATCGTCACTATGGAACGCAAATACGACTATCTCGTCATAGGCTCCGGCATCGCCGGCATGAGCTTTGCCCTCAAAGTGGCCGGCAGCGGCCGCGTCGCTCTCGTGTGCAAAACCAAGCTCGAAGAGGCTAACACGGCCCTCGCGCAGGGAGGCGTCGCCTCCGTGACTAATCTTGAAGTGGATGACTTCGACAAACACATCCGCGACACGATGATCGCCGGCGACATGCTCAGCGACCCCGCCGCCGTCGAGAAAGTCGTCAAAGGTGCTCCCGAGCAAATCCGCAGGCTCATCGAATGGGGCGTCGACTTCGACCGCAAGCCCGACGGCACCTTCGACCTCCACCGCGAAGGCGGTCACAGCGAATTCCGCATCCTCCACCACGCCGACAACACGGGCTTCGAAATTCAGGAAAGCCTTATCAAGGCCGTGCGCGCAAACCCCGACATCGACATCTTCGAAGACCACTTCGCCGTCGAAATCATCACCCAGCACCACCTCGGCAAGCGCGTCACGCGCCGCACCCCCGACATCACATGCTACGGCGCATACGTCCTCGACATGAAGACGGGCGAAGTCGACACTTTCCTCTCAAAAGTGACCATCATGGCCACAGGCGGCGTGGGCGCCGTCTATCAGACTACGACAAACCCCCTCGTGGCCACGGGCGACGGCATCGCAATGGTCTACCGCGCAAAAGGCACGGTGAGCGACATGGAATTCATCCAGTTCCACCCCACGGCGCTCTATCACCCCGGCGACAGGCCCTCGTTCCTGATTACGGAGGCGATGCGCGGCTACGGGGCCGTGCTCCGCAACCTCAAGGGCGAGGAGTTCATGCACAAATACGACAGCCGCCTCTCGCTCGCGCCCCGCGACATCGTGGCCCGCGCAATCGACTCGGAAATGAAGCTCTACGGCGACGACCATGTGTATCTCGACGTCACCCACAAGGACGCCGAAGAGACAAAGCGCCATTTCCCGAACATCTACCGCAAGTGTCTCGAACTGGGCATCGACATCACCAAGGACTATATCCCCGTGGCTCCCGCGGCGCATTATCTTTGCGGAGGCATCAAGGTCGACGGCAACGGCGAGTCGAGCATCAAGCATCTCTACGCCGTCGGCGAGTGCTCCTGCACGGGGCTTCACGGCGGCAACCGCCTTGCGTCCAACTCGCTCATCGAGGCCGTGGTCTACGCCGACGCCGCCGCCAACCACGCCAAGGAAGAAGCCGCCCACACGAGCCTGCGCACGGACGTGCCGGCTTGGAACGACGAAGGCACCCGCCACCCCGAAGAAATGGTGCTCATAACCCAAAGCGCCAAGGAAGTGGGCCAGATTATGGGCACATACGTGGGTATCGTCCGCTCGAATCTGCGCCTCGACCGCGCGTGGAATCGCCTTGACATACTCTACGAAGAGACCGAAAGCCTCTTCAAGCACTCGAAGGTGTCGCGCGAAATCTGCGAGCTCCGCAACATCATCAACGTTGGCTATCTCATCATGCGTCAGGCCAAAGAACGCAAAGAGTCGCGCGGACTGCACTACACACTCGACTACCCGCCCGCACCGAAAGCACCTGAGCTATGACTCCCCTGCGCCGACGTCTCCTCCCTGCCATTGCGGCGGCCACGCTCCTGACGGCGACCATGCCATGCGCCGCCCGCGCAAAAAAGGTTGAGCCGGCGGCCGAGGAGCCGCGCGCAATGACCGGGGAGGCCGACCTCGTCGCCGAATACAAACCCAAGTATATCCGCGGCTACAACTGGCGCTACGACGAGAACGGCGACTCCACAATCCACTTCTACCTGCGCGAGCTGACGGTCTACCCTCCGCTGAAATTCAAAAACAAGAAACAGGAGGAACTTTACTGGCGCACGGTGCGCGACGTCAAGCTCACGCTCCCCTACGCCAAGCTTATCGCCGAAACGCTGATCGAGACCTACGAGTATATCGAAACCTTCCCCACGCAAAAGGAGCGCGAAGCTTATCTCAAGGAGATGGAAGGCGCGCTCTTCAAGCAGTACAAGCCCGTGCTGCGGAAATTCTCCAAGCGTCAGGCCAAGGTGCTTATAAAACTCATCCAGCGCGAGACCCACCAAAGCTCCTACGACATCGTAAAGGCCTTTTTAGGCACATTCCGCGCGGGATTCTGGCAGGGATTCGGTAAACTCTTCGGCGTAAGCCTCAAAAGCGACTTCCGCCCGCATAAAGACAAAAACGACGCCATGCTAGACCGCGTGGCCCGCCTCGTCGAACAGGGAACAATATAACGCGGACGCGCCCCTCCACATGGAATATTCCGCTCTCAAAAAAGCCTACGAGGCCTATCTGCTGCTCGAACGCGGCTTCGCCGAGAACACGCGTACCGGCTATCTCGCCGACCTCGAGAAACTACACCTCTGGCTCGCCGACGAAGGCACGGCAGAGACCGAAGCTTGCACCGACGACCTCCACCGCTTTATCGGCGAGCTGTACGACACGGGCATCTCGCCGACGTCAATAGCGCGGATACTCGCCGGAATTCGCTCGTTCTACGGCTATCTCGAACTCGAAAACCTCATCCCCTCCAATCCGGCGGCGCTGCTCGACACGCCCCGCCGCCAACGCCGCCTGCCTTCGGTGCTGTCGCTCGAAGAAATCGAAGCCATGATCGACGCCTGCGACGCCGCATCGCCCCAAGGCGTGCGCAACCGCGCCATCATCGAAATGCTCTACGGCTCGGGGCTGCGCGTGAGCGAGTTGTGCAATCTTGAACTCGAGCGCGTGAATCTTGACGAGGGCTACGTCCTTGTCGAAGGCAAAGGCTCGAAAGAGCGCCTCGTGCCGGTGAGCGCCACGGCGGCCGACGCCCTGCGGGCCTATATGCCCGAGCGCCGACTCGCCGACACCAAGCCCGGAGAGGAAGGCATCGTTTTTCTCAACAGTCGCGGCCACAGGCTGTCGCGGGTGATGGTCTTCTACATCGTGCGGAGCCTCGCC
The DNA here is from genome assembly GCA_910584905.1 of uncultured Muribaculaceae bacterium. GTDB lineage: Bacteria > Bacteroidota > Bacteroidia > Bacteroidales > Muribaculaceae > CAG-873. The sequence continues at coordinate 85,788 of CAJUCQ010000070.1, forward strand.
GAAAGCGCCGGAGTGAACAAAAGCGTGTCGCCCCACACGCTGCGCCATTCATTCGCCACGCATCTCCTTGAAGGCGGAGCCAATCTGCGCGCCATCCAGCAGATGCTCGGACATGAATCCATAGCCACAACCGAAATCTACCTCCACCTCGACACGGCCCGCCTGCGCGAGGAAATCCTCACCCACCATCCCCGCAACCACGCGCTCATTCATAAATCGCAACCCGCAACCGGAAGCATATGAAAATCGGCATAAAAGGCCATGCCTCGATGTTCGGGGCAAATGCAATCTGGGGCGTGATGTCGCCGATTGCCAAATTCGTAATGATCAGCGGCACGATAACCCCCTTGGCATTAACCAATCTGCGTATTGCCGGAGCCATGATGCTGTTCTGGCTTGTGTCGCTGTTCACGAAACCTGAACATGTAGAGTCGAAAGATCTGGCAAAACTCTTCGGAGCATCGCTACTTGCAATCATCTTCAATCAAGGCTGTTTCATTACCGGACTGGGAATGACCTCCCCCACAAACGCATCCATAATCACGACAAGCATGCCGCTATGGGCTATGATTCTTGCCGCATTTTTCCTGAAAGAGCCTATCACCGGCAAGACTGACCTCGAAGCGGCCTCGCCCGGACACCCGCGCTGTGTTAAATGCGCGATTTATGCATATTTTTGCATTTTTTGCGCAAAATATTTCTTATCTTTGCACATGCTATGTGCCCGCGCGGCACCAAGCAAAGCGAATTAACTCATTATCTACCTCAAACCATCTATCTACCACCATGTTGGAAAAAGCAAAGGTGCGCGAGCTTGACAAGGTCGTTGTGCGCTTCTCCGGCGACTCCGGCGACGGCATGCAGCTTGCAGGCAATATTTTTACGAATGTATCTGCCGGACTTGGCAACCTCGTGTCGACCTTCCCGGACTATCCGGCGGAAATCCGGGCCCCGCAGGGCTCGCTCAGCGGAGTCTCGGGCTTTCAGGTGAGCGTAGGCACGGGAGTGCATACCCCGGGCGACGCATGCGACGTGCTGATAGCCATGAACCCCGCGGCTCTGAAACAGAATGTACGCTTTCTCAAGCCGGGAGGTGTGATTATCGTGGACATCGACTCCTTCAAGGAAGCCGATCTCCGCAAAGCCCTCTTCACCACCGACAAACCCTTTGAGGAACTCGGCATCAAGGCTCAGATTGTAGAAGTGCCCGTGACGTCGATGACTCGCGCGGCCCTCGCCGAAAGCGGACTCGACAACAAGAGCATCCTTAAATGCCGCAACATCTTTGCCCTCGGGCTTGTGTGCTGGCTCTTCGACCGTCCGCTCGAAGCGGCCCTGCGCCATCTCAAGAACAAATTCGCCAAAAAGCCGGCCATCTACGAGGCCAACGCCCTCGTGCTTCAGGCCGGATTCAACTACGGCAACAACATCCACGCCACGGTGAGCACCTACCGCATCGACACGGAGACTCCCCGCCCCGGCGTCTATACCGACATCAACGGCAACACGGCCACGGCATGGGGTCTGATCATGGCCTCGGAAAAATGCGGCCGCCCGCTCTTCCTCGGCTCCTACCCCATCACCCCGGCCACCGACATACTCCACGAGCTTGCCAAGCGCAAAGACCTCGGCGTGAAAGCCATCCAGATGGAAGATGAAATCGCCGGCGTCTGCTCGGCCATCGGCGCTTCCTTCGCCGGAAATCTGGCCGTGACGTCGACGTCGGGCCCGGGCCTTGCGCTCAAGAGCGAGGGCATAGGCCTCGCGGTCATCGCCGAGCTTCCGCTGGTGGTAATCAACGTTCAGCGCGGCGGCCCCTCGACGGGCCTCCCGACCAAAACCGAGCAGACCGACCTCATGCAGGCGCTTTACGGCCGCAACGGCGAGTCGCCGCTGGCAGTCGTGGCTCCGGCGTCGCCGACCGACTGCTTCACGATGGCGTTCGAGGCCTGCCGCATCGCCATCGAGCACATGACGCCCGTCATCCTCCTCAGCGACGCATTCATCGGCAACGGCTCGTCGGCATGGCGCGTCCCTGAATCCGACGAATTCCCCGAAATCCGCACGCCCTACGTCCCGGAGGGGGCTGAAGGCTGGCGTCCCTACGACCGCAATCCCGAGACGCTTTCGCGCTATTGGGCCATCCCGGGGACCGAGGGCCTGACCCACCGCCTCGGCGGACTCGAAAAAGACGCCGTCACCGGAGCCATCTCCACCGACCCCGTCAACCACGAGAAAATGGTGGAACTCCGCCGCGAAAAAATCGCCCGCATCGCCAATGACATCCCCGCACTCGAAGTGCTCTGCGACCAAGAGGCCGACACGCTTCTCGTGGGCTGGGGCGGCACCTACGGCCATCTGCGCACTGCGGCCGAGGAACTTTGCGCCTCGGGCACGCCTGTGGCCATGGCCCACTTCCGCTATATCAACCCGCTGCCTGCCAACACGGCCGAGGTGCTCGGACGCTACAAAAAGGTAATCGTGGCCGAGCTCAACACGGGCATGTTCGCCGACTATCTTCAGGCCAAGTTCCCGCACGTGCGCATCGAGCGCATCAACAAGATACAGGGTCAGCCCTTCCAGACAAGCGAAATCTTCGCGCGCACTAAAGAAATCATAAACAGCTAAGCTCCAGCACAGACCACCATGACACAGGAAACACAAGCACAATATACACCCGCCAGCTTCAAGAGCGACCAGTCGGTGCGCTGGTGTCCGGGCTGCGGCGACCACGCCATCCTCAACACTCTCCACAAGGCAATGGCCACTCTCGGGGTAGCTCCCCACAAGACAGCCGTCATCTCAGGCATCGGATGCTCGTCGCGTCTGCCGTACTACATGAACACGTACGGCTTCCACACCATCCACGGCCGCGCGGCGGCCATCGCCACGGGCTTCAAGACGGCCAACCCCGAAATGACCGTATGGCAGATTTCGGGCGACGGCGACGGCCTCGCCATCGGCGGCAACCACTTCATCCACGCTGTCCGCCGCAATATCGACATCAACATCATCCTCTTCAACAATAAGATTTACGGTCTGACCAAGGGTCAGTATTCGCCGACGAGCGACCGCGGCTTCGTGTCGAAATCGAGCCCGTACGGCACGGTCGAAGATCCGTTCATCCCGGCCGAGCTGGTGTTCGGCGCCCGCGGCAATTTCTTTGCGCGCAGCATCGACGTCGAGCTTCAGACGTCGCAGGAAGTGCTCGTGGCTGCAGCTCGCCACAAGGGCACCTCAGTGACTGAAATACTTCAGAACTGCGTGATATTCAACAACGGCATCCACAACCCCATCACCGACAAGGAAGTCCGCGCCGACCGCACCATCCATCTCCGCCACGGCGAGAAGATGCTCTTCGGCAAGGACGGCAACAAGGGCCTTGTCCGCGACGGCTTCCTCCTGAAGGCCGTGACAGTCGGCGAGGACGGCTATACGCTCGATGACGTGCTTGTGCACGACGCCCACACGCCCTCGAATTTCCTCCATCAGCAACTTGCAATGATGGACGGCAAGGAGGGCGGCCTGCCGCTTGCCGTCGGGGTAATCCGCGACGTTGACGCTCCGACCTACGACGAGGCTGTGGCCGCGCAGGTCGAAGAGGTCCGCGGGCGCAAGAACTTCCGCAATCTCCGCGAGATGATTCTCGCCGGGGAGACTTGGGAGGTGAAGTAAGGCGAGGATGAACGTCTACCGCCTGTTGAAATTAGCCACCGGCAAGAGCGTGCCCTTATGGGCCAAACTGCTCGGGCTTTGGGGGTTCCACCTCGGAGGAAGGCGCCATATCGGCGTCTTCCTCGACCCTGTCCTCGCGTGCAACCTGCGGTGCAGGATGTGCCTTTTCAGCGATGCCGGGGCTCGCGCCAAGATGAAGGGGGTGATAAGCCCCGAACGCTTCGAGCTTGTGCGCAAGGCCTTTTTCAAGCGCGCCGTGAAGTTGCAGATAGGATGCGCCGCCGAGCCGACTCTCTATCCCCGGCTGGCGGAAATCGTAAAGGCCGGACGGGCCGACGGCGTGCCCTACATATCGCTGATAACCAACGGGCAGCTCATAGCAAGCGGGCGCGTAAGCCTTCGGGAGCTGGTCACTTCGGGGCTTGACGAAATCACGGTGTCGCTCCACGGCACTCGGGCCGAGACCTATGAATATCTTATGCCGGGCGGCCGCTTCGACAACTTCGTCGAGCTTCTGCGTCAGATCCGGGATGTGAAAAAGGATTACCCGGGGTTCAAGACACGCGTCAACTTCACGGTTAACTCGATGAATGTCGATGATTTGCGCGAGAACCGCTTCTTCGACATCTGGCCCGAGGGTCTTCTGCCCGACATCGTCCAGCTCCGTCCGGTGCAGCAACTTGGCGAGTGCGAATGGGACGACTTCGACCCTGCGCCTCTTGAGGCGGCGTTCGACGCCACGATAGGCAATGTTGCCTCAATTTGCCGGCGACTCGGCATCACGGTGCTTGCCCCGGACAAGAGCCAGCTTTACGAGGTGGCGACGGAGCAGGACGGCGGGAGCGCCATCATCGAGAACATCAACTATTGCTACGTGTCGGCCGCGTCGGCTTACCGGGACGATTTCGTCCTCGGCGAGGAAGACTATGACGGATATTACCGTCGGACGCACGTGTCGCGGCGCCTTTTGCGCGCGGTCTTCAATCCCGGGAGCTTCAGCCGCCGCCGCCACATATCCAAAAAACTCAACTACAGGGTAAAATAAAGCCCCGGCCGGCCGAACATTCGCAGGCGCGAAGCAGTTAATATAATGCGCCTGTATCCAAAATTACCGGCCCATACCGCCTGTCAACTCTACTCTCCAACGTTTCAATCCATATCAACGCCTCGCAATGAGCAAACTCTTAAAAATCACCGCGCCACTATTGCTTGCCTGCACGGCAAGCGCGGTCTCAGCCGAGATGCCGGGCCCGGAGAGCGCACCGGTGAGCCTCGATTCGTGCCGCTCCATGGCCCTTCACAACAACAAGGAGCTGATGATAGCCCGTCAGAATATCCGGAAAGCCGGTTATCAGCACAAGGAGGCATTTTCGGCTTATCTTCCGGCCTTTGATTTCGCCGGGGGCTACATGTACAACCAGCGCAATATCTCCATTTTCGACTCCGACCAGCTTCTTCCGACGAAGAGTTTCGACCCTTCGAAGGGGACTTATGAGTTCAATCTGGTGAAAAATCCCGAGACGGGGATGCCCGTGATGAGTCCCGACGGCCATCCGATACCGTCGACCGTGGCTCTTATACCTAAGGATGCGATGACATTCGACATCCACAACGTGTTTTTCGGCGCTGTGACGCTTACTCAGCCGGTGTTCATGGGCGGTAAAATCGTGGCCATGAACAAGCTCACGAAAGCGGCCGAGCGGCTTGCGCAGTCGATGCACACCGCCGGGGCCGAGAATGTGATTTACGCTGTTGACGCTGCTTACTGGCAGGTAGTGTCGCTGAAGGCCAAGCATGAGCTTGCGACGAGCTATGTGAACCTGCTGGATTCGCTGAGCCGGAACGTGCATCTTATGCTTGACGAGGGTATAGCCACCCGCGCCGACGCTCTCAACGTCGACGTCAAGCTCAACTCGGCACAGGTAGACCTCGTCAAGGTCGAGAACGGTCTGACCCTGTCGCGGATGCTTCTTGCACAGACGTGCGGATTGCCGGTGAACGCCGTGTTCCCGCTCGCCGACGAGGATACCGACCTCTGCGAGAAAGCGGGCGAGGAGAGCATCACAGCCACGACGTACAACATGGCCGACGTCTATTCGCGTCGTCCGGACCTCCGGGCGCTTGATGAGGCCGTGGAGATAGCCCGCCAGCAGAAAAACGTGGCGCGGGCGTCGATGATGCCCAATCTTGCATTAGTCGGGGCTTACAGTTTCTCGAACCCCAATATGTTCGACGGATTCAAGAAGCGTTTCAGCGGGGCGTTCTCGGTCGGGGCCATGCTCACGATTCCTATCTGGCACTGGGGCGGCAACTACAACAAATACAAGGCCGCCGAGAGCGATGAAATATCCCGGAGACTGCAGCTTGACAACGCACGCGAGCTGGTAGACCTTCAGGTGAATCAGGCGTCGTTCAAGACCAAAGAGGCGGCCAAGACCTACGACATGACGACGGCCAATATCCGCAAGGCCGACGAGAACCTCCGCACGGCACGTCTCGCCTTCCGCGAGGGCATGGCCACTGCCGACAACGTGATGGAGGCACAAACGGCATGGCTCAAGGCCCATTCCGAGCAGATTGACGCGGCCATTGACGTCCGCCTTTGCCGGACGTATCTGTCGAAGGCCCTCGGCACACTCTACTGAACCGACGCAAACAACATAAAACACAAGAAACACAGAGATATACATCAAAACACATACAAGTCATGGCAAGCAACGAACCCAACATAAGCGCGACCACTGCGGAAAAGAAAGCGAACCGCTCGCTGATGCTGACACTGATTGTTGTCGTCGCAGTAGTGGCGGCAATAGCCGTAATAGGATTTATCTTCATGAACCGACCTGCCGATATCATCGAAGGTCAGGTCGAAGGCACGAGTGTGCGAATCGCCGGAAAGCTGGCGGGCCGCGTGTCGGAGATATACGTTGAAGAAGGCGACACGGTCCACGCCGGAGACACGCTCGTCCACATCCATTCGTCGATAGTCGAGGCCCAGCTGACGCAGGCCGAGGCCATGAAAGAGGTAGCGGCGGCTCAGAACCGCAAGGTTGACGCCGGGACACGGACTCAGATAATACAGGCCGCCGCCGACCTGCTCGCACAGGCCGAGGCCGCTGTGGGCATCACGAAAAAGACCTACGAGCGTCTTGAACGGCTCTACAGCGAAGGCGTTGTGTCGGAGCAGAAGCGCGACGAAGCGAAAGCGGCCTACGACGCCGCCGTTGCCTCGCGAAGCGCGGCGGCGAGCCAGCTGTCGCTTGCTCGTCAGGGTGCACAGCGCGAGGACAAGGAAAGCGCTGCCGCAATGGTTCAGGCCGCAGGCGGCAACGTGGACCAAGTCGAGGCTCTCCTTCAGGACAGCTACCTGACGGCTCCTTACGACGGCACCATCGACGTCATCTATCCTGAGGCCGGGGAACTTGTAAGCCTCGGCGCGCCGGTGATGAACCTCCTTCTTGAGGACAAGCGTTATATCACGTTCAACGTGCGCGAAGAACTGCTCAACGATCTGAAGAAGGGGTCGGAGGTGACGCTGACGGTTCCGGCCCTCGGCAACCGCGAAATCAAGGCGACAGTCTATTACGTGCGCGATATGGGTTCGTACGCGACATGGCATTCGACCAAGGCCACGGGGAGCTACGACTCCCGAACGTTCCAGATCAAGGCTCGCCCGACTGAAGCAGTCGAGGGCCTTCGTCCGGGAATGTCAGTTCTTTATTACCACAAGGGCGCCGACCGCTAATCGTCGGCCTTATATATCATGAGCAGCAGACAGCAATCAGGATTTGTCAACGGCCTACGGCGCGAAATCCGCGAAATGGGTTCCCGCAAGACCTATCTTTTCGGGATGGTTCTTGTGCCGGCGCTCATGGTTGTGTTTTTTCTGAGCCTGCTCCGTCCGGGCTTGCCGCGTAAGGTTCCGACGGCTGTAGTCGATCTTGACCACACACCGCTTTCGCGCTCGCTTACGCGTAATCTTGATTCGAACGAGATGATTGACATCGTAGGCGGAGCTGAGAGCTTTGACGAGGCTCTTGCGGGGGTTCGTCGCGGCGAAATCTACGGTTTCTTTATCATTCCGGCCAATTTCCAAAGCGATGTACTTGCGATGCGCACGCCGACGCTTGAATATTATACGAACATGACGTATTTTGTTCCGGGGACACTCGCATTCAAGGGCTTCAAGACGATTGCCGTGACAATGAGCGGAGGCGTCGTCAAGACAACGCTTCAGAATCTCGGAGTCGGCGAGCGCGAGAGCGCGGCCCTGCTACAGCCTGTGAGTATCGACGCTCATCCTCTCGGGAATCCGTGGCTCAACTATTCGATTTATCTTACGCCTTCGTTTTCGATAGCGACACTTGCACTTATGATTATGCTTATGACCGTCTATTCGATTACGATGGAAATCAAAAGGGGGACATCTCCCGAGTGGCTCAGGACGTGCGGCGGCAGGCTGTCGACGGCATTGCTGAGCAAGATGCTGCCGCACACGGTTGTCTATGTGGCCGTTGGCAGCGCGATGATGTGGGCTATATTCGGCTACAGCGGCTTTCCGTGCCACGGGTCACTCGCATGGCTTTGGGTGGGGATGGTGCTGTTCGTGATTGCTAGTCAAGCCTTTGCGCTTACGGTAGTGTCGATATTGCCCAATCCTCGTCTGAGTTTCAGTATATGCGCACTATTCGGCATTCTGACGTTCTCGTTCACGGGTTTTTCGTTCCCGGTGGAGAGCATGTACGGTGCCATCGGCGTATTCAGTTGGTTTGCTCCGACGCGCTATCTGTTTCTGATTTACATCAACAACGCCCTGAACGGTTACGCCGTGTGGTTCGCTCGGTGGTGGTATGTGGCTCTAATGGTCTTCGTGCCGGTGAGCGCACTTGCATCGCTTCGACTGAAGAAGGCGTTGCTCAACCCAGTGTATGTGCCCTGACGCTATGAATATATTCAGAAAAATCGTTTCAAGCTTTGGGATGACGGGCCGTGTTTTCCGTCACGAATGGAAGATAGTGCTCTCGGACATCGGTGTGCTGCTATTCTTTGTGGTGCTGCCGCTTCTTTACCCATTGGTCTACACGCTTGTATATAACCCGGAGGTTGTGACCGACGTGCGCATCGCCGTTGTCGACAACAGCCGGACGGGCGAGTCGCGAGAGCTTGCGCGGAGGCTTGACGCCACGCCTGCAATCAAGGTTTACGCCTACGCCTCTGACCTCAACGAAGCCAAACGCATGATGGCGGAGGGCGATGTGTTTGCAATCCTTGAAATCCCGTCGGATTATGCCCGGAGCCTTGGCCGGGGCGAGCAGGCGCACGTTCCGTTCTACGCCGACATGAGCCTGCTTCTGAGGTTCAGGAGCTGCTATGCGGCGCTGACTGATGTTCAGATGGCCATGAGTGCGTCGATGCTGCCGACAATCATAGACTCGACTCCGCTTTCGGCGCTCGCGGCGGGTCGTGAGCTTTCGCTGCCAATCAAAAGCGAGAGTAATTTTTTGGGTGACACTGAGCAGGGCTTTGCGTCGTTCGTCATCCCGGGCATCATCATTCTCATCCTCCAGCAAAGTATGGTTCTGGGCATCTGCCTCATCGGCGGAACTTCGCGCGAGCGCCGCCGCCGCAATGCCCGGGGGATTGACCCCGAGGCCGTGCAGGGCGCCGGGCCGTGGGCCACAATCTGGGGCAAGGCCTTGTGCTATGTGGTGTTTTACATCCCGGTGACTATTTACGTTGTGCGGGTTGTGCCGGAAATATTCTCTCTACCGCACTACGGCGCCCCGGTGGAGTATCTGCTATTCCTATTCCCTCTCCTCTTGGCGACGGCCTTCTTCGGACAGTCGCTGATATACTTCATGAAGGAGCGCGAAACGGCGTTTATCGTTATCGTGTTCACGTCGGTGATTTTCCTGTTCCTATCGGGTCTAACGTGGCCTCGCTACGCCATGAGCACGCTCTGGACGTGGGTCGGGAATCTGATTCCGGCCACATGGGGCGTCGAGGGCTTTATCCGCATCAACAGCAACGGCGCCACCGTCGGAGAGTGCGCGAAGGCTTATACGGCACTTTGGATTCTGGCGGGGGCTTACATGCTGATTGCAGCGTGGGTATGCCGCCGAATCGATCTGAGTTCGCGCATCCGTGCCGCCCGGGAGGATGAACCAAGGAAACAGGAAAGTGTTTAACTGATAGAAACTTTACTTTTAATATAAAAGAATTATGTCAACAGAAAATTTCGACCGCCTGAGCTATGCCCTCGGCATGAGCATGGGCCAGAATTTCCGAGCATCCGGAATTCAGCAAATCAACGCACAGGACTTCGCCGACGGTGTGGCTGCCGTGTTTGACGGCCTCGCACCGCGCATGAGCTTCGAAGAGGCCAAGAGCGAAGTTCAGAATTTCTTCATGGAACTTCAGAAAAAGCAGGAAGAGGAAGCCAAGAAGATGGCAGATGTCAACGCCAAGGCCGGCGAGGAATTTCTCCTCGAGAACGGTAAGCGCGCCGAGGTAAAGACGACTCCGAGCGGACTGCAGTATGAGGTGCTGAAAGAGGGCGAAGGCGCCATGCCCGAGGCCAAAGATACGGTGAGCGTGCACTATACGGGCAAGCTTATCGACGGCACTGTTTTTGATTCGTCGGAAGAACGCGGCGTGCCTGCGACCTTCGGCGTGACGCAGGTAATTCCGGGCTGGGTTGAAGCGCTCCAGATGATGAAGGAGGGCGCTCAGTGGCGTCTCTACATCCCGTCGGCACTGGCTTACGGCCCTCAGGGCGCAGGCGGCGTAATCGGCCCGAACGCCACGCTCATCTTTGATGTAACACTCCTTAAGGTAAATCCGACTGAATAAGCGATGGGAATCCGTCAGAGTGTCATAGCATTGGCGGCGGCTATGATTTTGTCGTCGCCGTCGGCTGAGGCCGAGGCCCGGACGGCGTCGGCGGATTCGACGTCGACGGCGCTTGCCGTGTTTGTCGGCGGCGTTGTCGACGGGACGCTCGCGGATCATGCGCGCATGGGCTTCGATATAGACCGTGCGGCTTTCGTGGCCCGTCTCTCCGATTATCTTTCCGGCAAGCCTGCGGGCATGGATGCCAATGAGGCCAAGGATTATCTCAACCGCCTTTATGCGTCGATGAGGCCAGAGGAGCCTGAGCCGTTAGCTCCTGCGGAGCCTGAGGCTCAGCGCGAGTTCGTGGCCGCTGCGGCGGCGCGTCCGGGCGCACGCGTACTCCCGACGGGTACGGTAGTCGAGGTGCTTAAGGAAGGAACGGGGGCGGCCCCGCAGGAGGACGGCATCGTTGAGATACGCTATCGCGGCGTTTTTGCCGACGGGCGTGTGTTCGACGAGGTAAAGGCCGAGGAGGCCCCTCTTGATTTTCCGGTTGCGGCTCTTACGCCGGGTCTTATCGAGGCCCTTACGTCGGGGATGCTGGCCGGTGGAATCTACCGGGTGACGCTACCTCCTGACGCGGCTTACGGCCCGCAGGGCATCCCGGGGAGCATTCCGGCGGGTGCGGCCCTTGAATTTACCATAGACTTAATAAGTGCAGAATAAAAAACTCAATACAATGAAAAAGATTCTTTTAGGAGCGGGAGCGGCAGTGCTCCTTTCGCTTGCTTTCACGGCATGCGATAAAAACAAGTCCTGCGAGGGCAACAAGTGTCTCGCGGACTCGACGTCGACGGCTTACGGGACGATGGCGGGCAATATCATTCTGGGGGACTACACTCAGTTTGCGAACACGCCCGATTCGCCCGACAAGGAAAGCCTGCTCAAAGGTGTGAAGCTTGTGTTCTCGTCGAAGGCCGACAAGGGCACACTCATCGGCATGCAGATGGCGATCCAGATGCTTTCGGAAATCGAGCATATCGACGCACAGGGCGTGAAGATGGACCGCGCGAAGGTTCTTTCGGCCTTCACGAAGGCTTTCGGGTCGGACAGCATCAACCCGGCTGAAATCGCCGCATCGAGCGAGAATTTCCAGCGTCTGATGAACGCCGCAATGGAAGCCGCCAAGGAGACGCCTGCCGAGAAGGCCGCCACCGAGGCTGACGCAACAAGCCCGTCGGCTCAGAACGTCGCTGCCGCTGATGTGTTCATGGATATGACGAAGACCGAGAATCCGAATGTGATGACTACGGAATCGGGTCTGAGCTATGAAATCAAGGAGCCGGGCGAGGGCGCTCACCCCACGGCCACGTCTACGGTGACGGTGAATTATACGGGTCGTCTCATCGACGGCAAGGTGTTTGACAGCAGCGAGGGCCGCGGCCCGGCGAGCTTCCCCGTCAACGGCGTAATCGCCGGCTTCGCCGAGGGCCTTCAGCTTCTCGGCAAGGGCGGCAAGGCTACACTCTACATCCCGGGTAATCTTGCCTACGGCGAGCAGGGTGCACCTCAGGCCGGCATCGGTCCTAACGAGATGCTGATTTTTGACGTCGAGCTTATTGACTTCAAGTAAATCGCACGCATAATACATAATACATGGGGGTTCCCCCTACTAAACGGTCTCGGAATATCAAATATTCCGGGACTTTTTCGTATTTTTGCGAATAATCAAATTTACAAGCATGGACAATATCATCATACATCCGAGCGCGCGAATAGGGGCCTCGACCGTCATAGAAGAGTTCTCGAGCATAGGGGCAGACGTGGTTATCGGAGAGGAATGCAAGATACACCGTAACGTCCATATCGGCGCCGGTGTCAGGATAGGCCGACGCGTCAAGATTCAGGACAACGTTGTAATTCCGCCCGGGGTTGAAATCTCCGACGGCGTGTTCATCGGGCCATCGGCCTGCTTTACCAACGACAAATATCCCCGAGCAATCAATGCCGACGGAACGCTCAAAAGCGGCAGCGACTGGGAGCTTTCACGCACCACAGTCTGCTACGGCGCATCGATCTGCGCGAATGCCACGATTGTATGCGGCGTGACAATCGGAGAATGGGCTATGGTCGGAGCCGGCGCCGTTGTGACCCGCGATATACCGGCTCATTCGCTGGTCACAGGCAATCCTGCCCGCATCATCAAAAAAACAATCTGAGTCTATGGTTGATATCCCGGCACTGTTGCCCGACGTAATCACAAGCATAATCACGGCCGTGCTTCCGTGGCTTATCCCGAAGCTATACAAGGCGGTGCAAGGTCAGAAACTGGATTCGCTGAATCGTTATCTCATGTGCGACAGCACGCCCTTCAGACATATTGAGATTCTGCCATGCCACTTTTTCCAAGTCAAGATGGGCGCATTGCTGTTTACGGCTTTAACGGTCTATGGCGTTGTGAGGTCATTTTCAGGGACCGGGCATGAATGGCAGATATGGTGCGGCATTCCGGCGGGCATATTATGGGCTCTTTACGGCGTAATGATCGGCCCGCTATGCAACAAGGACATCAAAGGTCTGGTCGGGATTATCGCACCCGAGCTTAAAGGCGTGGCTGATATTCCCGCCCCGAACGACAACAGCATCTACTTTGCGACCCACGATATCCCCGGAGGCGGCGTGTATTCCTATGAAGAGCGAGTGCCGATTACCGACCGGGAGGAAATCTCGAAAATCCGGGATAAAAAAATCGTGGCATATTACCGGCAACTTCGAACGACAATCGACAGCAAAGCCACTGATAAGTCGTTGTTTATGCTCGACGTTCCGGGGAAAGGAACCATGCACGTGTGCGACTTCATGACCGACTGCGCCTACAGCACGGAGCGTCTGATGGCGTCAATCAAGATTGTAAGCGACAACATCGTCAATGACAATTCCATCAACTTCATCGGCGACAAAGTCGGGGTTGAAAGTTTCAGCATAGACAAGGGCTACCTGACTCTTGACATATACCTTACGGACCATTTTACGTTCAAAGTCTTCAAGCACCTGTTCAAAGAAGGGCCTTACAAAGAATGCTTCCAATTACTGATACGACGCGTCAACCGGGCCGGTAAAGAAGACAAGGCCCTAATCTGCCGTTGTCTGAAATTCCTGTTCTCGTCTTTCGGGCTTGACATCATCGTTTTCGGACAAAAGGCCGACCGCACCAAAGGGGTGATGCTTGCGGTCCGGGCGGGGAAAATCGAGCAAAACCGCCAAAGCAAGATTCACGTTCCGGTGAACGAATCGTTCTCTCTGACAGACCTCAAGCCCAACAATCATTTCAGTCTCAAGGACTGCGCACTTCGCGGAATTGAAGAGGAACTCGGGATTCCTCAGAGCTATCTAAGCGCCGACATACTGCGTTTCAATGACTTCGCGATAGTCTCCGATGAAGGCGAAATCGGCCTCGGGTGCAGCGCTGATTTTTCAAAGGTAATGACCCTTGAAGAGGCAACTCTATTTCCGGGTCAGGACAAATTCCTCGAAATCAAGGAACTGTTTGTTCTCGATATGCCCCCCTTCAAATGGGACCCGCGCAAATATCCCGATTACTTTTACTTCAAGACCGACAACAGCACCTTCACAATACCGTGGGAGAGTTTCACCCCACTACTGTATCAGCGTCTTGCCGTAAGAGAACAGCGGCTGTCGCAGAACCTTGTGAATGCCATCAGCTTCGTAACGCTGATTGTGATTTTATTGGTGATTGAGTATACATTCAATCTCACATCCTTAAACTACATTTCCGAAACGGTATGCTACATCATCAGCTTTATGATTCTGCTTGGGAAACTTGTCACCGATTTCGCACGCCGACGACCGAAACGCATACGACCGCTTGTTGCGCAATGGAACGGCGACGCCCGTTGCCTTCAATCAATCAACACGGCTCTCGGCGACAGCCATTCCAAGGAGCTTAAAGAGCGTAATCCGGTGATGTGGCACATGATGTTCGGGCTTGACGACGCAGGCGGACTTCTCCGCGGCAAGGTGTCCACGCTCTCCGACCTTCGTCTGACTGATTCGCCGTGGTGTGCCGTTCGGCATGAACTTGTGAAGAATCACGCTGAATCTCCGGTAAGTTTCTATCCTGTGCGCTCTGATGGCGATGTCTTGGAGGACAACTCCATAAGCATTGTCGAACTGCCGCTCGCATACACGGGCGGCCAACTGCGTGTGGCAATATCGTGCAGGATTGAAAACGGAAAATGGAAATATGAATTTACCAAAGCGGTCGAAAGCCCGCAAATCGTATTCGACAGCCCGCTAAGTGCAGCTGAAGTACAGTCGTACAGCAGGCTGTTCGGAGTCAGTGCGTCGTATCTTGAAAAAATGGTCATAGGCCACTTCGAAATCGGGTTCTGCAACGAATATACGTTATACGACCTGTTTTCATACCGCGATAAATTTTATTGGTCGGCCCTGCGCAACAAAACCGAGCGATATGTCGATGTCCATGAAATCAAACCGAGAAGCGACATATTCAGGGATTTCATCGCCCCACGTCTAAAAGAAATAGACACGGCAGGGAATTTTGAGGTGGCAATAGAGGGTCCGGCCGATATTGTAATCAAGAAGCTGTCGAAATTTATATCGCACCCGCAAAACAGGCCTCGTATATCGTCATTGGACATCTACATGCTCCAGCTGGCACTGACGCGTATGGGCACTAATCTCCGACCGCTTCTGCTTGTAGACAGATGAGGGATAGAGGCGGATTTTCAACGCGTTGTGATTTTGGCGAGGGGGGAGGGCATCCTTCCTCGCCCTATTTTGCTGTAATATGTTGTTGAATAGCGATTTTCTCGGCGGACGTGATTAATCACGTCCGTACTCCCGTCGCGAATGATTTAATGTCGCCCCCCAATTTAAGCAATTGCAAATCAGCGCAAAGTGCTTTTAGCGAGGGAAAGGATGCTTTTTTCGGCGCGGACGCGATTAATCGCGTCCGTACCTTCCGCGAATGATTTAATGTCGCCACCAAATTTAAATAATTTCGCTGATTGTCAGCTTTTTGCGCGTTTTTGCGGGGAGTTTGAGGGGGGCTGTCGGCGCGGACGCGATTAATCGCGTCCGTACTTTGCACTGTCAATCAGTTAGTTGGCGGGGTGTATGGGCGGGGCGGGGGTGTTATTTGGGCTGGTGCTTTGTCAGGATTTTGCGAGGCTGATGTTCAGGACTATTATGAATGCGAGGACTACGACGATGAGGACTGCGGCGGCTATGATGGCTGTGATGGCGACGTTGCGCCACGCGCCGGGGTGGCGGCGGCATGCGAAGGCGGCGACGATGATTGCGGCCGCGGCGACGGCCATTGCGACGTAGCCTGTTGTCCGGGCGAGGGTCAGCCATGCGGCAAGGGCAAGAATGATGGCTGCCAAGGGCAACCATCCGCTTTTCTTTTCTGCGGCGGGAGCGGCGACGGTGGCCGATTCGTTGTGAGCGTCCGGGGTTGTTGCGGGGGTGGTTTTATCTTCGTTCATATGAGCATGATGCGTTAGGGTTTCAAAAGCGCGTCATTTTTACGATAAGCGCTGTATATTTATGACAATATATATTAAAAAAAGTTTAATTCGCTTCAAAATTATTTTTACGAATTAAACCTCGGGGGCTATTTTTATTCTCAATTGAGGACGTGATTCCAAAAGCAACTCTATTCCTCACAATCGATCCAGTTTCCAACTATCGAGATGCAATCTAAAACATTATTCTCTCCGTTATTTGTTTTTATTTTTGCGCTGCTCCCCCTCTTGTCGTCGGCCTACACGCTCCTCGGTACGGTTTCCGACGACGCTACGGGGGAGACACTTATTCAGGCGTCGGTGCGTGTTTTACGCGCGACGAAGGATTCGACGCTTGTCAAGGGCGTTGTTACCGACAGCCGCGGGCGGTTCGCCGTCAGCGGTCTTGAGGCGGGCAAGTATGTTGTAGAGGCGTCGTATGTCGGGACGTCCACGCAGACTGTGCCTATCGAGGTCAAGGGCGACATGACGCTTCCGGCCATCCGTCTACGAGAAAGCGCCATCGCGCTTAAGGAGGCTGTGGTGACGGGCATCCGCACCCCGGTGAAGGTGATGGAAGATACCATCGAGTTCTCGGCCGAGAGCTATAAGACTCAGCCGAACGCCGTAGTTGAGGACCTCCTGAAGCGTCTTCCGGGCGTGGAGGTTAGCAGCGACGGCAAGATTACGTCCAACGGCAAGGAGGTGACAAAAATCCTCGTTGACGGCAAGGAGTTTTTCAGCGATGACCCGACGGTGGCCTCGCGTAATCTACCGGTGAATATGATTGAGAAGCTTCAGGTCGTGGACCGCAAGAGCGACCTCGCCCGCATCACGGGTGTCGATGACGGGGAAGAGGAGACTGTGATCAATCTGACGGTAAAGAAAAATATGAAAAACGGCTGGTTTGGCAACGTCGAAGCGGGCTACGGTTGGGGGGGCACGAGCCGCTACAACGGGTCGTTCAATATCAATCGTTTCTGGAACGACAATCAGATAACGTTTCTCGGGTCAGCCAACAATATCAATGCACCGACATTCACTGACGGTGCGGGGGGGCGTTTCCGCCGCTTCGGGGGCTACAACGGGCTGACGTCGGCCGAGGCGCTCGGCTTTAATTTCAACGTCGGGAACAAGGAGATATTCCGCGTGGGGGGTAATGTGATGTACTCGCACACTGACCGCGACACGCGGACGGAGCGTTTCCGCCGCTATAATCTCGATGCGTCGGATATATCGCACACGACGTCGAATTCCGTGTCGCGCGACAAGGGTCATAACGTGCGCGGGGATTTCCGCATCCAATGGAAGCCTGATTCGATGAATACGTTCGAGTTCCGACCGAATTTTTCGTTCAACTTCAACAAGTCATCCAAGAGCGAGGAGTCCTCGACGTTCTTGACATCGGCGGGCAATCCAGAGATGACCCGTTCGATAAACACGGGAACGAGCGACGGCAAGAGCTATGAGTTCGGGGGTAATCTGATTTATAATCATTCGTTCCGTTCGCGCCCCGGTCGGTCGTTCTCAATTCAGGCCCAATACCGATACAGCAATGTGCGGGAGACATCGGACACGTATTCGTGGAACAAGTTTTTTCAGCTTGCGGACTCTGTGGATCTCTATGACCAGTGGGCAGACAACAGGACGTGGACTTCGAATGTGAATGCGCGCGTGACGTGGACCGAGCCACTCGGGGATGTCAAGCGTGGCAATTTTCTGACTTTTGCCTACCGTTTTGCCTATCGGTGGAATAATGCGGACAAGCTGACGTATGACCATCCGGTCGAATTTCCCGACGGGTGGGAGGGCGAGCCTGTAATCGACCTGACGCTTGTGTTCAACGAGGAGCTTTCGAACCGTTTCCGCAACAATTATATGAATCAGGATATCCGCGCGGGCTTCAAGCATATTGACAAGACCAAGACTATTGACGCGGGTTTGTCGCTGGTGCCGCAGATGAGCCGTAGCGTAGACCTTATAAACTCGGCGCGTAATCTTGAGCGGTGGGTGTGGAATTACGCGCCTTATCTCCGCTTCCGCTACAAGATGAGCAAAACGCGGTCGGTGAACGCGTTCTACCGCGGGCGGTCGTCGCAGCCGTCGATGACGCAACTACAGCCGGTGGCCGACTACTCTGACCCGCTCAACATCGTGCAGGGTAATCCGAATCTGAAGCCTTCGTTCACGCACAACGTCAATCTGCGGTTTCAGGATTTCAACACGGAGGCTCAGCGGTCGATAATGGCTATGGTGTTTGCCAACTATGCTCAGAACTCGATAGTGTCGCGGACGGATTATGACAACGCCACGGGCGGGCGGACGACGACTTACGAGAACGTCAACGGCGTATGGAGCATCCGCGGGATGAACATGGTTAGCTTCCCCTTCAGGAATAAGGCTTTTACATTCAACAACCACATTTTCGCGGATTATTCGCGCAATGTGGGGTTCAATAACTCACTCCGGAATGTTTCGGGGACTTTCGGGCTCGGCATCATGCCCGGCGTGGCATGGCGTCCCGAGAATCTCGAAATCGAGCTTCGTCCGAGCTATCGGCTGTCGACGACGAGCAACTCGGCAGTGCCGACCAACAACCGCACGACGCATACCTACGGGGGTACGCTCTACGCGTCGTATTACACGCCGTTCGGGCTTGTCCTGGGGTCGGACGTCGACTATCGCGCCACGTCGGGCTATGAGGCGGGCTATAACGAGAAAACGTGGCTTTGGAACGCGTCGATATCTTATCAGTTCCTTCGCGACAAATCGGCGACGTTGACGCTCAAGGGCTATGACCTACTCGGGCAGAAGAGCAATGTGAGGTCGAACGAGACGGGCAACTATTTCGAGGATGTCCGGTATAATTCGCTGACGCGGTATGTGATGGTGAGCTTCACGTATAAGTTCAACACCTTCGGGAAGGGAGCGACACCGGCTGACCGCAATGCGCCCAACTTCGGGGACGGCCCCGGGAGACCGGGCGGACCTGGCGGCCACGGGGGCTCGCGTCCGGCGGGTATGCCCCGTCCGCCGATGAGGTGATAAAAGCGCGAAAACGAGCGCGGCTGTGTCGGGAAGAGCCGACGCAGCCGCGCTGTGTTTGAGGGCCGGATATTTATTCCGGCTCGAATCCTGCGGTGAATGCCCGGGCTTGTAGGTCCTTGGGCGACAGGATAATCTCCATGTCGGCGACGGGCCACGGGATTGCGAGGTCTGGGTCGTCGAAACGGATTGAGCGCTCGGCGGCGGGGCAGTAGGCATTGTCGACCTTGTAATGGAATCGCGCTTCCGGGCTTAGGACAAGGAAGCCGTGGGCGCATCCGCGCGGGATGTATAGCTGGCGGGCGTTTTCGGCAGAAAGTTCAACGGCGATATGACGGCCGAATGCGGGCGAGTCGTGGCGCAGGTCGACGGCGACGTCGAATACGCGTCCGAGCGAAACTCTGACAAGCTTTGCCTGCGCGGCATCGCCGGACTGATAGTGGAGTCCTCTGAGGACGCCTCGTATCGAGAAGCTTTCGTTGTCCTGAATAAATGGGCGGGTGATGCCGGTAGCCCTGGCGAACAGGTCGGCCCGGAATGTTTCGCAAAAGTAGCCTCGTGAGTCGCCGTGGCGCACCGGCTCGACAATCCAAGCTCCGGGAATCTCGGTAGGAATAAATTTCATGGGGCAAATATACGCTTTTCCTGCGTGACGGACAAGAAAAATAGGCCCGTCTAACAAAATAGACAGATAGAGCGTTATAACATTGCTTATATAAATATTCACGCAAACAGAAAATATCTACCACTATGAACACTTACGATGAAGCAATCCGAAGCAAGAGCGTCGTTCTCGTAGAATTTTATGCCACATGGTGTATGCACTGCCGGGCTATGGCGCCAATCGTTGATGAAGTAGCCGAAATCCTCGGCGACACGGCTTATGTGCTGCAACTTGACGTAGACAAGAATCAGGAAGCGGCCAACGGCGAGGACGTTGAGGCGACGCCGACGTTTATCCTCTACCGCGACGGGCGCAAGGTATGGCGTCATGAAGGAGAAATCGACGGGAACACGCTGTTGCATAAAGTGCAGACTGCGCTATAATATGGCAAATACATGGGTGCAACACTGTTCAGCAATTTTCTGAAGGCCCTCGGGGTGCCACATACGGAGGATTACAGCTCGCGTCGGTTTGCGGGGATGACCTTTAAAAGCATCTTCGGTCTGACGAAGCTTCTTCAAAGCTACGGCATCGACTCCGAGACGCTCCGCTTCGCGGACAAGTCCGCGGGTTATGCGGCGCTGCCTGTTCCGTTCCTCGCGCAATTTGACGGGTGCTTTGCAATCGTCACGGGGAAGGATTCCGGCGGTGTGGCATACAGCTCGCCTGATGCTCCGGGCGGGTCGAACATGCCGGCGACGGAGTTTTTGGATAAGTGGACCGGAGTTGCACTCGTGGCATATCCGACGGCTGAGTCGTCGGAGCCGGATCTGGAGGCCCACCGGGTGAGCGATGCGGTGAAGCGCGTTTTGCCGTGGGCCGGGTTGCTCGCCGGGGCTGTTCTGGTGACGGGCCTTGCGTATTACGGGGGGCTGCTCCGGCAGGCATCGACGGCTACCCTTGTGGTGCTGAATCTGTTCGGGGCTTGCATCAGCATGATGCTTGTGCAGAAGAGTTCGGGCTACCACACGGCGTCGGCCGACCGCTTGTGCTCGGTGATAGAGCGGACGGGGTGCAATACGGTGCTGTCGACGGCCGCGGCCAAGCTACTCGGCGCGGTCGGATGGAGCGCGGTCGGGCTCGGGTATTTTACGGTCAACGTTGCGGCAGTTCTTCTGGCTCCGGAGAGTATCCACGCGATGGCACTGCTGAACGTGTGCTGTCTGCCGTTCTCGTTCTGGAGCATCTGGTATCAGCATTGGCGTGCTCATGCGTGGTGCACGATGTGTCTGCTGGTACAGGCCACGCTCTGGCTTATATTCGCGGTCAATCTGCTCGGCGGTTTCCTGGTATGGCCTCCGGTGTGGGAACAGCTGATATTCCTGGTTGCGGGCTATGTGGCGTTTACGGTCGGCATCAATGCCTTGAGCGAGGAGTTTTCCAAAATTTATAATAAAAGCGACACATCCGCGTTATGAAAGAGATACCCCGCAAACAATATCCCGGGGCTACGAAGCTCAGCCCTATGGAAATGAATAACTTGCATTTCAAAACATTCGGTCCGGCGACAAGCGTCCGGCCGTCAAAATAAATCTTCACTTATGCCTGAGATATCCACACGCGGGCAGGAAATGCCCGCCTCGCCCATACGCCGTCTTGTGCCTCTGGCAATGGAAGCCATCAACCGCGGCACGAAAGTATATCGTCTTAACATCGGTCAGCCTGACCTGCCGACTCCGCCCGAAGCGTTCGAGGCCCTTCGCCATATCGACCGCAAGGTGCTTGAATACAGCCCGTCGGACGGACTTCCGTCGTTGCGGGAGAAGTTGCGGAGCTATTATTCGCGCTTCCATATCGACGTCGAAGCCGACGACATTATCATCACGAGCGGGGGCTCGGAGGCCGTGCTGTTTGCATTTATGGCTTGTCTTGACCCGGGCGACGAGATAATCGTGCCTGAGCCGGCGTATGCCAACTATATGGCTTTCGCCATTTCGGCGGGAGCGAAAATCGTGACGGTGCCGTCGAGCATCGACGAGGGTTTCCGCCTTCCACCCGTAGAGAAGTTCGAGGCTCTCATTACTCCTCGGACGAAGGGTATCCTTATCTGCAATCCCAATAACCCGACGGGGTATCTCTATACGATGAAAGAGATGTTGCAGATCCGCGATATGGTGAAGGCTCATAATCTGTATTTGTTTTCTGACGAAGTTTACCGCGAGTTCTGCTACACGGGGGCTCCTTATATCTCGGCGTTCCATCTTCCGGGCATCGAGGAGCAGGTGGTGCTGATTGACTCGGTGTCGAAGCGCTACAATGAATGCGGCATCCGCATCGGCGCTCTCATCACCAAGGACAAGGAGCTGCGCAAGACTGTGATGAAGTTTTGTCAGGCGCGTCTGAGTCCGCCTCTATTGGGGCAGATTGTGGCAGAGGCGAGCATCGACGCCACGCCTGAATATATGCTCGAGACGTATAACGAGTACGTCGAGCGCCGCAATCTTCTCATTGATGAAATCAACAAGATTCCGGGGTGCTACTCGCCTATCCCTATGGGAGCGTTCTACACGGTGGCGCGTCTTCCGGTTGATGACGCGGACCAATTCTGCCAGTGGTGTCTCCGCGAGTTTGAGTACGAAGGCGCTACGGTGTTCATGGCTCCGGCGTCGGGGTTCTACTCCACGCCGGGTCTCGGGCGCGACGAGGTGCGCATAGCCTATGTGCTGAACAAAGACGACCTCAAGGCGGCGATGACAGTTCTACGCAAGGCTCTTGAAAGCTACCCGGGTCGCAAGACGGATTAGCCCCCGTCGGCTCATTCTCCTCTCTCCTCTCTATCTTCTTATACACTTCTCTCTCAAATCCTTTATCTTCCGCAACTATGAACACTCCGGATAAAAGCTCCGGCGGGAACACCGTCACCTCATCGGGGCGCCGAAAAATCATATCGACAGCCAAGGGCAGCCTCACGACGTGGGCTATGGCTGTGCTGATAATCACGTCGATACTGAGTCTCCGCGGGCTTCCGTCGGAGGCGAAATACGGCGTTCAGTCGATATTTTTCTATTTGTTTGCGGCGATAGTGTTCCTGTTGCCGTTTTCGCTGGTTTGCGCCGAACTTGCATCGACCTATACCAAGAACGGCGGTCTTTACCGCTGGGTATCGGAGGCATTCGGCCCTCGCTGGGGGTGGACGGCGATGTATCTGGAATGGCAGACTGTGGTGATATGGTTTCCTACGGTGCTGATGTTCGGGGCGGCGTCGCTCGCCTATATCTTTTGGCCGGAGAGTTTCGACGCGCGGCTTGCGTCGAACAAGGTCTATACGCTCGTCGTGGCGCTGGTGATGTACTGGCTTGCTACGTTCAACGCATTCCGGGGGCAGAAGTCGGCCAACCGCCTGAGCACCGTCGGCGGGATGGCGGGGACTATCATTCCGGGGGTGGCGCTCATCGTTCTCGGGGTGGCGTATGCGCTGTCCGGGAAGCATGATTATCTCGCGCACGTGAGCTTTTTCCCTGATTTCGGCCACATCGGGACTATCGTTCTTGCGGCGTCTATATTCCTGTTTTATGCCGGGATGGAGATTCAGGCGGTGCATATCAATGACATGCGGAATCCGGGGCGTCAGTTTCCGAAGTCGGTGTTTTTGGCAATCGCCGTTATCGTGGGTGTTTATGCCCTCGGCACGCTTGTCATCGGCATGGTTGTTCCGTCGGAGCATATCGACCTCTTGCAGTCGCTCCTTGTGGCCTATCGCGGCCTCTGGGGTTCGTTCGGGCTGGGATGGCTCGGAAATGTCATGGCCCTGCTGATAATGGTCGGGGTCATAGGTCAGATTTCGGCGCTTGTCACCGGTCCGGCTACGGGTCTGATGGCTGTGGCACAATCGGGCTATCTTCCTCCGGCACTTCAGAAGACAAATGCCAAGGGCGTCAACAAGGCGTTGTTGTATGTCGAGGGGGCGTTTGTGACGTTGTTGTTGTTTGTGCTGGTTGTTTTGCCGACGGTGGAGTCGGCCTATCAGATTATGTCGCAATTGGCTACGATTATATATCTGATTATGGTTGTGATGATTTACGGGGCATTTATCCGCCTTCGCCGGACGGAGCCGGGTAAAAAGCGCGGCTTCCGCGTTCCGGGCGGCAAGGCCGGTGTTGTCGCCGTGTGCACGACGGGAATCGCGGGTGCGGTTGCCGCGCTGGTTCTCAGTTTCATTCCTCCGGCTCAGATTTCGGTGGGTTCGCCGGGGGTGTATGTCTGCATCATCGCGCTCGGCACAGTTTTCTTCGTCGGCCTTCCGCTCGTGGTTTACGGGCTTCGGAAGCCGTCGTGGCGCAATCCTGAAGTGCATTTCTATCCCTTTGACTGGGAAATCGAGGGCCGCAAGCCCGACGAAGTGTCGGCGTGGGCTCCGGGCTATGAGCCGAGTGAAGAGGAGGTTGAGGCCGCCGAGAGCCGCTCCATAGCCGTCCACGGCAAAAAGAGGGGCGGCGGCTGATTGCGGCGTTCATATACAAGAAAAACCGGGCCTGTCGGTCCGGTTTTTCTTGTATATGACGTCGCGGAGACGCGGAATCAGCGGATGTAGACTTTCGATGAGGTCTTGCCTTGCACGCGGATGTAGAGGCCTTTTACGGGCTTGTCTACGCGGAGTCCCTGCAGGTTGTAGTAGATGACGGGGGCGGTGGCGGGTTCGACTTTCAGCGTCTTTCTCGCGGGGGTAACGGTGAAGGTGTATCGTCCGGGGGCTATGCGCCACGAGGTTGCGTTGGGGAATCCCATAGCGTATGTTCCGGCGCCGGAGATGGTGAAGTAGTCGGCGATAGTGTTTCCGGAGGCGTCGGGTTCGGGGAGTTCGTCGTTGAGTTCGGAGCCGAAACGCGAGGCGTTGAGGGTTTCCCAGTCTTTTTCGGTTGCGCCGAGGGCCGTGGCGAAACCGAAGTATGTGTATTCGGCGTCGAAATCGGCGTTGTAGACGAACACACCGGCTTCGCCTTGAATCTTTTGTCCGAGGTTTGCCATCCATCCGCCTGCGGGTTCGCCGATGATGTAAATGAAGTCGGTGTCGACGGGGCCTCCCTGACTGCCGCCGGAATAAAGGCCCTGATCGCCTGCGGTGGAGTAGAGGTGGTCTTTGGCGGCGGTCATGTCGGCGGTTTTTGTAGCGTCGCCGTCGCCAGCGTTGAAGAGGAATCCGGTTGTTCCGGCGGGGACGGTGTATTTCCAGACGTTGCCGTCTTTTGTCATTTCGACGCCGGGCCATGTGCTTTCGGATGCGCCCCAGTAGTGGATGTGGGGAGTGGGCCAGTTTTTATCGTTAGAGAAATATACGGTGAACGCGTCGCCGACGGGGGCTGAGGGGGCGTGACTGCGCCGGAGGTCTTGACCCAGATGCAGTAGTCGGTGCCTGTGGCTTTGATGTCGGAGGCTGTGTATCCGGCGGGGCTGTCCATGGAAGGCCCGATTTTCACGGCGAGAGTGCCTTTCGAGCCGGAGACTTCGGCCATGTAGCAGTCGCGAGATGTTTTGAGGACCTTCACGGAGCTGAGGTTGTGGACGCCGGCGAGCTTGCGGGCGGCAATCATTGCCGATATAGCGGCTTTATTTGCTTTCCAGTGGGAGAGGAATACGCAGGGGGTGCCGGGGCAAGAGAGCATGAATGCGTTTGCGGCGAGGACGTTGCCGGTGAATTTGCTTCCGTCGCGGGCCGTGTCGTGGTTGTCGATGAATGTGACGGCATACTGCGGGTATGCGAAATGAATCATGCCTGCGGGCTGGTCGGTGGTGCCGTTGGCCTTCCAGACGAGTTTGGTCATGTCGCCGGAGGCGAAAGCCTCGTTTACGGCATACTTGAAGGGGAAGTCGAAAGCGGCGGAGCGCTTCCCGGTGGCTTCGATCCAAGTTTTTACGGCGTCGTAGTTACCGTCCCAATATTCGCCGACGGAGAATTCGGGGGCGGAGTATTCGTTGTACATCCCGACGTATCGGCCTGCGTATCCTTTGACCATGTCGTAGCGGAATCCGGCATAGCCCATGTCTTCGAGGAGGAATTTGCAGTAAGCCTTGCTGTTTTCCTGAACGTTAGCGTTTGTGTGGTCGAGGTCGCGCGAGCCGTCGAAGTCCTCGCCGGTGTCGGGAGCGCCGGTTGGTTTTGCCTGTCCGGCGGTGTTTCGCACTTCGTCGGTGGAGCATATACCGTCGACTCCGATATGCCATGTTTTGCCGTTCCAAGTCTCGGCGGGGAAGTCGGTCCAGTTGCTCTTACCGCTTCGGTGGTTGATAACGACGTCTTCGATTATGCCTACGCCTTTGGCCTTGAAGGTCTGTATCATCTTTCGGAGCTCGGTCTCGGTTCCGAATCGGGTGTTGTGGTTTGTGAACCAGTAGACGGGGTCGTAGCCCATGTAGCCTGAGGCGGACTTAGCGCTGTTCGGGACCCAGATGAGAGAGAAGTTCTCGGCCAGCTCGTCGGCCTGACTTTCGAGATTTGTCCACTTTGTGTCGGTGTAAGAGTCCCAGTAGAAGCCTTGGAGCATCACGCCCTCATAGTTTGCAGGCCATCCGGGAGCGGCATCAGTCATCGCAGGCGCAAGCACGGCGGCTGCGGCGAGCACTAATGCCCGAGGAAAAATTCGCTTCATTTCAGAAAAATCGGTAATAGTGATTTAAGATATTCAAATGAATGCAAATTTACGTAAAATTTACGGGACTGCAAAATGCGAATTATTTTGTGTATCTTTGCAATAAAAATACAGACACAGATGCTTATCACACCGGGAAACATTATGTTTTCTTGCCGTGCTGCTATTTATCAGCGTACTGGCGGGGAAGACGGGCTCGCGCTACGGCGTTCCGACGCTCGTGGTGTTCCTCGGCATCGGCATGCTTGCCGGGGTCGACGGATTCGGGATTCGGTTCGACAATGCGGCAACGGCGGAGTTCATAGGGATGATTTCGCTGTGTATCATTTTGTTTTCAGGCGGGCTCGACACTGATTTCAAACAAATCCGTCCGGTTTTGGGTCCGGGCCTTGTGCTTGCGACAGCCGGGGTGCTCATCACGACGGCGCTTACGGGGGTTTTTATCCATGAGATGATGCGGATGATGCTTCCGGCGTATGCATTCGGGTGGACGGAGTCGATGCTGCTCGCGGCCATCATGTCGTCGACCGACTCGGCGTCGGTATTCTCCATCCTCAACACGTCGCGGACGGGGCTAAAGGAGCGTCTCAAGCCGGTGCTTGAGCTTGAAAGCGGGTCGAACGACCCTATGGCGTATCTTCTGGTGATACTTCTTATCTCCGTCATCGAGACCGGGCGTGAAATTACGGGCGAGCTCGTCGTGAGTTCAGCCGGAGAGCTTGTCCTCCAGCTCGGGGTCGGTGCGGCCGCAGGATTTATCATCGGCAAGCTGACGGTGAAGGTGGTCAATGCGCTGAACTGTTCGAATGAGTTTCTTTACCCGGTGATGGTCATCGCATGCTGTTTCTTTGCTTTTACGCTTACGGGGTTCATCAAAGGCAACAGTTATCTCGCGGTCTATATCGCGGGGCTTGTCGTCGGCAACGAGCGCCTCGTGCTGAAGCGCACGATAGCCACGTTCTTCGGCGGGTTCACATGGCTGGTGCAGATTGTGATGTTCCTTACACTCGGCTTGCTGGTCAACCCTCACGAGCTTCTCCACATCATGTGGCCGGGCATTTTGCTGGGTATATTCATGATTCTTGTGGCGAGGCCGGCGGCAGTGTTTCTCTCGCTTGCACCATTCCGCAGGTTCACGCTCAAGGCTCGTGCCTACGTAGGCTGGGTGGGCCTCCGCGGAGCTGTGCCTATCATTTTCGCCACATACGCGCTGATGTCGCCCTCGGTTGTCCACGCGCGCTTCATGTTCAATCTCGTGTTTTTCATCACGCTTTTGTCGCTGCTTATTCAAGGCTCCACCGTCACGGCTATGGCGCGGCGCCTCGGACTCACGGAGGATTTGCCGACGCGCCAGTTTGACTTCGAGCTCCCGGAAGAAGTGACGGCGGCCACCCGCGAGCTCACCATAGCGGCATCGCATCTTGCCGACGGCAACCGCCTGAGCGAGATGAACTTCCCGGACGACACGCTTGCGATACTCATCAAGCGGGGCACGAGCTACATCGTTCCGCGCGGGAATACGATGCTTCATATCGGCGACACGGTGCTACTGATATCCAAGTCCGACTCTCGCCTCGCCGATTTTCAGAAGCGCCTCGACCGCTGACGCGGCCGCCGGGGCTTCAATTTCGGGGCTGCGGGGCGTGTAATCTCAATTTAAATGAGTATCTTTGCGGTGTTTTAGCACTTTAGCATCCATGAACAAGATTCTATCCACCCTTAAGCGCCCGCAGGTGTGGGGCTTTTTTGTGTCGCTGGCCGTTCTGGCCTTTGTGTCCGTTGCCTTTTTCTATCCTGATAATTTCGAGGGCAACAGCCTGCGTCAAGCCGATATGCAGCAGGGCGCTGCCAACGGCGAGGAAGGCCGCGCCTTCGAAGAGGCCACGGGCGAGAAGGCCCTGTGGACCAACTCGCTCTTCGGTGGCATGCCCACATTCCAGATTTCGCCGGACTATCCGTCGAACAGCCTCTTTACGTGGCTCAACACGGTCTACGGCCTCGGGCTTCCCTCGCCGTCGAACCTCCTGTTCATGATGATGGCGGGCTTCTTGATACTGCTGTTCTCGCTCAGGATGCGATGGTATTATGCTCTTATCGGGGCTATCGCATGGGGCTTCTCGTCGTATTTCATAATAATCATCGGTGCGGGTCATATCTGGAAATTCATGGCCCTGACCTACGTGCCGCCGACGATAGCAGGATTTCTGATGCTCTACCGCGGGCGATACCTCTCGGGAGGTGCGCTGACAGGCCTATTCGCCATGCTTCAGCTTAACGCCAACCATCCGCAGATGACCTACTATTTCGTTATCGTGATGGTAATCTGCGCAATCTGCTATCTCATCGAGGCCTTCCGCAAGCATGCGCTGAAGCGCTGGGCCACGGCCTCGGCCACGGCTGTAGTCGTCGGCGCGCTGGCCATAGGGGCCAACCTGCCGAGCCTGTACAACACCTACGAATACGCCAAGGAGACAAAGCGCAGCCAAAGCGAACTTGCCGACACCGAGGCTCAAGCCACGGCGACCGACCCAACGGCGCCCAAGCCTACGGGCGGTATGCCCTACGAGCAGATTGTGGGGTGGAGCTACGGGCGGAGCGAGAGCTTCAGCCTGCTCATCCCCAACATCAAAGGCGGAGCTACGGCTCGCCCCGAGGGCGGGCGTCAGACCTACATGAGCCTCGACCGCCTCGAAGATGCCGCAGGAGCCGACCCGGGAGCCGGAGCGCTGTTGCCCTACCTCCCGCAGTATTTCAACGACTCGGAAGGAACCAACGGCCCGGTCTATGTCGGCGCGCTCGTGCTGGCGCTGTTCGTGACGGGATGCTGTATCGTCCGCGGCCCGCTCAAATGGGCCATGCTCGCCTCGACGGTACTCTCCGTGCTGCTGGCTCTCGGCTCGAACTTCACGCCGCTGACGGATTTCATGATCTACAACTTCCCGCTGTACAATAAATTCCGGGCGGTGGAGAGTATCCTCGTCATCGCCGAATTCTGCATACCGCTGATGGCCATACTGGGGCTTGAAAAGCTGCTCACCGCCGACGCCGAGGAGCGCCGCCGCATGGTCAAGCCCGCGGCATGGAGCTTCGGGGTCTGCGGCGCTGTCTGCGCGGCGGCCCTGATTGCGCCTTCGATGTTCGGGAGCGCAATCACAAGCCAAGACCTCGCCACGGTAGAAAGCATTCAGGGGCAAGTGGTCGAAATGGGGCGTCAGCAGGGCGCTTCACAGGCTGACATCGACAACGCCCTCTTCTACTACTCTCTCTCGAACCCGGCCAACGCGTCGCTTGTCGAAGCGCTCCGCTACGGAATGGTCAAGGCCGACGCCCTGCGCTCGCTGATAATTCTCCTTATCGGCTTGGGCGCACTGGCATTCTACTACAAAGGGGCGCTCCCGCGCCGATGGGCCGTGGGGGTAATCGGGCTTGCGATATTTTTCGATCTCTACACCGTCGACAAGCGCTATGTGTCGCATTCGAGCTTCTGCGCGCCCGAAGCAGGCGCACAGGCCGCATTCACGCCCGACGCCATCGACCGCGCCATTCTCGCCGACTCCGGCGCGACATTCCGCGTGATGGACATCCCGGGCTTCAGCAGCCCCGACCGCTCTTATTTCCACCACATGCTCGGCGGTTACCACGCGGCGAAGCTCAACCGCTACGACGACCTGATCCGCCGCCATCTCGACAACATCGTGCGCTACGGCTACATCCCCGAAGTGCGCGAGGACAGCGTCATCGGCTCCTACAGCCCGGCCAAGCAGGAGATACTGCGCGGGCTGCGCGCATCATACGGCGTGATGGATATGCTCAACGCACGCTATATCGTCACCGGCGAACCGGATATGCCGCTCGCGCTCAACCCCTATGCCTTCGGCAACGCATGGCTGGCCGACACGCTGAGCTATGTCAGCGGCGCACTGGCTGAAATGGCGGCGCTCTCCGAGATCGACCTGCGCCACGAGGCCGTAGCCGACGTGCGCTTCGCCCCCGTTCTCGGCGAGGAAGCCTGCACCACAAGCCCCGGCGACACGATTGCACTCACGTCCTACACGCCCAATACCCTCGAATACACCGTATCGACGGCCAAGGGCGGCGTCGCCGTGTTCTCGGAAGTCTACTTCCCGTGGGGCTGGCACGCCACAATCGACGGTAAAGACGCATCTCTCGGACGCGTCAACTATATTCTCCGCGCCCTTTGCGTGCCTGCGGGACGCCACGAAATCCGCATGAGCTTCATGCCCGATTCCCTGCGCTTCACCGGCGCCGTGGCCTACGCCTGCGTCACCATCATCTACATGCTCGTACTTGCCGCTATGGCCCTCGCACTCAGACGATGGGACGCGAGATTCTGAACCCCCGGTGGTGGCAGCGCCTGCGCCACAGCCGCGGCTTCGGCGTGCACTCGCCCTTTGCCTTCCGTTTTATCACGGAAGTGCTGAATCCACCGCGCGGCTACAGGTATTACGCCGAAGATACGTCGCGCACCGACGACGAGCGCATTCTCGCGCGTCTGAAGGGCTTTTTTGCCCCGGCGGGGATACACTTCGCCGGGAGGCGCGCAGAAGCCTTGCGCGCAAAAGGAGAGGCCTCGACGGAGATTTCCGAAGCCGAGCTTATTGTCGTCGACCTTGCCAACGGTTGCCCCGCGGCGATTCAGGCGCGCTTGGAGCGCGGCGGCTGTGTGGTCCTTGCATTCAATCATGGACGCGGACGCAGGCTCGCTCCGCTGTTGCAGACGATGACGCGCGGCATGAGCTTCATAAACGCATCAAGCCGCGCAGTAATTGTGGCTGACACCCGCCTACCCCGTCAGGATTTCAGAGTGCGGTGGTAAAGCCCCCTACCCCTATAAACATCGAACGCCCCCTCCTCACGGAGGGGGCGTTTAGTTTATCTAACACTAAATACCTAAAACCATTTAAAAATCCTTTTTCTTACTTGATAATCCTAAATTATAACCTTGAATCTTAGACCTGAAAATTTTTCTGATGCAAAGATAGGATAAAAGCAAGAGCAATTCATCATAATCGAAGGCCAATATAAATATAAATGAATGCTGCAAATTCTTATAATATTGATTTTCAGCATACATATGCTCGGACACTGAGGTGGTCGATATAAATTATTGTTCAAGCTAAAAGCCCACTTTTTTGATATCGTCGTCGAAGGTTTCGCGGTTCTTCGCGCGATTTTTGAGCCGATTCCGATAGGTGTAAATGGTGTTAAGGCTAAGTCCGAGGAATTTTGCAAGGATGGCGCTGTCGTCAATGCCGAGCCGCATGAACGCCGCAATCCTCATCTCCGGCGTCATGCTTTCTCCGGCGGGAGGCTCGGGCAGCTGACGGTCGGGGCGAAGTATCGAGTTGAGCTCGCGCATGAAATTGGGGTGAATGGTTCGGAATGTCGTGTCGAACGACTTGAAAAACTCATCCGTCTGCGAAGCAAGATATTTGCGGGATTCGATTGAGTCGTAGAGGTCTATCACCTGATTTGCCTTGATTTTACGCCCCACGTAGCGGTTGAATTCCTCCAAGCGCTCGAAAAAGACCGAGCAAAGCATGAGAATGTTCTGAATATAAAAGTCTTTGCTTTGATTGAGGTCCGTGAGGTGGCGGCGGAGGTTTTCGGACTTCCGATGGTCGCGCCGCAGAATTGCAGTCATGCCCAAGATGATAACAAGGGCCACAATCAAAATAACGACGAGACTTACAAGGAGATATGTGCGGCGTCGGTCGCGCTCTTGGAAGGAACGCGTTATAAGGGGCAAGCTTTGAGCGCTTTCGAGGACTCGGGCAGACGAGCCCGAAGCGACAGCATCGCTGAGAGCAAGCGAAAGGTATTTATAGGCGCGCTCGACGTCGCCGCGCTCGTACCACTCTTTTCCGAGACGCTGCATGGACGTCACCTCGCGATGACCGCCCTTAATGTCGTTTATAGCCGAAAGAGTTTGGTAATAAAGAAATTCTTCGCTTTTCGACGGGAATTCCGAGTAATATTTCGCAAGGATGCTCGCGCCCGAGGCATACTGGGCAAAATCATAGGTGAGATAGGGCATGGTGTCGATAAGTTCGGCAATCGCATCCGAGTTTTCGCCCGACATCTTCCAGCGATGTGCGTTGGTAAAACGATATCCGAGACCATGGGGACGGTAATATTTCAAAAGCGAGTCGATATATACTATCGTGCGGTCGACATATTTTTTGCGCGCCGTTCCCTCGGGATAAAGCGATGATATATTGGTGAATATATCGACGGCGCCTTGGAAATAATCCTTGCGGTCGAGCTTTGTCACGAGCGAATCGGGATTGATTTTCTCAAAATCGGCAATCGCCTCGAATGTAATGCCCCTGATTGGCAGAAGAGCATCGCGTCTGAGGCGCGCACGCAATAAAAGATTGCGCAAGGCGGCGTCCTTGTCGGCAATCATGTTTCCGGCCTCAAGCGCCCTTCCATACCAGACGATGGCCGAATCGAGATTTGCCGAGTGGTAGCCTTCGGCAAGCCTGTTGTAGAGAGCTACTTTATCTTCGGGAGTGACAGTCTCGGGCACAAGAATGGTAAGGCTGTCGATGAGGCGCTCGTGGGGGGTGAAATATTTTTCCCGATTGCGGATGTAATAATCAAGCGAGTCGCAGGCTTCCTGCAAGGTGCGCGGAATGCCGGCGCAGAAGCCGTGAAGGACCACGATAACAAAAAATGAAAGGAGAGAAATGCGTTTCATGGCAAGGCGGTGTTCTATTCAGTTGGAAAAAAGAGGGCTTTCTGACGATGCAAAGATAGCTTAAACGAGCGTTCCATCCAAATATTTCTTAGATTTTTATTTATATTTTACGGAATACAATACTTTGAATATCTGAATATATATCCTTATACAGACCTATATATATTCAAATTTCATCTCAATTTGTTTAGTGAACGGATGTGTATGCAGTAATTTTGCATCGTCGAGCTGAGACAAACGGCCCCTGCGGCCTCGGCTCAAGGCTTGAGACAAACGATAGGTAAAAGAATTTTTTAAGGTTAAGATTTTAGATTGACAGTTCGCGGCGACAGCCCGCGAAGCCGACGGCCCCTCCGGGATGGAGAGGCCGTCGGCTTTGTTATTTAAGATGCGTCGCGCGCAAAATCACATATTCAAGCACCCTCTGAGGGCTCGGAAGAGCTGTTCAGAAGTGCAAGCATGGCATCGCGGTCGCGGATACGCAACTCGGTGTTGCTGAAATCAAGCAGTCCACGTCGCTTCATGCCCTCAAGAGCTGCGACAAAAAGCGAGCGCGGGGTATTAAAGAGCGAACACAATTCGCGCGAACGGCATGTAAGACGAATATCTTCGCCGCCTTTTTGCGTCAGGGCGGTAATCCAGAATGCTATTCGCTCGTCGACATCCCCTGTTGTGAGCGAGAGGATTCCGACCTGCGCCTTTTGCGCATTGACCGACAGGAGGTTGAGGTAGTTGAACATAAACACCGTGTCGGCGTAGAGGATGCTGATGTAATCCGCTTTCGAAATCTGAAGTATGCTCGTCGGCTCTTCGGCCACAACGGTTGCGGGATGGGCCGTGACGCGGCCGAAAAGGAAATCGGGGGCGAGGACGGCAGGGGCGCGGAGAAGCTGGCTCACGGCGAAACTGCCGCTGTTGTTTACGACCGTCGAGCGCACGGAGCCGGAAATCACAAATGTGATATGGCGGCAGGGTTCGCCGGCTCGGATTATGGTCTCCCCGGCGGGGAATTTCAGGAAATGGAACTTTGCGTTCCCGACAATACGCGCCATAGTATCATGGCTTACCCCCTGAAAAAGAGGAAGCTCCATCAGAAGCTCGAACATACTGCTCATTTCGATATATATGTTTATGTTTAGTCTATTATTTATTAACGCGCCGGCCGTCGCTAATGTTTGCGTCGGCGCGAGTCCGGAGGTAAAGCTGAATCGAATTGATGGTGTTCTGCCACACGATATATGCCGCCGGGCCAACCGATGCGATAGGGTTGAGATAGCTAAGCGCCATCCATATGGCAAGGATGGTGTTTTTCTGCCCGAGGCCTTGCGCACCGGCTATTTTGTCGCCGCAGGCCGCACCGATGCGGCGCCCGAGCGCAAATTGCGCCACGCACACGGCGGCGGCGACGAGCGCGATAAGGATAATTTCGGGAATCTTCCCGGGGTCGGCCCCCATGATGTATGTGACCGAGTTGCCCACGGCCACAATCAGCGCCACAGACCAAAGATAGAACGACACGGACTGATAGGCCGCAATCCGGGCGTGGACTCGCGGGGCAAACTTATAGAGCGAAAAAGCTATAAGCAAGGGCAAAAGGATGAGCGGCGCCACTTTCGCCGCTATCGTAAGCACACCGTCGGCGAAACTCAGCTCCGGGTGTGCGCCGATAAGGGCGAAAAACGCCGGAGCGGCGAGAGCTGCGGCGATATTGCTTATAATCGAATACGTTGCGAGGCGCGCGACGTTGCCTCCAAGCATGCCTGTCACCACGGGCGCCGCCGTGGCCGTCGGGCAAAGAATGCAAATAAAAGCCGCCTGCGCAACATCGACACCGACCCCCTTCAGGGCAAACCAAGCGGCGGCCGCACCGCCAAGCTGGACAGCGAGGAGGCTCCACGACAGCCGTGTGACACGGAATTCGCCCGGCCTGACCTTGCAGAAGGCTATCAGAAGCATCGTGAATATGAGATAGGGGACTGTCGGTTGCAAAAGGCCTATCGAATGATGAAAAAGGGCTCCGGCAATCATTGCCACGGGCATCATCCACGGTTTGAGTTTCCGTACTTCGATTTTCATTTGCGTATATATTTGACATGCAAAGTTACGAATTATTTGCCTAAAACAAGACAGGACCGCTTCTCACGAAGTGATCCTGCTGCGTTTTAATGACTTAAAACAATTACATAACTAACATAAAACACATTTTTCTGTTCGGACAGTCCTCCACACCGTTTCCGGGGCTGTGTCGGGGGATAGCCGTAAGAAGGTGTCTTTTTGAATACTAACAATCTATACTAACCCTAAAACTGAATTTAAGTCCTTTCGAACTTTTTCTGTAATGCAAAAATACAACAATGCGACGCGGTTTTGCAAGCCATTGAGAGAGAATATAAATTTTACGAAGAAATATAAATACATAATACACTCATATTCAACACATAGCGACGCCGCAAAAAGTTCGTCGATATAAACGATAATCCATGTCCTACGACTCGATTTTAGCTACGTCAGCCTCGAAAGTGTCGCGGTTTACGGCGCGGGCTTTCAGGCGGTTGCGATAGGCATAAATCGTGTTCAGCGAATAATTCAACACCTGAGCTATCCGCGGGCTGTCTTCAATGCCGAGTCGCATGAAGGCGAGGATGCGGAGGTCAGTGTTCAGTAGTTCGCCGTCCTTGAGCACAATCTTGCAGTCCGGGCGCAAAAGAGCGTTTACATCCTCGATGAAATTGGGGTATATATGCAGGAAAGCATTGTCGAAGACGTCGTAGAACTCCTTGCTCTGTTCCTCGACGAATTTTCCGGATTTTGTCATTCGATAGAGGTCGTCGGCCTGCCCTGCCGCCAGTTTGCGGTTGGCAATCTTGCAGAACTGGTTAAGCTTGTCCATATAAATAGAACACAGGCTCAAGAACTGGCTTATGTACACTTCCTTTGTCTTGTTTGCACTACGGAGGGTCTGTTCGAGGCGTTTTTTCTTTGCCATCTGTATGCGCAGACGGTTAAGGACGAGCGCGAGACCGATCAGCAAGAGGATAAGGATGGCCACGACAACGAGGATGCCGCGTCGCCACTTCCGTATATCGGCCGAGTGGGTTCGTTCGATAATGGGCAAAGCGCGCGACGTGTCGATCATGCGCAGGGCGGCGCCGCACTCGACGGCGTTCTCAAGGGCGGCCGAAAGGTAGACATGAGCGCGCGCGACCTCGCCCCTGTTGCCGATTGTGGAGCCGAGTTCCTGAAGCGAAGCCACCTCGCGAGTGGCCGTGGTGACGTCGGAAAGGGCCGACACGGCCATATAGTAGAGATAGCCGTTGTCGTCGCCAGCGTCGCGGGCAAGGTGCGCGAGATGATGGGCCGCGCGCGCCTTGAGCTTGCCTGCGGAGTCGGTGTGGTCGAAGACCTCTTCAAGGAGAAGGCGGGCGCGGGCCTTGCTCCCGGTAAGGAGATAATATTCGCCGAGATTATATTTGTAGTCGGGCGAATTTTTGGGGAGAAGTTCGAGCAGATGTTGCTGATGCTCAAGCGAGAGGGCCACATGGAGCGAATCAATTTCGGGATAGCGCTCGTAAAAATGGCTTATATAGCTGTGCATCTGGCGTCCGGCCTCGTAGTATGAGGGCAGAAGCGCCGGCGCCACCGAGTCGGGGTTTACGCTGTAATAATACTGCTGTGCGCGTTCGAAGAATCCGCCCAACGGCAGGAGCGCGGCTTCGCTCCACGTGAACTGGTCGCGTTCGGCCTTGGATATGGCGCGGTGGCGTCCCAGCTCGAAATAGTGGAGCGCGGAGTCGGTGTTGAACGACGTGTATTCGCGTCCGAGCCGCATGAGATGCTCGGAGGAGGGCTTTGAGAGGTCCAGCTCACGACGTAGAGAGTCGATTCGGGCCTGCTTTCTCGCCATGAAGACAGCCCTGCGGCGGATTGCGTCGTCAAGGGCGTTGAGCTCGCGTTCGAGCTCGACATCGCTGACCTGCATGTTTGCCTCGAGGTCCTGAGCGCCCGCAGAGAGCAAAATCGCAACGAGGGCCACAAGCCGCAGACGGAATTTAATGGAATAAGTCGTGTATTGCGGCATAGTCGAGGGTGGCGATTATTGACAGCCCGTCCGGCGTAAGATCCGGGGCTGCGGTGCGGAAGAGGTCGGCCACGAGCGAGTCCATTTCCTGCGGGGTGAGGACGCGGCCGTGGCGCAATGCGGCCGTGCGTGCCATTGCCAGTGCGAGCGGGTGGAGCAGCTGCTCGGTCGAGAAGTCCTCGAAGCCGTCCGTGGCTTCGGCCGCTTCGATAACGGCCATAAGCGTCTGCGACGGGGAGGCGTTGCCGGGGAGTGCCGGCTGGCCATTTATGGCCCAAGTGGCGTCGCCGAGGAAGCTGACGTCGAATCCGAGGGCCGCGACGGTGTCGCCTATGGCCGCGAGAGTGGCACTTTGTGAGGGCGAAAGCCCCAGCGACTCGGGGAATATCAATTGCTGAGATGGTATCGGGCCCGCCTTCAGCGAGTCGATGAAGCGCTCGTAGAGTATTCTCACGTGGGCGCGGTGCTGGTCGATTATCATCAGCCCGGCAGCTGACGGAGCGGCGATATATGCACCTTTGATCTGGATGGCTGCAGCCGCATTTACGGGCGCTTCCTCCTTGCGCGGCGCGAAGAGTGCGTCGGCGCCCTCGTCGGCGCCTTCATTGAGGGCGCTTGATTTCATTTCGGCGTAGGAACTCTCGCGGCGGCGGCTGAAGTTCTCATAGAGTTTGTCCCAGTCGGTGGGGACTGAGGCCGCCGACCGGCGCGAATACTGCGTCGCTTCGCCTCCCGAGGGGCGTTCGTGCCGGGGCGAAGCTTCGGCAAAGGGGTTGTAGTGGTCGTCGACCTCAACCTTGGGTCGGTCGGAGGCATCGGGAGCGTCGGGGTCGAAAATCGGGATTTCAGGGGCGTCAAGCGTGTCGAAATCGAGAGCTCCCGCGGCCTGCACCTTCCCGAGCGTCTCTTTGACCGCGGCGGTGAGAATCTGCCAGATAGCTTGTTCGTTTTCGAATTTAATCTCGTGCTTCTGGGGATGTATATTTACGTCGATAGTCGAGGGGTCGACGCTGAAGTCGATGAAATACGACGGCTGGGAATCCGCGGGGATGAGCCGCTCGTAGCAGGCCATGACAGCTTTATGGAAGAATGGATGGCGCATGTTGCGGCCGTTGACGAAGAAAAACTGCTGATAGCCGCGCTTGCGGGCCTGAGCGGGCATGGCCACGAAGCCGGTAATCTTCACGAGCGAAGTCTCCGTCGACAGCGGCGCCAGCTGGGAGGGCAAGGTCTTGCCGAAGAGGTCGGCGATGCGCTGCTTGAGTGTGCCCCGCAGAAACTGGTGGAGCGTCACGTCGTTGTGAATGAGCGTGAAATCGACGTCGGTGTTGACGAGTGCGAGACGCTCGAACTCTCTCAGAATATGGCCCAGTTCGACCGAGTCTTTTTTCAGGAACTTGCGCCGCGCCGGCATGTGGAAGAAGAGGTTCTTCACCATTATGTTTGTGCCGGGCACAGTGGCCACCGGCTCGATGCCCTCGAATTTGGATTCCGAGATGACAACGCGGCATCCCACGGCGTCGTCGCGCCGCATTGTGCGCATATCAATCTGCGCCACGGCTGCGACCGACGGGAGCGCCTCGCCGCGAAAGCCCATCGTGTGCAGGCTGTAGAGGTCGGTGGCGGCGGAAATTTTGCTGGTTGCGTGGCGCTCGAAGGCCATGCGCGCATCCGACGGCGACATGCCGCATCCGTCGTCGACGACCTGAATGAGCGTGCGTCCGGCGTCCTTGAGAATGATTGTGACGGACCGGGCGCCGGCGTCCACGGCATTTTCCACCAGCTCCTTGATGACAGAAGCAGGCCGCTGAATCACCTCCCCGGCGGCTATCTGGTTGGCCACCGAGTCGGGCAGAAGTTTGATGATATCCTGACTGTTCATACCTCGCAAAGATACAAAATAATCGGGAGAAACACAACAAGGCGAAGCCTTCGCCGCGGGCGGCGCTTACTTGTATTGCTCGGCTATATCGCGGACGGCAAGGAGCATCTGCTCGATTTCGGGCGTAAGCTCTTTGTGGCGGCGTGCCATGACCCTGCGCGCGGTGTCGAAAAAGCGGCTCATGACCACATCGTCGCTGCCCGAATGGCCGCCTTCGGTGAATGAGGCGACAAAATTGCGCGGGAATCCGGCGCCGTGGATGTTTACTCCGACGCCTACGACCGTCGCCGTGTTGAACATCGTGTTGATGGCGGCTTTGGAGTGGTCGCCCATAATCAGGCCGCAGAACTGAAGGCCCGTCTTGAGAAAGCGGTGCGAGGGATAGTTCCAGAGCTTTATTGGCGAATAGTCGTTCTTAAGGTTCGAGGCCACGCATCCGGCACCGAGGTTGCACCACTCGCCGATGACGGCGTTGCCGAGGAAGCCGTCGTGAGCCTTGTTTGAGTAGGCCTGAAAGATTACGTTGTTGATTTCGCCTCCGACCTTGCACCACGGCCCGATGGTCGTGGCGGGATATATCTTGGTGCCCATGTTTACGGTGGCGTGGTCGCAGAGAGCCAGCGGCCCGCGGAGCATCGAGCCCTCCATCGCCACGGCGCCGCTCCCGAAATAGACGGGTCCGGTCGTCGTGTTGATAAAACAGCCGTGAACCTCGGCGCCTTCCTCGATGAAGATGAGCGAGGGGTCGCCGATAACGGTATTGTCGGGCGGCAGGGGCTGAGAGTCGCGGCCTGCGGTAAGGGCGCGGAAGTCGGATTCGATTACGCCGCCGTTGACAAGAAAGAGATGATAGAGCTGAGTGATGGCGAGCACGCCTTCTTCGTCGTCCTCGCCGTAGATTTTCCGCGACTCCTCGACCGGACCGCGCCGGGCAATCATGGCCGGAGCGGCACCCTCCTCGACGAGAGCATAGAGGGCCTCGCCCTCTTTAAGGGCGGTGACGGCGGCGGCAAGAGCCGCGTCGGGGATGACGTGGCCGGCCACATAGAGGGCGGCGGGCGATGACAACTCCTCCGGCGAGGCGCCGAAGAGCGGCTCAAGATAGCTCTCGGAGGGCTTGTAGCGGAGCTTGCCGCCGAGGTGTCTTTGCCACTTTTCGGCTATCGTGTCAATGCCGCAGCGAAGGGCGCCGACCGGCCGCGTGAAACTCAGCGGCAGGAGGTTGCCGTGGACGACAGGGTCGTCGAATACTATGATTGTCTCTTTCATAAGCTGTTTTTTATTCAGACTGCAAAATTACGAGGCTTTGGCGTGTCGCGCTGTTAAAAAAAGATAAAAACCGTCATTCCTGTCGCTTCTTGTATTCCGCGGGGCGGACACCGAACTGCGCCACAAAACATTTTGAGAAATACGACGGCGAATTGAAGCCCACGCGATACATCACTTCGCTTACGTTGAGCGCACCCTTCTCAAGGAGAGCCGCGGCCTTGTCGAGACGCACCTTGCGGATATACTCGACGGGCGTGAGGTTGACGTATTTTTTCATCAGGCGGTACAGTTGTTTGGGCTGCAGGCCGGTCTGCTCGCAGACGAAGGCCACGCTGAGCCGGGGCGAGTCGATATTCCGCTCCACGGCTTCGGTCACTTTCGCAAGCATGCGCTCGCTTTCGCTCTCGGCTTCGACGGGGCCTGCGGCCGTAAGTTCCTCGATGCGGGCGCCGCGGCGGATTTCGGCCTTGCGCCGCAGGATTCGCGCCACCTGAGCACGCAACATCGCCGGGTCGAAGGGCTTGGTCATGAATAGATCAATGCCCTCGCGCACGCTGCGGCTCTCAAGCTCGTTGGAACCCATAGCCGTCAGCAGGATTATTGATATCGAAGCCGTGGCCGGAGTCGATTTCAGATGGCGGGCGAGTTCGAGGCCTGTCATTCCGGGCATTTTCTCATCAGTGATTATAAGGTCGGGGCGGAACGTTGACGCCAGCTCCAGCCCTTCGCGCCCGTCGGAGGCGAATGCGCACTGGTATTCGGGCTCAAGGAGCGAGCCTATAAAGCCGAGGATGTCGTCGCTGTCGTCGATGACGAGCACTCGCGGGCGCTTGGGGTCGGGAGCGGGATGGCGGCGCACTTTACGCGAGGGTTCTATCACTCCGGCGGCGCGCAGCGGCATCTCCACCGTAAAGGCCGAGCCTTCGCCGACGGTGCTCTCCACGCTCACACGGCCTCCGTGCAGCTCGACGAAATGTTTTACGAGATACAAGCCGATGCCGGTGCCCTCGGAGATGTCGGAGCCGCGCGGAGTGCGATACATGCGGTCGAATATCCGGGGGAGCTGGTCGGGCATTATGCCGATGCCGCGGTCGGCGATGGTAAGGCGGAAGCTGCCCGCAGCGGCGTCGACGGCGAGGGTGCCCGTGATACGAGCCTCTCCGGCGGGCGAATATTTGATGGCGTTCGACAGGAGATTGCTCACCACCGACTCGAATTTCACGGCGTCGACGTCGGCTATCACGGCCTCGTCGGGAGCATGAAATTCGAATACGCATCCCGGATAGGCCGAGGCGCAATTCTCGAAAATGCCGCGCACGAGGGCGCTGATGTCCGTGGCTTTTGTCAGGGCCGCGCTGTCCGTAGCGGCGTCAAGGCGGCTCGACTCAAGTGTGTGCGAAAGCAGGCGGTTGAGCCGCAAGGCATTGCGATAGGCCGTGGCCACGGCCTCGCCGGTCTCCGCGGCCGAGTGTGTGCCGGTGCTCACGCGGCTGAGCGGTGCTATTATCATCGACAGCGGCGTCTTAAGGTCGTGGGATATGTTGGTGAGGAAGTTGAGGCGCTCCTCGGCTTTGGCGAGGGCGTTGCGGCGCTCGACGCGACGCAGATTGGCGATATTGCGGCGGCGCGCCACATAAAAAATGGCGAAGC
Source organism: uncultured Muribaculaceae bacterium (assembly GCA_910584905.1). Lineage (GTDB taxonomy): Bacteria > Bacteroidota > Bacteroidia > Bacteroidales > Muribaculaceae > CAG-873. The sequence goes on from CAJUCQ010000070.1 coordinate 127,742, forward strand.
CCGCGGCCACGAGCAGTGCGGCCCAAAGCAATTTGAATCCCGTGTAAAGATACCACGGCGGAAGCATCTCGACCTCCAGCGAGGCGGCGGTAGAGTTGTCATCGCCGAGACGCATTTCGAGGACATGACGTCCTGCGGGCAGGCCCGAGAGCACAATCTCGTTTTCACCGTGCGGCAGAAGCGTCCACGTCGAATCGGGCGAAATCCTGTATGCGAAGCGTTCGAAGTTATTGGGGGTGAAATCAAACGTGGCCAACTCGACGGCAAGGACGCCGTTATCGGCCGGAAGCTTCACCGATGCTGACGCCGGGTCGGCGTCGCGGCCACCGGCAGTGAGGCGCACGATGTTGACGCTCCGGGGGTGCTTGCGCGCGGCGATACGCCGGGGATCGACCTGCACGATGCCGTCGGTTGTGCCGAGAAGCACGGTCCGCGTCAGTTCGTCGAAATAAATTGAAGAATACGTGCGGGGCGGCAGGGGCAGCAGACGCACCTCGCCTCCGGCCCGGTCGATGGCGCGGACGCCGTCGCCGGCCGCCACCCACAGCTCGCGCCCTACCGGCGCCATGGCATAGAGGATGCCCGACGGGGCATGCCGCCGACCGAACACTACGGGCCTGCCCGTGCGCCCGTCTTTGTCGACGTGTACGACCGTGCCTCCGTCGCAAGCCACCCGGACGCCGCCGTCGGCGTCGGCGCAGATGAGTGTGGGCCAGCCGCCCGTGGCCTTTACCACGTCGACTTTCAGACTCTTATAGCCGTCGGAGGGGTCGAGACGCACGAGCGTCCCGTCGCGGAAGAGCAGCACCCACAGGCCGCCGTCGCGGTCGCGCACCATATTGCTTATAAGGTTATTGGCCAGCGCGCCGTCCTCGGCTGTCAGCACAGTGTCGGAGACGCACGGGCCATCGCCGCGTTCAAGGAGGTCCATGTCGAGGCGGAATGCGCCTCCGAGATAGCCGCCCACCCACAGCTTGTGCTCGCTGCTGTCCTCGGCGAGGGCATAGGCCCAGTTGGCGTTGTGGGTATGAGTGCGGTCTGACACACGCAGTCGCCTGAAACGCCCCGTGCGCTCGTCAAAGAGGTTCAGGCCTCCGTCACCGGCCACCCAGACACAGCCGTCGGAAGTCTCGGCGATGGCGCGGACGCGGTTGTGGGCAATGGGGTGGCTTTCGGACGAAGCCTCGTGCCAGCGCACCTGCGAGGCATCAGCGCCGGGCGTAAGGCAGGCGGGCGCCTGAATGATGCCGTTCGAGCCGCCGAGCCACAGGCGCTCGCGCGAATCGCGGAAAATGCTGTAGACGGTCTGCCCGTCGCCGCTGCCCGTAAGGTCCGAGAGGCTGATTTCGCGCACCGCCGAGTCCGCCCCGGCAATCGACAGGCCCGCCCCCGTGCCGGCCCAGAGATTGCCCTGAGCGTCGAACAGAAGACTCCAGATGACATTGTCGGAAATCGAGGCCGCGCGGCGCGAATCGTGGCGGCAGCAAGCCTTCACGCTCCCGTGAGCAAGGATATAGAGACCATTGTCGGTGCCGGCCGCAAGCCTGCGGTTGCCGTCTACGGCCAACGCTTTGACCGAATTGCCGTCGAGGGCCGCGATGCGCCCCACGGCGCCGCTCCCGGGCCGGAAGGTGAGGAGCGCGCCTTCGGTGCCGACAAGGATTTCGTTTTCGGCCATGTCTTCGGCAAGGGCGTTGACAAACACGTTGCCGTCGCCGCCGTGCAGTCCGCGGAGGCGTATCTCCTTGAAGGCCTCGCGCCGGAAGTCGTAGCGGCAAAGGCCGTCGTACGTGCCCACATAGATACAGCCGTCGGCCTCGCAGTCAAGGAGAGCGTAGACTGCGCGGTGGGGGATGGCGGACGTCATGTCGCGAAGACGCCCGCCGGAGGGCTCATACACATAGAGGCCGTTGAGCGAGCCTATCCAGAGGCGCCCGGCATCGTCGCGGAGCATTGCCCTTATTTCATTGGGGAAATCGCCTTCGACGCCGTGGACGAGGCGGTCGGCCGGATTGTAGCGGAAAAGACCGTTATTGGTTCCGAGCCACACACCCCCGTCGTCCTCCTCGATTATGGCGTAGACCTGCGCCGCAAACGGGTAGCCGGTCGTGTCATCCACGGCGTAGGCGTTGAACCCGTCGAAGGTGTATAGACCGCGGTTGCTGCCGACCCACGCCATCCCCGACGGGCTTTGCCTGAGGGCATACACCGCCCCCGGAGGCACGTCAACGACATAGTTGGCCCACGACACGGCCGCGGAGGGGTCGGACAATCCGAGCGCCGTGCACACAACGGACACAAGTACAGCGAATAAGCTCGCAATAAAGTTTTTCATGACAGCGGCAAAGTTAATGTAAATAACCTTGCAAAACAACAAAAATATCCAATTAACGGCACAAAAAAACCGCTTGTCCGATTTGTTTTGTGCTTTGTCCGAAATGTTCTTGCGCTTTATAAGTCTGAGAAATAACTTTGCACCGTCAAATCACTCATGACCTCCACAAGACTTAATACCTTGAAACTACCGACTACCATCAAAAGCACTCTCGGCGCCCTGCTGATTGCGGGCGCATGCGGCGTCGCCGATGCCGCCGCTCCCGCGAGCATACGCGACGGAGCCTACTACGGCACGAACTACACCGCACCCTTCGCCCACGCATACCGCGCTCTCGGCGCCCTCGGCGTCGACCACCGCGAAGCCATCGACCGCGATGTGTACCATATGGCGCGCCTCGGCCTGAACGCCTTCCGCCTGCACCTCTGGGACGTCGAACTCGCCGACGCCAACGGCAATCTCATCGAAAAAGACAATGAGCACCTCGAGCTCCTCGACTACCTCATAGCCCGGCTTGAGGAAAGAGGCATCGCTATCGTGCTTACGGCGCAGACCAACTTCGGCAACGGCTACCCCGAACGCAACACCGACCCCAACGGCGCCTACTCCTACGACTACCCCAAATGCGAGGTCCACGACACGCCGGCGGCCGTGAACGCACAGGCCAACTACCTTGACGCCCTCGTGCGCCACGTCAACCCCTTTACGGGCCTCAGCTACGCCGCCGACCCTTCAATCCTCGCAATCGAAATCAACAACGAGCCCTGCCACAGCGGCACCGAAAAAGAAATCACGGCCTACGTCGACCGCATGGCATCAACCCTCCGCGACGCCGGATGGAAAAAGGAGATACTCTACAACGTAAGCCACAACCTCTGGCGCACACAGGCTTTCTTCGACGCCGAAATCGACGGCACGACCTATCAATGGTATCCCACGGGGCTCGTCCACGGCTCGGCGCGCAAAGGCAACTTCCTCCCCGTGCTCGACCGGTATTCGATTCCCTTCGACACCGTGCGCGGCTACGACAGGCCCTCGCGCGTGATATATGAATACGACCCGGCCGACGTGCTCGAGACCTACCTCTACCCCGCGGCCGCAAGGACCTTCCGCAAGGCCGGATTCACGTGGATAACACAATTCGCCTACGACCCCATCGACATGGCGCGCCACAACACCGAATATCAGACCCACTTCCTGAACCTCGCCTACACCCCCGGCAAGGCCATAGGCATGCTTATTGCCGCAGAAGCCACCCGACACATCCCCAAGGGTAAGGACTTCGGCAAATACCCGGCCGACACCGTGTTCGATGACTTCACCGTGAGCGCTCGCCGCAATCTCGCCATGTTCAACGACGGCGTCCGCTACTACCACACCAACACCACCGCCGACGCTCCCAAGAACATCAAAAAACTGCGCGCTATCGCCGGGACCGGCTCATCGCCGCTGGCAAGCACCGACGGCACGGGCGCATACTTTCTCGACGCTCTTGATAAAAAAGCCGACGTGTGGCGTCTCGAAGTGATGCCCGACGTGCTCCTCACGGCCGACCCCTTCGCCAAACCCTCGCTCAAAAGAAACGTGGCCGAGACTACGACGCGCCCCGTGAGCCTTAACCTCTCGGGCCTGCTCGGCCCCGAAATGGCTTGGCGCCCTGCGGCCGGAGGCGAAATCGCCTCCTCGACCGACGGCACCCTCGCCGTCGCCCCCGGCGTCTACGTCGTAAGCCGCAAGGCCGAGGCTCTGAACGCCGTCAGGCCCGACGCAACGTTCGGCGAACGCGCCAACATGCGCGTCGGCGAATTTGTCGCCCCCTCACAGAAGCCCTTCCGCGGCGTTCTCACCCACACGCCTTCGCCGCGCGCTCAGGAAGGCGCGCCCTTGACCATTGACGCCGTATGGGTTGCCGACAACGACCCCGACTCAATCGTCGTATATCCCGCGAACGCAAACTTCTGGAACGACAAAAACGACCTTTTCCGAATGGAAAAGAGCGGAAAATACTCCTATTCCGTCACTCTCGATGTCACCGATGCTGAAAAAGGTAAAAAGGATGGTAGTTTTAGGTATCGCATCGTGGTGTTTGACCGTGGCGGAATTGCATACACCTATCCCGGAGGATACGAAGGCACACCTCTGGACTGGGATTTCGGAGCCGTGCAGCCCGAGGCCGAAAACGCCGTCTACACAACGGAACTCACCCCCGACGGCGCCGCATTCGCCCTGCTCAGCCCCGCTACTGACATGAACGGCGCGGAAATAAGCACCATCCCCGAAGCATGGCAGGGCATAACCTTCAGCCGGACAGCCCCCGCAGGCGCCATCCCGGCGCTGAAGCTGGTCAAGGCCGCATCCGCTCCGACCGACACCATCGTGCTCACCAAATACGTAGCCCCTCTGATTCAGGCCCGCACCGCCGCCGACATGGACGCTCGCAAGACGCTCCGCATCCGCCTCGGCGACAACAGCGCCGGCGGTAGGCTCAAAGCCGGATTCGTCACCGCCGACGGATTCACCTACACGGCCTCCATCCCCTCCGAAGCCACAGGCACCGTCGACATCCCCCTCGCGGCGCTGAAGCTCGACGACACCCTGCTCACCCCGGCGCCCTACCCGAGCTTCCTCGGACGGCGCTTCACCCCCGACGCGGCAAGCGCCGTCGCCTTCCGCCCGGCCGACATCGAGACTCTGACACTCGTCCTTGAGTCGAAAGCCGGAGAAGAAGCCGCGGTCGAAATTCTCGGCATAGAAATCGAATAAACAAATAATCTTAACCACAACCCCAACCGTTATCATGAAAAACTTGAATGCATGCAAGCCGACGGCCGCAATCCGCGGACGCGTGCTGGCAACACTCATGGCCCTCATAGCCTTCGTGTGCCTGCCCGCCACCGCCTACGGCCAAGGCACGCACACCGTCAGCGGCACGGTCATCGACGAACTCGGCGAGCCCCTGATCGGAGCGTCCGTCACGGCGACGGGCCTCGCCGGAGGCGTCACCACCGACATCGACGGCAATTACACCATCAAAGTGCCCGCAGGCACAAAGAGCCTCACATTCTCATACGTCGGCTACGCCACGGCCACATTCGACATCGCCGGCGCCACGCTCGACGTGACGATGCGCCCCTCAAGCGAGAGCCTTCAGGAAATGGTGGTCATCGGCTACGGCACGCAGAAGAAAAACGACCTCACCGGCTCGGTTGCCGCCGTCAGCGAGAAAGACTTCAACAAAGGCGTCATTTCCTCGCCTGAAGAACTCATCAACGGCAAAATCGCCGGCGTGCAGATTACCAACAGCGGCGGCTCGCCCAACAGCGGCTCCACCATCCGCGTCCGCGGCGGCGCATCGCTCAACGCCTCCAACGACCCCCTCATCGTCCTCGACGGTGTGCCGATGGAAGTGGGCGGCGGAATCACCGGCTCGGGCAACTTCCTGTCGATGATCAACCCCAACGACATCGAAAGCATGACCGTGCTCAAGGACGCATCCTCCACGGCCATCTACGGCTCGCGCGCATCGAACGGCGTAATCCTCATCACCACCAAAAAAGGCGGCGGCGAAAAGGTAAAAGTATCTTTCCAGACCACCAACTCACTCTCCAACGCCGCCCGCTACACGCCGATGCTCTCCACCGAGCAATTCCGCAACGAAATCCTCGCTACGGGCAACCCCGACTACATCAACGCCCTCGGAACAGCCGACACCGACTGGAACGACGCCATCTTCCGCACGGGCTTCGGCACCGACAACAACATCAGCATCGGCGGCCGCGCCACCGACTGGCTCCCCTACCGCGTGAGCCTCGGCGCAATGTATCAGGAAGGTATCCTCAAACGCGACAACGTGGCGCGCTACACCGCCAACCTCAACCTCACACCCTCGTTCTTCGGCGACAAACTGCGCTTCAACCTCTCCGGCAAAGGCTCCTACAGCCACAACCGCTTCTCCAACTCCGGCGCAATCTGGAACGCCCTCGCCTACGACCCCACTCAGCCCGTCTACGGCATCCTTGACGAAAACGGCCAGCAAATCCTCGGCGCCGACGGCAAACCCATTATGGGCGGATACCACGAAGTAATCGACAAGAACGGCCACCCCGGACAGGGCGCAATCGCAAACCCCCTCGCCATGGTCGAGATTCCCGACAACACTGCCGACGTCTACCGCTTCATCGGCAACGTCGACGTCGACTACCGCCTCCACCCCCTGCCCGAACTCCGCTTCCACCTCACCGGCGGCCTCGACTGGGCAAGCGGCAAATCCAAATACTTCCTGTCCAAAAACTCCTTCCAAGGCTATAACGACGGCGGCTCGCGCAACGAGCAGGGCCCGCAGAAAAACATCAACCGCCTCCTCACCGTCTACGCCAACTACAACAAAGAATTCGAAGCCATCAACTCGACCGTCGACGCCACCATAGGCTACGACTACCAATTCTGGAAGAGCTCATGCCCGGCCTACGACACCTTCAGCGAAGACGGCGAATACCGCTCGACAACCGCCGCGTGGGACGAACGCCACTCGCTCATATCATATTACGGACGCCTCAACTACAGCTACGACTCCCGCTACCTCCTGACGGCCACCTTCCGCCGCGACGGCTCCTCGCGCTTCGCCAAAGACCACCGCTGGGGCACCTTCCCCTCCGTCGCCCTCGCGTGGCGCGTGGCCGGCGAAAGCTTCTGGGAAAACATCCGCCCGGTGATGAACGACCTCAAATTCCGCGTCACCTACGGCGTCACCGGCCAGCAGGACGGCATCGCCAACTACTCCCACATCCCCAATTACACCCTCTCGCAGCCCGGAGCATACTACTGGTTCAACGGCGTATGGATTCAGACCGCACGCCCCGACGCCTACAACAGCAACCTAAAATGGGAGACAACCCGCAGCTGGAACTTCGGCGCCGACATGGCTTTCCTCAACAACCGCTTCACGGCATCCGTCGACTACTACACCCGCAAGACCGAAGACCTCCTCGCCACCGTGCCCGTGCCTGCCGGCATCAACTTCGCCAAAGAAATGCTCACCAACGTCGGCAACGTCGACTCCAAAGGCGTCGAAATAGCCCTCACAGGCCACATCATCAACACCCGCGACTGGCAGTGGGACGCGACTTTCAACGCCACATGGCAAAGCAATAAAATCACGAACCTCTCGATCAACCCCGAAAGCGAAGCCTCGGACACATACGTAGGCTACGCCGAATCAACCCCCGTGATGGTCTACAAAACCGGCTACGCACCCCACACGTTCTGGGTCTACAAGCAGATATACGACGAAAACGGTGTGCCCGTCGAAGGCCTCTACGCCGACCTCAACGGCGACGGAACCGTCGACGCCAACGACCGCTACTACTACCACAACGCACACCCCGACTGGATTCTCGGATTCTCAACATCCCTGCGCTGGAAAAAATGGACCCTCTCCACCTCCCTGCGCGCCCAGCTCGGCAACTACCTCTACAACCAGATGAGCGCCAACATGGGCGCATCGGAATGCTTCTCTTGGTGCGCCGGACAGGTCAACAACCTCTCCGCAAGCTACGCCGACACGCACTTCACCAAGAAGCGCTACGAATCCGACTACTACGTCGAGAACGCATCATTCCTCAAGATGGACAACCTGCAACTCAACTACGACTTCGGCAAGGTCGGTCCCATCGAAGGCCTCCACGTATCGGCAATGGTGCAGAACGTATTCACCATCACCAAATACAAAGGCCTTGACCCCGAGAACGACTGGGGCATCGAGGGCAGCGCATACCCGCGCCCCCGCACATACTCGCTCACCGTTGGTCTCAATTTCTAATCACCACCCACCTCAGACAATAAGATAATGAAAAAGATAATTCTCGCAGCTGTCGCGGCCCTCGGCATCGGACTCGGCTCCTGCACCGACGACCTCAACCAGACTCCGCAAATCGGCGTCACATCGGGCGTCGTCTACTCGACCGTCCAAGGATATGAGTCCGTACTGGCCAAAATCTACGGCTCGTACTCTCTCATCGGCCAAAGCAAGGCCGGGCAGGAAGACATATCATCATACTCCGGCCACGACCTCCTCCGCAACTACTTCAACCTTCAGGAAGGCACCACCGACGTAGCCGCATTCCGCTGGCTCTCCGGCGACAACCTCTGGAGCCTGCCCTTCCTCAACTGGGACAACTCATGCCCCTCGGTGTCCGACACATACTACCGCCTCTACTACAACATAGCTCTCTGCAACGAGTTCCTGCGCTACTGCACCGACGGCGAGCTCTCGCGCTTCTCCGAAGCCGACAAGGCCACCCTCACCGTATATGCCGCCGAAGCACGCTTCATGCGCGCACTGAGCTACTACCTCGTGCTCGACCTCTTCCGTCAAGGCCCCTTCGTCGACGAAAGCACCCCCACTTCCGGCGTGATGCCCCCGGCCCTTGACGCCGCCGGACTCCTCGCATTTGTCGAAAGCGAAATCGGCGAAATCGAAAACACGCTTCTCGACCGCGCGCCCTTCGGACGCGCCGGCAAAGGAGCCGCCTACAGCCTGCTCGCCCGCATGTATCTCAACGCCGAAGTCTACACCGGCTCACCCCGCTGGACCGACTGCATCTCCGCCTGCAAAAAGGTGATGAGCCTCGGCTACAGCCTCGAACCCGACTACCTCAAGCTCTTCAACGCCGACAACAACCTCCGCGACAACGAAATCATCCTCGGATTCGCCGCCGACGGCACAAATGCCACCACTTGGGGCGCCGCAACATATATCACCTGCGGAATCATCGGCTCCGACAACGCTCAGAACGCCGCCGACTACGGCCTCTCAACCGGCTGGGGAAGCTTCAGGGCACACGGCCAGTTCTACAACCTCTTCGCCAACGCCGCAGGCGACCGCCGCAACACATTCTTCACCGACGGTCAGGCCCAATACATCGACAACTCGCTGGAAGACGGCACTCAGGGCTACCACTTCTGCAAATTCACCAACCTCACCGACGGAGGCGAAGCCGCAAGCAACAGCGCAGCCGACGGATGCAACACCGACTTCCCCTTCTTCCGCCTCGCCGAAATCTACCTCACCGCCGCCGAGGCCACCGTCCGCGGAGGCGAAGGCATGCGCCGCGACGAAGCCCTCGCGCTGGTCAACGACATCCGCGAACGAGCCTACGGCGACAACTCCGGCAACATCACCGACTCGCAGATGACCCTCGACTTCTTCATCGACGAACGCGGCCGCGAACTCTACCTCGAATGCACGCGCCGCACCGACCTCGTGCGTTTCGGGATGTTCACCACCGACAAATACCTCTGGAACTGGAAAGGCGGCGCCGTTGACGGCCGCGCCGTGGATGCTCGATTCAACTACTTCCCCATCCCCGCCTCCGAACTCTCGGCCAATTCCAACCTCAAAAACATGGGTTACTAAGCAAGCATAAACACCGACACCAATGAAACTCCATAAAATCCTCCCCGCCATGCTCCTTGCGCTTGCGGCGGGCGCCTGCGACAAAGACGGCGGCATGCTCACCACCCCCGGCGCCGGCGAAACCACAATCGAAAGCTCCGGGAAAGACATCGTCCTGAGCATCGAACACCTTCTGGACCTCGCACTCACCGTCTACTGGAACGAGAACGGCGACATCACCCTCAGCGACTCGAGAGTGGAAGCCCCGGACAACGCCGTGAGCAACACCGTGCAGTTCGCAACGACCGAAACTTTCGCCTCCGTCTACGAACAGCCTGTCACCCCCGGCGTATATTACGCCCAGTTCACCCATCAGGAACTCAACAACATCACCGCCCGCCTCGGCATCGAAGGAGGCTCGACCTCGCCCCTGTTCGTGCGCGTCAAGAGCAGCATCGGCCCCAACGTCGAGCCCCGCTACAGCAACGCAAAGGAATTCAGCGTCACGACCTACTTCATCGACATGAGCACGGCCAAATATCTTGACGCTTCCCGCGGCGAGACCGGGCGCACCCTCGTTTCGCAAAATCTCGACGGCGTCTACACCGGCTTCATCGGCGCCGGCGCGTGGGAAAACTGGTGGCTTCAGGAAGGCGACAACACCGTCTGGGGCAACCTCGGCGAAGACGGCCGAAGCTTCTTCATCTCTTCCGACGCCTCAAGCTGGAACTTCTGGTATCCGGGACAGTCGGGCTGCTACTACACCACGGTCGACACCCGCCACGGCTGGTGGAGCGCTCTCTTCATCGAGAACCTCACCGTCAGCGGCGACCTCAGCGGCGAGATGGAATACACCCGTCAGGCCAACCAATGGACTCTCACCGTCAACGTCCCCGCCGCAGGCACCTACAAGCTCTCCGTGGCCGGCAAAGCCCTGCTCTACAACACCGACACCACCGCCGACGGCCCCGCCGTCGAGCAGACAGCCGGATTCGGTGGCAGCGCCGCAGCTCTCACCTTCGGGTCAGCGGCTCAGCCCGTGAGCGTGGACCTCTCCGCAGGCGAGACAACTATCGTCCTCGACCTCAGCGACCCGCGCGGTTGGACCCTCGGCGCCGGCGACGCTCCCGTCATCCCCGCCGTGCCGCAACAGCTCTACTTCTCAGGACTCGTAAACTGGGACGGATTCGACGACACGCTCACCCTCACCGACGCCGACAATCTCCGCTACGGCGGCGCCCACTACATCAACAGCGAATGGGGCTACCGCGTCTACACCGAACCCGACTGGAACGCCGCCTATAAAGGCGCCGACGACGCCACGCCCCTCGCCGGCACACTCATAGCCGCCGACAGCGAAGGCAACGTGCCCGCTCCCGCCGCCGGACTCTACGTCATGGACTTCAACATGAAAGACCTCACCTACACGCTCACCGAAATACGCACCCTCGGCTGGGCCGGCGTAAACGACGACTGGAGCGTGCGCCCGCTCACCCAAAGCGCCGACAACCCCGAGGTGTGGACTCTCGAATTTGAAAAGACCGCCGAAACGCCGTGGGGCACGAAGCTGATTGTCAACGACGACTGGAACCTCTTCTTCGGGCGAGGCGACGAGCAGGGAATACTCTATCTCCGCACCGACTCCTCGGCCAACGGATTCGAAGGCGACAACGAACTCGCCGCCGGACGCACCTACATCCTCACCGTCGACCTCGGCAAACAGACCTACACTTTCACCGAAAAATAAGCTCCATCCCAACTTCGAACAAACGATGAAAACCAAATATCTCTTAGCCTTCGCCCTCGCCGCTGCCGGATTCGCCGCCGGCGCATGCACCGAAGAAGGCCCCGTCACTGTCAAAGACCCCGACGCCCCCGAAGAGACCGTCTACGAAAAAGAACCCGGATTCGCCCGCGGCGCCGACGTCAGCTGGCTCACCCGGCAGGAACACGAAGGCCTCAAATTCTACACGCCCGGCGACGAACACGCCGAGAAAGAACTCTTGCAGCTCCTGCGCGAAGACTGCGGCGTCAACGCCATCCGCCTGCGCGTGTGGGTAAACCCCGCCGAGGGCTGGAACAACGTCGACGACGTCGTGCTCAAAGCGCGACGCGCCGAAGCCCTCGGCATGCGCACCATGATTGACTTCCACTTCTCCGACACGTGGGCCGACCCCGGCAACCAGAAGACTCCCGAAGCGTGGAAGGACCTCAGCCTCGACGAGCTTTGCAAAGCCGCGGCCACGCACGTCACCGACGTTCTCGAGGCTTTAAAGCGGGCCGGAGTCACCCCCGAATGGGTGCAGATTGGCAACGAGACAACCCCGGGCATGATGCTCCCCCTCGGCTCCGTCGATAACCCCGAGGGCCTCACAGCCCTCAACAACGCCGGATATGACGCCGCAAAGGCCGTATTCCCCGACGTAATCTGCATAGTCCACCTCGACGGCGGCGACAACGCTTGGCGCTACGACCGCATGTTCGACCTCCTGACGGCAAACGGCGGCAAGTTCGACATGATAGGCATGTCGCTCTATCCGTGGTGGGCCGAAGAAGAAGGCCGTCAAGGCGGCTGGCGAAAGGTGGCTCAGGACTGCATCGACAACATCACGCGCCTCAAAGCAAAATACGGCAAACCCGTGATGATATGCGAAATCGGCATGCCCTACAATCAGGCCGACGCCTGCAAGGAACTCATCGCCCTGATGATGACCACGCCCGTCGAAGGTATCTTCTACTGGGAGCCGCAGGCCCCGTCGGGCTACAACGACGGCTATCAGATGGGATGCTTCGACAACGGCGCTCCCACCGTGGCCCTCGACCCCTTCACCGGCAAATAACGCCGCCACTCCCTCCCCGACATATCATTTCCCTGAAATCCGGCAAAGGCCGCGGCCTGATCCGCGGCCTTTGCCCCCTTCGAGGGGACGCCGGGCTCCACGGCATCATGTTTTTAACAATGATTACCAAACCCCCTTTCGAAAAATCACTATATTTGCGAAATCTATACAGACCCCATGCTTAAACATCTTATACCCCTTGCGCTCGCGGGCATTACGGCCTTTGCCGCGACGGCCGGACGCACATCGGAGACCCTCAACGACGACTGGCTCTTCACCAAAGGTGACGGAGCCGAGGGCAGCGCTTGGCAACGCGTGCGAGTGCCCCACGACTGGGCCATCTACGGGCCTTTCGACCGCGCCAACGACCTTCAGACCGTGGCCGTAGAGCAAAACGGCGAAAAAGAAGAGACCGTAAAGACCGGGCGCACCGGCGGCCTCCCCTTTATCGGCAAAGGTTGCTACCGCCGCAACTTCGAAGTGGCCGACACGGCCGGACGCGTCACCACATTCGTCTTCGACGGAGCCATGAGCAACGCCCGCGTGAGCGTCAACGGACGCGAAGTGGCCTTCTGGCCCTACGGCTATAATTCGTTCTACGTGACCGTGCCCAACGAACTGCTGCGCATCGGCGACAACGAGCTGAGAGTGGACCTCGAAAACTTCGAGCGCGCATCGCGCTGGTATCCCGGCGCCGGACTCTACCGCAACGTCCACATCGTCACCACCGACCGCGTCCACATCCCCGTGTGGGGCACGTACGTGACCACGCCCACGGTCAGCGACAAAGAGGCCTCAGTGCGCCTGAGCATGAAAATCGACGGCGCCGCCAAAGGCGAGAAAATCACCGTCGAGACCCGCATCACCGACCCCTCGGGCCGGGAAGCGGCCTCCGACCGCTCCACCTACGTGGCCCACGGTCAAAACTTCGCCCAGAACTTCAACGTCGCCGACCCCGCCCTCTGGAGCCCTGAAAGCCCCTCGCTCTACACGGCCGAGACCCGCCTCTATGCCGCCGACGGCCGCGAACTCGACGCATACACCACCCGCTTCGGCATCCGCAGCATCGAATACATCCCCGAGCGCGGCTTCTTCCTCAACGGCAAAGCCACCAAATTCAAGGGCGTGTGCAACCACCACGACCTCGGGCCGCTCGGCGCCGCCGTCAACCGCTCGGCTCTTCGCCATCAGATAGAGCTGCTCAAAGACATGGGCGTCAACGCCATCCGCACCTCCCACAACATGCCGGCGCCCGAACTTGTCGAACTTTGCGACGAAATGGGCATGATGCTCATGGTCGAGCCTTTCGACGACTGGAGCTTCCGCCCCAAGAGCCCCAACGGCTATGGAGCCGTGTTCAACGAATGGGCCGAAAAAGACATCACAAACATGGTCGAACACTTCCGCAACTCGCCCTCGGTGGTGATGTGGAGCATCGGCAACGAAGTGCCCTCGCAATGGGGCCCCGACGGCGTTGCCGAACTGACGAGGCTTCAGGACCTCGTCCATGCCCTCGACCCCACGCGCCCCGTCACCTGCGGCATGGACCAGATCGGCGCCGTGCTCGACAACGGCTTCGCCGCCGCTCTCGATATCCCCGGCTTCAACTACAAGCCCCAATACTACGACGAGGCCTACGCCAAACTGCCCCAACGGCTCATCCTCGGCTCGGAGACGGCCTCGACGGTCAGCTCGCGCGGTGTCTACCACTTCCCCGTCGACTGGGCCGAACACAACGTCCACGAGCACCCCGACCACCAGAGCAACTCCTACGACAACGAATCATGCTTCTGGAGCAACACTCCCGACCTCGACTTCGTCATGGACGACGACCGCGAATGGGTAATCGGCCAGTTCGTATGGACCGGTTTCGACTATCTCGGCGAGCCCTCGCCCTACGACACCGACGCATGGCCCAGCCACAGCAGCGTATTCGGCATCATCGACCTTGCTTCGCTGCCCAAAGACCGCTTCTACCTCTACCGCTCGAAATGGAACGAAACTGACACCACGCTCCATATCCTCCCCCACTGGACGTGGAAAGGCCGGGAAGGCGAAGTCACGCCCGTGTTCGTCTACACGAACCTCCCGAAAGCCGAGCTGTTCATCAACGGCAAAAGTCAGGGCGTGCGCGAGAAAAACATGTCGAGCCCGCAGGAACGCTACCGCCTGATGTGGAACGAGACTGTCTACGAACCCGGCGAGCTTAAAGTCGTGGCCTATGACAGCGCAGGCAAAGCCGTCGCCGAAAAGAGCGTGCGCACCGCCGGCAAGCCTTCACGCCTCGTCGTGACGCCCCTGCGCACGGAAGCCCGCGACGACGGCGACGACCTCGTCTACTTCACCGTAACGGTCGAAGACCGCGAGGGCAACCCCGTGCCGACGGCCGACATGAACGTGAAATTCAAGGTCGAAGGCGCCGGCACATTCGAGGCCACGGCCAACGGCGACCCGACGTGCGTCATGCCTTTCCAAGCACCGGAAATGAAACTGTTCAGCGGCGCCGCCACCGTCATTGCCCGCCCGGCCAAGACCGCCGGCAAGCTCACCCTCAAAGCCTCGGCAAAGGGCCTGCGCGAAGGCAAAGCGACAATTGATGTAAAATAAACCTTCCTGAAACACCAATCATACCTCCCTTAAAACAAAATGGAACTCAAAGAAAAAATTTCCAAAACCTTCGAAGAGCGCTTCGGCACGGAAGGCACGTTCTACGCATCTGCCGGACGTATCAACCTTATCGGCGAACACACCGACTACAACGGCGGATTCGTCTTTCCGGGCGCTATCGACAAGGTAATCATGGCTGAAATCAAGGCCAACGGCACCGACACGGTGCGCGTATTCTCCATCGACATAAACGACTATGCCGAATTCGGCCTCAACGAAGAAGACGCCCCCGAGCAGAGCTGGGCGCGCTATATCTTCGGCGTATGCCGCGAAACCATCAAGCGCGGCGGCACAGTCAAAGGCTTTGACGCCGTTTTCGCCGGCAACGTGCCCCTCGGCGCCGGTCTCAGCTCGTCGGCCGCCCTTGAGAGCTGCTTCGCCTTCGCCGTCAACGACATGTTCAACGACAACAGCATAGACAAATTCGAGCTCGCCCGCATAGGCCAGAGCACCGAACACAACTACTGCGGCGTGAACTGCGGCATCATGGACCAGTTCGCCTCGGTATTCGGCCGCAAGGACCACCTCATGCGCCTAGACTGCCGCTCGATGGAATATGAATACTTCCCCTTCAAGCCCGAGGGCTACACGCTCGTGCTCGTCGACTCCGTTGTCAAGCACGAACTCGCCGACTCGCCCTACAACAAACGCCGCGCCTCGTGCGAACGCGTGGCCAAGCGCCTCGGCCTCGACACCCTCCGCGACGCAACGATGGAGATGCTCGACGCCGTAAAGAGCGACATCACCGCCGAGGACTATTTCCGCGCCAAATTCGTAATCGAGGAAAAACAGCGCGTGCTCGACGTCTGCGAAGCCCTCAATGCCGGCGACTACGACACCGTGGGCCGCTGCATGTATGCCACCCACAACGGCCTCTCCAAAGACTACGAAGTGAGCTGCGAGGAACTTGACTTCCTCAACGACCTCGCCCGCGAATGCGGCGTCACCGGCTCGCGTATCATGGGCGGCGGATTCGGCGGCTGCACCATCAACCTCGTGAAAAACGAGCTCCTCGACTCATTCCTCGCAAAAGCCCGCACGGAATTCAAGGCCAAGTACGGCCACGAACCCAAGGTCTACGAAGTGATTATCAGCGACGGCGCCCGCAAACTGGAATAAACCCGCCGCAAGAAGCATCAAAATGGACAAAACCACATTCACCACCCCCCTCGGCGAAGCATGTCTCGTCACGCTGACGAATGCCTCGGGGGCGTCGGTCACGCTCAGCACCCTCGGTGCAGGGATTGTGGCTGTAAACGTGCCCGACGCGGCCGGGCGTCTCGCCGACGTCGTCCTCGGCTACGCCCGCCCCGCCGACTATCTCGCCGACGGCCCCTGCGCCGGAAAGGTCCCCGGCCGATATGCCAACCGCATAGCCCGCGGACACTTCGAAATCGACGGACGCGGCTTCGAACTGGCCGTCAACAACGGCCCGAATGCGCTCCACGGCGGTCCGACGGGATTCCAGAACCGCCTGTGGCGCCTCGTCGAGACTGACGCTGACCACGTCATCATGGACTATACATCGGCCGACAGCGAAGAAGGCTACCCCGGGAAACTCACCGTGCGAGCCACCTACACTTGGACCGACGACAACACACTCAGGCTCGACCTCGAAGCCGTCACGGACGCGCCCACCGTGGTGAACCTCACCAACCACGCTTACTGGAATCTCGCGGGCCACGACGCAGGCTCGGTGCTCGACCACACGCTCAAACTGCGCGCCTCCAAGTGGCTCCCCACCGACGACACGCTCATCCCCCTCCCCGGCGCTCCCGCTCCCGTTGCCGGCACGCCGATGGACTTCACCTCGGCCAAGCCGCTCGGACGCGACATAAAGGCCGATTTCGCAGCCCTCGTCTACGGCAAGGGCTACGACAACTGCTGGGTGGTCGACGGCTATGAGAACGGCGAGCTGAAAGCCGTGGCGCGTCTCTGCGACCCGGCTTCGGGCCGCACGCTGGAAGTGCGTTCGACCCAGCCCGGCGTACAGGTATATACCGGCAACTGGCTCAAGGGCTCGCCCGAAGGCAAAGGCGGCGCCGTGTATGACGACTATTGCGCCGTGGCAATCGAGTGCCAGCACTTCCCCGACGCACCCAATCGCCCGGACTATCCCTCGACGCGCCTCAATCCCGGCGAAACATTCCGGGAGACAATCGAATTCAGTTTCGGCGCAGTCTGATCGGCTCAGACGTTACGGAATATCCACCACGCCACCGTGGCCGCCAGTACGGCGGCTATGGTGGCGCTGTTTATGACCGCGCGATGGAGTCGCGGCCACCTTGCGCGCCCGGCTTCGATGACAACGAAAGCGGCGCCCGCCGGAGCAGCGAAAAAAACATAGGGATTGAAGCCCCACGCCTCGGCCAAGCGCCCGTGGAGCAAGGCGTGCAAGGCCCGCTGAGACCCGCATCCGGGACAGTCGTAGCCGGAAATGAGCCGAAAAAGGCATTTCGGAGCTACGGGCGACGCGGGGTCGTGCTCATAGTATAGAAAAGCGACAGCCGCCGTGACCGCAGCGACGGCCGCGGCCACAACGGCCGTTGTTGCAAGCTGTTTGATTTTCATCTCCGAGAGATTGTCTGAAACAGCCCGGAATAACGCGGACGGCGGGCAATCAGTTGCCCGTGAACACCGACATGAGCATCACCGGCATAAAGCCGAGAGCGATGGCTATCATGATGAGCCATGCGGCGATTTCACTGGCTTTACGGCTCTTTTCGAGCTTGCCGCTGTTGTAGTAGGATGTCACAAAGATGGATGCCGCGAGCGAGGCGAGGCTCACCGGCGAGCAACAGCAGACGGTGAGGAACACGCTCCAGCCGAGGTAGGTCGGGGGACACGGCTCGTCGGGAAGCTCCGAGCGGCGCGGCGCGCGGCGTCCGGGGGCGTACTTGCTGACGGGCTTTTCCACCACTTTCTCGACAATCACCTCTTCGACAACCGTAGCCTCCGCTTCGGCGGGAGCATCGGCTGAAGGCTCGGCCGGAGACTCGACGGCGGGAGTCGCCGCCTCGCCGGAAGGCGTCTCGCCGCGGAGGAGCGCGGCCATTTCAGGGACTTCCCCGGCCGGGAGCCACTTGGGCATCCCCTCGAACCATACGGGAGTCGAAGGCTCGATGTTCATGGCAAGGATTTCGTCCTCGCCGAATGGCCCCTTCTGGGCACCATCAATGTAAATCCAGATTTTCATAGAAATGTGAGACAGGGGGCGCGGCGCCGCGCCCCCCGGATTCAGCTTTTGTTTAGAAATGCTTTACTTCGCGGCCGAGAATGTCGCTCAGGAGATTGTTGGCGAGACGGCTTGCTCCGAGGCGGAAATATTCCTTGTTGAGCCATTCTTCGCCGAGGATTTCCTTGGCAAGGGTGTAGTACTTGACGGCATCGTCGGTCGAAGCCACGCCGCCTGCAGCCTTGAAGCCTACGCGGCGGCCGGTCTTCTCGTAGTATTCCTTGATTGCGTGCATCATCACGTATGCGGCCTCAAGGCTTGCGCCGGGATATTCCTTGCCGGTGGACGTCTTCAGGAAGTCGGCACCGGAGTAGAGCGAAAGCACCGAAGCGGCCTTGATGGCAGCGGCGGTCTTGAGCGCTCCGCTCTCGATGATAACCTTGAGGATGCGGCCGTGGCAGGCTTCCTTAAGCTCGGAAATTTCGTCGCACACGCTTTCGTAGTCGCCGTCGAGGAAGTCGCCGACGTTGAGCACGATGTCGATTTCATCCGCGCCGCCTTCGACGGCGAGAGAGGTCTCGGCCACCTTTATTTCGGGGAAGGTCTGCGACGAGGGGAAGCCGCCGCTGACACAGGCGATGTCGACGTCGCTCACTTCGAGGACGGCGCGCACGACCTGTGCGAAATTGGGATATACGCAGATTGCAGCCACGTTGGGGAGCTCGGGATATTCTTCCTCGAAGCGGTTGACGGCTTCGGTGAAGTTCGAGACCGAAACGGGCGAATCCGTGGCCTTGAGGGTGGTGAGGTCTATCGTGTTGAAGAGGAACTTGTAGACGTCGAGGTTACGGTTCTCGTCGGCGTGTCCGTCAATGATTTTTTTTACGTCTTCGGCCACGCGTGCGTCATCGGTGATGACGGCGGAGGCGGCGATCGTGTCGAGATACTTGTTGTCGCTCATAGTGTTCTGTGATTTAGTGTCGTTATGTCAGTTTGGGGTTGGAGAGATGTCGGGTGGCGTCGCGCGCACTTTTCTTTTCGATATTGCGCCTGAACGCCTCGGTGAGGTCCACACCGTGCTGGTTGGCGATGGCGATGGTCACCCACAGCAGATCGGCAAGCTCGTCGGCGAGGTCAAGGCGCTCGCCGGGCTTGGCGCTTTGCTCGCCGTCGGTGCGCGCAATCACGCGGGCCACCTCGCCGCATTCCTCGGCCAGCACGGCCATGTTGGTAAGGGGCGAGAAATAGCGCACGCCGACGCTGCGTATCCAGCCGTCGACTGTCGTCTGGGCTTCGGCGAGCGTGAGTGGAGCGGTATGAGGCTGAAGAAAGTCCATTGGCTTTTCGGGGAATGGCAGGGGGCGCGTGCGGATATATAACGCCGCAGGCGTCCACAAAGTTAATAAATTTTCAGCATGTTCCCAAAAAAGAGAGTTTTTTACGCTCGCGGGCGACCCTGCGCTTTCCTGCGGCCACAGGCGAGGCTCATGGACCGGGCGCGACATTAGCGCCGCCTGGGGCGCGCGAGCATGTTTCCGCTGTTCTGCTTCAGACCCGGGCGCGACGCTCCTGAACCGCGGCGGTTGTTGCCGCCGCCGGAGCCGCCGAAGGGATTATACTGCTCGTTTCCGGCGTCGAATTCTCCCGACCCGTCGTCGTCAGGCGCGCGCTCGCCGCGTTTGAGCTTGGGCTTGTTTTTCTTTATGGCGTATGGCTTCTGCATATCCAAAGGAGCCTCGTATATATCCCAAGTCTGGTCGACGTCCCAGTTCTTTTTAAGCTCTATTTTCTTGGAATAATAGCAGGTCTCCTCGGGCTGGATTCCGGCGGCGAAATTTCCGGGGTCCCACTCGCCGTTCATATTCGAGTCGATAAAGAGGCGCGCGAAATAAGTGCCGGGGGCGACGAAAGCGAATTCGGCCGATGACTCCCCGGGAGCGACGTCGGCCGTGTACACCGCATCGTCGCCCGAGTTGAGAAGCTGCACCTGCGCCGGCCGCCCGTCGAGGCCCTCGATGCGGAAGAGCAGATTGGAGTAGTCGTCGCGGGTCTTGACCGTGAATTCCTGCGCCACGGCCTTGTTGTGCTCGCCGTAAACGCTCAGCATGGCCGCCGAGTCGATGGCGAGACGGTATTTGCCGCCGGGCTCCCAGACGAGGTCGAACACGCGGCGCAACAACGGCTGAAGCGAGTCGGGCCTCATGGCCGAGGCGTCGGCCACGGGAGTCCACACCGTGTCGCGGAGGATTTCGACGCGCACACCCGCCGAGTCCATTGAGACGAGAGGCTCGGAAATATCGAAGAGCAGGGGGCGGTTGAGTTCCTGCGACGAGCCTCCGGCGAGGCGCACGGCGAGATTGTCGTTGACTGGCGCGACGGTGTCGGCCGCCTCCTTTTTCTTATCCTTCTTGGGTTCGCGGAAAAAGAAGCGGAGCGTATCGGCGGTCCACACGAGAGCGTCGGTCGTGTCGGTTTTCTGATAGCGCAAGGCAAGGCGCAGCGAGTCGGAGGCCATGACGGCGGGATCGGTTATCCAGTACGAGAGAGTGTCGCGGCCGGGATTGGGGTGCATAAGAGCCCACGAACGCCATGAGCGCCCGCGGATGCTGTCAGGCGTGCCGTCGACCACGGTAAGCTCCGCGAGGCTGTCGGCGGGCGCGGCGAAGCGGATGTCGATTCTGCGACGCTCCGGGCGCGCGTAGTCCGCGAGATACTGCGGCTTGTAGCCCTCGTTGAAGGAGGCAAGGAGGATGTCGTCGGGGAGATAGCGGATGCCCTCGCGCACTACCACCGAGTCCTCGCCCGAGGCGTCGCGAAGTGTGTCAGACACGGCGATGGTCTCCACCGAGGGGCCGACGGCCACGTCGTAGAAGGCGAGGTTTTCGCTGCGGTCCCACTTATAGTCGTGGTTCACGTCGTCTACGGCATAAACCCTGTATGTGCCGGGGGCGAGGCCGCGGATTGTGAACTGGCCGAGCTGATTCGTGCGAGCAATGCGCGCGAAGGGCATCGTCGTCAGCGCCGAGTCCTCGAGGTTGGAATGTATGCCCACGAGCATACCCTGCTGCGGCTCGAGTGTGCGGGCGTCGAGCACCATGCCGCTGACGCGGAGAGTGTCGATCGACGGGCCGGTCGAAAACTCTATGGCGAACCCGTCGAGGATATTCCCCTCGTTGAGGTCTTTTACGGCGTCGGCGAAGTCGATGGTATATGTTGTGTTGGGCTGAAGCGTGTCGCGGAATTCGACGACCATATGGCGCCCGTTGGAGCGCACGGTGGGCGGGGTCTTCCCCGGAGGCGAGGCAACGACCTTGTTGAAGGCATCCTCCAGTTGGATGTTTTCGTTGAAAGTGACGCTCAGGCGCCGGGCGTCAACATTTACAGCGCCGGGGGCCGGCGTCGACGACACGAAAACGGGCGGATCCTCATCGCGGGGGCCGCCTTCGGGGCGTCCGATGCTGGCGCATGATGCCGCCAGAACGGCAAGAAGGGAGAGATACGGGAGAGCTTTCACAAATAGTCCGAGTGGGGAGAGGGGGATAACCGTGGCGGAGCCTGCGGCCCGGGGCCTGTCAATACGTCCGCGCGATAATAAAATCGAAGAGATCGAGGAGCATCTGCTTCTCGGGGCGGTCGGGCATAGGGGCTATGGCCGCGGCGGCGCGGGCGCGGAGCTCGTGCATGGCGGCGAAAGCATAGTCGATGCCGCCGTTGTCGCGGGCGAGGGCCTGAAGGCTCGCTATCTCGTCGTCAGTGAGCGAATCTTTGCGCAGGAGCGCGAGAGCCTCGTCCACGCCGGGGGTCGAGGGGTCGAGGAGCACGTGGATGAGCGGTAGCGACACCTTGCCGTCGCGCAGGTCGTTGCCCGTAGGCTTGCCTACGACGGCCGAGTCATAGAAGTCGAAAATATCGTCGCGGAGCTGGAAACAGCGACCGAACAGGAGGGCGAACTCTCCGAGCGCGTCAACGGCGCTGTCGTCCGCGCCGGCGGCAAGACAACCCATGCGCGCACTGGCCACGAAGAGCGACGACGTCTTGTAGTCGACCACCTTATAGTAGCTTTCCTCGGCGAGAGTGTGCTCGCGGGCAAAAAAGAGTTGCTCGATTTCGCCGAGCGAGAGGCGGCGTCCGAGATGGCAGAGGGTGTCGATGATGCGGATATCGCCCGTGGCGATGGCGCGCTGCATGGCCGCCGTAGTATAATAGTCGCCGACGAGAACGGCCACGTGGTTGTCCCACACGGCGTTTACCGACGGCCGTCCGCGGCGCATGCGCGAATCGTCGACAATATCGTCATGAATCAGCGATGCGTTATGAAGAAGCTCTACCGCCGCGGCGGCGTCGAGCACGCGGTCGTCGACCTCCGCGCCGAGAAGGCGCGCCGAGAGGATGAGCATCAGCGGACGAATTTGTTTGCCCTTATAGCGCAGGTTCTCTTCAACCACACGGGTCATGAGTTCCGACGAACTGCGCAGGCATTCGCGGATACGCCGATTCAGACGCTCGAGATCGGCGCCGCAGGCTTTTTGGATGTTTTCTAAAGGGCTCATGGTCTAATTCTCCGCAAAATTAGCAAAACTTATCAAAAAAACGAAATCCGCGCCCCCAATAATTGTCCTCCGAGGCGGCGTCGCCCGCGCCGGCATGCGCCTGAAAGCCGAGGAGCCGTTTAGAAATTAAACACCCGGCGTTTAGATTCAAGCGCGCCCGCAACCACACAACTCACTGCAAATCAACATACTTTCGTTTAGATAATTTTGATGACACCGCGGAGGCTCCGGCGAGGATATTGACTCGGCCGAAGTTTTAGCCTAATTTTGCCGTCGAACACCAAACGCCATTACCATCAGAAAAAACATGAAGAAATCTACAGCCCGAATCCTCATCATCTTGTTGACGGTCCTCGTCGGCAACGCCCTCTCAGCCGCCGCATCCGGCGTGCGGATAGCATTCCAGCGCCCGTCAGGCTGGCAAGGCATCCCCCATCTCCACGCATACGCCAACGACATCCCCCTCGACGGTTGCAACGACCGCGAAATGAGCCCAGTGCCGGGCTTGGAGGGCTGGTATTGGTTCTCGATTGCAAACACTCCCGCGCAATACGTCATAATATTCAACAACGGCGGCTGGAGCGGCGGCCAGACCGTCGACGTCCACATCACCGACGGACTCGACCATGCCTTCACGGCCTCGGGCCTCATCGTGAGCGAGACCTCCGGCGACGCCGTCTGGGAAGCCCTCGACGCCCCCGTGCCCGCGCCTCCGTCCGACGCCACCGACATCCGCTTCCGCCGGCCCGACACGTGGACTCAGACCCCGAAACTCGTGGCCTACAAAGAAAAAGACCTCGTGCGCACCCCCGAAAACCGCGTCATCTACGAAGTGTTCGTGCGCAACTTCTCGCCCGAAGGCACGCTCAAAGGCGTCGAAAAAGAAGTCTCGCGCCTCAAAGAACTGGGCGTCGACGTCGTGTGGCTCATGCCCATATATCCCGGCGGCCGCGAAGGCAAATGGGGCACCTACGCAAGCCCCTACGCCGTCCGCGACTACAAAGCCGTCGACCCCGACTACGGCACCGCCGCCGACTTCCGCTCGCTCGTCGCCGCCATCCACGACGCCGGCATGGAAATTTGGCTCGACTGGGTGGCTAACCACACCGCCCTCGACCACCCGTGGGCGACCTCGAATCGCGACTTCTACAGCCTCAACGGCAACGAAATCGTACACCCCCACGGCTGGAACGACGTCTATCAGCTCAACTACTCCTCGCAGGGCCTCCGCAACGCAATGATTGACGCGCTCTGCTACTGGGTCCGCGAATTCGACATCGACGGCTACCGATGCGACTACGCCGACGGCGTGCCCCGCGACTTCTGGCGTCAGGCCCGCGAAGCCGTCAACGCCATCAAACCCTCCGTGGCGTGGCTTGCCGAAAGCGGCGGCGACGGCGAAAACTCGCGCCTCGTGAGCGACGACGGACTCTTCGACTACAACTACGCATGGGGATTCCGCGACCAACTGGCCGAATTCGCCGGCCACGGCGACGTCAGCCGCCTGCGCACCCTCTGCCGCGACCTCTTCTACGACAGCGCATACAACGGCAAAAGCCGCATGGTCTACCTCTCCAACCACGACGTCGTTCAGGACAAGGGCGGCACCGAAGATCGCATCATGGGCATGCGCCTCGAGCCCCTGACCGTGCTCGAATTCACTATCTACGGCATGCCGCTGCTCTATAACGGACAAGAAATCCGATACTCATCGGGGGCCGTCTCGCTGGCCGAAAAAACTCCCGTCGACTGGAGCCGCCCCGACACGATAATGCAGGCCCTCATAAGCTCCCTGACACGCCTCAAG
Organism: uncultured Muribaculaceae bacterium; assembly: GCA_910584905.1. Lineage (GTDB taxonomy): Bacteria > Bacteroidota > Bacteroidia > Bacteroidales > Muribaculaceae > CAG-873. The sequence continues at coordinate 152,509 of CAJUCQ010000070.1, forward strand.
CACTCCGAACCCGCCCTCCGCACCGGCCGCGAGCGAGGCGACCTCCACACCTACGCCACATCCGCCCCCGACGTATTTGTCTACGAACGCCGCCTCGGCGACGAAAGCGTTGTGGTCATGCTCAACTTCGGCGCCTCGCAGACAAACTTCACCGTCACCGACCGCCTGCCCGCCGAAACATACCTCGACGTTTTCTCCGGCAACACCGCCGCGCTGGCCTCGACCCCGGCATTCACCCTCCCGGCCTACGGATATGCCGTATATGTAAAATGATTCACAAACCCGCAACACACCCCCGAAAGATGAGCCTCAAACAAATCATAGGTCTCGCGCTGGCGCTCGCTCCGGCGGCCCTTCAGGCCGAGACAGTGCGCTGGGAAATCCTGAACGGCATCGAAATGACCCCGGAGGACGGCAACCCGCAGTGGTACACAGCCTCCGTCCCCCTCCTCCCCGCCGGAACAAGCATCGACTTCACCGACGGCGACATGGCCCGCACCACCGCCCCGCACCCCGCCGACAACACCTCCGACTTCACCGTCGACAAGGACGGCAAGGTCGTGCCCTACGCCTCATTCACCCCCACCGCCGTCGATGCCACCGGAGCCGACCTCGGAGACGCCGTCTGGTACACCCTTCAGGGCCTCCGCGCCGACAACCCGCGCAAAGGCATCTACATCCGCGTCGACCGCAGCGGCAAAGCCTCGAAAGTGCGCTTCTGAAAAGCTACCGGTCCCGTCGGCCGCAATGCCGCCCGAATTACACTTCAAGATAATCCAAGTCAAATCAAGATCTGAAAACAATCGCGAAAAATCCGTCCGTGAGGGCGGATTTTTTTTTGCAAACCCGCGGAACCGTTTATCATTTTTTCATTAAAAATTTGGCAGATACGAAATTTTCGCTTACCTTTGCCCTCAGCCCCCGTAGCGACGGGGCGTGTTTTACATATTTCTTTCAGCGGTCAGGTTATCGGACGGTTATTGACAATGACAACAATACTCATTTTTATCCGAAAACTTTAAATCAACCAATATCAATAACCCAACCTAAAACCGCAAATGAAAAAAATTCTTTCTCTTGCTTTCGCAACCGCCACAATATGCGCTGCGCACGCGGTGGATTTCACCGTCTACAGCAACGGCAGCGTTGCCGAGGGCGTGGCCGTCAACAGTTGGTGGAACGTTATTCAGAACACCAACGACACGAATCCCGACGGCGAGGGCCCCGTCTGGTCCCTCACCTACAACCCCGATGAACCCGGCGGCGGTGCCACAGGACCCAACTTCTGCGCCGGACTTCAGGCCAAAAGCGGCACAACCGTAGCAGGCCCGCTCGCCACGGCCACACTCACCTTCAAATACTACGCAACAACGCCCTGCAATATCAAAGTGCAGGTCGACGCCGACAACGTTGTCCAGACCGCAACCGTTTCCGTAAGCGAAGACGACACCAACAAATGGAACACCGCGTCGTTCTCCATGACAGAGACATTCCCCAAAGTTTCCGCCGTATGGAACGACTGGAAAGGCGAAGGCCTCAGCGACATCCTCGGCCTTATCGTCGAACAGTTCAATGCCGACACAAAAGTCTACATCAACGACGTTGTCTACACCGGCATTAACGAAAGCTGGGTGAAGCCCGAAGTCGAAGCCCCGGTATGCCCCGTGCCTCCGGTGCCCGCCACTCCTGCCGATGACGTGGTTTCGCTCTTCAGCGGAGCATACACCGCCGCCGCCACCCACACCATCGGCGGCTGGGGACAAAGCACCAAAGCAACAATCCTCACTGCCGAAAACGGCGCTCCCGTCTACTCTCTCACCGCGTTCAACTACCTCGGCTGGGAACTTAACCCGCGCATAAACGTCGAAGACTTCGACTACATGCACGTCGACTTCTACGCCGTCACAGAGACGCCCTTCGCCTTCACTCCCATCAGCCCCGGAAAAGAAAAAGCATTCATCGCCCCGAACGTAAAAACCGGCGAATGGAACAGCTATGACGTGCCCCTCTCCCACTGGGACAACGTCGACTTCTCCGACATCTTCCAAGTGAAATTCGACAAAGGCAACGGCGGCGAAGGCTACATTGCCAACGTTTACTTCTGGAAAGACACCCGCATCATCCCCGCTGTCACCGCCACCGTAAGCGACATCACCACCGACGGCGCAACCATCGCATACGAAGTGACTCTCCCCGAAGTCATCGCCGACGCAAACATCTCCGTTAAACTCAACGACGTCGTTTACACGGAAAACCCCATCGTCCTCACCGGCCTCAATGCCGACACCGCCTATGACTATACCCTCACAGTCATTGCCGAAAAGGACGGCGAACTCTACACCGCCGAAACGCCCGTAAGCTTCAAGACCCTCCGCGACGCAAGCAACACACCCATGTGGTACGGCCACGTTGAGAAAGACACCAAGAACGCAAACATGGATGCTCCCGTCCATCTCGTCATCGACTACACCATGATTGCAAACGCCGACAACACCCTCACTATCGAGGCCACAGTCAGCGACAACTGGAAAGAACTCCCCGGCCTCGGCGGATTCCAGATCAACATCCTCGGCGACGAAAGCGAATGGGGCCCCTCCCTCACGCCCGACGCCGAAGGCTTCATCTCCCGCACCACAACCCGCACCTTCACCGACGGCGAACAAGTCACAGGCTTCTTCTGGGCGCCCTACGCTCTCATGGGTGAACGCATCGACTTCGCCGAACCCTACTACTACGCATCCTCCAACGACAAGCCCGTAACGGCCATCCGTCCGCGCCTGACCGCCGTCGCTGAAGACATCACCGCATCCTCCGCAAACATCGTCTACACCGTGGCTCTCCCCGCCGAAATCGAAGGCGCCGAGGTCAAGGTACTACTCAACGGCGAGACCGCTCTCACCGAAAGCCCCTACGCCCTCACAGGTCTCGAACAGAACACCGACTACTCATACATCCTCAAGGCAATCGCCACCCTCGACGGCGAAACCTACGAGTCGACCGAGCAGACTGTCACCTTCAAGACCCTCCGCGACGGCGCAAAGGCTACCCACTACTACCAGATTGTAAACGGCATTATGCCCAACAACTACAAGGTGGGCGAAACCGAAGCCGACCGTCGTCAGCTCCCCGTGTCGATGATGACCGAAATCATCTATAACACCGACCAGACCGTCACCGTAAACTTCACCGTCAACGGCGCCGACGACATCGTAGGCTTCGTTCCCGGAGTCAACATCGGCGGCCAATGGAGCGGCTCCCTCGCAGGCAAAGCCGTAGACGGACTCTACTCGTGGACCACCCCCGACACCTTCGAAGACGGCACGAACCTCCACAGCTACTTCTGGTTCCAGTTCCCCGGCGATGTTCAGCGCATCGACATGAAAGACTTCACCCTCGGCGAAAGCAACGAACCCGTAAGCTACGGCGCTCCCGCAGGCATCGTCATCACCACCAAGAACACCGACGTGACCGGCGGAACTCCCGTCGCCCTGACCTGCTACGCAGTCGACGCCGCAGGCAACTACCTCCTCAACGAAGAAATCACCCTTGACGTCAAGGAAGGCGACGCAACAATCGCCGGCGACTTCGTGACGCTCCCCGGTCGCGGCACAGCCGTCATCGAAGCTACATGCGGCGAGCTCTCAGCCGAAATCACCCTCAACTGCCTCACAAGCGCCGAAGCCATAAACGCCGCTAAAGGCATCACAGGCGTCGCATCCGAGTTCGCAACCAACGACCCCGCCCTCGCAACCGACGACAACGAAGCAACTCAGCTCGAATTCAACTGCGCCGAGACCCAAGAACACACCTTCGCTATCGACCTCGGCAAGAACCACGAACTCGAACTCATCGAAGTCGTATTCGAAGGAGCTTCCGCTACGGCCTACACCGTGACCGTCGAACGCGAACTCAACGAGGCTACCGTGGCCCGCGCAAAGGTTGAAACCAAAGTCTACACCGTAACCGACGGCGCCGGTGGCGCAGGCGTTACCGCCCGCCGCTCCTTCGCCGAAGCAACCCCTGTCACCGGCCGCTACATCACCCTCGCCACAAGCAAGGCCTTCGACCCCACATGGGGCATCAAGCTCAAAGAGCTCCGCGCATTCGGCACTCCCACCCAAGACACCCCCACCGGCATCGAAAACATCGACACCGAAGCCGCCGCAGGCGCTCGCTTCTTCCGTCTCGACGGCATCGAAGTAAGCCCCGAAAACCTCTCGGCAGGCGTTTACGTCAAGCTCGAAGGCAAGACCGCAACCAAGGTATTCATCCGTTGAAAACCTCGTTTCCAAATCATTAAATCCCACGACGGGACGCGCATCGCGGTGCGCGTCCCGTTTTTTAAGATTATTTTTCGCTATTATACGAGGAAAAAGCACTATTTTTGTAAAAATAATCCTGATCCAGCCATGAATGTAGTAAATCTCTCGGAGCAACCCTCCCTCGTGAGCCAGTATCTGGCCGAAATGCGCGACACCAATATCCAGACCGACCCACTTCGATTCCGCCGCAACCTCGAACGGCTGGGCGAAATCATGGCTTATGAGATAAGCCGAACCCTCGACTTCAGCGCTGAAAAAATAAAAACCCCCCTCGGCGTCGAAGCCGACTGCAACGTTATCGCCGACAAAATCGTCCTCGCAACTATTTTCCGTGCAGGCATCCCCTTCCATCAGGGCTTCCTGCGCTACTTCGACAACGCCGAAAACGCTTTCGTCAGCGCATATCGCAAGTACAAGGAAAAAGAAAACTTCGACGTCCTCATCGAATATCTCGCCACGCCCCGCCTTGAAGGCAAGACCCTCGTCATCTGCGACCCCATGCTCGCCACAGGCGCTTCAATGGAACTCAGCTACCGCGCCCTACTCACCAAAGGAACGCCCGCAAAACTGCATATAGCATCCGTCATCGCCTCGCAGAAGGCCGTCGACTACATGAACAGCGTAATGCCCGAGGACGCCACCCTTTGGGTAGGCGTAATCGACCCCGAAATCAACGCACACAGCTATATCGTCCCCGGACTCGGCGACGCCGGCGACCTCGCATACGGCGTAAAAGAATAACCGATATTTATAGGGTCTACTCCCGCGCGGCGCGAGCATCTGCATCAAGCTGCGACACAAGCGCCGGCAAGGTCGTGAACTTCATTTCAGGCCTTAGTCGGCGCAAAAAATGTACACGCAGTCGGCGCCCGTATATATCGCCGTCGAAATCAAATATATAAGTCTCTATCGACACCGAGCCGTCGGCATCCTTCACACTCGGCCTCCGGCCTATGTTGGTCATGCCGCGGCGGCCGTATATCCCCAGTTCGGGAATATCAGCCTCAACCACATACACCCCGAGAGCAGGCAAGGCCGCACGCACGTCGGAAGGCCTGAGATTTGCCGTCGGATAGCCCAGTGTATGGCCCAGCTCGGCGCCGTGGACCACCTCGCCCTCAAGCGAATAGGGCGCGCCGAGCAACCTCGACGCCGTCTCGACGTCGCCCCCGGCAAGTGCCTCGCGGATAGTCGTCGAGCTGACAGCCGGGATTTCCGCCAATTTCAACGGAGGCGCCTCGACGATACCCACTCCCGTTCGCGACTCGGCAGCGCGCGCCCCGGACGCATCCATGCGGTCCGCGCCGAAGTGGTTGTTGAACCCCACGACAAGCGCGCGGACGCCATAGCGCTCGCGCAGACGCCGCAGAAACTCCTCTCCCGTAATCTCGCGCAACTCAGGGGTGAAATGCATGAACTCCACGCGGTCAACCCCGAGCGCAAGCAGACGCGCCTCGCGTTCGCGCGGCGAACAAAGACTGCGCGGCGCCTCCCCGGGACGCACCACCTCGAGCGGATGACGGTCGAACGTAAGCACGAGCGACGGCAACCCGCGACGACGAGCCTCGCCGACGAGAGTCGCCACAAGCGACCCGTGGCCGGCATGAACGCCGTCGAACATCCCTACGGCCGCTACACACGCCTCAGGGCCCTTCTCAGTCCTCATCGCAGAGATAATCCATGAATTCAGTGCCCGGAGCCACATGGACGGCCTTAAATCCAAGCGCCCGCGCGGCCTCGACATTCGCCTCGGAATCATCGAAGAAAAGCGTCTCCTCGGGCTTGATTCCCAGCGTACGGCTCGTATAGCGGAATATCTCCGCATCAGGCTTGGCCGAATGCGCCTCGAACGATGTGACCATGCCGTCGAAATAATCCTCGCGCCGCATCGGCGGAAGTTTGGCAAACTCGCGCGCAAGAACGCCGTCCCACATCACGGGATTCGTATTGCTCAGCAGATAGATGCCATAACGCTTACGAAGCTCGACGAGCGCGCGGAGACGATGCTCGGGGATGCCGACGATGAATTGCTCGAACGCATCGTCTATTTCCTTGTCCGTGACCGCCTCGGGATTCGGGAAGGCCTTGCGGAGCACACTGTGGAATTCATCGGTCGACGCCGACCCGTCCTCAAGGGCCATAAAAATTCCCGTCTGCGCATATTCGCCGAAATACGACTCCGCATCAGGGAGTCCGAGACGCACAAAAGCATCAACACAATTTTGGCGAAGGATGTCGACGACGACACCGCCGAGGTCGAATAGTAAATTTCGGATGCTCATGATTCTAATGTAATTATATCTTCAGGCAAAATTACTCAAAAAAAGCATAGCGCCCAATCTTCGCGCCGCAGAAAGACACAAAAAAAGGCGATTCTAATCAAAAAAAGAATTAGAATCGCCCGGCTTGAGATTGGGGAAGGGGGAGTAGCCCATAGCAGAATCGAACTGCTCTTTCAAGAATGAAAATCTTGCGTCCTAACCGATAGACGAATGGGCCGGAAGTGTGCGGGCGGCCTGCTCCGAATGTTTGAAACCGCTTCGACCCGCGGGGCGGCGACTGTGCGCCGTGTTTCTGCCTTTAGCGCGGCTGTTTATGCGGCGAGCTTGGCGATGTGCTTGGCAAGCTTGCTCTTGAGGTTGGCAGCCTTGTTTTTCGAGATTGCGTTCTTCGAAGCGAGGCGGTCAAGCATAGCGGTTACTTCGCGGAAGCGAGCCTCGGCAGCGGCCTTGTCGGTGAGCTTGCGGAGGTTGCGGACTGCGTTGCGGGCAGTCTTGGCGTAGTAACGGTTACGAAGGCGGCGAGCTTCGGTCTGACGAATTCTCTTTTCGGATGATTTATGATTTGCCATGTCTTAGTTGCGTGAGATATGTCGTAAACTTATCTTAATTGTAGCCCATAGCAGAATCGAACTGCTCTTTCAAGAATGAAAATCTTGCGTCCTAACCGATAGACGAATGGGCCTTGCGCATTTTGCGAGTGCAAATATAGAGACTTTTTGCGAAACACACAAATATTCGCCGCTTTTAGGGCGCTATTTAAGATTTTTTTAGAAAATACCGCTGATTTTGCGCCCCTCATACATCCAAAAGGGATAAATATTTTGTAATTTTGTCCTGAACTTTTAATGCGTGCGCCGCACGCCCCGAAACACCTCTCCAAGCAATGTTCACACCACTCCACTGCATAGCCCTCCACACGGTGCGCCACTCCGACACGCGCTCGATTCTCACGGCGTGGAGCGCCGAGCTGGGGCGCATATCAATAGGCATGCCCGACGGCAAGGGCCGCGAAGCCGCCCGTCGGCGCGCCCTGACGATGCCGCTCGCAATGTTCGAGGCCGTCGGCGACGTGCGCCCCGGGCGCGACATCATATCCGTCCGCGACCTCAGGCCCTCCGCCGGCTCGCCCGCATCGGCGCCACCGACGCCCGCGCGCACAATGCTTCAGCTATTTCTCGCCGACGCCCTCGACCGCATCCTGCGACAAAGCGCTCCCGACCCCATGCTCTCCGACTTCATCTTCGACAGCCTCCGCCGCCTCGCACGGCTCTCGCGCCCGACAGCGCTCGCCAACTTCCACATCGTGTTTCTATTCCGCATGGCGCGCTTCCTCGGCATCGCCCCGGACACCGACATCCCCGCCGGAGCCTCTCCCGAAAAAATGATTTTCGACCTCCGCGAAGCCTCATTCCGCCCCACCCTGCCCGCGCATACGCTCTTCTATGCCGGAGCCGACGCCGCGGCCGTGAGACTCGTCGGGAGGCTTACATTCGACAACATGCACCTCGCGCGCTTCACCCGCGACGAGCGCTCGCACATTACCGATGCGATAATCGACTACTACCGCCTGCACCTCACCCCCTCCGGCTCAATCCGGAGCCTCGACATTCTTAAAACCCTGAAATAATTCCGCCACCGGACAACACCACCCCATGAACCGCCCTCCATATTCCATTGAAGACTTTCAGCGCCACCCGGCCATCGCCGCCGGAGGCGCAGCACTCAAAGGCGACTACATCATACGCCATTTCGGCGCCGGCGAACTTTCGGAATGCCTCCCCGACGCCGAAACCCCCGTGCGCTTCGAAGGCCTGCTGATGACCTTCGTCCGCCGAGGCGAAATACGCATAACCTTCGAAGACCGGGAATTCACCGCCACTGACAACTCAATATTCGCCATCCCTCCCCACATCACGGCGCGCATCATATCACGCAACACAGACGAGACCGAGCTGACCATCGCCTACCTCAGCCGCGAATTTCTGCAGATTCTCAACTTCTCGATAGCCGCCTTCTCAGGCCCCGTGGTGCTCGAACACAGCTCGCCCGTATGCCGCGCCACCCCCGAAGACGCCGAAATCCTCGACAAATATTTCAGCCTCCTCGCCCGGACAGCCCTCCGAAGCATCTACCCGCGCCTCACGCGCCACTGCGCCTCGAACCTGTGCGTGGCAATGCTCTACCACTGCATCGAGATGTTCATGCGCCAGCTCGAAGTGACCATCCCCTCGGGGGCGCAGACAAACCAAAAGACACGCAACACTCACGTGCGCGAATTCATACGCCTCGTACACGCCAATTTCTCCCGCGAACGCTCCGTCAGCTTCTACGCCTCAGCCCTGTGCGTATCGCCCAAATACCTCTCGTCGATGGTCAAGGAAGCCACCGGCCGCACGGCCGCACGCTGGATCGACGACTACGTCGTGATGGAAGCAAAGAACCTCCTCCGCTACTCGGGGAAAAACGTACAGCAGGTGGCATACACCCTCAACTTCCCAAACCAAAGCGCCTTCGGCAAATACTTCAAACACCTCACCGGGATGTCGCCGACAGAATTTCAGAAAAGCTGAAACCGCGACAAACCGACACAAGACTTGAAAAATCATAAAAATTCACCGCGTAATATTGCACTTTGGTAAAAAAACGCGTATATTTGCGCACGCAGAAATACGGACAGCCCCGATAGGTGTCCCTATCTCTTCACTTACAAACCGTTTCCATTATAATCAACCCAACAATTTTTATTAACCGAAATGGCTAATACACTACTTGACAGAGTGATTGAAACTCTCGCCCCCTCCTTGGACGAAAACGGACTCATCGACCTCGACGCAGCGCTTGAGCTCGTTGGAAATCTTGACTTCAGCGCCGCAGGCCTCGACCCGCTGGCCTACTTCGAAGAACTGGGGACAGAATTTGAAATCAACCCGGCCGAACGCACCCTGAGAGTGCTCAACCACGCGCCGGCGGTGCCCACCTACGTCGTTGATGACGAAGTGACCGTCTACCCCGCGGAAGAGGACGGCGGCAAGAAATACCCCATCCCTCCGCGCGACTTCCAGTACAACGGCAAACTCATCAAACTGATGAACGCCCTCGCCGACGACTCCACCCCCGAAGAAGGCCTCTACTTCGCGCAGTTCGCAAAGGCCGCAAAAGACCACAACCTTGCCCTTCCGCCCCACGAAGACAAGCTCCTCAACTACCTGCGCCTCTACCCCAAGGTCTTCACCATCACCGTCGACCCCAGCGCTTCCCAGAAAATTTTCATCAAGCCCATCAAAGGCTTCAAGAGCTATAAGAAAGACCTCTCCAAAAAAGCCGCATTCGAAAAAGCCCCCTACGGCAAAAACCCCCACGGCCCCGCCGCTTACGCCGCCCCGGCCGCCGCACCCGCCGCAAGAGAACGCCGCCTCTCGCTCTATTCGCTGACCGACTTCGCATACTTCGCCGACATCGCAGGCGCCCTCAAGAGCCTCTACGAAATGGCCGCGCCCGCTGAAGGTTGCTTCGTTATCGACGGCGACGTAAACCCCTACCGCATGTACTGGAACAAGCTCGAGCGCGACTTCGCCGAAGCCATCCGCCGCGAGGATTCCGACGGCGAACAGCTCTTCCTCATGTCGCCCATCGGCGCCGACTTCCCCACGGGATTCACAACCCCCGCCGGCGTGCGCATCTTCGCCTCCTGCGAGTTCAACAAACTCCGCAACGCCGAAAGCTACCAGCCGTGGCGCTTCACCGGATTCTACGCCGAAGAAGAAAACATGTAATCCCGCACCCGCCCGGAGCGCACTCACCGCGCCGACGGCGACCGCATCAACCATCCGCAAGAGGCCGTGTCGTAATCCCGTTCGACACAGCCTCTTGCCGTTATTTTACGCCTGACGACACCGCTCCGCCCCACCGACCGCCGAAACCCGCAGGCCGAAATGTCAAAACGCACGCTTTGCGCATTTTTTTTTGGCGCGGCGGCGGATTTTTCATATTTTTGTACTTTATTGGATTCGTAGCATCTAAAATTCACCCGCCATGGCTTCCGACGTAGTTTCCGCCACCCCCGCCAAGATGAGTCCGGAGGAAGAAGACCGCATGATTGAAGCGGCCTTTCAGGACCTTATGAACGGCTACCTCAAAAGCAACCACCGCAAAAAGGTAGAAATCATCGAGCGCGCCTTCCGCTTCGCCAAAGAAGCCCACAAAGGCGTGCGCCGACGCTCGGGCGAGCCATATATCCTGCACCCCATCGCCGTGGCCAAAATCGCCTCGCAGGAAATAGGCCTCGGCTCGACAAGCATCTGCGCCGCACTCCTCCACGACGTCGTTGAAGACACGGAATACACCACCGAAGACATCGAACAGCACTTCGGACCCAAAATCGCGCAGCTCGTCGAAGGACTCACAAAAATCTCCGGCGGCATATTCGGCGACAAGGCATCCGTGCAGGCCGAGAACTTCCGCAAACTCCTCCTCACCATGAGCGAGGATATACGCGTGGTGCTCATCAAGATGGCCGACCGCCTCCACAACATGCGCACCCTCGGCTCAATGGCCCCGAACAAACGCTACAAAATCGCCGGTGAGACGCTCTATATCTACGCCCCCTTGGCCTACCGCCTCGGACTTTTCGCCATCAAGACCGAGCTTGAAGACCTGAGTTTCAAGCACGAACACCCCGAAATATACGAAGAAATATCGGCAAAAATACGCGAAAGCGAAGCCCGGCGTCTGGCCGTCTACACCGACTTCGCCGACCCCATCCTCGAAAAACTCGACGAATCGGGCCTCCGCTACGAAGCCAAGGCCCGCCTCAAAAGCGTATATTCCATCTACAACAAGATGGTCCACAAGCACCTGCCCTTCGAAGAGGTCTACGACCTTTACGCCATGCGAATCGTATTCGACTGCGACGACCCCTCGAAGGAAAAAAACATCTGCTGGAACATCTACTCCACCATCACCGACCTCTACAAGCTCCACCCCGACCGCACGCGCGACTGGATTGCCGTGCCGAAGGCCAACGGCTATCAGGCGCTACACCTCACCGTAATGGGCCCCGACGGCAACTGGGTCGAGGTGCAAATCCGCTCGCGCCGCATGGACGAGATTGCCGAGAAGGGCTTCGCCGCCCACTGGCGCTATAAAATCGGCGAAGGCGACGAGGAAAGCGAGCTCAACGCGTGGCTCAAGACCATCAAGGATATTCTCGACAATCCCGAGCCGGGAGCCATCGACTTCCTGAACACGCTCAAGCTCAACCTATTTTCGTCGGAAATCGTGGTGTTCACCCCGGCAGGCGAGCTTCTCACGCTCCCCTCGGGGGCCACAGTGCTCGACCTCGCCTTCGCCCTCCACACCGACCTCGGCATCCACGCCATCGCCGGCAAGGTCAACCACAAGCTCGTGCCGCTCAACCACGTGCTCGCCAGCGGCGACCAAGCCGAGGTGCTGACGTCCAAGACCCAGCTTCCGCAACCGGAATGGGAGGAATTCCTCGTCACGGCCAAAGCGCGCACCCGCCTGCGCCAAGCCCTCCGACGCCTGCGCCAGCCGCTCGTCGACCAAGGGCGCGAAATCCTCGACCACTGGCTCATAAGCCACGAGATTCCCGACAACAACGCCGTCATCACCAAACTCCTCGGCACTCTCCACACCCCCAACCGCGACGAACTCTGCTATCAGCTCGGAGCAAGAGAAGCCGTGCTCGGCGATTTCCTTATCGGCCCGCTGAAAAAAGCAGCCGCGGCCGGCGAGGAAGGCGGGCGGCGCAAGAACAGCGGCATCTTCTCGCGCATCAAAGCCATAGGCATGATGATGGTGCCGGGCGTGTCGTCGGACAGCCAGTCAGCCCCGCCGACCGAACCGGAGACAAGCAAGAAAAAAATCAACCCCAAAGAAATATACCCCCTGCGGATGACCGCCGAGGGGTCGAACTTCAAACTCCCGGACTGCTGCAACGTTGTCCCCGGCGACGACGTCATGGGCTTCATCAACGACTCCGGCGAGCTTGAAATCCACTCGCTCGACTGCCCGCGGGCACAGGTGCTCAAGGCCGGCTTCGGCTCGCGTATCGTGGCCACGGCATGGGAAAGCGTCAGCGAGCGCTTCCTCGCCCACATTCGCATCGAGGGCATCGACCGCCACGGCATCCTTCAGGAACTCATCTCGCAGATTTCCACCCATCTCGGCATCGACATCCGCAAGCTCAACATCGAAGCCTCGGCCGAGGTGTTCCATTGCGACCTGTGGGTGCGCGTGAGCGACGCGTCGGTCATCACGGCGCTCTGCGACAAAGCCCGCGAAATCGAAGGCGTAAGCTCGGCGGCGCGCATAAGCCACTGATGCTCCTGCAATTACACAACCCGACGGAAGCGTCTCGCCGACAATTCCGACTTCTCCACATCTGACATGAAACTCTCGAAATCCCTGTCATCCAACATAATCATCGCCGCCATCGCGGCTGTCGTCATCGTGTGGTTCTACCCACACCCCGAAACGAGCCGCTACAACTACGAGGAAGGCCGTCCGTGGAACTACGCCCAGCTAATCGCACCCTTCGACATCCCCGTCCACCCCGACTCGCTGACGCTCCAGCGGGCGCGCGACACGCTCGACGCCCATTTCGTGCCCATCTATGAGTTCAACCAGCTCAAGGCCGACTCCATCGTGCGTGCGCTCCCGGCCTCGCCCGGCAACAACTACGCCTCGCGCGTGGGCACGGCCCTGCGGCGGCTCTACGCCGGAGGAGTGGTGGATGCCGACACCCGCGAGCAGATAACATCCGGCAAGCTCAAAAAGGTGCGCATCCTCGAAAAGAACATCCTCAGCGAGATGTCGACGGCCGACTTCCTGTCGCCAAGGGAGATCTACACGAGACTCGACAGTCAGTTCCGCAAGGACGAAGACCTCCATCACTACTTCACGGCCATCAACCTCCCCGAATTACTTGAGCCGAACTTCACCATCAACGACACCGAGTCGAAGCGCCACTACGAATACGACTATCTGACCCTCACGGCCGACCGCGGTCTCATCCTCCAGGGTCAGTCGATTATCGACAAAGGCGCCATCGTCACGCCTCAGGACTTCACCAACCTTCGCACCTACGAGGCGATGCTCGCCGCGCGCAACACGGGGACATCGACCAACGACATACTGCTCTTCCTCGGGCAGTTTCTCTATGTGGCCCTTCTGCTGACGAGCCTGCTTTGCTATTTCTATTTCTTCCGGCGCGACATCTTCGACCGCAGGCAGGCTATGGTGTTCATCATCAGCCTCATCACGATATTCTTCCTTCTGTCGACGGGTCTCAACCTCTTCATTCAGGGAGGCATCTACATCGTGCCGATGATGATTGTGGCGCTGCTGACGCTTGTGTTTTTCGACGGCCGTGCGGCCATCATGACCTCCCTCGTGAGCACGCTCATCTGCGCCGGCATCACGACGTTCGCCCTTGAGTTCATCTTCCTCCAGTTCTGCGCCACGGGGGCCGCCGTCTATTCCCTGAGCGAGCTGAGCCGCCGCGCCCAGCTTCTGCGGACGTCGTTCATCGTCGTACTTGCCTACATCGGGGCTTACATCTCGCTCGAACTGCTGATGAACGGCTCTCTCGAAGGGTTCTCGCCGCGAATGATAGTGTTCCTCCTCATCAACGCCGCTCTGACGTCGATGAGCTATATCCTGATGTTTGCGGTGGAGCGCATCTTCGGTTTTGTGTCGACGGTCACGCTCGTCGAGCTTGCCGACATCAACAATCCCCTTCTGCTGAAGCTTAGCGACGAGTGCCCGGGGACTTTCCAGCACTCCATCGCCGTGAGCAACCTTGCCGCCGACGCCGCACAGCGCATCGGCGCCGACGTCCAGCTTGTGCGCGCCGGCGCTCTCTACCACGACATCGGCAAGCTCTCCAACCCGGCGTTTTTCACCGAAAACCAGCACGGGGTGAACCCCCACGACGCCCTTCCGCCGGAACGCTCCGCGGCCATCATCATCAACCACGTAGCCGACGGGCTCAAGCTTGCCGACAAGGCCGGGCTGCCGGAGGTGATACGCAATTTCATCCGCGAGCACCACGGCGCCGGGCTTGCGAAATACTTCTATTTCAACGCCTGCAAGGCCGCAGGCGAGGGCACCGCCGTGGACCCAGCGCCCTACCGCTATCCCGGGCCGAATCCCCGAAGCGTGGAGACTTCGCTGCTGATGATGGCCGACTCGGTCGAGGCCGCCTCCCGCTCGCTCACCGACCACTCGCAGGCGTCAATCACCGCATTGGTAAACAAGATAATCGACGGCCAGATTGCCGACGGCCTCCACAACGAAAGCCCTATCGCCTTCCGCGACATCGACATCATCAAAAAGACCTTTGTCAAGCGCCTGATGACCATCTATCATTCACGCGTGGCCTACCCGGGGGGCACTGCACCGGCAGCACAATAAAAGCGCCCGCGGCGCGTTTATAATGATACACATGACGGATGCACGGCGGCATAGAACCCAATGGCGCGCACTGTCGGCGATACTCGTGCCGGCGGTGTTGCTGTGTGTTTGTCTTGCCGGATGCTCCACGCGCAAGAACACGGCGGCGACGCGCAACTATCAGGCCTTCATCACGCGCTACAACATCTACTACAACGGCGACAAGCACTTCAAAGAGACGCTCGCCGACATGGAGAGCAAGTATGAGGACGACTACTCGCGGCGTCTCTTTCTCCATCCCGTGGAGGCCAAGGCCGAGACGTCAGCGCCCCAGCCGTCGGGCAACTTCGACCGCTCGATAGAGAAGGCCCAGAAAGCTATCCAGCTGCGCAGTATCAAAAAAAAGCCGGCAAAGAAATCGGGGCGCAACTCCGACCCCAAATACAAGGCGTGGATGAAGCGCGACGAATACAACCCCTTCCTCCACAACGCATGGATGATGATGGGGCGCAGCCAGTATTACAACGGCGATTTCTCGGGCGCGGCTTCCACATTTTTCTACATCTCGCGCCACTTCGGCTGGCTTCCGGCCACCGTCACCGAGGCCCGCCTCATGCAGGCCATGAGCTATCTGGCGATGGACTGGCTCTTTGAGGCCGAACTGATACTCAACCGCATCAAGCCCGCCGACCTCGGCAACGCCAACCTGCTCCGTCTTTACAATACGGCTATGGCCGATTATCTTCTGCGCAAGGAACAGTACGCCGAGGCGTTGCCCTACCTCAAAGAGGCCTCCGCCGCGGCGAAAGGCGCTCAGAAGACGCGTCTGACCTTCCTTTACGGTCAGATTCTCGCCCGCGAAGGGCGCAAGGCCGAGGCCTATGAAGCCTTCGGGAAAGCCGGCGGAGGCGCATCGACGCCGTACCGCACGAAGTTCAACGCCCGCATAAAGCAAAGCGAAGTGTATCAGGGGACAGACATTGAAAAAGAAGTGTCGGCCCTGCGGCGCATGACGCGCTATGACCGCAACAAAGACTATCTCGATCAGGTGTATTATGCCATCGGCAACCTCTATCTGGGTCAGGCCGACACGGCGCGCGCCATCGAGAACTACGAGCTTGCCAACAAAAAGAGCACGCGCAACGGCATCGACAAGGCCATGAACCAGCTTAAGCTCGGCGAGCTTTATTTCGCCCGGGGCAATTACGAAAAGGCCCAGCCGTCCTACTCCGAGGCCATCCCCCAGCTTCCGCAGACCCACCCCGGCTACGCCGGACTCAAACGCCGGAGCGACGTCCTCGACGAACTGGCCGTGTACTCGCAGAACGTCAATCTTCAGGACTCGCTGCTTCATCTTGCCTCGCTCCCCGAAGACGAGTTGCTCAAGGTCATCGACAAGATGATTGACGAGCTGAAGAAACGTGAGAAGGAAGAGGCCGAGGAGGCCCGGCGTCAGGAATACGAGGCGAACTCCGAGCAGTTCGGCAACCAGTTCACGGACAATACGACGAACTTTACGATCAACACCGACAATTCGTGGTATTTCTACAACACGGCGACCAAGAACGCAGGCAAGACCGAGTTCCAGAAGCGCTGGGGTTCGCGCAAGCTTGAAGACAACTGGCGCCGACGCAACAAGGCGTCGTTCAACACGACGGACTTCGACGCACCCTCAACGGACACTGCCGACGGCGAGGGAAGCGGCGTTGAAAATGCCGACAGCATAGGCGATGTCGCCCCCGAAAAGAGCGCCGAGGAAACGGCCCGCAGCGCCGACCCCCACTATCCGGAATATTATCTCGCGCAGATACCCTTCACGGATGAGGAGAAGCAGACGGCCAACGACGTGATTCAGGAAGGACTCTACAACATGGGGGTGATTCTGAAAGACAAGCTTGAGGATTTTTCGGCCTCGCGCCGCGAATTCGACCGTCTGCTCGCGGACTATCCCGACAACATCTATCGACTCGACACTTACTACAATCTCTATCTGATGCTTATGCGTCAGGGACGCGAGGGCGAGGCCGAGCATTTCCGAAAGCTCATAGTCGACGAATTTCCGGAGTCGAAATACGGCATGGCCATGCGCGACCCCCGTTATCTTGAAAATCTCCGAACGATGGATGCGCGCCAGCAGGCTCTCTACGACAAGACTTACGAGGCTTATCTCGCCAATGACAACGCCGGGGTGCACCGCGGCTATGAAGAGATGATGGATACTTATCCGATGAGCAAGATTGTGCCCAAGTTTATGTTTCTGAACGCCCTTGCCTATGTCACGGACCGCGAGCCCGAGAAATTCAACACTCAGCTCCGCGAACTTCTCGAGCGCTATCCCGACACAGACATCACGCCCATCGCTTCGGCATGGCTCAAGGGTATGGCTCAGGGCCGTCAACTGCAGACGTCGGCGGGCGGAAATATCCGCGGCATGGTGTGGGACACTCGCCTCACCAACGACTCCATCATGGCCGAGGGCGACGCAGGGCCTGCGGAGTTCGACCTCGACCCCGACACGCGCCAGCTGCTTGTGTTCACCTTCGACACGGGCGAAGTGGCATCGAACGAGCTTCTTTACGAAATCGCGCGCCATAACTTCCGCGCCTTCGCCGTCAGGGATTTCGACCTTGAGCCTATGAACTTCGGTCGGCTCGGGATGATACTTATCAAGGGCTTCGCCAACATGGCCGAGCTGAACCATTACCGCCGCGTGATGGCCGATTCGCCCGACTTCAGAATTCCTCCGGGAGTGCGGCCCATCGCCATCAGCGAGGCCAATTTCCAAACGCTTCTCGACCGCGGCAGTTCCTTCGACGAATATTTCCGTTATCTTCAGGAGCAAAACTATATCGACACACAGGCCGACCTACTTCAGCCCGAAGCCGTCGAGACTCTCGACGAAGCCGAGCAGGCCGCCGAAGAAATCATTGAAGAAACGGCACCCGACGTCCCCGCCCTCCCGGCCTCGGCCCCGACGCCCCCCTCCGCTCCGACAGCGCCGACAGCGCCCACGGCCCCTGCCACGCCCGAGGCGACCGTCCCCGGGGGGCAAGCCGCTACGGCGACTCCGTCAGCACCGGAGGCTCCGTCAGCGCCTGCGGCGCCTGCGCCTTCGGCGACAGCTCCGGCCCCGGCGGCATCGGCGGCGCCCGTGGCGATGCCACTACCTCGCGCTCCGCGCCCGGCAGTCGTCCCCGGGAGCGAAGGCGATGACCCCCTGCTGGACGAATAAGCATACGCGCACAATCTCTCACCCCCTGATAAAACCACCCTGAACACAATGAACGGCACCCTCCTCTGGGCCGATGATGAAATAGATCTTCTCAAGCCCCACCTACTTTTTCTGCGCAACAAAGGCTACGAAGTCGTGACAGCCAACAACGGGCGCGACGCCTTCGAGCTGGCAGTGTCGCGCCCCTTCGACCTCATCATCCTCGATGAGAATATGCCGGGTCTTACGGGCCTCGAAACCCTCGCCATGATCAAACAGCGTCTTCCGCACGTGCCCGTAATAATGATAACCAAGAGCGAGGAAGAGAATATCATGGATCAGGCCGTCGGGAGCAAAATCGCCGACTATCTGATCAAGCCCGTGAATCCCAACCAGATTCTGATAGCCATCAAAAAACATCTCCACAGCGAGCGTCTCGTGTCGGAGCAGACGGCTCAGGACTATCGTCAGGACTTCTCGACCATATCGAGCCTGATCAACACGGCCGACAGCTTCGACGCATGGAGCGAGCTTTACGAGCGTCTTGTCTACCGCGAGATGGAACTTGCGGCCACGGACACAAACATGGACGAAATGCTTGAGATGCAGAAAAACGAGGCAAACGCCGAGTTCGGCAAGTGGGTGCGCCGCAACTACGAAGACTCCCTTGCGGCGATGAATGCGGGCGGTGCGGACGCTCCGCTGATGAGTCCGCGGATAATGCCTCAGGTAGTGTTTCCTCTTCTTGACAAGGGCGAGAAAGTGTTTTTCGTGCTGATTGACAATTTCCGTCTGGACCAATGGCGGACAGTCAAACCCCTTCTTGCGGAGACCTTCGGCATCGACGAACGTCTCTACGCGTCGATACTCCCGACGGCGACGCAATACGCGCGCAACGCCATTTTTTCGGGACTGATGCCGCTTGACATCGAGCGCCTGTTTCCCGACCTATGGGTAGACGAGGATTCGGAGGAGGGCAAGAACCTGAATGAGTCGCCGCTTATCGCCACGCTACTGGAACGTTACCGCCGCAAAGACGTAAAGTTCTCGTACAATAAAATCAACGATTCGGCCGGAGGCGAAAAGTTGCTTGCCAACTTCGGGCGCCTTGAGGCCAATGACCTGAATGTGATAGTGTTCAACTTTGTGGACATGCTTTCGCACGCACGCACGGAGTCGAAGATGATACGCGAGCTTGCGTCGACCAACGCGGCCTACCGCTCGCTGACGGAATCGTGGTTCAGGCATTCGTCGATACTTGAAATCCTTCGCCGTATAGCCTCCAAGGGCTACAAGGTGGTGCTGACGACCGACCACGGCACCATCCGCGTCGACACGCCGGTGAAGGTTGCGGGCGACCGCAACACCAACACGAATCTGCGCTATAAGTTAGGGAAAAATCTCGGCTACAACGCCCGTCAGGTCTTCGAGATAAAGACTCCGGGGCGCTTCGGATTGCCTTCGCCGAATGTATCGACGGCTTATATCTTCGCCTTGCGCAACGAGTTTTTCGCCTATCCGAACAATTACAACTATTACGTACAGTATTACACCGACACATTCCAGCACGGCGGCATCTCGATGGAAGAGATGCTCGTGCCGCTGATAGTGCTCACCCCCAAGCCCAACGCATGAAACGCATAGACATCCCCACGGCGGCAGATTTGGTATCTGCCGCGCGCGAATTTGCAAAACTTCTCGGCTCCCGCCGCCACATCGCCTTCTACGGCGACATGGGCGCCGGCAAGACGACGTTTATCCGCACGCTTGTGCGCGAGCTCGGCGTCGGCGTCGATGTAGCGGCCAACTCGCCGAGTTTCTCGCTCGTGAACGAATACGAAACCCCTTCGGGCGAGCGTATATACCACTTCGATTTTTATCGACTCGACTCGGTGGAAGAGGCCTTCGACATCGGCGTTGAAGAGTATTTCGACTCGGGCGCACTGTGCCTGATGGAGTGGCCCGAACGCATCATCCCCATTCTCCCTGAAGACACCGTGACGGTAAAAATCACGGTGAACGACGACGATTCTCGCACCCTTACGATAAGCGAATGCTGACAATCGAGTATGTGTCGACGTGCGGGTCGACCAACACGCTTCTCGCTTCACGGGCCGACGCTCCGCACGCCACGGTTATTGTGGCCGGAGAGCAGACGGCCGGGCGCGGCCAGCGGGGCAACACGTGGGAGTCCGAGGCGGGTAAAAACCTGACGTTCTCGCTGCTTCTGCGGCCGAAAGCCATCCGGGCATCGCGCCAGTTCGAGCTGTCGATGCTCGTAAGTCTCGGGATTGTCGAGGCACTCGCGGATTGCGGCATCGAGGCATGGATAAAATGGCCGAACGACATTTATGCCGGGGGCGACCGCAAAATCTGCGGCATCCTCATCGAAAACAGCATCTCGGGTGCGAATATCGAGCGCTCGGTGGCGGGGATAGGCCTGAATGTGAATCAGGAAGTGTTCCGCTCGGACGCTCCGAATCCGGTGAGCATGAAAAATATCACGGGCCGGGAGTATGCCCTCGAACCGCTTCTGCGCTCCGTATGTTGTAAAATCACGGGGCTTCTCGCGGCTTACGAATCGCATCCTGATGCCGGAGAGCTGTCGGAGCGCTATCGGAGCCGTCTATGGCGCGGCGACGGGGAGCTTTATCCCTTCCGCGATGTATCGACCGGCGAGGAATTCCACGCTTCGCTCGCCGGAGTCGGGAACGACGGCGTGCTGAGCCTGCTCCCTGCGGGCGGCACAGGCGAGGATGCGCTCCGCAAATATCTGTTTAAAGAAGTAGAATTTCTTCTGAAATGAAAAGACTCATACCCCTTTCACTCTTAGCCGCGGCGCTTGTGTGCGCATTCAGCGGTTTTTCCAAAGGCCAAAGCTCCAAGAGCAAGGATGACCTTGCGCGGAGTCTCAACACGTTCAACTCCATCGTCAAAGAGCTTTATACGGGCTACGTCGACACCATCGACGGGGCCGAGATGGTGCGCGAGGCCATCGACAATATGCTGTCGACAATCGACCCCTACACGGAGTATTATCCGTCGGACGATCAGGACGAGCTGACGACGCTTGCCCAAGGGCAGTATGCGGGCATAGGCTCGGTGATAATGCGTCGCGGCGACTCGGTGCTTATACAGCTCCCGCAGTGGGGTTCGCCCTCGCGCAAGGCGGGTCTGCTTCCGGGCGATGTCATCACGGCCATCGACGGCGACAGCGTAGGGCGTGATGTAAGCATCGACAAGGTGAGCCGCCGTCTGCGCGGGCAGGCGGGGACCACCGTGCGCGTGACGCTCAGGCGTCCGCTCCGTGGCGACTCGGTCTTTACGGTTGACATCGTTCGCGGGAATATCAAGGTCAATCCGGTGCCTTATTACGGGCTTCAGGATGACGGGACCGCATATCTCCGCCTGACCACGTTCAGCTCCGAATCGGCGTCGGCAGTCAAAGAGGCAGTGCGCGAGATGACCAAGGACGGCAAGGCCAAGGGTCTGATTATCGACCTTCGCGGCAACGGCGGGGGCTACCTCGAGAGCGCGGTCCAGATAGCGGGTTATTTTGTGGACAAGGGGACTGAGATTGTGCGCACGCGAGGGCGCGAGGCGTCGCAGGAAAAGATATTCAAGACGACTCAAAATCCCATTGCCCCGGGCCTTCCACTCGTAATCCTGACAGACGGCTCGACGGCATCGGCGTCGGAAATCCTCTCGGGGTCGCTTCAGGACCTCGACCGCGCTGTCATCGTCGGCGAACGCTCATTCGGCAAAGGTCTTGTGCAGCACACGGTGAATCTGCCTTACGGCGACATTCTGAAGCTCACCCGCGGACGCTACTATATCCCTTCGGGGCGTCTGATACAGGCCATCGACTACTCGCACCGCAATCCCGACGGGAGCGTTGCGCGCACACCCGACAGCCTGACTCATGCGTTCCGGACGGCTGCGGGGCGCGAAGTGCGCGACGGGGGCGGCATCACCCCCGACGTCAAAATCCCGGAAATCCGCACCAACCGTCTTCTCTACAATATCGTAGCCGATAACTGGGCCTTTGATTTCGCCAACCGTTATCAGGCCGCGCACCCGACTGTGGGGCGCGACTGGGCTGTTGACTCGGTCTTATTTGATGAGTTCAAGGCGTCGATAGACCCGGCGAAGTTCCACTACGACCGTCAGTGCGAGGCGGGCCTTAAATACCTTCGAGATGCAGCCGAGGCCGAGGGGTATATGAACGACTCGGTTTCGGCGCAGTTCGACCGCCTCGGCGAGCTGTTGCGCCACGACCTCGGCCACGACCTCGACCTCAACCGCGAGGCGATTTACGAGATACTTGAGAGCGAGCTTGGGCCGCGCTACTTCGAGGACGGCGAAATGGTCCGCCGCAGTCTCGGGGGCGATTCGGCGGTGGTGCGCGCCCGCAAGATTCTGCTCGATGCCAAAGAGTACAAGCGCATTCTCAGCGGAAAGGAATA
Organism: uncultured Muribaculaceae bacterium; assembly: GCA_910584905.1. GTDB lineage: Bacteria > Bacteroidota > Bacteroidia > Bacteroidales > Muribaculaceae > CAG-873. Next base: position 175,205 of record CAJUCQ010000070.1, read on the forward strand.
AATACACACGGCCATGCTCACACTTGAAAAACTGTCGGCAGAGCTACTAACCGCCGAACGCCTTGCCGCGCTAAAAAACCTCACGGGCAAAACCGCGATTCGGACTCCGGCGCTGATTTACGGATGCGCGGGGTCGGCGGCGGCGGTGATGCTCGCGGGTCTGCCCTCGGGCAAGACTCCCGTAATCGTCGTCGGCGACAGTCTTGACGACGCAGGATATCTTTACAGCGACCTGTGTCATCTTGCGGGCGAGGAGAGCGTGGGATTTCTGCCCTCGGGCTTCAAACGCGACATCAAATACGGCCAGAACGACGAACCCGCGCGCATACTCCGCACGGAGACCCTGCGCCGTCTCGCCGGATACGGCAATGCCACGGGAGGCAAGTCGTCGCCCCTGCGCTTTGTGGTGACATATCCCGAGGCGTTGGCCGAGGGAGTGGCGCCCCGCCAAAAAATCGAGGCATGCACCCTCAGCCTCAAGACCGGGGCCACGGCCGACCCGGCGGAAATAGAAAAGCGACTTCTTGAGCTTGGCTTCTGCCGGACGGACTACGTGTACGAGCCGGGGCAATATTCCGTCCGCGGGTCGATACTTGATATTTTCGGCTATTCAAGCGAGCTTCCGTTCCGCATTGATTTTTTCGGCGACGAGATAGATTCAATCCGCAGTTTCAACGTCGAGACTCAGCTTTCGGAGCAGAAGCTTACGGAAATCGCCGTGACGGCGCGCCTTGAAGGCGAAGGCGGGAGCGGGAAGCCGCTGTCGCTTCTGGATTATGTCGAGGAGGCCGGTCCGCTCATCGCGTTCCGCAATGAGGCCGGAGCGCTGGAGCGTATCCGCGAAATCGGGAGCGAGGAGATGAGCACGTCATCGCTGATTGCTGATGAAGGCGATCTGAGCGCGATGAAAGAGGTTATCGACACGGAAGCCTTCGCCGAGAAGCTGTCGACGTTCCGCCGTCTGCATTTCACGGGCGCGGCGTCGACGGCGTCGAAAGGCCGGACGCTCGATTTCGAATGTTCGCCTCAGGGCATCTATCACAAAAACTTCGACATCATCGCCGATAATTTCAAGCGCTTCGCCTCGGAGGGGTATTCCATCTATATCCTCAGCGACAATGAAAAGCAGTTTGACCGCCTGCGGGTAATCTTCGAAGACCGCGGCGACGACATCGCTTTCACACCCGCGCTGCACACGCTTCACGAGGGATTTGTAGACCACTCGACCCGGCGGTGTGTGTTCACTGACCACCAGATATTCGACCGCTTCCACAAATACACGCTCAAGAGCGAGCGTGCAAGGTCGGGCAAGATGGCGCTGTCGCTTAAAGAGCTCGGCCAAATCGAGGTCGGCGACTACGTGGTTCATATCGACCACGGCGTCGGTCGGTTCGGCGGGCTTGTCCGCACGGAGGTCGGCGGCCACGTACAGGAGCTTATCAAGCTTGTGTATGCCAACGACGACATCGCCCTCGTGAGCCTTCATGCCCTTCACAAGCTTGCGAAATACCGCGGCAAGGATGGTGTGCCACCTAAAATCAACCGTCTGGGTTCGGACAACTGGGCGCGTCTCAAAGAAAAGACCAAAGGCAAGCTCAAGGATATAGCACGCGACCTCATCCGCCTTTATGCGGCTCGCAAGGACGAGAAAGGCTTTGCGTTTGCTCCCGACTCGTATCTCCAGCACGAGCTTGAAGCCTCGTTTGTCTACGAGGACACGCCCGACCAGCTGACGGCGACGCAGGCCGTGAAGAAGGATATGGAGAGCGAGCGCCCGATGGACCGCCTCGTGTGCGGCGACGTCGGTTTCGGAAAAACCGAAATCGCCATCCGCGCGGCCTTCAAGGCGGCCACGGATTCGAAACAGGTTGCCGTTCTGGTGCCGACGACGGTTCTTGCCTCGCAACACTACAAGACCTTCAGCGAGCGACTGAAGGACTTCCCCGTGCGCGTGGACTATCTGACCCGCGCCCGCACGGCCAAAGAAAGCAAGGCCATCACGGCCGACCTCGAAGCCGGAAAAATCGACATCATCATAGGCACGCACAAACTCATAGGCAAGGGCGTGAAGTTCAAGGACCTCGGGCTGCTGATCGTAGACGAGGAGCAGAAATTCGGCGTGGCCGTCAAGGAAAAGCTCAAGCAGCTGAAGGTGAACATCGACACCCTGACGATGAGCGCCACGCCTATCCCTCGCACGCTTCAGTTCTCGCTGATGGGCGCCCGCGACCTGTCGACGATAACAACGCCACCGCCGAACCGCTATCCCATCATCACGAACGTGACGGGACTCAGCGACGACATCGTGAGCGAGGCCATCAACTTCGAGCTTGCGCGCGGCGGTCAGGTATTCTTCGTGAACAACCGCATCGAGGGACTTTTCGAGCTTGAAGATATGGTGAAGCGTCTTGTCCCGGACGCCCGCACCGTGGTGGCTCACGGGCAGATGGCCCCGGAGAAGGTTGAAAAGGCCATCAACGACTTCACGGCCCACCACTACGACGTGCTGCTTGCGACGACTATCATCGAGAGCGGCATCGACATGCCCAACGTCAACACCATCATCATCAACAATGCCCATAAATTCGGGCTCAGCGAACTTCACCAGCTGCGCGGGCGCGTGGGCCGAAGCTCGCGCAAGGCGTTCTGCTATCTGACGGTTCCGCCGGGGAATCCGCTCACGCCTGTTGCGCGCCGCCGACTTCAGGCCATCGAGAGTTTTTCCGACCTCGGGTCGGGCATCCAGATTGCGATGCAGGACCTCGACATCCGCGGAGCGGGCAATCTGCTCGGCGCCGAGCAAAGCGGCTTTATCGCGGACCTCGGGTACGAGACCTATCAGAAGGTGCTCAAAGAGGCTGTTACGGAGCTGCGTACCGAGGAGTTCGCAGACCTCGCACAAGCCGACAACGCCACGCTCGACGCCGAGGCCTTCGTTGCGGACTGCGTGGTGGAGAGCGACCTCGAGCTGCTTCTGCCGGTGAGCTATGTGAGTCAGGAAAGCGAGCGCATCTCGCTTTACAAAGAGCTTGACAGCATCAGCGACGAAGACGAGCTTCAGGCCTTCGAGGAGCGCCTCCGCGACCGCTTCGGGCGCATCCCGGAGGCCGCGGGCGAGCTGTTGCTTGTGCCGCGCCTTCGTCGATATGCGCGGCGTCTGGGCATAGAGAAGGTGATTCTGAAGCAAAGCAAGATGTTTATCTATTTCGTCGACGAGAGCAACCGCGCCTACTATCAGTCGCCGATGTTCGGTCGCATCCTCAACTATGTGAGCCACAACACGCGGCGCGCATCGCTGAAAGAGCGCGACGGCCGGAGATCGATTACGCTTGAAGCCGTGACGTCGGTATCTGCGGCGACGCGCATCCTGCGCGAAATCCTCGACATGGATGCAATCTGAGCGCTCCGAGCGCCGTGTTCAAAAAATTTTTAGAGGGCGTCATTGGGCGCGTCTCGCTTATTTTTTGTAATTTTGTGCGCTTATGGGCATTTACGGAAAAATCTACCTCTTCCCGTCGACGATGGGCGAAGCGACGCCTCCGGCCGACGTGCTTCCGGCGCGCAACATCGAACTGTTGCGCGGGGTGCGTCATTTTGTGGTCGAGGAACTGCGGACGGCACGGCGATTTCTGAAGGCGTGCGACCGCTCGATTGTGATTGACGACCTTCATTTCGAGGTGCTAAACGAGCACACTCCGAGCGAGAGCGTCGATGCGCTGCTTGCCCCGGCTCTTGAGGGCCATGACATAGGCGTCATCAGCGAGGCGGGCTGCCCGGCCGTTGCCGACCCCGGGGCCGACCTCGTGGCCGCGGCGCAACGGCGGGGCATCGAAGTGGTGCCGCTGGTCGGTCCGTCGAGCATCCTGATGGCACTTATGGGTTCGGGGTTCAACGGACAAAGCTTTGCGTTCGAAGGGTATCTGCCTCAGGACAGCGGGCGGCGCAACGCTCGCCTGAAAGAGATGGAGCGCGGGGTGAGGCGCGGTCAGACTCAGATATTTATCGAGACGCCCTACCGCAACAACCGCCTGATTGCCGAGCTTACGAAGTCACTTCCGGGGGATATGCTCCTGTGCGTGGCCTCGGATATCACGGGCGTGCGTCAAAGCATCCTTACGCGTCCGCTCCGACAATGGGCCAAAGCCGCCTATAACTACGACAAAATACCGACCATCTTTCTGCTCTACCGCTGAGCGGAGGCCGGGAAAACTGAAAAAACAAGCGATACTTCACCGAAACAAATAAGCAATCTCGCCACAGAATGAGTAAACTCAGCCGTCACCGCCGCGCCGCAGCCACGTGGGATTCTCTCCCCGGGCTGTTTGACCATCCTGCCTTTCAGGATGAGCCGGAGGCGGACCACGGCGGCGACGAGCTTCCGGCCCTCGACGAGGCTACACTCCGGCGGCCCGAGCATCTGAGATTCGTCTCTTTCGGCAGCGGGTCGAGCGGCAACTGCTCGTATATAGGGTCGCCGTCGTGCGGGCTGCTTATCGACGCGGGTGTTGACAACAATTATGTTGTGGAGCAGCTCGCGGCCAACGCCATCGACATCCGGACTATTCAGGGCATCCTCCTGACGCATGACCACGGCGACCACGTGCGCTATGCCTACGCTCTTCTGCGGCGCTACAAACACATGAGCCTGTTTGCGACGCCCAAAACGCTCAACGGCATTCTTCGGCGCCACAGCGTGTCGCGCCGCATCGCCGATTACCACCGGCCCGTGTATAAGGAATTTCCGTTCAAGGCAGGAACACTCACGGTGACGGCATTCGAGACGAGCCACGACGGGACTGACAACGCGGGCTACTATATCGAGGGGTGCGGGACGAGCTTCGCCATCACGACAGACACGGGCGTGGTGACCGAGCGCGCCGACCACTATATGCGGCTTTCGCGCCACATCGTGCTCGAAAGCAATTATGACTCCGAGATGCTGCGGACGGGTCCGTACCCGATGTATCTCAAGGGGCGCATCGCCTCGGAACGCGGGCATCTGGACAACCGCGACGCTGCGGCCTATCTTCAGGCGAGCTTCCGGCCGGAACTTGCGACGGTGCTTTTGTGCCATCTGAGCGAGGAGAACAACACCCCCGAGCTTGCTCTCGCGTGCGCCCGCGCGAGCCTTGAAGCGGCCGGGGCTCGCCTTGCCGACCCCACGGCCTCGGCCGACGAACGCCTCGGGCGGACTGTGCTGGCGGCTCTCCCCCGGCGCGAGGCGTCATGGATGCTCACCCTCGAATAGACATACACGCCTCCCTGATTATAACCGACGATGACACGAAATATATACAACGACATAATCAAGCGCAGTCTGGACGTGCTGGCCGCCGCGACCGGGATGCTGGTGCTGAGTCCTGTATTCGCGGGGATAGCGCTGACGTTGTTCGTGCGTCATCCCAAGGGGAAAATCATATTCACGCAGGAACGCCCCGGGAAGGACGGGCGGTCGTTCATAATCTACAAGTTCAGGAGCATGCGCGACCTCTATGACTCGCACGGTAATATCATGCCTGACGAAGCTCGCATCTCCGGTCCGGGGTCGCTTCTGCGCCGCAGCGGGCTCGACGAGCTGCCGCAACTATGGAATGTTCTGCGTGGCGAGATGAGCATCGTGGGGCCGCGTCCGCTTCTGCCGCATGATCTGAGCCGCGCCTCAGGGCGCGCCCTCTCGCTTCGCCACAGCGTGCGCCCGGGTATCACGGGCTGGGTGCAGGTGAACGGGCGCAACTCGATTCCGTGGGAACGGAAGTTCGAGCTTGACGAATGGTATGTGCGGCATATCAGTTTCGCGGTCGATGCTTCGATTGTGATGCGCACCTTCCGCGCGATGCTTCCGTCGTCGCAAAAAATCAAACATTTTCTCCACGACGAGCACGGAGGGTAAGGGCTTCGCGATTGTCTCCTGCGCTACTTAATGGCAGGATATACGCTCCGCGCGATGCACGGAGCGCTTTTTGTCATATAATTCGCAATAAAAAATTTACGTTTTTATGATTTTTCTTTGCACGGTGACAATTTTTATCTATATTTGCCACTGAATTCCAGACAAACCGTTCACGGCTAAAGTCTGAGCGGACAATATCCATCATTTATCCATCAATTTTATGAAAAAGCTTTTCACCCTTGTGTGCCTCACGCTCGCAGGGATGCTGGCGTCCGTCGCCTCGGCGGCGCCAATCACCGTGACCTTCAACGTCGATAACCCGGAGCACGTGCTGCTTGAAATCGAGTACGCCGAGCAACCCCTGAGCGCCGGCGACAATGCAATCACCTTCGACGCCTATTCGTCGGTGCAGATCTCGGGCAAAAACGGCGCCGTGCTCGAATCCGTGACGGAGGAAAACGGGCTCTATTCACCGTCGATATGGGACAACAAGGTGTCGATGTATCCCGGGGCCACGCTCGACGGGGCGCGGTTTATCATCGTGACCAAGGGCAGCGAAGACGTGCGCACGGCGTCGGTTGCCGTCAAGGTCGACGATGCCTCGGCAGTCAAGGCCGTCTTTGACGAGACGTCGTTCGAGGCAGTTCTCAGCGACGGAGAGAACATCGTGAAATACGATCCCGAGAAAGAAAAGACGCTTAAAATCTATTCGTCGGTGAGCGCGCAGGTGCCGCTCTACTCCGTGACGGTGGAGGGCGCGACAACCGGGGCTGTGAGCCGGCGCGGCAACGTCTACTTCGTCAGCCTGCCCTGCGACGGGACGGTGAATATCGCCAGCCGCTTCCCGGAGAAGGACTGCACGGTGGCTTTCAGCTTCGCTGACGACGGCGCCGCATTCGTGAAGAAGGTGACCCTTAACACCGCCGACGGCGAGGAGCTTGACATCAGCGAGGGCAGCGCGACGGTAAGCGCCGGAAGCGTGCTCTACATCCACGGCGACAACGAAAACTACCTCCTGACGTCGTACAAGGTCGACGGTTACGATGCCGACTTCACGACGCCTCAGCGCCTGATTGTGCGCGACGCCGACGTCAACGTGAGCATCGCGGCTGTGCGCTATCGCCGCTACTCGGTGACAGTCACGGTCGACAACCCCGAGGCTCTGACCGCCCGCCACGGCTCTACGCTCTATCCGGGTGCTGTCATCGACCTCAAGACCGGAGCCAACACGGTTGAAGTGACCGAAAACATGAACAGCCTCCTGTTCGAGCCGTCCGATTCGCGCAACTACAAGATTGCATCGGCATCAGTCAACGGCATCGCCGTCGAGCCGAACTACGACGGCAAAGTGCAGATTGCCGACCTCGCCGACGGCGACAAAATCATCGTCACGACCGAGGCTATCGTGCGCAATCTCCACGCCGTTGTCTACCTCGACAATGCCGCCGAGAACCTGTGGACGCTCAAGGATGCCTTCGGCAACGAGATTGAGCTGACGACGGGCTACAACCACCTCATGCTCTGCGCCGAGGATAACCCCCTCACGCTCTGCGACGGCTACGGCATGCCCTACGTCTATGCCAACGACGAACCCGTGGCGTCGAACGGCAGCTTCTTCAGCAAATCCTATAAATTCAGCCTCTCGGAAGGGGGCGTGGCCAAGATTTACGTCGACACCGACGACGAACCCGCCTTCCACGCGCTGACTTTCTCGGAAGAGGGCTTTGACGCCGTCGATGTCCTCGCCGACGAAATCCGTCCCGTCACCGACCGCGCAGGCTACGAAGTGCTTGCCGGAACAAAGGTGGAAATCACCCCCAAGGAGGGCAACAGCGTGAGCGTGCGGCTTGACGACACCGACCTCGAAAGTGCCGACGGCAAATACTCCTTCGTCGTAAGCGGCCCCCACAACATCGTCCTTACCCGCGAGGGCACCTCGGGCATAACCGGCATCGAGGCTCCGGCGGCGGCTCCGGCGGCAATCTACAACCTTCAGGGCATGCGCATCAAAGCTGCAAGCACCGCCGACCTGCCCGCAGGGCTTTATATCATCGACGGCGTAAAGACACTTGTAAAATAAATCCATCAAGAGCCTTATCAGTAATGAAAGCAATCCATATAGCCCTATCGGGCGCACTCGCCCTTGGCGCGCTCGCCGCCACGGCCTCTCCTCATTCGCTTCTGAGCCCTCTCGCCCGCCCGGCGTCCCTCGCCGCGGCCGCAACGCAAGCCGACGGATACGTGCTCCTGACTGAAGACTTCTCAAAAATGAGCGCCGGGAGCGAAAGCACTCCTGACGGCACCTACATCGCCGACAAGCGCACCGGTGCAATCCCCTCGACCTACACCTCCACTCCGGGCTGGAGCGGCGCCGCCGTGTATCAGGCCGGTGGGGCATGCGCTATCCTCAAAGGCAAGTTCTCCGACGGCATGGGAGGAATAAGCGAGGAAACGGGCTTCCTGCGCACGCCTCAGGGGGCATACGCCGGCAAGCTGACACTCACGCTGCGCGCACGCCTTCTCAAAACCGACAAGAGTAGCGACAAGATGGACATCGCCCTACTCGACGACAACGGGCGGCTTGAAAGCACGAGCATAGACGTCACGCCGGAATGGCGCACCTACACGGTGGAACTCTCCAAGGGCAAGTTCTCCGGCTGTCTTATTCAGCTGGCGATGCTGAACGAGGAAGTGCTCGTCGACGACATCACGGTGACATCCGTGCAGACGTCGATTCCCGCACCGCAAGCCACAGCGGCCACGGCCTACACCACCGACGGCTTCACCGCCAACTGGCTGGCGGCCGAGCAGGCCGAGAGCTATCTGCTGACCGTCTACGAAAAGAAGGTGGCAGAGGCAATCGTCATCGAGGACTTCGATAATCTCAACATCCTCTCCGGAACGCAAAAGCTCGACAAGAACGACCCGGGTTTCAGCGAGGGGTGGACGGTAGCCTACGGGCTGACGCGCAACGCCGACCACGTGTCGGACCTCGGCTATGAAGGGTCTACGGGCATGATATTCCGGGCCACGGGCGAGGGCTTCGTCACGCCGGAGTTCGACCGTCCGATTCTCGACTTCTCGTTCTACGCGGCGCATCCCTCGGGCGAAGAATGCCTCAGCACGCTTACGGTGAGTGTGCTCGTCGACGGACAATGGGGCGCTCTGGGCAACTACGACATCGAGCGCATCTCCAAAGACGGTGAAATCATCCGCCTGTCGTCCAACTTCCCGGAAGGCGTCAAGGCCGTGCAGGTCTACTTTCGCAAAAACGAGCAGAACGATGCGGGCAAGGACGTAAGCATCGTCGTCGACCACATCCGCATCATGACAGACCCCGAACCCGTCGCATTCATCACCGACCGCCCGGTGGAGGGATGCAGCGCGGTTGTGTCGGGGCTTGACCCGCTGAAAGACTATTCGTACACGGTTAAATCCGTCAACGAGGCTTTCTCCTCGGAAGAGTCGAACGAAGTCACAGCCAGCGGCCTCGTCTCTCCCCGCCTCACCGGGGGCGAGGGCATCAGCGCCGACGGCTACACGGCCGCATGGGAAGCATCGCCCAAGGCCGAAGGCTACGTCGTGAGCAACTACCGCGTCTACACCGTGAATGAAGAGCAGGAAAACGTGAAAATCCTCTACGAGGACTTCAGCAAAGTGACCGAAGGCACAATCGACGCTCCCGTCGGGCTATACAACATGGTCAACCCGCGCGCTCTCGATGAGTACACGCTCAACCCCGGATGGTACGGGCTTGCGACCTATCTCGTCAACGGAATGATGGGCACACGCTCTTACATGGGTATTCAGGGCATCATCCAGACACCGGCGCTTGACCTCAGCGGCAACGGCGGCGCATTCACCGTGCGCGTGAAGGTGACAGGCGACTCCGACGCCACGGACGAAAAGCTCGTGGTGCAGGCTGGAATGGAAGAATATCTCGCCTTCCCCATCAAGCCCGAAGAGAGCGTTGAGCTCCGCTACACCTTTGAATGCGGCACGGCGGGAATGCCTCTTGCGTTCTATTCGTACAACGGCTATCCGTTCTATATCGACGAAATCAGCGTGACGCAGACGCTCCCCAAGGGCAGCAAGGTCTACAATGAGGTCGAGAACCGTCGCCTTGATGATGCTTCGCAACTTTCGGCCACGTTCACGGGGCTGACGGCAGGGCCTTCGGAGAGCTATGCCTACCGCGTGTTCGCCTACCGCGATTTCATGGGTTCGAGGGTCTACTCCGTCTCGGACAAGGCCCATGAAGTGTATCTCACCTCGGGCATTACAGCCCCTGAAGCCGCTCCGGCCGACGGGCCCGCGCGCTACTGGCGCATTGACGGCACAGCCGTTGACAGCGAGCCGACCGCTCCGGGCATATACATACGCCGAAGCGCGTCGAAGGCCGAGAAAGTGGTGATTCGCTGAGGCTTCGCCGCACGCACATAATCAAGAGACCGTGTCGAATAGAATTCATTCGACACGGTCTTTTGCTGTGGTAGACGCTTTCTGCGGACGCTCGTACATTTCGTTTGTAATCAATTGTTTATGCACTGCTTCACTCCGCCACAACCGCCCGACTGGCTGACGCGGCGTGTTCCCTTGGGTTTATTTTGCGGGGCGCGGGAAGCGGAATATCACCGAGAGGGTGAGCATGACGGCGAGGGCGAGGGGATAGTAGAGATAGGGGATGGCGGCCACGGGCGAAATCCCTGCAAGGGATGCGGCCAGAAGAGCCTGCGCGCCGTAGGGGATAAGACACTGGACCACGCACGAGGCCGAGTCGAGCAGCGAAGCGGCTTTCTGCGCCATGACGCCGTAGCGGTCGGAAATCTTACGGGCGATAGGACCGACAGTGATGATTGCGACGGTGTTGTTGGCGGTGCATAGGTTCACGATACCGACGAGAGCCGAAATGGCGGCCTGCGCGCCGCGGGGTCCGTGGACAAAGCGGGTGAGATGGTTGAGGATGAAGTCGATGCCGCCTCGGTCGCGGATGATTCCGAGCATCCCGGCGGCGAGAAGGGTAACAACGATGAGCGCGCCCATCGAGTCTATTCCGGAGCCCATGCTTCCGGCCATGTCTATGAGCTCATATCCGTCGCACAGCCCTGCGGTGATGGCGGATGCGAGTCCGATTACCAGCGTGACAAGGACGTTAACGCCGAATGCGGCGGCTATAATCACAATCACATAGGGGAGCATGAGCCATGCCGGACCCGAGGCGTCGCGCGGGGGAATCTGCCCGGCGTCGCTTCCGAGAGCGATATATACGCCCAAGGTGACGAGTGCGGCCGGGAGTGCAATCCAAAGATTGGCCTTGAACTTGTCGGACATGGCGCATCCCTGCGAGCGCGTCGAGGCGATTGTGGTGTCGGATATAAACGAGAGGTTGTCGCCGAAAAAAGCTCCGCCGAGCACACCGGCCACAAAAAATCCCGGCTCGCCGCCGGAGGCCACGGCTATTTCCGCGGCGAGGGGCGTGAGGGCCACGACGGTTCCCACGGATGTGCCTATCGCAAGCGAGATGAAGCAAGAGGCGAAGAAGAGCGTAGGCACGACAAAACGGGCCGGAAAAATCTTTAGCGTGAGGTCTACCGTGGCGTCGACGGCACCTATTTCCTTTGCCACTCCGGCGAAAGCTCCGGCCATCACGAAGACCCATATCATATAGAGAATATTTGAATGGCCTGCAGAGCGCGAGAAAAGCTCTATACGCTCGCGCAAAGGCTTTCCGCGGCATATCCCTACAGCCCACACCGAAGCGGCCGCGAGAGCCACGGAAACGGGCATTTTATAGAAGTCGCCGATATAGACTGAGACAGCCACATACGACAGGAGGAAAACCGCCATAGGCGACAGGGCGAGCAACCCTTGGCGGCGCGAGACCGCCCGGGAGGATTCGTCGCAACACATAAGTCAGGACAGCGAATCAGAGCGCGCGGAGCTCGCCGGTGACAGAATCCATGATATATCCCGCGGTGCGGACGTCGGCGGGCATGAGCGGATGGCGGGCGATGAGGTCGACCGTCTCGCGGACGGCCTCGTCGGCTTCGTCGAAGCCGTGGAGCCAGCTGTCGAGGTCTATTCCGCAGTGGCGCATCAGGGATATGTGTTCGTCGGAAATGCCACGCTCGCGCATGAGGTCGAGCATCTCGGCGGCGTTCATACCCTGCACGCCGCAACCGGTGTGCCCGATGACCATAATTTCGTTAACGCCGAGCTCGTAGACGGCCACAAGGAGCGAACGCATGGTCGAGTCGAAGGGGTTTGTGATTGTGGCTCCGGCGTTTTTGATAATCTTCACGTCGCCGTTGCGGAATCCGAGGGCGGCGGGGAGCATTTCGACGAGGCGTGTGTCCATGCAGGTCACGATGGCTATGCGCTTGTCGGGGTATTTTGAGGTAATGAACTTCTCATAGCCTTTCGAGGCCACGAAGTCGCGGTTGAATTTGAGTATTTCGTCAATCATCGTATGTGTGTATTATGTGTAAGAATCGGAGGGGTGTGGCGGATGGGGTGTGGTCCGCCGCGGGGCGCGCGTCTACGCGAGCGGGCCGCCGGGGCGCGTGCCCCACGTGGAGCGGTCGAGCGTGCGGTAGCCGACGGCCTCGGATATGTGGCGGGGCATGATGGCATCGGAGGCGTCGAGGTCGGCAATGGTGCGGGCCACCTTGAGTATGCGGTCGTAGGCTCGTGCGCTCATGTCGTATTTCACTATCGCCTTTTTGAGTATTGCCTCTGCCTGAGGGTCGAGGCGGCAGTGGGCGGCCATGAGGCGCGAGGTCATCTGCGCGTTGCAGTGGATTTGAGGCTCGGAGGCGAATCGTCGGGCCTGTATGTCGCGAGCGGCGACTACGCGGGCGCGGATGTCGGCGCTGGCCTCTCCGGCGGGTCCTGAGGTGAGTTCGTCGATTTCGACGGGCAGGATTTCGACCTGAATGTCGATGCGGTCGAGGAGCGGGCCGGATATTCGACCGAGATATTTCGCTACCTGCCCGGCATGGCACGTACACTCCCTGCGGGGATGGTTGTAGTATCCGCACGGGCATGGATTCATTGAAGCGACGAGCATGAACGAGGCCGGATAATCGACCGAATAGCGTGCTCGCGACACACTGATGTGCCGGTCCTCAAGAGGCTGGCGCAGGACTTCGAGCACCGTGCGCGGGAACTCCGGGAACTCGTCGAGGAACAGGACGCCGTTGTGCGCGAGAGAAATCTCACCGGGGAGCGGATTCGAACCGCCGCCGACCATAGCCACGGGGGAGACCGTGTGGTGGGGCGAGCGGAACGGACGCGCCGTCATCAGACGCGAGCCTCGGCGCAGCTTCCCGGCCACGGAGTGGATTTTCGTTGTTTCGAGAGCCTCGCCGAGCGAGAGGGGAGGCATAATCGAGGGCAGGCGCTTGGCCATCATTGATTTTCCCGAGCCGGGAGGACCGATGAGAATGATGTTGTGGCCTCCGGCGCATGCCACTTCAAAGGCACGTTTTACGTTTTCCTGTCCCCTGACGTCCGAGAAATCGCAGTCGAAGAACTGCGCTCCGGCGGCAAATTCGGCACGCGTGTCGACCACCACCGGCTGAAGCGGCGCCTTTCCCGTGAGGTGTCCGACGACCTCGGCGAGCGTCGATGCGCCGAAAACATCGAGGCGGTTTACGACGGCAGCCTCCGTGGCGTTCGCCGCCGGGACAATCATGCCTTTGAACCCTCGTGCGCGGGCCTCGATGGCCATAGGGAGGACACCGCGGACGGGCATGATACTGCCGTCGAGCGAAAGTTCGCCCATGACCACGTATTCCGCGAGCACTGAAGCGTCGACTTTCTCGGCGGCGGCGAGCATGCTGAGGGCAATCGTGAGGTCGTAGGCTGCGCCTTCCTTGCGGACGTCGGCGGGGGCCATGTTGATGGTGACGCTTTTACGCGGCATCTCGAATCCGCTTTGCGCAAGAGCCGAGCGCACGCGCTCGTGGCTTTCGCGGACGGCGGTGTCCGGGAGGCCGACGATGCAATATCTGAAACCGCGGTCGAGAACGGTCTCGACCGTAACGATGATTGCATCAATGCCGCTTACGGCGGCGCCGTAGGTCTTTACAAGCATGGCCTGATGAGTGGGGGGTTATTTTTTACGTATAATAATTTCTGAAATTTCGCGCTCGCGGTCGAGGACAGTGTCGCGAGGTTCGCCGGGGCGGTCGAAGATGCTCTCGCCCAAGCCGCGGTATTCGCCGCCGAAGGCCTCGACACGACGGCCCGTGAGGTCGAGTATGGTGGGATAAAGGTCGATTTGGCGGAAGCGTCCGTCGGGCACATCGGTGCGTGGCGAATTGAGTATCATCACGGGGATGTCGGGCGAATACATGGCCTCCGACACGCTGATGGGGTTGAGGTCGTGGTCGCTTGCGAGGACAATGAGGGAGCGCTCATAGAGGCCGCTCTCGCGGAGTGCGCTGAGGAAGGCCCCGAGCTGACGGTCGAAGAAGTTCACGCGCAGGAGATAGTTGCGGTCGCGGGGGTCGAGCGCGGCGCCGAATCCGGCGGGGAAGTTGTCGGGCACGCCGCTCTTGGCGTAAGGATGGTGCATCGTGAGGGTGGTCACTTCCATGTAGAAAGGCTCAGGGAGGGTGCGGGCCACCTCGGCCGCACGCCTGAAGATAATCGAATAGCCGTCCTCGCCCTCCTCGGAGAGCTTGTCGACGAGTCCGCGGAACCCGTATGCCTCGTTAGTCGCGCGATGCGACCACACGACAGCGTCCTCGCCAATGACCTCGACTGAATTTTCAAAAGCGCGCGCGAGGCCCGGGTAGGGCTTGTAGCTGTAGTTGAACACAAGCGCCTCCGACTTCAGGGGCAGAAGGCCCGTGTTGTAGATAAACTGTCCGTCGGAGGAGCGGCCTACTCCGGTATTGTTGATGAAATCCTTGCGGAAAATCACCGTCGAATCCTCGGCAAGAGCCATAAGTACGGGCATGGCGGCTCGGCCTTCGGGAGTTTCGAACAGTCGCGGCGACCACGACTCGACGATGATGTATATGAGGTTGAGCGGCGCACCGGCGGCCCGGGAGTCGATGGAGTCAGCGCAGGCGCGCGAGCGGCGTTTTTCGTCGAAAAAAGTCTCCACGCGGGCACGCTCATCGTCGGAGATGTCGGTGGGGATGTCGAAGGTCTGCATGGCGCAGACGCCGGCATACCACAGGAAGCCTTGATAGAGAAAATAATTGTCCCACGTGCATATATTGTCGACGAACATCGTGTTGTAGACGTCCTTGGGCTTCCAGCTCTCATACCAGATTGCATATCGGCGGTAAATCATCGCGCCGCACGCTATAAGCCCGGCGCACATGCCTGCGATGTAGCAACGGCGGAAGCGAGCCGAGGCGGAGCTTGCGCTGATGCGTTTGCGCAGGAGCAAAAATGCGGCAACGGAGGCGACAGCGGCTGCGAGCAGCACGGCGTCGGAAGGGCGGAGGGCATAGAGCGCACCCTTGACGACAATGGGGTCAAAAGGCGTGCCGTGGAAGTAAAGTACCGGGGCTATAATGTCGCCGAAACTGCGTAAATAGGCCACATTTGCGAGGATTATGGCAGGCAAAACCACGAAAGGCACAAGCACGAGCCACTGCCAACGCTTTTTCAGAAAGAGAAAAGGGAAAAATACCACGGCGGCATCGACGAGCGACGTAATCACGCGGCTCGACGGCGAAGGCGGCTCGGAGAGGGGCCACTGACAGAAAAAATAAAACACCTCGACGCCCATACACATAATGGCCGCGAGAGCGAAAAGAAGGCGCGGATGCGCAAGAATGCGACTGATGAATTTTTTCATACGGGACAAGGGGGCGGCCTTGCGGCCGTGGGACAGACGGTGGCAGGGTTTACATGGACTCCAGCACCTCGCTGACAACGCCGGTATATCGAGTGCGGCAAATCTGCGCTCCCGAGGAGTCGCAGACGACAGCGAAAGGCAGGTCGACCACGCCGAAACGCTGCAGCTGCGGCGCACCGAGGCTTCCGGGGAGCCATCCCCGACGCAGGGAGCTGTCGTCGACGCCCTTGACGCGTTCGGAGCGTATCATACGCTTCCACGCCATCGTGTCGGGGCTGAGGTATATGTCGGCCACGGCGACACCCTTGGCGGCGGCAAAGCGGACGAGAGCCGCCACGACCGAATCTTCGCGCATAGCCTCATCGTCGGAGAAGAAATATACCGTGGCCTTTCGTCCGGCGGGGGCGAGAGCCTCAACGCGGTTGTCGGGGGCTACGAAGGTTATGGAGTCTACGGGGCTGTGGGTGTTTTCACCGGCGACTCGTCCCAGCAGATATGCGAAATCACCGGCAATGAACTCGGGGCGTGCCGCCGGGGCGACAAGCGCGAGGAGCGAATCGGCCTGCAGGGGGTTGCGACGGACGTCGTATTGCGTCACAAGGAGCAGCGTGCTCAGAATGTCGTCGGGGTGCGCGGCCACATAGGCCGCTACGGCGGCATTTCCCTCGTCGGAGCGGAGCGCTCCGGCATTGGCGTTGAGATAGTCGGCCCAACGCTCGTTGAGGGGCGAACCGGCCACCTTTATAGCTTCGGGAACGCCACGCGAAAGGACACACTCGACATTGTCGCCGTTGGCAAGGCACAGCCTTCCGAGGGGCGTATAGTCGTGCTCGAACATCTCGACGAGCGTAGGGCGCGACGACACACCGGCGAATTCGAATTTGCCTTCTCTCACGGCCACCACGCCCGAGCGGTATCCTTCGGGCGAGTTGTAGCCGAAGCGCAGATTCATGTTCTCGGTGCCGGGGGTTGTGCCTCGAACAACAAAACGGCTGTCGTCCGAACAAGAGTTCAGCGACAGCGGGATCAGGAGCGCGAGTATGCAGGCGAAGGGGAATCTCATCTCACACCCAGTTGGCCGAGTAGGTCGACAACCTCCGACGCGCTCATGGAGCGGCGCCGGCGCAGTTCGTCGGAAAAACGGTCGGCGATAGAATGCACCCCGACGTGGGAAAACAGCCTGTGGACGAAAGAATACGACTCGTCGAAAAGCGAGTCGGCTTCTTCGCTTACGAGGGCGCAGTTTTCCTCGGCGACCTCGCGGAGAATCGACCTTATGGCCACGGTCTGCTCGTCGGAGAGGCTTCGGCGTCCGCGCAGGACGTATGTGCGGCACACGGCGTTGCCGAGAATCATGCGTGCGGCGATGCCGAGATGGCGGAGGTCGGAGTTCCACATATATTTCGCGGCCATCCGCGGATTTCCGCGGAAGAAGAATTCGTGGCTCATTTCGAAATCGCTGTCAGGCTCGGCATCGAGCGAAATCTGCGCCAGCAGGTTCTGACCGTCGCAGGCCATAAGAGTAATGGCCATGCCGACGAGGCCGTATGATTTGTCGCGCTCGTCGGCGTATTTGAGAGATGTAGTATCGGCAGCCATCAGTTCATTATCATAATTTTAGAGACAATAGCCGAAGCGGAGTCGTTTTCGCCTGAAGTCGAGGCGAGGACGAGATATACACCGGTGCGGACGCGCTGACCGGCGCTGTTGCAGCCATCCCAGATGAAGCTGCCGCCGGACGAACGCCCCTGATAAACGACGTTACCGCTCATGTCGGCGATTTTCACGAGAGAGTTGTCCATAAGTCCGGCCACGGTGATCCATCCGTTGTATTCGGGGCGCACGGGGTTGGGGTAGACGTAAACGTCGGAGTAGTCGGGGCTGGCGGGAGATGCGTCGCTGTCGTAGGAGATGAGGCCGAGGTCGGTGCCGAAGAATACGCGGTTGGAGTTGGGGTCGCAGGTTACGCTGTAAACCGTGTTGGAGACGAGGGGCGAATTGTCCTTGTCGAAGTGTTCGATGACCTTTGTGCCGTCGGCGCTCACGAGGTAAACGCCCGCGTCGAACGTAGCGAACCACTTACGGTCCGTGGGGTCGACAGCCATGCCCGAGATGTTGGCACCGTCGAGGAGGTAGTCGCCGAAGTTTGTACCGTCGTTGCGGGGCACCACCGGACGGCGCACGCGCATGTTCTCCGACACAGCCGTCGAGGGGTTCTCGATTACGTAGACGCCCTCGGTGTAGGTGACCCATACGCGGCCGTTGTTGTCCTCCTTGATGTCAGTGTAGTATAGCGGGTTGAGCACATTGTTGTCTTGGTCGACAACGGTGTTGTGAGCGAGGACGATGTCGTCGGAGGGGTCGGCGTATGTGCCCCGGGTGTTTATGGCGTAAATGGGTCCGTTGTATGCGGCGCTGAATGCGAATGCCATTTCAGACTCTTTCGCAAAGGTGATGAGGATATTGGCCGTAAAATCGGCGTAGCCGTTGAAGGGGTGAGCCACCCAGTCTTCGTATTTTGCGGCCGCCGGGCGGCTCTTACGCACGTTGGCGGGGAGGATGTAGAAGGGGTATTTCGGGCCTGTGGCGAGGTTTTTGTCGCTTCGGAATCCTACCCATAAGTTGCCTTCGGGGTCGATTTCGACGTCGTAGGCACGCGTAAGCGAGGGCTCGCGCGCTTCGTAAGGCATGTTGTAGCGGTTGTAGATACACAGGACATCGCCGTTGGGGTTGGATGCCGACCATCCTTCGCCTTTCTTGCAAAGGAAGAGGCCCTCGGTGGCGTTGGTGGTCCAGAACATATCGGGGTCGTCGGGGTCGGGCTGGATCTTGTTGGGGCCGCCGACGATGTTTTTGGTGTTAAGTCTGTTTTTTGTGTTGTGGGGCCAGCTCATGGCGTCGGGGGCCGCGGCGTAGCGGGCGCGTTCGGCGGCGTCGGGTTCGTAGAAGCGGACAGTGCCCTTGGCCATGCCATAGCCGGTGGCGGCGGTGGTGGGTGTACGGTTCACGACCTTGTCGCCTTCGACGGTGTTGACATACTGTTCGATTTCCACGCCGTCGATGTTTCCGGCATTGGAGTAAAGGAAGGCTCCGCCGAGGTTGCTGACCCACAGGCGCCCGTCAGCGTCCCAGCGCATGAGGTGGGGGTAAGGCACGGCCAGTCCCTGCGGGAAGAAGGGCTGCACGAGGGTCGCACCGGTCATGAGATCCCATTTACCGAGTCCGCGCACACCTCCGCCCCAAAGAGCCGAACAGCCCTCTTTGCCGAACGAGAATTCCATGCCCATGAGTTCGGCGGGGATGGGCACCTGCTCGGTGTATGTAAGAGTCTTGCTGTCGAACACGTGGCAAATTTTGTCGCCGATGCCGAATATGCGTCCGTCGGCCGAGCGGATATTGTTCCAGTTTATGACGGTGAGGCGGTTTGCTTCGGTGATTGTGTTCGCGGCGGCGTCGACGGTCATGAGTCGGGTGCGCCAAGCGTCTTCGGAGATTGCGAGGAAGTGCGTGTCGTCGACGCCTATCATGCGCCAGTAGCCCGAAGTGAGGGCCGGCTTGAAGGCCGAGAAGCTTGAGAGCTTGGCGTCGCGGGGAGCGATGTAGAATGTCTTGTTTTTGACGGCGGCGACGTTGGGCGTCATGAAGTAGGCTACGATGTTGTCGCCTACGACGATGATTTTGTCGATTCCGAAACCGTATATGCCTGACTGAGCTACGGCTCCAGATTCCATGTTTATGACAACGAGGCCGAAATCGGTGGCAATATAAGCCATGTCGCCCTTGAAGTCGACGTCGCGGATACCTTTTGTCGAGGATAGGACGGCGTTTGCGATGTCGGGGACGTTGAGGACGGTGCCGTCCTCGTCGATGATGTCGAGGTTTGCGTTGGAGTAGACTACGAGGAGCTTGCGGGCGTCGTAGTTATAGTAAATGTCGCTGATACCCACGTCGGACAAAGAGCTTGAGGTGGCGTAGGAAAAGGTCTCATTATCGGCCTCGGAGTAGTGGTAGAGATTATTGCCGGTGATGAAATAAGTCTTTGTTCCGACGTCAATCATCTTGTTGACGAGCTGCCCGACCGTGGGATAGAGATTCCAGCGACCGCTGAGTTTCTGAGCGGAGACGGCGGATACTATCGAGAATACGAAAGCAAGAAGAATGAAAATCTTTTTGTTCATGGCAGATGATGAAGGGAAATTGGTGAGAAGAGAGTTGGTTTACAGCGTGATTTTCGTTATTTCAGCAAGTATCCGATAAGCGCCCTTACGGCCCTTCCGCGATGGCTCACGGCGTCTTTTTCCTCGCCGGAGGCTTCGGCGAACGTACGGCTCCAGCCGTCGGGGACAAAGAGGGGGTCGTAGCCGAAGCCGGCCGTACCGCAGGGAGCTTCGAGTATATGACCTTCGACGGCACCGTTGAAATATCTCGGGGCGCTGTCGCCTTCGAGGAGGCAGATTGCGGTGCGGAATCTCGCCGAGCGCTCGTCGGCGCGGAGGCCGGCGAGCTTTTCAAGGAGGAGGCGGTTGTTTGCCTCGTCGTCATGGTCGACTCCCGCGAATCGGGCCGAGCGGACGCCGGGGGCTCCGCCGAGAGCGTCTACTTCAAGGCCGGAGTCGTCGGCGAAGCAGTCGTAGCCATAGCGGTCCTTGACCCATCGGGCCTTTGCGAGGGCATTTCCTTCGAAAGAGTCGGCATCCTCGGGGATGTCATCGAAACATCCGGCGTCGCGGAGGCTCAGGATTTCCATCCTTCCGGCGAAAATCCTGCGCAGCTCCTCGAGCTTATGGGCGTTGTTTGTTGCGAATACTATCTTTTTCACGTCTATAAATAACGGATTTCAGCGCATTTTATTATGCGACGACTATATTGACGATTTTGCCGGGTACAACAATAATCTTTTTGACCGACTTTCCGTCGAGCCATTTTGCGGCACCTTCGTGTTCGAGAGCGGTCTTTTCTATTTCTTCGCGGGATGCGGCGGGGTCGACGGTGATGTTGTAGCGGGCCTTGCCGTTGAAGCTTACGGCCATCGTGACGGTGCTTTCCTTGAGGTATTCGTCGTTGAATGCGGGCCAAGCGGCATCGCGGACGATGCTTTCGTCGTCGGGGCGTCCGAGGGCGCTGTGCCAGAGCTCTTCGGCCACATGCGGGGCGAAGGGGGCGAGCACAACAAGGAGGTCGGCGAGGATGCTGCGGCTGCGGCATTTCTGCGCCGAAAGTTCGTTGACGCAAATCATGAAGGCGGCCACGGAGGTGTTGAAGGAGAAATTCTCGATATCCGACGTGACTTTCTTGATGAGTTTGTGGAGGCTCTTCAGATTCTCGGGCGTAGGCTCGGAGTCGTCGACGAGGCATGTGTCGCCCTTGTAGAAGAGACTCCAGAGCTTCTTGATGAAGCGGTTCACGCCGTCGATGCCGTTTGTGTCCCAAGGTTTGCTTTGCTCAAGCGGGCCGAGGAACATTTCGTAGAGGCGGAGCGTGTCGGCGCCGTAGCGGTCGACGATATCGTCGGGGTTTACGACGTTGTACATCGACTTTGACATTTTCTCGACGGCCCAGCCGCAGATGTACTTGCCGTCTTCGAGGATGAATTCGGCATCGGCGTATTCGGGCGATGACTTGCGGAAGGCATCGAGGTCGAGGATATCGTTGCTGACGATGTTTACGTCGACGTGGATGGGCGTAGTGTCGTATTTGTCGCGCAGGCCGAGGCTCACGAATGTGTTTGTGTCCTTGATTCGGAACACGAAGTTGCTCCGGCCCTGAATCATGCCCTGATTTATGAGTTTTTTGAAGGGCTCGGGTTCGCAGACGAGGCCGAGGTCGTAGAGGAATTTGTTCCAGAATCGGCTGTAGATGAGGTGGCCCGTGGCGTGTTCGCTGCCGCCGATATAGAGGTCGACGTTGCGCCAGTAGGCGTTTGCTTCCTTCGACACGAGGGCTTCGTCATTGCGGGGGTCCATGTAGCGGAGATAGTAGGCCGACGAGCCTGCAAAGCCGGGCATTGTGTTGAGTTCGAGGGGGTAGCCTTCGGGGGTGCACCAGTTTTTGGCACGTCCCAGCGGGGGCTCGCCGGACTCGGTGGGGAGGTATTTGTCGACCTCGGGGAGAGCGAGGGGCAGAGCCTGCTCGTAGGGCATGGGCACTCCGTCTTTGTAGTAGACGGGGATGGGTTCGCCCCAGTAGCGCTGGCGGCTGAAGATGGCGTCGCGGAGACGGAAATTGACTTTTACGCGGCCTATGCCTTTGCGGGTGATGAATTCTTTGGTTTTTGCGATTGCGTCCTTGACTTCGAGGCCGTTGAGGCTGAGTTCGGGACCCTCGGAGTTAATCATCCGGCCTTCTTTGGCGTCGAAGCTTGCCTCGGAGACGTCAGCGCCCTCGATGAGGGGGATGACGGGGAGGTCGAAGTGGCGCGCGAAGGCGTAGTCGCGGCTGTCGTGGGCGGGCACGGCCATGATGGCGCCGGTGCCGTAGCCGGCGAGGACATAGTCGCTGACCCAAACGGGCACTTTTTTGCCCGTGAGGGGGTTGATGGCATAGGCGCCGGTGAATACGCCGGAGACTTTCTTGTCGATCATACGCTCGCGCTCGGTCTTGTGCTTTGTGGCGGCGATGTAGTCGTCGACGTCCTTGCGGCGGTCGGGGGTGGTGACAAGGTCGACGTAAGCGCTTTCGGGCGCGAGCACCATGAATGTGACGCCGAAAACGGTGTCGGCGCGGGTGGTGAAAATCTCAAGTTCGACGTCGTCGCGGCCGTCGATACGGAATCGCATCTCGGCGCCTTCGCTGCGGCCTATCCAGTTGCGCTGGGTCTCTTTGATTGAGTCGCTCCAGTCGACAGTGTCGAGGTCGGCGAGAAGGCGGTCGGCGTAGGCCGATACGCGGAGACACCACTGATACATCAGCTTCTGCTCGACGGGGTAACCGCCTCGGACGCTCAGGCCTTCGGAGACTTCGTCGTTGGCGAGGACTGTGCCGAGGCCGGGGCACCAGTTGACCATCGTGTTGGCCTGAAATGCGATGCGCCAGTTCATGAGAGCGTCGGAGCGCTCTTTGTCGGACATGGTAGCCCAGTCGGCGGCTGAAAATTCGAGTTCGCGCGTGCAGGCGGCGTCGAGGCCTTCGGTGCCGAATTTCTCAATGTGGGCCACAAGCTCTTCGATAGGCTCGGCTTTTGCGGTCTTTTTGTTGTACCAGCTGCCGAACATCCGCAGGAATGCCCATTGGGTCCAGCGGTAGAATTCGGGGTCGCAGGTGCGTATTTCGCGGCTCCAGTCGAAGGAGAAACCGATTTTGTCGAGCTGTTCGCGGTAGCGGGCGATATTCTGCTTTGTGGTTATTTCGGGGTGCTGTCCCGTGCGGATGGAATATTGCTCGGCGGGGAGGCCGTAGGCGTCGTAGCCCATCGGATGAAGCACATTGAAGCCCTGAAGGCGCTTGTATCGGGCATATATGTCGGAAGCGATATATCCGAGGGGGTGGCCTACGTGGAGACCTGCGCCCGAGGGATAGGGGAACATGTCGAGGACGTAGTATTTCGGGCGCTCGGAGTCGATGTCGACGCGGTATATGCCGCGGTCTTTCCATTGCTGTTGCCAGCGGGATTCAATATCTTTATGCTTGTATTCCATTATTTCTTGAGTGGTTTATTATCATTTCGGGGAATGTGGCGGCGCTCACGAGAGGGCGAGCATGCGGTTGATGGAGCGCAGGGCTCCCTCGGCCTGAACTGGGTCGACGGTGATTTCGGGAGCGCTGTCGCGCAGGCAGTCGCGCAGGGCCTTGAGGGTGTTGAGCTTCATATATGTGCAGTCGTTGCATCCGCAAGCCGGGGCGCCCTCGCCGCCTTCGCCGGCCGAGGGGGGCGCGGGGATGAAGCTCTTGTCGGGGCAGGCCTTCCGCATCTCGTGGAGGATTCCGCTTTCGGTGGCGACGATAAATTCGCAGGCCTCGGAGTTGCGGGCGAAGTCGAGGAGCGCGGCCGTAGAGCCGACCTTGTCGCCGAGGAGCACGACGGGGCGCTTGCACTCGGGGTGGACAAGCACCGGGGCGTCGGGGTGAGCGTCCTTAAGGGCTTTTATGCCTTCGGCGGAGAAGCGCTCGTGGACGTGGCAAGCGCCGTCCCACAGGACCATCGAGCGGCCCGTGACAGAATTGATGTAGGCTCCGAGGTTGCGGTCGGGGCCGAATATGATTTTCTCGTCGGCGGGGAATGAGTCGACGACCTTGCGGGCGTTTCCGGATGTGACAAGGACGTCGCTGAGGGCTTTGACCTCCAGCGACGTGTTGACATAGGATATGACCGTATGGCCGGGGTGCGCTTCGATAAACGCCTTAAAATCGTCGGCCGGGCAACTGTCGGCAAGGGAGCACCCGGCGGCGAGGTCAGGCATGAGGACAGTCTTTCCGGGGCAAAGGACCTTGACGGTTTCGCCCATGAAATGCACTCCGCACATCACCACGGTGGAGATTTCGGGGCCGAGTTCGGCGGCTTTGCGGGCGAGGGCCAGCGAGTCGCCTATTATGTCGGCGAGCTCCTGAACGTCGCCTTCGGTGTAGTAATGAGCGAGGACAACGGCGCCTTTTTCTTTTTTGAGGCGACGGATTTCGTCCATAAGAGTTTCTCGGGCTGTGCCCAGGCAATCATTCCGGTTCATATACGCTGAAACAGAGGTTTTATATTTTAACCTACAAAATTACTAATTATCCCGTAAACAAGCAAATCCTATTTAAGAGGGCGCCTGTCCCCGTGGGGGGCTGTGAACTTTTAATGAAAGATAGATGTTGTTTTCTTAACAAACTCAAAAAATCAAAATCGGACAGATTATGAAAAAGCTCTTACTTATTCTTGCCCTCGTCCTCGGCGTCTCCGCCGGGGCCAAGGCTCAGCGCGCCGAGTTCCAACTCAGCTACGGCGGCTACACTCAGATGGACTGCATGGACATGCACGACGATTGGCACCACGTCAACACGGCATGGGGCGCCGTCACGGCCGGTTTGAACTTCCGCGTGATGCCTCGGCTGTGGATTGGCCCGTCGTACACGCTTTCGACCTGCTCCACCAAGGGCGGCTCCGACGCAAGCCACATCGCCTACCACGTAATCATGCTCAACGGCCGCTATGAATACTATCGCACAAGCCTCATCAAGCTCTACGCCCACGTGGGCATCGGCGCCGACATCAGCTATATGCAGCCTCACGACCACGACAACTATACGAAGGGTTATTTTGCCTTCCATATCGCACCGATAGGCGCGCAGTTCGACATTGCCCGCAACGTGGGCATGTTCGGCGAGCTCGGTTTCGGCGCACAAGGCTTGCTTCAGGTAGGTTTCCGTTTCGGGTTCTAAGCGAGCCTGTGGCCGACAGCCTCCTTCTTGACAAAGAATATCTTCATAAATACGCAAAACAGGCCGAAACGGGAGCTGACACATCCCGTTTCGGCCTGTTTTCTTACGTTTTTGCGCCGACGTGGGCTAAACAAAATCGCCTGCAAGCATTTGGCTTACAAGCGATATTTACTAATTAGAGTCGGGGTGAGAAGACTCGAACTTCCGACCTCCACGTCCCGAACGTGGCGCGCTGCCAACTGTGCTACACCCCGAGGTTGGCCATCCGATTGTCGAATGCAAGCGCAAAGTTACAACTTTTTTTTTATTCCACCATCATTCCGGCCAAAAAAATTTCACGGGCGAGTCTGCCCGGCGCCGGTGATGAGGTATTTGTAGGTCACAATCTCGGCAAGAGCCATCGGTCCGCGGGCGTGGAGTTTCTGCGTTGATATGCCTATTTCGGCACCGAGGCCGAACTGGGCGCCGTCGGTGAAGGCCGTCGAGACGTTAGCGTAGACGCATGCGGCATCGATGCGACGGAGGAATTCGGTTGTAGCCTCGCGGTTCTCGGCTATGATGCTCTCGCTGTGTTTCGAGCCGTGGGTGTTTATAAATTCGATGGCTTCGTCGATGTCGACCACGGTTTTGACGCTCATCTTGTATGCAAGCCATTCCCGGCCGAAATCATCGGCTGAGGCGTGGCGCAGGCAGGGATATGCGCCGTCGAGGGCGGCATAGGCTTCGTCGTCGGCGTAGATTTCCACTTGTTTCGATGCGAGGCCGTAGCATAGGGCCGGGAGCGATGCAAGGCGCGCACGGTCGATTACGAGGCAATCGAGGGCGTTGCAAACGCTGACGCGGCGGGTCTTGGCGTTGAGGATGATGCTGCCGCCGGTGGCGATGTCGCCGGAGGAATGGAAGTATGTGTGGCACACTCCGGCGCCGGTCTCGATGACGGGCACGCGGGAGTTGTCTCTCACAAAGTCGATGAGGCCGCGGCCGCCGCGGGGGATTATCAGGTCGATGCTTCCGCGGGCCTCAAGCATGGCGCGGGCGGCGTCATGGCCGTCGGGGAGAAGGCGCACGGCTTCGGGGTCCATGCCTCGGGCCTCCAGCACGTCGCGGATGATTTCAACGGCTTTGGTGTTGGTATGCGAGGCCTGACTGCCGCCTTTGAGCACCACGGCCGAACCGGCGCGGAAGCATAGGGCGAATACGTCGAAGGTGACGTTCGGGCGCGCTTCGTAAATCACGCCGATGACGCCGAATGGCGTCGTGACCTTGCGGATAAGCATGCCGTTGGGGCGACGCCGGCGCTCGAGTTCGACGCCGACAGGCGACGGCAGGGCGGCTACGTTTCTCATCTCGGCAACGATGGCGTCGATGCGCTCCTGCGTGAGGAGGAGGCGGTCGTATTTAGGATCGGCGGGGTCCATAGCCTCAAGGTCGAGGGCATTGGCGTCAAGGATTTCGGCGGCGCGTGCGGCGACGGCGTCGGCTACGGCTTCGATTGTCTTCGAACTTTGCTCCGGCGTCAGCTCGGCCACGCGGTCAGCGGCCCAACGGGACGCGCTGAAGTCTATTTTTGAGGGGTCGCAAAGGGTTTTCGCGGACTCGGCGATAATGTTTGTGCGGATAATTGTGTCCATAGTTCTGAAACGCTTTTTCGATTACGGCGCGCCGCCTTGTCTTTGGAGCGGATAGGCCGTAACGGGTGATTGGAAACCTAAACTTTATATTATCTACGTGTATAATACTAACATCGCCGGAGGGCCTGCGGTTCAGTCGCAGGGTCCGTAGACGTAGATATAATCGGCGTGGATAAGGGGTGCGGAGCTGCGCTTGCGCCCGATTGCGCGGCGTGCGGCCGCGGCCCCGAGGCCTGCGCGTCCGCAGGCAATGACATCGCCCGAGGGGGCGGTGACGGTGATGATGTCGCCGGCGTCGAACTCTCCCTGCACGTCAGTGACGCCCACGGGGAGAAGGCTCGCTCCGCCTTTGAGCAAGGCCTCGGCGGCGCCGTCGTTCACGACCACGGTGCCTTTGGCGAAGCTTCGCCCGTGGGCAATCCAGCGTTTGAGACTTGAAGGCTCGCGCGGGGAGGCTTCAAAGACAGTGGCCGCGACGGGTCCGGGAGCAAGTCCGAGCATGGCGGGGAGGATATGCTCGCGTTTTCCGTTGGCTATAACCACGTCGATGCCTTCGGCGGCAACCTGACGGGCCACGCGGTATTTAGTCGACATGCCCCCTCGTCCGAGGCTCGAACGGGCGGAGCTGATACAGGCCTCAAGATTGTCGGCCGGGCCTACGCGGCTTATCAGCCTCGCTTCGGGCAAGGCGGGGTCGAAGGTGTAGATTCCGTCGATATTGCTCAGGATTATGAGTGCGTCGGCGTCCATCATCGAGGCGATAAGCCCGGAGAGTTCGTCGTTGTCGGTGAACATAAGTTCGGTGACGGACACGGTGTCGTTCTCGTTGACCACGGGGATAACTCCGGCTTCGAGCATCACGCCCATACAGTGCTTCTGATTGAGGTAATGGCGGCGTGTGGCGAGATTTTCTTTCGTTGCCAGCACCTGTCCGCATATTATGGAGCGGTCGCGGAAAAATTCGTAGTAGCGGTTTATGAGTCTCGCCTGCCCGACGGCGCTGAAGAGCTGTCGCGCCGACACGCTGTCGAGGTCGCCGACGGCGACTCCTCGCCTGCGAAACTCGCCGCGCCCGCTTGCCACGGCGCCCGACGATATGAGGATTATCTCTACGCCTGCGTCGTGGAGGAGGGCTATCTGGTCGACAAGCGCGCTCATGCGGGTCACGTCGAGTTCGCCGTCGGCACGGGTGAGCACGTTGCTCCCGACTTTGATTACGATTCTCGACGGACGGGCGGCAAAGAGGCCGCCGATGGGTTGTGTTTCCATAAAAAAGTATTATACAAAACCGCGCTCCGTCCGGGGGCGCGCGTGTGCGGGGGCTAAATAAGACGAAGTTTATATTTTTCGATGAAATCCCTGACTTCGGGATTTGTCTCCACCCAGTGGGCGAGCACCTGATTGTCGGTCCACATGCGGGGCTGAATCTCGCCTGAAGAAATCTGCGCGGCAACGCTGACGCTGTCGTTTCCGAGGGCCGAACGCAGATGGGCAATCAGGCGCGGCATAACCTCTTGCAGGGCCTTTGCGCCGATTTCGCCGTCGACGGCGGCGGTCCATTGCTCGTTTTCGCCGCGCTCGAGGCGCGCCGTGCGCATGGCGTTGATTAGTATATGGGCCGTGGTGTTGGCTTCGATGAAGGCCACCCATGCCGCGCGGAAGGCCTCGTCGGTGTAGGAAGCCGTCGCCTTGGGCGCGGAGGCTGCGTATGCGGCGGGGGCTTCGGCTACTCCCCCTTGCCGCGCAGGGGCTGTGGCGGCGGGATGGATGGAGAGGCGTCCGGGCGCGGCCACATGGCGCACCGGCGGCGGCACATCGTAAGTCCCCGTCGCCGGGCGCCGCGGAGCCGGGACGGGAGCGGCCGGCGCCTGACGCGCCGCCGCAGGTGATACGGGTTTCTGAGGCGCGGACATCTTCGGTGCGGCCGTGGCGGCAGGGCTTGCCGGCCCGGTGGTCGCAGTCAAAGGTCTGAGCAGCCCCCCGACGTGTCCGCTACGCTTGGTCGAGGGGCTCAATCGTTGGCACAGTTTGATGAGTGTCAGTTCGATGAGCAGCTGTTTGCCGGAGGCGGCGCGATAGTTGAAGTCGGCGTCGTTGCAGAGGTCCATCGCGCGATAGAGGAAATCGGGTTTGAGCGTCTTGGCGCGCCGGGCCATCTCTTCGCGCACCTCGGGCGCGGCGTCGAGCAGCACGATTGTCGACGGGTCGCACGCCACCATCAGGTCGCGGAGATACTGGGCGAGGCCGTTGATGAAAAACTGCGAGTCGAAGCCCTTATCGCGGATTTCTTTGTAAATCAGGAGCGCCTTGGCCACGTCGCGGGCAACAAAGGCGTCGACGAGGCGCTCGTAGTATGTGTTGTCGAGGACATTGAGGTTCTCGACGGTCGCGGCGTAGGTGATGCTTCCGCGGCCGGAGGCGAGCACTTGGTCGAAAATCGACAACGCGTCGCGCATGGCGCCGTCAGCTTTTCGCGCAATGATGTTGAGCGCGGCGGGTTCGGCGACGGCGCCCTCGCTACGGGCCACATTCTGCATGTGGCTCACCATATCGGGGATTGATATGCGGTTGAAGTCGTAGATCTGACAGCGCGAGAGGATTGTGGGTATGATTTTGTGTTTCTCGGTCGTTGCAAGGATAAAGATTGCATGCGCCGGCGGTTCTTCGAGGGTTTTGAGGAAGGCGTTGAAGGCGTTGGCCGTGAGCATGTGCACCTCGTCGATGATAAACACGCGATAGCGTCCCTGCGTCGGAGGCACCATTACCTGCTCGATGAGGTCGCGGATGTCGTCGACGCCGTTGTGGGATGCGGCGTCAAGCTCGATGATATTGAGCGAACGGTTTTCGTTGAACTGACGGCACGAGTCGCATTCGTTGCATGCTTCGCCCTCGGGCGTGGGGTGCTCGCAGTTGATGGTTTTGGCGAAAATACGGGCGCAAGACGTCTTTCCGACCCCTCTTGAGCCGCAGAAGAGGTAGGCGTGGGCCAGCTTGTTTCCGGCTATCGCGCTCTTGAGGGTCTCGGTAAGGGCCTGTTGTCCGACGACTGAGGCGAAGGTCGAAGGCCGGTATTTACGCGCTGAGACAATGTATTGTTCCATATAAGACAGCATGCGGGAGGCGGCGGAAAAAGTGCGCGCTCCCGTCACCGCAAAGATACAAAATCCCCCGAACTTCTGCAAGAGAATCCGGGGGATGAAACGGGGGCGGAGGATGTTATTTCACTATTTTCCGAGCTTCGCCGTTGACGACGCGGATGTAGAGCGCGCCGGGAGCGGGCTTGTAGACGCGGATGCCCTGAAGGGTGTAGTACTCGGCCTCGCCTTCGCTGACGCCGACGGCGTCGAGCCCGGTGCTTGAGTCGGCCTTGCCGCCCGCAACGAGGTAGGTGTCGGGGGCTCCGGCGCTCTTGAGGGTCACGTAGACGGCGTGCTCGCCGATGGCCTGCGGAGCATAGTGGACGGTGAACTTGCCGCCTTCGGCCGGGAGCGAAATGTCGCTAAGCTCGAAGTGGTCTTTGTCAGCGCCTTCGAAGGCGATGGCAATGTTTTCGGAAAGATTCAGCCCCGTGACGGTGAATTCTTCGACGGGCACTTTCTCGCCGACCTTGGCCGTTGTCACACCCTGCGTTTTGTCGACGCGGATAAAGGGCACGGTCGTGTCGCCCCAGCTGAAGTCGTCGACGTAATACACAGCCGTCGTGTTGCGTCCGCGGGTCGAGAGGTAATGGAAGCCGATGAAGAATGTGTCGGCGAGGTCGAGGGCGTCGAAGTCGATGATATAGTCGCGCCATTCGCCTGAGGCGTCGGCAGTAGCCGGGATTTCAACTCCGCCGATAACCTGATAGCGCTCGTCTTCGGGGAGCTGCGGGTCGATATAGAGGACGGAGAATTGGTCGGTCATGTCGTCGGTGAGGAAATCGCCCTTGATGCGGAACGAAAGCAGGCGATTGGGGCATTCGGTGAAGTCGAGTGCGGGCGAAAGCAGAAGCATCTCGGCGGGCGATTCAGTCGCTTCGCCGCCCTTGGAGTCGTAGGCGGTCACCTTCGCCGCAGTGTTGCCGTCGGCGGTGTAGCTCCAGAAGGCGCGTGTGCCTTCGAGGGCCACGTTCTTCCATCCGGCCAGCGAGAGGGGTTTGTTGTTTTCGCCCGAGGCGTCGAAGGATGTGGCGTATTGCGCAAGGGGGTTCGAGGTGTCGAATTCGAGTTCATCGCCCTGCTTTTCCTCGCCGGGCTGTGAGCCGGACGTAGAGCCTGTGACTTTGACGGTGAGCGTCGGAGCCTTGACGGCGCTGAATTCGATAGTCTCGCTGAAGGAGCCTTCCTCGCGGGGCGCGAATGTCACCTTGAGCTGCGTGACACCGTCCTTGAGGAATGAGGTCGAGGAGATGCGGAAAGCTCCGTTGCCTTCGCCGAGAACGCGGATGTTGCCGTAGTCGAGAAGGTGGGCCGCATGGATTGTGAGGGTCTGCTCCTGCGTTGCGCCCGCGGCGGCCGTGAAGGGAGCGAGACTGCTGCTGTCGACGGTGAATTCGGGCATGTTGTCGGGGTCATAGGCCAAAGCGGCGATTGACATCGACGACGACAGTTCGGTGGGGCTGGCATCGAAGTTTATCATCGCTTCGTTGCGGCCTGTCACGGTGGGTTTGAACGAGATGTTTATGGTGTATTCGCCCGTTCCTGCCGGAATTTCGTCGAGGTCGGCGATGAAGGAGGCGCGTTGCTTGCCTCCAATCCACACCGACGTGGGCTTGGGCATATCCGAGGCCTTTACGGTGAGCTTGGCAAAGGGGGTGGCCACGCCGAGGGGGTAGTACTCGGTAGCCTCGACGAGAAGCTCGCGCGAGATTTCAAGTCCGGGTTCGCCGGCCTTGGCCGAGAGGTCGTCGAGCGAACGCATGGTGATTATGGCCGCTGATGCCGAGGTGGAGATTCCCGTCACGGCCGCTTCGGCGGGAATTTCCGTGCCGATGATGTTTGTATTGGCGAAGGGGCGGACGCGTCCGGTAGCCGAGCCTGAGCTTACGTCTGTGCCGGCGGTGGTGAAGGTCTCGCCTGCCGAGGCGAAGGTGAGGTCGCTGACGGTGACGAGGCGGTTGAGATAATAGTCGGGGCTCTCGGCGAGGTCGGCAAGCGAGAGCGAAACGGGCGTCGGGAAGTCATTCTCGGCCACAAGCGTGGCAAAGGCCATGCCTTCGGGCTTGAAATAGCCCATGAGTTCGAATCCGGGCACACCGAGCGTCGGCTCCGTGGCCATGAGGTAGAGGTCTTTGATGCGGTCGCCGGCCTTGAGGGGCGATTGTTCAAGCCCGGTGAAGGCATAGCTTACGGCGATGCCGCCGACCTGATCCTGCATGTAGATCTTCTGCGCTGTCTCGTCGACGTAGGTCACACACGCGGCGTTGGAATAGTTGTAGGTCTCGTATTCGGTCACGGACGAGGCAAAGCGGAAGTTCATCATGCTCTTTACGGGCACGACCTCGACGCTCAGGGGCAAGGAGGCCTGCGCGTTGCCGGAAGTGAGGGTGATGGTCTCGCGCACGGGAGTCGAGGCGGAGGCGTCGATGGTGAGCGCGAGCTTATAGCCTTCGTCGCCGAGAGCTTCGGCGGCCGGGATAGTCGATACGGAAGCCTTGACGCCCGAACCGAGTCCGCTGATGCTTATGTCATCGGTGATGTTCTTGGCCTTGACGGTGACTTCGACGGGATATTTCTGATACTGATAGAGGGCGAAGCCTGAAGGTAGGGGCGCCATCGTTGCGGTGATTTCCGCCTTGTCAATGGGGTCGACCGGACGAGTGTCGCCGTTCTCGAAGAGTTCGTCCCATGTCGTGGCCACGCGGATTGGTCCGACGAGCATTTCAGGGCACTTGAGCGTGCTGCCTGTTGCCTGACTGACGTAAACCCCGACAAAGCCTTTCGAGAGGTCGGCCTTTGACTGCGTGGTGACAAGCGTCGACGTCGTTTTCTCCTTCGCCGGATTAATCCAGGCCTCGAAGACGTCGTTAGTTGTGCCCTCGACGATTCCATAATGAAGCACCACGAGATAGGTCGTGTTCAGATCTAGTTCCTCGCTTGTGGCCGTGGGGTTGTTTGAGTTTTTATCGAAGCCAAGGTAAAATTTGCCTTCGTTCTCGGACGGCACGGCTATGACCCGCGGCCCGAAGGTGGGTGCTGCGCCGTCCTTGAGCGCCATGGCGGAGTTGGTCGAAAGAAGCGAAAAGAAGTAGTTCTTCGACTCGACTTTCTGCGCGTTGATGAGGAAGGCTGCGTAGATGTCGCCCTCGGTTATCGGCGTCACGGTCGCCGTGCTCTCGTCGCGGGGCACGCATGCGTGGAGCACGTCCTCATCCTGCATGTCGACAGGCGCAAGCTTCAGACTCTTGCCCGAAATGAAATTGTCGAACGAAAGGCGGGTGTCTGTCACCTTTACGGGATTCGACTTCGTTTTATGGTTGCTGAGCAACCAGCCGCCCTGCGGATAAAGATTCCCCGCGGGATAATCGAACGTCTCGGAGAAGAGAACTTCCGCCGAGGCTGCCGCCGGCGAAAGGATGGAGGAGGCGATAACGGCTCCGGCCAGCCCGCGGCGTAGGGTGTTGAGTAGCCTTTTTGTCATAAAAATATGCAATGATGATTTATTCTGCCCAAAAATACAAAATAAATCCGCTCTACGCAACCAAACGACACGTATTCTTGAATTTTTATTCTCAAAACGCGCATTTTTGCCTCCGGACGGTGCAGGCGATGCTCGGTAAACGGCATTTTACGCGCAATTTTACGACCCTGCGGCCGAGGCGCGTGCAAATTCGCCAATCTCAGAGGCTCAAAAGCATGGCAAATGGTGGCTTAACAGTTGATACTCAGTGTATAAACTCGCTTGCTCAGGCTATTCTTTCAGACGCGAATCCACGATGATTGTGACCGGACCGTCGTTTGTAAAGGCTATTTTCATGTCGGCGCCGAATTTTCCGCGTGCGCAAGGCTTGGACAAGGCGCGGTCGAGAAGCGAACAAAAATATTCATACAGCCCGACGGCCACGTCGTGTCCGGCGGCACGGATATAACTCGGGCGGCGCCCCTTGCGGGTCGAGGACGTAAGCGTGAACTGGCTCACGGCCATGACGTCGCCGCCGACGTCAAGCACCGAGCGGTTCATCACACCGGCGTCGTCATTGAAAATGCGCATGCCGAGGGCTTTGTCGGCAAGCCACTCGGCATCAGCCTCCGTGTCGCCGGTCTCGACACCTACAAGAATCATAAGTCCGGCTCCGGCCTCGCTGAAAAGTTCGCCATCTATCGACAGCCGCGAACCAAGGCTGCGTTGAATCACTATTCTCATATTATAATCCTATGGGGTTTATCTTCCGAAGACCGGGCCGTCAATGAAGCGCGTTATACACGATGGATGCCTTTGCCGGGCCTATTACTTCGGCAAGCTCGTCGACTCCGGCTTCGCTGACTCTCTTGAAACTCTTGAATCGCGTGAGGAGGGCTTGCGAGGTCTTTGCGCCGATGCCCTCGATTTCTTCGAGGCGCGACGTAATCTGACCCTTGCTGCGGCGGTTGCGGTGGTGTGTAATCCCGAAGCGGTGGGCCTCGTCGCGCAGATGCTGGACAACCCTCAGAGTCTCGGAATTCTTGTCGATATACAACGGGATTGAATCGCCGGGGAAGTATATTTCCTCAAGACGCTTTGCTATGCCGACAACGGCAATGGTGCCTCTAAGCCCCATTTCCTCCAGCGCCTCGACCGCCGACGAAAGCTGGCCCTTGCCGCCGTCGACGACGATAAGTTGCGGGAGGGGATCGCCTTCGGTCATCATGCGCGAATAGCGGCGCGTGAGCACCTCTTTCATCGACGCAAAGTCATTGGCTCCGACCACGGTTTTGATGTTGAAATGGCGATAGTCTTTTTTCGACGGCTTGCCGTCCTTGAAAACCACACACGAGGCCACGGGATTCGTGCCCTGAATATTTGAATTGTCGAAGCACTCGATATGGCGCGGGAGTTCGGAAAGACGGAAATCGGCTTTCATCCGTGCGAGAAGGCGCTCGGTGCGTTGCTCGGGATTGTGCTTTTCCATATGCTTGAGGTCGTCGATGCGTGCCTGCCGCGCATTTCGCTCCGACACTTCGAGGAGCTTTGCCTTGTCGCCGCGACGCGGGATCGTGAAATCGACGTCGGGCATCTCGACCTCGGGCGCACAAGCCACGATGACCTCCCTGAATGTCACCTCAAGCGATGTCTTGATTTCGTCCATAGCATAGGCGAGAAGTTCGGGGCGCGACTCGTCGAGACGGCGGCGATAGCGCAGAGTGACGCTTCTGACAACAGCCCCGCGGCGCACGTGCATATAATTGATGTAGACGTCGGCCGAACCGTCGTCGTCCACGCCGAACACGTCCACATCCGTGAGCGTGCGGCTCACGATAACACTCTTCGACGAGTAGTTTTCAAGAAGGCGGTATTTCTCTTTCAGTTCCTGAGCCTCTTCAAAACGCAATTCTCCGGCAAGGCGCGCCATCTCGTCCTTGAGGTAATCCATCAGCTCCTGACTGTCGCCCCGTAGAATCTGGCGCACGCGGTCGATATATCGGCCGTACTCCTCGGCGCTGACCGCGCCTATGCAACATCCCTTGCAACGCTTGATATGATATTGCAGACAAAGGCGCCCTTTCTCGCGCGCAATATAGTCGGGGGTAATCGGGAGGCGGCACGTGCGGAGAGGATACAACTCCGAGACGAGATCGAGGACCGTGCGCGCCACGCCTGTATTGGTGTACGGGCCGAAGTATCTGGAGCCGTCCCGGATATACTGCCGCGTCAGAAACACCCGCGGATACATCTCGTTTGTCACCACAATCCACGGGTAGGATTTGTCGTCCTTGAGGAGCACGTTATAGCGCGGCTGATACTCCTTGATCATGGAGTTTTCGAGATTGAGCGCATCCTGCTCGGTGGGGACGACGATATATTTCATGTCGGCGATAGCCCTTACAAGCAAGTTCGTGCGCAGGGAATCGTGCGTGCGATTGAAGTACGACGACACGCGGCGCTTGAGGTTCTTGGCCTTGCCGACGTATATGACAGTGCCCTCGGCGTCGAAGTACATATACACGCCGGGGGTGTCCGGGAGAAAGGATATTTTCTCGCGGAGAGCTTCGGATTTCTTATGCTTGGCCACGTTTGTTCGACATCCTGTTTGTGTGCGTTTATACACGACCGCCATTCGGGCGCTTGCATCAAGCCCGGACGGCGGTCGGGGGATATTTCGGGGAGGGAAAAATCAGTATTTTATCAGCGAAGTCACCTCGCAGTCGGCGTGGAGAGCCGCGCGGCCGTTGAGGGCGGAAAGCTCGATGATAAAGTTGATATAGATTTTTTTGGGGTTCATGCTCTTTACGAGCTTGTAGGCCGCAGCCATTGTGCCGCCGGTTGCGAGCACGTCGTCGTGCAGCACGACAACGTCGTCCGGGCCGATGGCGTCGCGGTGCATCTCAATCACGTCCGTGCCGTACTCCTTGGCGTATTCCATGCGGATGGTGTCGGCGGGAAGCTTGCCCGGTTTGCGCGCGGGCACGAAGCCGGCGCCGAGTTCGAACGCAAGGATAGAGCCACCGATAAAGCCGCGCGACTCGATTCCGACCACCTTCGTCACGCCCTTGTCGCGGTAGAGCTGCGAGAGGTCCCAGCCGATAATGTGGAGCGCACGGGGGTCTTTGAACGCCGTGGTCAGGTCTTTGAAAAGAATGCCTTCGGAGGGAAAATCCTGTACGTCGCGGATTTTCGATTTGATGTATTCCATAGGGGTTGCCATTTTATATAATTGTTTGATTTTTCTATTGTTTATTTATCTAATGTTTCACGTGGAACAAGCGTCAGCGTCCCATAAGCACGAGGAGTATATTGACGTCGCTCGGCGAAATGCCGGGGATGCGCGATGCCTGTCCGATAGTTTTGGGGCGGATGCGCCCGAGTTTCTGACGCCCTTCGGTGCTGATATTTTTCAGGGCGTCGAAATCCGTGTCTTCAGGGATAGCCACATCTTCGAGCCTGCGGAGCTTGTCGGCGATAACGCGCTCGCGGGCGATGTAGCCTTCGTACTTCACAAGCACCTCGGCGGCCTCGACAATCTCGTCTCTACGGTCGTCGGGGAGCGCGTCGATTGCCGCCCTAAGCGCCGGAACGGCGTCGGCAAGCACCGCTATTGTCAGCTGAGGACGCTGTATCAGCGACGCCAGCTTCACGCCCTGCTGAAGAGGCGAAGACCCGACGGCGTCAAGGAGCGGATTAAGCTCGGCCGGACGCACGGTAAGTTCGCGTGCAAGCGCCACAAGGCCGTCGCGCAGGCGGCGCTTTTCCTCCATAAGACGGTAGCGACGTTCGTCGGCAAGGCCTATTTCGTAGCCGCGCGGCGTGAGGCGCATGTCGGCATCGTCCTGTCGAAGAAGGATGCGATACTCGGCCCGCGACGTAAACATGCGGTAGGGCTCGTCGACACCCTTTGTGACGAGGTCGTCGATGAGCACGCCGATGTAGGCTTCGTCTCGCGCAAGCGTGAATTCCGGGCGCCCGAGCACTTTTGCCGCGGAGTTCACACCGGCCACAAGGCCCTGCCCGGCGGCTTCTTCGTAGCCTGTCGTTCCGTTGATCTGTCCGGCAAAGAAGAGGCCGTCGACGAGCTTCGTCTCAAGGGTATGGCGGAGCTGTGTCGGGTCGAAGAAATCATATTCGATAGCATATCCCGCGCGATAAAGCTGGGCGTCGCGCAAGGCCGGAATTGTCGAGATGGCCGCAATCTGAATATCCATCGGCATCGACGACGAGAAGCCGTTGACGTAATACTCGTGGGTTGTTTCCCCCTCGGGTTCGAGGAAGAGCTGATGCTCGGTTTTGTCGGCGAAGGTGACAATCTTGGTCTCAATCGACGGGCAATAACGCGGCCCTATGCTTTGAATCTGTCCGTTGTAGAGCGGCGAATCGGGCAGGCCTTTTTTGAGAATCTCGCACGTCTCGGGGTTGGTGTAGACGATGTGGCAGTCGCGCTGTCGGAGAGAGCGGCGCACATCGGGCAAAAACGAAAAGTGATGGAAATCGTCGTCGCCGCCCTGAGGCGTGGCTAGAGCGAAGTTTATGGTGCGCCCGTCGATGCGCATGGGGGTGCCGGTCTTCATGCGGTCGGCAGTGAATCCGAGGCGGCGGAGCTGCTCGGTAAGCCCGTGCGCCGCAGGTTCGGAAATGCGTCCGCCCTCGAACTGCGAGCGCCCGATATGCATCAGGCCGTTGAGGAATGTGCCGTTAGTAAGCACCACGGCGCGCGCCCTGAATTCGGCGCCTTCAAGCGTATGCACTCCGGCAAGAGCTCCGCTCTCGTCAAAGATTAGAGCATCGACGTTGCCCTGCCACATCGACAGATTCTCGGTGTTTTCAAGCACCTCGCGCCACATCGCCGAGAACTTCGCGCGATCGCTTTGTGCCCTCGGACTCCACATGGCGGGGCCTTTCGAGCGGTTGAGCATCCTGAACTGGATTGCCGTCCGGTCGGTGACCACACCCGTCATGCCGCCGAGAGCGTCGATTTCGCGCACAATCTGCCCCTTTGCAATCCCGCCAATTGCCGGGTTGCAACTCATCTGGGCTATCTTGTTGAGGTCCATCGTCACCAGCAGCGTGCGCGCACCGATCACGGCGGCCGAACGCGCCGCCTCGCATCCGGCATGGCCGGCGCCGACAACAATGATATCGAAGTCGAAATTCATTTTTAACGTAAACTTAGCCGTTGGCCCGCGTCATCATGTCGTACAGGGCCAGCGCACGATTTTCATTTTCCTCCATTATCTCGCGCTCGCCCGGGCCTTTGTCATTGATGCCGCAGTAGTGGAGCACGCCGTGGATAATCACCCGAAGAAGTTCGCGGTCGTAGCTTTCGCCGAGTTCTTCGGCATTCGACCGCACGGTGTCGAGCGAGATAAACATGTCGCCGCGAATGATGCGGCCGCAACTGTCGTCGAAGCTTATGATGTCCGTATAATAGTCGTGGTTGAGAAAGCGACGGTTCACTTCAAGGATTTTTTCGTCGTTGCAGAAAATATACGCAAGCTCTCCGACAATCCGATTGTGCGATGCGGCGACTTGGGCAATCCACTGCTCAAGCCGGGCATAATCAAGGCCCGGAAGCTCAACTCCCGAGCAAGTCCATTCAATTACAGATTTCATCTATTATATGGTTGAGCACAAAAGTACAAAATTTTCCGCGAATAGGCGAATCAGCCGCTTGAAAATTTTTCCGTTATTTGCACGGCACCGTCTTTTTAAGGTTTATTAACGTAAAAATCAGCCATTTATCTCATTTTTGAGGCCCTGAGATTCGCGGATTTTGATTTTTTCGGACAGCCGGACGGAAATTCGCGAAAAATTTGGTACTTTTGTAGTCCCCTACCCTACCCCATGACCAACATCACCGCCACCGTTATCACGCACAACGAGCAGCGAAATATCGAACGCTGCCTCAACGCCCTCATCGGCGTTGCCGACGAAATTGTGGTTGTCGATTCAAACTCCACCGACGCCACTGTCGAAATATGCAGCCACTACGGTTGCCGCATAGTCGCGCGCCCCTTCGCAGGCTACGGCTCGCAACGCCAGTTCGCAACAAGCCTCGCCACCCACCGCTATATACTCTCGATTGACGCCGACGAAGTTCTCTCCGACGACCTCCGTCAGGCAATCATCGACCTCAAGACCGACGACAGCCTGAAGGCCCACCGCATGTACGGCCTGCGCATGGTCAGCTACGTCTGCGGACGCCCCGTCGGCCACAGCGGCTTCGGCCCGCACCTTGAGGTGAGGCTGTTCGACAAACGCTATGCCACGTGGGACCTCCGCGACGTCGGCGAGCGCGTGAGCCACAGCGACTCCGTAGTCCCGTCCACGCTCCCGGGGTGCATCCACCACTACCGTTGCCACACCATCGACGAGCTCCGCTACAAAGAACTGCGCCACGCCGCGATAAAAGCCCGCGTCCTTGCCGCCGGAAAAAAATCGATAGGCATCCTCACGCCTTGGCTCAAGGCCGCCCGCGCCTTCCTCCACTGCCACCTGCGTCAGGGCGCGCTCCTCGACGGACGCGAAGGCCGCCGTATCGCCGGCGTGCGCTACGCCGCCACCCTCGCTGCATACAGCGACGCCCGAAAAATAAAAAAACACACCGCCGGCGCGCACTCCAAAGCCGCCTCTACTCCCGAATGAACATAATCCACCTCATATCGAACAAAGTATGGGGCGGAGGCGAACGCTACGCCCTCGACCTCTGCCGCGCCCTCGAACAGCGCGGCCACAGCACAGCCGTCATCACCCGCAAAGGCCACCCCGAAGTCGACGCCCCCTTCGTCCGCGCCGGAATAGCCGTAGGCCACCTGCCGCTCCGGGGAGCCATCGACATCCTCTCGCCCCTGATTCTAAGTCGCATCCTCGACCGCATGGAAACGCCCGTTGCAATCCACGTCCATAACTTCAAGGACGCAGTCGTGGCCCTGCGCGCCCGCAGGCTGATGCGGCGCAGACCCTCGGGCGTCCGCATCATATGCACTCGCCACCTCGTGCGACCCGCAAAAACCGGAAAACTCGACCGCAACACATACCGCGACCTCGACGCCATCATATTTGTATCCGACGCCGCGCGCCGCGAATTTATGACCACCGCACCGGCCGAGCTCCGCGACAACCCGAAAATACACACCCTTCACAACTCCATAATCATACCGCAAACGAGCGAGCCTGCGAACAAACACTCCGATTTCCGATTTATATATACAGGCCGCATCTCGCCCGAAAAAGGGCTCGACACACTCATCGAGGCCTTCGCCAAAGTCGAAGCCAGGCGTCCCGGAAAAGCCCGGCTCACGATATGCGGCACAGGCGACTCGCGCACGGTGATGCCCATCGTGCGCACAGCCCGCGGACTCGGAATCGACAAGAGCATCGACTGGCTCGGCCACGTCGACGACGTGTTCCCCGAAATCCGCAAAGCCGCGGTCGGAATCATGCCCTCGAAGGTCCCCGAATCATTCGGCCTCGCCGCTCTCGAATTCATGTCGCAGGGAATCCCCGTAATCGCCTCCGACAACGGCGCCCTGCCCGAAATAGTCCGCGCCGGGACCGACGGTCTCCTCGTGCCCCCGGCTTCCCCCGAAGCCCTCGCCGACGCCATGACAGCCCTCATCGACAACCCCGACAAAGCCGCCGAAATGGGACAAAACGCAAAAAAACACGTCGAAAACGACTTCGCCTACGACGCCTTCGTGTCGAAAACAGCTGAGATTTACCTGCCCGCTCAATGACAATAAAACTGCACGTCAACCCCGAATTCGCCGAGCGCTTCTCCGCCTTTGTCAACAACGTGGCTGCCAAAGGCATCCCGCCCGAAGCCGTCGACGTCTACAGCGGTCGCAACCGCGTGGCCGCAACTCCGGCCTCCGGCACCGACGGTCGTTCGAAGCGTCTTAACATAAAAGAATTCAGAGTCCCCAACGCCCTCAACCGCTGGGTCTACGCATATCTCCGCCGAAGCAAAGCCCGAAGAGCTTTCGACAACGCCCTCAGACTGCGCCAACTCGGCTTCAACACCCCCGCTCCGATAGCGTGGATCGAACGCCACGGCCTCGGCGGACGGCTCGAACTCAGCTACTTCATCTCCGAACAATACGACGGATGGCAGGAAATACGCGTCGCCGAGACCGAAAACCATCCGCGAATATCCGAAATTGCCGCCGGAGTAGGCGAACTCATCTTCAGACTCCACCGCGCAGGCGTGTGGATGAAAGACGCATCTCCCGGCAACATCCTCTGGCACACCGACCCGGACGGCGCCCTCAACTTCGCCCTCGTCGACATCAACCGCATGGAATTCAACATCCGCTCGGCCGACGTGCTCATGTCAAACTTCGGGCGCGTATTCACCTCGGAAAAAAACATCGAAACCGCTGCCCGCGCATACGCCGACGCCGCCGCCCTGCCTGAAGACACCATAATCGCCCAAGCCCACAAGGCAATAGCGGACGCCTGCAAAGCAATCCAACGCAAACAACGTCTCAAAAAACTTCTCCCCTGACCACAATGAAAATCTACTGCTCAAACCTCGGACGATATATCCCCATCGACGGTGGCACAAGCCTCCGCGACCTCGCCGTCAGCCTTCGCGACGAACTTCCATTCGAACCCATTTGCGCGCGCGTCAACAATAAGACCGAAAGTCTCGAATACGAAATCTACCATCCCAAACAGATCGAATTCCTCGACATCACGTCGTCGTCAGGCGCGAGAGTCTACCTCCGATCGCTCTGCATGATTCTATACCGCGCCCTGATGGAAACAGCCCCGCAATGCTCTCTCAGAATGGAGCATTCGATTTCGCGCGGATACTACTGCCGAATCGACGGGATGGCCCCCACAGCCGACAACGCCCGCCGCATTTCCGAGGCCATGCAGCGCCTCATCGACCAAGACCTGCCTTTCGTCCGCGAAGAAAAGCTAACCTCCGACGTAATCCCCATGTTCGAAGCTCAGGGACTCCACGCCAAAGCCGAACTTCTGCGCACGACCCGCACCCTCTACACCACCTACTACACCCTTGACGGAATCTGCGACAGCTATTACGGCGTCCTCGCCGTGCGCACCGGCATAATCCGCTCATTCGCCCTCCAACCCTACCACGAAGGCTTCCTCCTCATGAGCTTCGACCCCGCCCGCCCCGACACGCCCGCAACCCCCATTCCGCAGGAAAAAATGTACGCCGCATTCACCGACTACCTGCGATTCAACGACATCATCGGCGTCCAGAACGTCGGCCGCCTGAACAGCGTGATAAACAACAAGCAGACCTCCGACATAATCAACGTGGCCGAAGCCCTCCACGAAAAATCAATATCGCACATCGCCGACGACATCGCCGCGCGATACGAGCGCGGAGGCGCACGCATTGTCCTAATTGCAGGACCCTCATCCTCCGGAAAAACCACCGCCACAAAGAGGCTCGCCATCCAGCTGATGACGCGCCTGATGAAACCGCAGATGATTTCGCTCGACGACTACTTCGTCGACCGCCACCACACGCCCCGCGACGAAGACGGCGAATACGACTACGAAAGCCTCTACGCCCTCGACCTCCCCCTCTTCAACTCCGACCTCCAACGCGCTCTCGCAGGCGAAGTCGTCGACCTCCCGACCTACAACTTCGAAACCGGCATGCGCGAATACCGCG
Source organism: uncultured Muribaculaceae bacterium (assembly GCA_910584905.1). Classification (GTDB taxonomy): domain Bacteria; phylum Bacteroidota; class Bacteroidia; order Bacteroidales; family Muribaculaceae; genus CAG-873. Next base: position 218,164 of record CAJUCQ010000070.1, read on the forward strand.
GAAACAAAATCCACATCACCGAAGGCTCCATTCTGCTCATCGAAGGCATCCACGGACTCAACCCCGAACTCACCGCCCGAATACCCGAAGAGATGAAATACCGCCTGTACGTTTCCGCCCTCACCACCCTTTCAATCGACTTCCACAACTGGGTCCCCACCACCGACACACGCCTCCTGCGCAGACTCGTACGCGACGCAAAATACAGAGGCATCACTGCCGAAGACACAATCCGGCGATGGCCGAGCGTGCGCCGGGGCGAAGAAAAATGGATTTTCCCTTATCAGGAAAACGCCGACGCAATGTTCAACTCCTCGCTGATTTTCGAACTCGCCGTCATAAAAGACCACGCCGAACAACTCCTCCGCGGAGTCCCGTCCGACGTCGCCGAATACGCCGAAGCTCACCGACTCATAAAATTCCTCAGCTACTTCCTGCCAATCCCCCCGCAGGCTATTCCGTCCACAAGCATCCTGCGCGAATTTATCGGCGGAAGCTCATTCAAATACTGACGCCCCGCGCCCACACTCATCAAATGAATCGCAAATCTCTCCTAATCATCGGGCTACTCGCCGCAACAGCCGCCGCGCAGCCCGACCCCACGCTCGAAAAGGCGCGCCGGGCATTTGAAAACAGCGAATGGGCAAGCGCCGCCGCCCTCTACGGCCTCGTCTGCGACCGCACGCCCGGAAACACCGAAGCCTACGCCCGGCGAATCGTCGCATCCGAAATCATCGCCGACACTGCGGCCACTGTCGCCGTTATCGAAGAAGCCCTGAACGACGAGACCGAAGTCGCCGCCCTATTCCACTCCATACGCACCAACGCCCTCGCCGCCGGTAAACCCCAAGCATTCACAGCCGTGCTCGACCGCACCCGCAAAAAACTGCCGTGGCTCGCGCGGCCTTGCGACGCCGCTCTCCTCGAATACTATAAATTCCGCAACAATCCCGCCGCCACCGAAGCCTACGCAAAAAAACTCCTTGCCGGACTCCCCGACGACATCGGCTACCTCTCGACTCTCGCCGGAAGCTACATCATGCAAGGAAAAGACTCCGAAGCCCTCGACGTCTACCGCCGCATCCTCGACATAGACCCCGCGCACTTCGACACCCTCGTGGCCCTCGGATCATACTGGCTCGAAGCAGGCGACCGCGAAAGAGCCCGAAAATACCTCACGCGTGCCGCCGAAATACGCCCCACCCCGGCTCTGAAACAGACTCTTCAGGAACTGAAACAAACCCCCTGAACCCTCAGAACAAAGGCAGACGGAAAGCCTTGAGCGCCTTCTCAAGCTCGCGTTCACGCCCGCCGAGATAACTGTCGACAAGCGCGTGAAACTCCTTCGAATGATTCCCGTGGGTAAGATGCGCCAGCTCGTGCATCACGACAAGCCGACGAAGCTCCTGCGGATAAAACATCAGACGCGAACTGAATTCAAGACGCCCGTCCGTGAAACAGCGCCCCAAGGTCGAGCTATGAGTCGTAAATTCCACCGACTTCACCCTCGACGTCAAACCGAGCTCCAATACCGCATCCATAATCTCAGGCAAAAAAAACTTATCCGCAATCACACACGCGCATTCGAGCACTTTCTTGTTTATGGCCCGCTGATATTTTGCCGGATTCGCTTCAGGGCGCACTGAAAAACGCAAAAGCAGACCGCCGTCGGGACGCTTTTCACGCATTACTCCTATCATATTCCTATCCTCCCTGTCATCCCCTTCGACCACCACGCGAATCATAAAGCCGTCAAGCTCAAAGCCCGGCTCGAAGCGCTTGCTGACAGCCTTGCGAGCGGCCTCCCCAAGCCGCTCCTTCATGGCGGCAACCAATTCACGATAACGGTCGACGGTCGTGCCCGTCGGCACGCTCACGCGATATTCCGTCCCCACAAGCCGCGCGCACATCCTGCGCGAATTCGAGCGCACCGTAACCCTTACAAACGCTCCGAGTTCCTCTTCAAAATAATTCGAACTCTTTATATACAAAGCCATATCCAAATCCTCCGCGATACGCCGCGCCTACTCGTCGCCCCAATGCAGTTTGCGGCGCAATGTGTCAGTGAACGTCCGCTCACGGACCTGCATCACAAGCGTACGGAAAGGAGCGCGACGAAGCACAATCTCCTCGCCGTTCTCCACCTGAAGCGAACGCCCGTCAACGGCAAGACGCATGTGCGACGCACGTCCGCCCGGAATGATGCGCAGCGGGCGATTACCCCCCACGACAAGCGGACGCATCGACAGCGAATGCGCCGCTATCGGTGCTATGATATGGACATCTATCTCAGGCTCCACAAGCGGGCCGCCGACACTCAGATTATAAGCCGTGCTCCCCGTAGGAGTGCTCACAAGGATACCGTCGGCGCGATACTCCGCAAGGTGCTCGTCGCCGATCCACGTATCGGCCACAATCATCGACGCCGTCTCTTCCTTCGTGAGAGCAACCTCGTTGAGCGCATAAGGCCAAAGCCTGTGGAAACGGAGCGACGGACAATCAACCTCGATAAGACTCCGCGCCTCGATTCTGAACAGCTCGTCGGCATTCTCGAGCGCGAGCGGCAACACCGCGAGGTCCTCGATGCCGAGCGCCGCAAGATAGCCGAGATGGCCCGTATTGACGCCAATGACAGGCACCTCGCGGCCACCGATCCATGCCGCCGTGCGCAAAAATGTGCCGTCGCCGCCGAGACTCACCACATAATCAGGCTCATGAGCCCCGAGCTCGTCAACGACATCATAATCCGTCGCCGACATCACATCAGGCATCTCCTCGGCAAGATGCCTGAACAGCTTGCGATGGAACACAAGACCGCAACCGCGCTCCGCGGCGGCGGTCAAAAATGCGCGCACCTCCCCGAGGTTGTCGTGCTGGCGGCGACTGCCGTAAATTGCAATCTTCATGTGTCGATATATCTTAGTAGCTCATTTATCCTGTTGCGAAGCGAATCCGCCTGCGAATCTTCATCACTGTCAGCCGACGTTGCCATCAGCACATTATAGCCGTAGCGCTCAAGAGAGCGACCAACAGCCGTAGGCGAACGATGCGTCACCCGCAAATCCACAACAAGATAATCCGCCGTGGCATCCTCGTTCATTCCCGAACCCAAATCCGTCACGTTAAGATTCACTACGTGGGCATTGCAGTCCTCGACCGCTGTCGATATCCGCGAGGCACTATAATCAAGGCGCCGACAGCCCACAAGCAGACGCGAACTGTCGTCGCGCGGCGGATACAATGCCCCTCCCTCATGAAATTTCAGTTCTTTTAGCGCCATATCTTATATTGCCCTTTCGCTTGCGAAAGTTGATTTTAATGATTACTTTTGCACATTCAATTACAAATATACTACTTTTTTCCGTTTTAAGCAACCCTTAAATGACTAATCTAAGCGTAAACATCAATAAAATTGCTACTTTGCGCAATTCCCGCGGCGAAAACAATCCTTCGGTTGAAGATTGGGCCCTCGCCATCGAAAAATTCGGCGCTCAGGGCATAACGGTACACCCACGCCCGGACGAGCGACATATACGACGCGCCGACGTTTTCGCCCTCAGACCCCTCCTTCGCACCGAATTCAACATCGAAGGATACCCCGCGCCAGAATTCATGGACCTTGTACTGAAGGTGCGCCCCACGCAGGTCACACTCGTCCCCGACGCTCCCGCTGCCATTACCTCAAATGCCGGATGGAACGTCATCGACAACATCGAATTCCTGTCGGCAACCGTCGAATCTCTCACCGAAGCAGGCATACGCGCTTCGATATTCGTCGACCCCGACCCCGAACAAATTGCCGCCGCAGCACGCACGGGAGCCGACCGCGTCGAACTCTACACCAAACCATACGCCGACGGATATGCCGCCGACCGCGAAGCCGCAATCGCACCCTTCGTCGCCGCCGCCGAAGCCGCCCGCAAACACGGCCTCGGGCTGAACGCAGGCCACGACCTGAACCTCGAAAATCTGAAATTCTTCCACGAACGGATCCCATTCCTCAACGAAGTCAGCATAGGCCATGCCCTTATCTGCGACGCACTCGTTTTCGGAATGGAAACCACCGTCCGCAAATATCTCGAATGCCTTAAATAATAATCCCTCATGCTACTTTTGCAAATCACCGACACCGCCGCTGCCGTCGCCGCCGCTGTCGCAGACACAATCCTCGCCGCAACCCCCGCGCAGGCCGACACCGCGGCAATTCTCGTCGACGAAACCGCCGCGGTGCCCGAAGCAGCCGCCGTCAGCTCCATGAGCCTCTGGGACCTCTGTATTCAAGGCGGATGGACGATGATTCCGCTCGCAATACTCCTGCTCCTGACAATATACATTTTTACCGAACGCTTCATCGTAATCAGCAGAGCAAGCCGCTCCGACAGCTCATTCATGAAGCGGATTAAAGGATACATCCACGAAGGAGAACTCGAAAGCGCCATCAACCTCTGCAAGCAGGCCGCAACACCGCAGGCCCGACTCATCGCAAAAGGAATATCACGCATCGGACGCCCCATGAACGACGTCCTCGTGGCTATCGAAAACACCGGCAACCTCGAAGTTGCAAACCTCTCGAAAGGTCTGCCCTGGCTCGCAACCACCGCCGCCGCCGCCCCGATGCTCGGATTCCTCGGCACGGTCATCGGCATGGTGCAGGCTTTCTACGCAATTGCCCAAGCAGGGTCGTCGGCAACGATCGACTCTTTCGCCGGCGGCATTTACTCCGCGCTTGTAACCACCGTAGCCGGTCTAATCGTCGGCGTCATCGCTCTTTTCGCCTACAACTTCCTCGTCACACGCGTCAATAAAGTGATGAACCGCCTCGAAGCCGCAACTATGGAATTCATGGACCTCCTCAACGAGCCCGCTGCATAAAATGGCACTCAAAAGACCTAACAACATACTCTCGGAATTCTCAATGGCGTCAATGACCGACGTCGTATTCCTCCTCCTCGTTTTTTTCATGGTCACGTCGGCATTCGTCTTCCCGACCGCCCTTGAAATAGACCTTCCTGAAAGCTCGCAGCAGACCCCCGTAAAACCCTTGACACGGGTATTTATCGACGCTCAAGGCCAATACTTCATCAGCATTTCCGACGCCGAACCCGCCCTTGTCCCCGAAAACAACCTCCTCGGTGCTCTTCAGACCGCGGCTTCGCCCGACTCTCTCGGTGCTATCGCCGTTTACGCCGACGCCGAAGTCCCCTACGGAAAGGTCGTCGAAGTGCTTAACATCGGCGCCGACAATGCCTACAAGATGGTGCTGGCAACCCGACCCGCAGCCCCGAAACAAAACAAAGAATGAACCGCGAACGCCTCTACGCACTCCTTGCCACCCTTATCGCATCGGCAATAGTAATCGCCGCCCTGATGCTGTGCGCAATAAGATTCGACCGCACCACACTCCCCGTGCCGCCGAGACTTACAACCGGAATCGTACAGGAAGAGGAATTCGCCGAACTATACACTCCCGCTCCTCAGGAACTACGTGCCGAAACAGCTTCTCCGACATTGAATCCCATCGCCGAAAACAACGACGCCACACCCGCGCCACAGACCGGAACAGACACCGAAAACACCGGTGATGCAGGCGAAGCCATCACCCCGAAGTCTTCATCTCGCCCCTCGCCGCTGAAACAAAAAACCGACGAACCGAAGAAAAAAGGCCCCGGGCCCGCTCAAGACGCCGATAAGAAAAAACAGGACGAGGCAAAACGCAAAGCGTCAGCCGACCTCAAAAACGCTTTCGCAAACACAAAAGGAAATAACAACACCCGCAACCAAGGCAAAAACAAAGGAAACGCCGGAAGCCATTCAGGCGCATCCGACTCCGAACAGCACGGCCGCGGCTCCGGGCGCGTGAACGGAGGCTGGAAAATGCCCGCTTACGCAAAAGTGCCTTCTACCGTCACAGGCACTATCGAAATTAAAGCCACCATCAACAGAGAAGGCAAAGTCACAGCCGTTGAAGTAATCGGCGGACAAGCACCCGCGGCTACAAACACCGCCCTTACAAACGCTTGCAAAGACGAAGTGCGCCGGCGAATCTTCACCCGAAGCGACAAAAACCCGCCCGAAACCGCCACGGCATATATCACCTACAAATTTAACTGACCCGCTGACAGCGCAGGCCATGAACGAGAAAAAATACGACTTCCTGATTGTCGGCGCCGGGCTTTTCGGCGCCGTTTTCGCCTGCCTCGCTCACCGAAAAGGCCTGAGATGCCTCGTCATCGACAAACGCCCGCACACCGGAGGAAACCTTTACTGCGAAAACACAAACGGAATAAACGTGCACCGCTACGGCCCGCACATCTTCCACACCTCCGACCGCCGAATCTGGGACTTCGTCAATTCATTCGTTCACTTCAACCGCTTCACAAACGCCCCCTTGGCATACGCCCCCGACGGCAAGCTCTACAACCTGCCGTTCAACATGAACACTTTCTGCCGCCTCTGGGACGTAAAAACTCCCGGCGAAGCGCTCGAAATACTCGAACGCCAACGCCGCGAAGCCCGCGAAACAATCCTCGCCGACGGACACTCCGCCCCACGAAATCTTGAAGAGCAGGCCCTCCTGTCAGCCGGAAAAGACATTTACCGCCTTCTTGTCAAAGGCTACACCGAAAAACAATGGGGTCGCCCCTGCTGTGAACTTCCGTCCTTCATTATCCGGAGAATACCACTGAGGCTCACTTTCGACAACAACTACTTCACCGACACAATGCAGGGAATCCCCGAGGGTGGCTACAACGCGCTCTTCGACGGATTGCTCGATGGAATAGACGTCAGCCTCTCGACCGACTTCTTCGACCGTCGGGAACACTGGGAAAACATTGCACACAAAATCGTGTTCACCGGCAAAATCGACGAATTCTACAACTACCGTTTCGGACATCTCCAATACCGCAGCCTCAGATTCGAGACCGAAATCATTCAGCAGGCAAACTTCCAAGGAAACGCCGTCGTGAACTACACCTCCGCAAGCGTGCCCTACACACGCATTATCGAACACAAACACTTCGAAACCTTCGGCGACGACGTATATACCAATCCCATAACCGTAATCACAAGAGAATACCCCGCCGCCTGCGAAGAATCCGGCGAAGCATTCTACCCCGTCAACGACGACCGCAACCGCGAGCTTTACGAACGCTACCGCAGCCTTGCCCTCGCCGACGACAGACTCATCTTAGGCGGACGCCTCGCCGAATACCGCTACATAGACATGGCCCCCGTCATTGCCGAAGCTTTCAGACGCTTCTCAGAAACGACAGGTGATTGAAAATCCGGCACCGCCGCCCGGAAATACCGCGGGCGAAAACGAGCTCTCTACCGCCGGGGCTTTACGTCCCAGATGAAGCTTGCGCGCCTCATTGCCGCCGAAAAGACCCACAACCTCATTGACAGGGTCAATAAGGAAAGCCACAACATTGCCAAGCACGCGCGAGCCCCAAAGCGTATAATCATGGCTCACGATATGACGCTTGAGCAGATAAAAACACTCGCCGAGGCCGCTGCCGACGAGCGGAGTAATAAATATATCCTGAATGGACGGACGCTCCATAAATCCCTCGATGCCGAATTCCCAGCCTATAGTCGACACACACGCCGAATACAACAGACTCTGCCAAAAATTGAAGCCGCACGAACGCGCCGCCATGAAATAGACAGCCCCTGCATAGGGATGAAGGACGTAGTTGAACACGGCATTGTCCCCGTCGATTTCAGGACCCGCCTTTATCACATTGTTATACCAGCGCGTGAACGGCGGCACCGATTGGATTTCCGCGCGATTCCAGTTCGTGGCATCCTCGGGCAGGCATTCCAGCACCACGAGCGTGCCTATATAAGCTCCGGCGAATACTGCCGTGTTGACCCATAGACGCTTCCAGTCTTTTTCGCGGCCCGTAAAAGAGTAGGGCAGCTCATAAATCGACGCCCTGTCGCGCTTGCGGATATTGCAGGCATTCTGATTTCCGGCGCTGAGATCAAGCGTGTCCGGATGAAGCGACTCCGTCAAATCCGGCGCCGCCATTACAGCCGCAGGCATAGCGGCCAAGACTGCGCTGTCGGCCGACTCGTTGGCCTCTGCACCGATGAAAGAGCCGAAGATTGTAAGAGCCGACAGGATTGCTGTTATACGTTTCATAGTGTGATTCTCTTGATTTCGTGTGATGTAACCAATTAAGTAAAGGCCTCGCAGGTGTAAGTTCAAAACGGACGCCAGAGCCTTTAAGTTCGTAGTTTATGAAATTTTATGTACTTTTGCAGAACGAAACAACATCAAATACAATTCCAAAAATGGAGCTATTGGATATTTTGCTGATAATTGTGGCCGTTTCGGCCATTATTAGAGGGTTCTGTACGGGCTTTATAACCCGCATCGGAGCTTTGGCAGCAATATTCATCGCTGTCATCGCTGCGCGTCTGTCAGGGCCCTCAGTATTCGCCCGCTGGGGGGCGCACACAGCCCCCGACCACGAGACTCTCGCCCTTGTTCTCAGCTACGTGATAGTTTTCGTCGCATGCTACCTCGGCGTGCGCCTGCTCGCAAGACTCATCCGATCCGCAATCCATGCCCTGTGTCTCGGTCTCGTAGACCGCGCCGCAGGCGCCGTATTCTCGCTATTCGAATGGATGCTCGCCGCAAGCATCCTCATAAACATATACGTCGGAATATACCCATCGGAAACTGCACTATTAACCAGCAACGGACACACACTGAGACATGCCGTTTTCGACATCGCCCCGGCTCTAATCGGATACCTTCAGGAAATGACATACCTGAAATAAAACTTACAACCCCTCTATAACGTTATACCTCCTATAATACGAACCTCCGCATACATGGCTAACGACTCCAAAGCCCCGATTGACGGGGAATATAAATACGGATTCACATCCGACATACCTACCGACTACATCCCGCACGGACTGTCGGAAGAGGTTGTGCGCATGATTTCGGCTAAAAAAGAAGAACCCGAATGGCTTCTTCAGTTCCGTCTCGACGCGTACCGCCACTGGCTGACACTCGAAATGCCGCGCTGGGCACATCTCGACATACCCCCCATCGACTACCAGAACATAATCTACTACGCGGCCCCGAAAAAAAAGAACGCTCCGGGAAGCCTCGACGAAGTCGACCCCGCACTCCTCGACACTTTCAACCGCCTCGGAATTCCGCTCGAAGAGCAGAAAGCCCTCTCGGGAATGGCCGTCGACGCTGTAATGGACTCCGTTTCTGTAAAAACAACTCACCGAGAGAAACTCGCCGAGCTCGGCATTATATTCTGCTCCTTCAGCGAGGCCGTTAAAGAATATCCCGATCTTGTGAGAAAATATCTCGGAAAAGTTGTCGGATACCGCGACAACTTCTTCGCCGCCCTTAACTCCGCAGTTTTCTCCGACGGCTCTTTTGTATACATTCCCAAAGGGGTGCGATGCCCGATGGAACTCAGCACGTATTTCCGCATAAACGCCTCGGGAACCGGACAGTTCGAACGTACGCTGATTGTAGCCGACGACGACTCATACGTCAGCTACCTCGAAGGATGCACAGCTCCTATGCGCGACGAAAACCAGCTCCATGCCGCTATCGTCGAAATCATCGTCGAAGAAAGAGCCGAAGTAAAATACTCCACCGTCCAGAACTGGTATGCCGGCGACGCCGAAGGCCGGGGTGGCGTCTACAACTTCGTCACAAAACGTGGTCTCTGCCGCGGCGACAACTCCAAATTATCATGGACGCAGGTGGAAACAGGCTCGGCTATCACGTGGAAATACCCTTCGTGCATACTCAAAGGCGACGGGGCGGTAGGTGAATTCTATTCCGTGGCCGTGACTAACAACCGACAGCAAGCCGACACCGGCACAAAAATGATACACATCGGACGAAACACCCGAAGCACGATTGTGTCGAAAGGCATTTCCGCCGGACACTCGCAGAACAGCTACCGGGGTCTCGTCAAAGTGGCTAAAGACGCCGACGGCGTTCGAAACTACACTCAGTGCGACTCGCTCCTCCTGAGCGATACTTGCGGCGCTCACACTTTCCCGTATATCGACGTCCAAAACCCTACCGCAATAGTCGAACACGAAGCAACAACTTCCAAAATTTCGGAAGACCAGATATTCTACTGCAACCAGCGAGGCATTCCTACCGAAGAAGCTGTCGGCCTCATTGTAAACGGCTACGCCAAAGAGGTCATGAACAAACTCCCGATGGAATTTGCCGTCGAAGCTCAGAAACTCCTTTCCATAACTCTTGAAAACTCCGTTGGATAATAATATGAACCACCCACTGCTAAAAGTTGAAAACTTAAGAGCCGGTATCGAAGGCAAAGAAATTCTCAAAGGTATAAACCTCACCGTAAATCCCGGCGAAGTACACGCCATTATGGGACCAAATGGCTCGGGGAAAAGCACGTTCTCGGGAGTTCTTGCCGGAGACCCCAGATTCACAGTATCTGCCGGCTCGGCGCGCCTGAACGGAGTGGAACTCCTTGACCTCCCGCCCGAAAACCGCTCGCACGAAGGGCTGTTCCTTTCATTCCAGTACCCGGTGGAAATACCCGGAGTTACGATGGTAAACTTCATGCGCGCCGCCGTCAACGCAAAGCGTAAATATCTTAACGAAGAACCCCTCTCGGCCGCCGATTTCCTGAAACTCATGCGTCAGAAAAGAGCCGTTGTCGAACTCGACAACAAACTCGCTTCACGTAGCGTGAACGAAGGCTTCTCGGGTGGTGAGAAAAAAAGAAATGAAATTTTCCAGATGGCTATGCTCGAACCCAAACTGTCGATTCTCGACGAAACCGACTCCGGGCTCGACATCGATGCTCTCAGAATCGTTGCCGGCGGTGTCAACAAACTCCGCACCGACCGCAACGCCACAATCGTAATCACCCACTACCAGCGTCTGCTCGACTATATCAAACCCGATTTTGTCCACATCCTCTACAAAGGGCGCATCGTCCACTCGGGAGGTCCCGAACTCGCGCTCGAACTCGAAGAAAAAGGCTACGACTGGATTAAAGAGCAAGTAGGAGAATAAACCCTATGGAAAACTCCCTGAATCAATACATCGAGCTGCTCGACGACTCCCGCAGCATCATCGACGCTCATGCCCCGAAAGCCCTGAACTACCTCAGACAAGAGGCCGTCGACGCTATCAAAGCCTTCGGTCGCCTCCCGAAAAAAGGCGACGAGGGCTACAACGACGCCGACCCCCACTCCATGCTCGCCCCGGACTACGGACTCAACATCTCGCGCGTGAACATCCCGGCCGACGTTGCCGCTTCGTTCAGATGCGACATACCTAACGTCAGCACCCTTACGGCCGTAGTCGTTGGCGATGCCTTCCACCCCGCGGCCACTCTCCAAAAAAATCTCCCCGACGGTGTCGAAGTGATGTCCCTCGCACGAGCCGCCGACCTCTACCCCGACATTACGGCCAAATACCTTAACTCTCTTGCACGGAATTCTACCCCGATGGCCGCGCTCAACACAGCCCTCCTTCAGGACGGCGTATTCATCCGCGTGCGCCGGGGGGTCGAACTTGAAAAAGCCGTGCAGATTGTAAATATCTTCAGCGCCCCGGCTTCATACATGGCCGTAAGACGTATCCTCGTCATTGCCGAGGAAGCAAGCTCATTGCGCCTGCTTTTATGCGACCATACTCAGCGCCGCGACCATGACTATGCCGCATCGCAAGTAATCGAAATCCATGCCGCTGAAGGAGCACGCGTCGAACTCTACGACGTCGAGGAATCAAGCCCGCGCACTCGACGCATCAACGAAATTTTCGCTGATCAGAAGAAAGATTCGTCTTTCTCCATGACCTCGTCGTCGCTCGCCGGAGGCGACTCCCTGAACCGAATACGCATAAACCTCGCAGGAGAGGGCGCGTCTGCCGAACTCGCCGCTATGGTCATAGCATCCGGCGAACGACGCGTCGACAACAACGTTGTCCTCTCGCACGCCGCAAAACACTGTACAAGCCGACAGCTCTTCAAATACGCCCTTTTCGACAATGCTCGCGGTGCTTTCGGAGGTAAAGTGGTCGTCAACGAAGGCGCCGTCCGCACCGACGCCGCGCAGACAAACCGCAACCTCCTTATCGGCGACAACGCCACTATGCATTCCGACCCTCAGCTCGAAATATACTGCGACGACGTAAAAGCATCTCACGGAGCCACTACGGGCCAACTCGACGCGCAAGCTCTTTTCTACATGCGCTCCCGGGGAATACCCGAAGACGAAGCCCGCAGAATGCTCGTACAGGCTTTCATGATGGACGTCGTCGACTCCATCCGGCTCGACGCCCTCCGCGACCGAATGCGCCTCCTCGTCGAAAAACGCCTCGGTGGATCCGACCCGGCGGCCTCGTGCGCCGATTGCTCCGCAGCATGCAAAAAATAAGATAAGCGCTCTCTGAAAATGACTCCATCGGAAATAGATTCCATCCGCGCGGCCTTCCCTATCCTTTCTCAAAAGGTACACGCCCGTAGACCCCTTGTCTACCTCGACAACGCCGCTACTTCGCAGACGCCCGCATCTGTCGTCGACGCTATACGCGAAGCTTATTTCACATCGAAAGCCAACGTTCACCGTGGCGTCCACTGCCTCTCGCAGAAAGCTACAGCCGACATGGAAGCGGGCCGCGAAGCCGTCCGCGATTTCATAGGTGCTGAATCTTCGTCGGAAATTATATTCACCCGCGGCACCACCGAAGCCCTCAACCTCGTGGCTTCTTCCTACGGCAGCCTTCTCAGACAGGGCGACACCGTGGTGCTGACGCAGATGGAACACCACTCCAACATCGTGCCGTGGCAACTCCTCGCTGACCGTAAAGGAATATCCATAAAAGTGGTTCCCGTCCTTGAAAACGGCAGTCTTGATATGGAGGCCTACCGCCGGCTGCTCGACGAAGGTCCGGCCCTCGTATCGGTGGCGCATATTTCCAACGTCCTCGGCACCGTAAACCCCATAAAGGAAATGGCCCGAATGGCCCGCGATGCCGGTGCTGTGTTCGTATGCGACGGCGCGCAGGGTGTGGCTCACGAAAAAATCGACGTCCGAGATCTCGGTGTCGATTTCTATGCGTTCTCAGCCCACAAAATGTACGGCCCTACAGGCATAGGCGCCCTCTACGGACGAGCCGACCTCCTCGATAAAATGCCACCATATCAGGGTGGGGGAGAAATGATAGGCCACGTAAGCTTCGAACACGGCACAACGTGGGCCGACCTCCCTTATAAATTCGAGGCGGGTACTCCCGACTTCATTGGCGCGTCGGCAATAAAAGCCGCCATCGAATTCATGCACTCCACCGGAATCGAACGCATGAAAGAACACGAAGACCGCCTCCTGCACTACACCACCGAACGCATGCTCGAAGCAGTCCCCGACCTCCACATCTACGGCACTGCGCCCGGCAAATCCTCGGTTATTTCATTCCTTATTCCCGGTGCTCACCACTACGACACGGGCATACTCCTCGACCAGCTCGGCATAGCCGTCCGCACCGGCCACCACTGCGCCCAGCCTCTGATGGAACGCTTCGGAATCGAAGGCACCGTCCGCGCTTCATTTGCCGTCTACAACACATTCGAAGAAATAGACGCATTCATCGAAGCACTCAAAAAAGTCAACGCAATGCTCAGGTGAAAGAATCTTCGCCCTTGCGCCGCCCCCCCCTGACTTATTGACATGCCCCGCCTTCAACGCGCCCCCTTTCCCGGGCGCGTTTTTTTTCACCCCCTTCCGGCCGGATTTCCCGACAGCTATTTAATATTCTTATGGTATAATTTTTTTGAGATGATTTTATATTCCTTTCAATTTTACCAAGAATAAGAGATATGGACGTTGATAACTGTGATAACTTTTCGGCGCTTTTCTTGCTTTTTCGGGTTATTGAGCTTTATCAACGCAATTCACAAGATTATTGACATGCAAAAATGCTGAATAACAGCATAGATATGGAATTATTAACATCGTGTTGATAACTCATGGTGTAGAAAAAAACACCGTTTTACAGCTGTCGAAAACTGTAGATAAACCCCTTGAAAACTCAGCGGAAAGTAAACGATAACTAATTTGGAGACACAGCGGAAACGTGCATACGCTACAGCTCTCCTCATTTCCAAATTTATTTACCGAAAACTATTGAAAAGTTTTCTACACTTATCAACATGCTTATCAACATCCCGCCCGTTAACAAATATTGGAGCAAAAAAATAATAAACGGTTTTGCGGCATGGCACGGTTTTTGTATCTTTGTGGAAAAGATGCTCAAAGCCTCACATATAAGCAAGCGCTACGACTCCCTTGAAGTCCTGCGCGACATCTCGCTGGAAATCCCACCCGGCAAGGTGACAGCCATCGTCGGCCCCTCCGGAGCCGGTAAATCAACCCTCCTCCAGATTCTCGGCACCCTCTCGAGGCCCGAGCGCGGAGGCCGCGTTTTATACGATGGAAAAGACGTAAGCACGATGGGCGACGCGGCCATTTCAAAATTCCGAAACGAAAACATCGGATTCGTCTTTCAGGCCCACCGTCTCCTCCCGGAATTCTCGATTGAAGAAAACGTGGCCATGCCCGCGCTTATAGCCGGACGTCCGCGAAAAGAAGCTTTCGGCGAAGCCCGCCGACTCCTCGCCGACCTCGGACTCGCTGACCGCCTTTCGCATCGCCCGGCTCAGCTCTCGGGAGGAGAATGCCAGCGTGCGGCAGTGGCGCGAGCGCTCATAAACAAACCCGCCGTTGTCTTTGCCGACGAACCCACCGGCAGCCTCGACAGCCACAACCGCGAAGAACTCCAAAAACTGTTTTTCGAATTACGCGACACCTTGGGCGCAACGTTCGTCATCGTTACCCACGACGAAAACCTCGCCGCCGGAGCTGACAGAATTATTCGAATGGCCGACGGCCGAATCCAAGAAATCAAAGAAAACCTTTATTGAAAAAATAAAATACACATCATGATCATGATTAAAAAATTTTTATCAGCCCTCTGTATTGCCGCCTTCGCTACAGGCTTCACGGCATGCAACAGCGAAGACGGTCCCGACGGACCCGTAAACGGAAGTTTCCTCGATATTGTCACCGTTCAGTCGGCAGGCTCGACAGGGAGCACATTCACATTCCGTTCGCTCAACGACTCGCCCGAAATCACTCTCACCACCGACCAGTTCTTTGAAGACGTCTCCATCAAGAGCGGCACACGCATCCTCCTCAACTACATCCCCGAAAGCGGCAAGCAGTTCGAAAGCGGTCCCGTGCGCGTCATCGGATTCACCCGATGCCTCGGCCCGGATATCACCGTGGCAAAGACGAGCAACGAATCCGAATGGTCATCATCGCCCGTATATCTCGCCGCAATGTGGCGCTCAGGCCAATGGCTCAACCTCCAGATGGTGCTCAGGATGAGCACGAGTCCGCGACGCTTCGCCCTTGTTCTCGACCCCGACACCGAAGACTCCGACGAGCCCGAACTCCACATCGTCTTCACCCCCGACGTCAACGTCAACTTCTCATCGCCCGCATATGCTTCCTACAACATATCCTCCCTTTGGGACAAACCCGAAGTTGAAGCCATAAAGGTATTCTACATCGGACTCGACGGGCAGGAACACTCTGCGCGCATCATCCGCGACGGAAGCACGGTCATCAAACCCTCCGACCCCGACAAAGCGGAATAATAAAAAACAAACATAAAAAATAAGAAAAAATGGAACAACAGAAAAACGAACTCAAAATCGAACTCACGCCCGAAGTAGCAGGCGGACACTACAGCAACCTCGCCGTTATCGCACACAGCGCCAACGAATTTTTCCTTGACTTCATCACCGTCGCTCCCAACATGCCGCAGGCAAAGGTTGTCAGCCGCATCATCATGAGCCCCGAGAACGCCAAGAACCTCCTCTTCGCTCTCCGCGACAACCTCGCAAAATATGAACAGACCTTCGGCGAAATCACTCGCAAAGAACCCAAGGGCGGAAAACCCGCAGGCGGTAAGGGCGAAATTCCCAACCCCTTCATGGCATAAACCCTCAAAAAGGAAAAAATGAAATCCTCGCAACTCTGCATCTACAATTCGCTCTCCCGCAGCAAAGAACTGTTCAAACCCATCAACGACAAGATGGTGGGGATGTACGTGTGCGGTCCGACGGTCTACGGCGACGGTCATCTCGGCCACGCAAGACCCGCAATCACTTTCGACATCCTTTTCAGATACCTGCAGCATCTGGGCTACAAGGTCCGCTACGTCCGAAACATCACCGACGTAGGCCACCTCGAACACGATGCCGACGAAGGCGAGGACAAAATTGCCAAGAAGGCACGACTCGAACAGCTTGAGCCTATGGAAGTGGTTCAGTACTACCTGAACCGCTACCACAAGGCGATGGAAGCACTCAACGTACTCCCCCCAAGCATTGAGCCGCACGCATCTGGGCACATCATCGAGCAGATTGAATACATCAAGAAAATCCTTGATGCAGGATATGCTTACGAAAGCCAAGGATCGGTCTACTTCGATGTGCCCAAATTCAACCGCGACCACGGATACGGGCGTCTTTCCGGAAGAAACATCGACGAACTCCTCTCGGCAACGCGAGAACTCGACGGTCAAAGCGAAAAACGCAACCCCGCCGACTTCGCCCTCTGGAAAAAAGCCGCCCCGGAGCATATCATGCACTGGCCCTCGCCGTGGAGCGAAGGATTCCCCGGTTGGCATCTCGAATGCTCGACTATGGGCGAGAAATACCTCGGCACTCCGTTCGATATTCATGGCGGCGGTATCGACCTCAAATTCCCCCACCACGAATGCGAGATTGCGCAGTCGGTAGCCCACAACGGACACCACTCCGTCAACTACTGGATGCACAACAACATGATCACCATCGACGGACAGAAGATGGGCAAGAGCAAGGGCAACTTCATAACCCTCGAAGAATTCTTCACCGGAAACCACCCCAAGCTCGAACAGCCCTATTCGCCCATGACAATTCGCTTCTTTATCCTTCAGGCTCATTACCGCGGCACGGTCGACTTCTCAAACGAAGCTCTCAAAGGCGCCGAAAAAGCCCTCGCACGAATGACCGACGGATATAAGCGCCTTCAGACTCTGAAACCCTCCGACGTATCCACCGTCGACGTCTCAGCTCTCGAAGCCCGCGCATACGAAGCTATGGACGACGACCTCAACACGCCGACCCTTATCGGAATACTTTTTGACGCCGTAAGGATTATCAACGCCGTGAACGACGGAAGCGAAAAAGCAACGGCCCAAGACATCGAGGTCCTCAAAAAACTCATGGACACATTCCTTGTCGAAATCCTCGGCATCCGCGTCGACAACGCCGCGGCCGACGGTTCGCCATCCGCCATGAAGCCTTACGAGGACGCCGTCGACCTCCTCCTTGAAATCCGCGGAAATGCCAAAAAGGCTAAAGATTGGACGACATCCGACCTCATCCGCGACCGGCTCGCCGCAATCGGATTCGATGTCAAGGACACTAAGGACGGTTTCGAATGGAGCGTAAAAAAGTGAACACTCATCGCTGACGACAATTACGGCGCGGGGCTGCTGGGGGGGTCAAAGCCCTACGACAGCCCCGCGCTGTTTGCACGGTAAAATTTCTTTTTGTATCTTTGCAAGCTAATATCTTAAGTCTCACCGATTGTTTATCACTATGCCGAAATATATTCTCTCTCTCTTTGTCGGTGCTATTGCCGGATTCATCCCGGCGGCGGCAATTACTGTTGACTCCCGCGGAGCAGGCACTCTCCGCGAGGCTTTCTCAGACCCCTCGGCTGTTCTCGTGCTGAAAATTAACGGCGAAATAGATGCCTCCGACCTCTTTTTCATCGAAAGCTCAATGCCCGCGCTGACATCTCTCGACCTCTCGGACGCTTCCATCACTGCATACAAAGGCAAAGCCCTGCGAGGATTCAGCGAATATGCCCCCAACCTTATCCCCACATCCACATTCGCGTCATCGGCCCTTGAGAGTGTCGTATTCCCCTCCGACGCGCCCCTCGTAATCGGCGAAGCGGCTTTCGCCGGAAGCGCCCTTGCAAAAGTGGAAATACCTCTTGCCGCATCCGAAATCCGCGCCGGAGCATTCAGCGCATGTCCCCGCCTCACTTATGCTTCGACAGGCGGAGCCTTGCTCCATACCCACGCCTTTGCCGCATGCACGGCCCTGACGACCGCCGACCTCGGCAGCGCGAAAGAAATTCCGGCATCGGCATTTGCCGGATGCACTGCCCTGAACGCCGTCAGCTCGACAGCCGCCGTCGACGCCATAGGCCCGAAGGCATTCGCCGGATGCACTGCCCTCGAAGCTTTCGATTTCGGTAAGAACATTACCATCATCGGCGAGGCCGCCTTCGAAAACACATCCATCGCCGTGGCCGACCTCTCGCGCTGCACCTCTCTCGACGAAATAGCATCATGGGCCTTTGCCGGTGACAAAGCCCTCACCGCCGTCATACTCCCCGAAAAAGCCCTCACCGTCGGCGAAGGAGCATTCTTTCAGTGCGCAGCCCTCACCGAGTTGCGCAACCCTGACGGAATGATTGAAATCC
Source organism: uncultured Muribaculaceae bacterium (assembly GCA_910584905.1). GTDB lineage: Bacteria > Bacteroidota > Bacteroidia > Bacteroidales > Muribaculaceae > CAG-873. Next base: position 236,758 of record CAJUCQ010000070.1, read on the forward strand.
CCGCATACGCATTCAAAGGCGACCGTGGCATCAACGCCGCCGACCTCATGCACCAAGACCTCACATCCATAGGCGACTACGCCCTTAAAGACGTTTCCGGCGTGGCCGAGATAGCCCTCCCCGCATCCCTCGAATACATCGGCACCGGAGCTATGGAAGGCATGACGGCCCTGAAATCAATCGACGTCCGCAAAATGTCCTCCGTGCCAGGACTCGGCGACGACGTGTGGAAAGACCTCGACCAAAGCAACATCGAACTATTCGTCAAAAACACCGAAAGCGACGAATTTGCCGACGCTGACCAGTGGAAAAACTTCAAATTCATGATTTCCACCGGCATCAACAATAACGTAGCTCCCGAAGTCGCCGAAGACCGCATCATCGAGGCTCGATTCGAAGCCGGAGACCTGCGGGTGCGCTCCCGCGGAAGCGAAATTGCCAGAGTCGACGTCTTCCGTCCGTCAGGCGAGCTGGCCGCATCCGTCCCCGCATCGGCCAACGACATAACCGTAGCCACGGCTCATATCGCCGGACATATTTTCATCGTCGAATGCACCCTTGCCGACGGAACACGCGCCGCGCTCAAGCTCCTCAGAAAATAATCATGGGTAAAAACAAACTGAAAAAGTTCAGCGAACTTGAGGGCATGGAATTCGTATTCCAGTACCCCTACTCCCGCCTTGCATCCGAAGGCTTCCCGCTCCGCGGACGCTGGAACGAGGAGTTTTTTCACAACTCCAACCCCATTGTCCTCGAACTCGGTTGCGGAAAAGGCGAATACACCGTCGGCCTTGCACGCGCCAACGCCGACGTCAACTATATAGGCATCGACATCAAAGGCGCCCGAATGTGGACCGGCGCCCGGCAGGCACGCGACGAAGCTTTGCCCAACGTGGCCTTCATCCGCACCAACATCGAGCTGCTGAGCCGCTTTTTCGCCCCCGGAGAAGTTTCCGCTATATGGATCACATTCCCCGACCCGCAGATGAAAAAAGTGCGCAAAAGACTCACCTCTACAACATTCATGGAGCTGTATCGCTCGGTCATCACTCCCGGAGGCATTGTAAACCTCAAGTCCGACAGCCCCTTCCTCTCGGCCTACACTTCCATGATGGCGGAGCACAACTGTTTTGAGATACTCGGCCGCACCGACGACCTCCACAACGACCCCGCAATACCCTCCGACCATCCCCTCCGCACAATCCGAACGCATTACGAACAGCAGTGGCTCGACCGCGGACTCTCGATTAAATACATCTCATTCCGCCTCCCCGCCGACTCTTCCCTCGAAGAACCCCCGGGCGCCGAAGACCTCGAACACGACACATACCGAAGCTACTCCAGAGGCTACATACAGATGCCGCAGCTGATGGACGACACCGAAGACTGACGCCCCCCACCCTGAATATCCGACAACAAGCCCTACCCCATAAATATGACTCTATATCCGGCACTGATTACCGACGCCCTCCGCTCCGTGCGTTATCCCGGCTCAGGCAAAAACATCATCGAACTCGATATGCTTGAGGACGACATACGCATCGCCGGAAACACAGTAAGCTTCTCGCTTATATTCGACAAACCCACCGACCCCTTCATCCGCTCACTCGTCAAAACCGCCGAAGCGGCCGTGCGCACAGCCGCCGGCGACGACTCCGTCGAAGTCACCGTCAACGTCAAGACCCGGCAGGCTCCCCCACCCCCCAAAGCCCCCGTCCTCCCCGGCGTAAAAAACATCGTGGCCGTATCTTCGGGCAAAGGTGGCGTCGGAAAGAGCACCGTCGCCGCAAACCTCGCCGTGGCCCTCGCCGCCGACGGATATCGCGTCGGGCTCCTCGATGCCGACATTTTCGGCCCTTCGATGCCCCGCATGTTCGGCCTTGAAGACGCCGAGATTTTCATGCACGAAGTCGACGGACGACCCCTCATCATTCCCGCCGAACGCTACGGCGTAAAGGTCCTCTCAATCGGATTCCTTGTCGAAAAAGGAAATGCCGTCGTATGGCGCGGAGGGATGGCTTCAAACGCTCTCAAACAGCTCATCGAACAAGCCGACTGGGGCGAACTCGACTACTTCCTCATCGACATGCCTCCCGGCACAAGCGATATCCACCTGACACTCGTCCAGACCCTCGCCCTGACCGGAGCACTCGTTGTCACGACGCCGCAGCTCGTGGCAATTGCCGACGCCCGAAAAGGCATCGACATGTTCCGCGACCCCAAAATCAACGTCCCCGTCCTCGGCATCGTCGACAACATGGCGTGGTTCACCCCGGAAAAACACCCCGACGAAAAATATTTCCTCTTCGGAAAAGACGAAGACGTCGACGCCCTCGCCGCCGACTTCGACGTGCCCGTCCTTGCCCGCATACCCCTCGTGGCCGCTGTCGGAGAGCACTCTGATGCAGGTGCTCCCGTAGCCCTCGAAAACACCGTCTCCGCCCTCTCGTTCCGACACCTCGCCCACGAACTCGTCGACGCCGTCGACAGCCGGAACAACGACCTCCCGCCAACCCTTAAAGTCGAAATGCACTGATGCGCATACTGGTCATTAACGGTCCGAACATGAACCTTCTCGGCTCGCGCCAGCCCGAGATATACGGCTCCGCAACACTCGCCGACATCGAGGCGAACCTCGTGGCCTCATTCCCCGACGTAGACTTCGCCTTCATCCAAAGCAACTATGAAGGCGCAATCATCGATGCCATACAGACGACCGATGCCGATGCCATAGTGCTCAACGCCGCCGCATATACCCACACGTCCCTCGCCATCGCCGATGCTGTCGCCGCCGTGGACACTCCTGTCATCGAAGTACACCTCTCAAACATATACGCCCGCGAGGAAATCCGACGCCGAAGCCTCATTGCACCCGTATGCCGCGGCTCGATATGCGGATTCGGCCCCAAAGTCTACGAGCTTGCCGTTGCCGCCTGCCTATGAAAAATAAAGCGCCTCTCATCGTCGGCTACGACGCTAAAAGAGCCGTCGAAAACATGACAGGGCTCGGCAATTACAGCCGATACGCAATCAATATCCTGTCCCTTGCATACCCGTCGATGCAGATGAGGCTGTATGCCCCCCGCGAGCGCGATAACGACCGTCTGAGGCCTCTCCTGAGCCGCGACAACATTTCCCTCGTCACGCCATCGCTTCGCCTTGAAAATGCCGTTTCCCGAGCTTTCTGGCGCACTGTCGACCTTCCCCTCGACCTCCGACGCGACGATGTGAGCCTCTACCACGGACTCAGCAACGAACTTCCACTCACCGTCAAAGGCGTATGCCCCGCAGTCGTGACAATCCACGACGTGATATGGCGACGCTCTCCCCGCGACTACTTCCCCGTCGACCGACGCATATACGACTGGAAATACGGTCGCTCAGCCCGCATCGCAACTCGCGTTATAGCTATCAGCGAATGCACCAAGCGCGACCTCATATCCGACTTCAATATCCCCGAAGAAAAAATTGACGTCGTTTATCAGGGCGTAGACCCCATATTCACGCTTCCCGTCGACACCGCCGCTCGAACCGAAATACGCCGCCGCTACGCCCTGCCTCAGCGCTACATCCTTGCCGTCGGCACGGTCCAGCCCCGTAAAAACGTCCTGCAGGCCGTAAAAGCGCTCCCTGCCCTGCCCTCCGACGTCGTTCTCGTTGTCGTAGGCGCCCGCAAAGGCTCTTACGCCCGCGAGGTCGACCAAACGATAGCCCGCCTGCGACTCGCCGACCGCGTCCGTTTTCTCGAAGGAATACCCTTCACCGACCTCCCCGCGCTCTACGCCTGCGCCGAGTTCTCGTCATACACATCGTTCTACGAAGGTTTCGGACTCCCCGTGGTCGAGTCCCTCTCCGTCGGCACTCCCGTAATTGCCGCTAAAGGCTCTTGCCTTGAGGAAGCCGGAGGACGGGGAGCCGTTTACGTCGACCCCGCCGACGTCGACAACTACATCGACGAAGCCACCCGCATCCTCGACAACGCATACACTCGGAAAAAACTCTCCGACGACGGGCGTCGTCACGTCAGACGCTTCTCCGCCGAAAATTTCGCGAAAGCCACTATGGCCGCATACAACAAAGCCATTATTGATTTCTGCTTATGAAAAGCATACTTATAGTAGGAGCCGGCGGTTTTATCGGCGGCTTCATCGCCGCAGAAGCCCTCCGCCGAGGCTTCGACACATACGTTGCCGTCAGGGAATCTACATCACGGCGCTACCTCTCCGATCCCCGCCTGCACTTCGTCGTCCTCGACTATGACGACCCCCTTGCAATGAGCGGAGCGCTCGCCGAAGCCGCACCGCAAGGCAAGCCGTGGGACTATATCATCTACAATCTCGGAGCCACGAAATGCGCCAACTTCGCCGATTTCAACCGTATTAATTTCGGATACCTCCGGAACTTCGTCGGAGTAATCGCCGAGAACGGACTAATCCCACCCGGTCGATTCCTCTTCATGAGCTCACTGAGCGCACTCGGCCCAGGCGACGAAAAAGGCTACACGCCCATAAGCCCCGACATGACGCCCCGGCCCGACACACGCTACGGGCTATCAAAAATCAAGGCCGAGACATACCTTGAGACTCACCCCGAAATCCCGTGGACCATATTCCGCCCGACGGGTGTCTACGGCCCGCACGAAAAAGACTATCTCATGATGGTAAAAAGCATCGACCGAGGATTTGACTTCGGCGTAGGCTACCGCCCGCAGATGCTCACATTCATCTACGTCGACGACCTCGTCGAAGCCATGTTTCAGGCTATCGACGCCCCGGCAACACTGCACAAAAAATACATCATCAGCGAAGATCGCGCATATACGCAGGCACAGTTCCGCAACATCGTAAAGCGAGCCCTCGGCCGACGCTTCTGCATTCCCCTGAAATTGCCCCTATGGGCCGCATACATCGCCTCTGTCGTCGCTGAAAAATACGGAGTGCTCACCCTGAAGCCCGCAACCCTCAACCGCGACAAATTCAAAATAATGAAGCAGCGAAACTGGGCATGCTCCGTCGACGACGCCCGCCGCGACTTCGGATTCGCGCCGGCCTTCTCCCTCGAACGCGGAATAGGCGAGACAGTCAAAGCCTATCTCGCCGAAAAAAAACGCCGTAAATGAGCGCGCGCACTCCCCTGTGGTTCGGCGCCGTAATCCTTCTCGCCGCCGCCCCGGCCGCCATCCTGCCCTTCATAAAGGGAATCGCCGCCGCTGCCTCGAACCTCGGAATCCTTTGGAAACTATACCCAGTCTACGTGGCCGCGACAGCCCTGTGCGCCTTCCTGTCATACCCGCGCCGACGCGAAGTCGCGTGGATACTCCTTGTTGTGATGCTCCTCGCTCACATCGCCATCTTTATGCTCGCCCGCGAATATGCTCTCTGAAGAATACATCGACGCCCGCATCGACCCCGAACCCCCGCACCTGCGACGCCTCTACCGCCGCACAAACCTCACGCGCCTGTATCCCCGCATGTGCTCGGGACATGCGCAGGGGCGCCTACTCGTCATGCTCACACGCATGATACGCCCCGCCCGGATTCTCGAACTCGGCACCTTCACCGGATACTCGGCCCTGTGCTTCGCCGAAGGCTCCGACGACACCGGGGCACTCATCGACACCGTAGAACTCGACGACGAATATGCCGACGAACTCCGCGCCCTCTTCGACGAATCCCCCGGAGGCGACAGGATAACACTCCATATCGCCGACGCCGAGGCCTTTCTCGCCTCGGCACCCGGCCAATATGACCTCATATTCATCGACGCCAACAAACGCCGCTACACGGCCTATTATGAAGCCGCCCTGCGAATCCTGCGCCCCGGAGGATACATCCTTGCCGACAACACCCTCTGGAGCGACAAAGTAGGGCGCGACGAAGCCCGCAAAGACCCCCAGACTGCCGGAATAGAAGCCTTCAACGACCTCGTCGCCGCCGACACACGCGTCGAAAAAGTAATACTCCCCATCCGCGACGGCCTGACAATAATCCGCAAACGCCCATGAATAATACCCCGCGGCAACGTAACTGCCGCGGGGCGATTTTCAACGACCAACATAAATTTTGCGACTCTCGCCGCCACAGTGCGCTATATACGTCCCGCGGCGCAGACCCGCTACAGCCGCTTCATACGACGTCCCCGTCGCCACAACGCGCCCGGCGACATCGCATACTGTCCATCGGCAGGGCTGCGCGCCATCCGTTGCCGCCAAGCCGCTCGTTTGGTCTGCGACAAAATCATGGGGATAGACCGTCGTCATGCTGACGCCGTTTGCCGTATATTCAACTTTGGCTGAATTTCCATCGTTTGTAACGGATTTTATCTTTACCCAACTGTAGTTCGGGCTGATTGTGACCTTGCCCGAAGCATCTTTCGAATAGCCGAACATCTCAAACACATTATTCCGGCTGTTGAATTTCTTGTAGTGGGACGCAACGCCCCCGGGGCAGTAGACAGTAGTTTCCCTTGTAATGAAAATATCCGGGCGAAGCGCCGAGATGTAGAACGATGCCTCGTCAATCCGGCCATAGAAAGCATAGGTCCAGTCGGAGCCGTACCATCCGCCGAATGCAAGATTTTTGTGGTCGAGATAAATCCCTGCGCCCGGATTTACCATAAAGCTCGTCACGCCGAGTTCAAGCTCATGGTCCGAGTCGGCAAGGACTATTTTTCGCAATTTATTACAGTTTTCGAATGCATAGTCTTGAATCTCATATAGATTGGACGAGTTGAAGGTCTCGATGGACGTCCCGTAAAATGCAAGGTCTTTGATACGCTCAGTCGTAGGTTTAAGCGACAGGCTCGTCAGATTCTTGCAGTTGAAATACATCATGTTCTCGATGTCGGCTATCCCCGACGGCCAGTTCACCTTTTCGATGCCGCTGGAGGCGAAGTGGCGGCTGTCATAAAGGCCCTCGGCATTTGCCGTTGTCATGTTGGCCAGTGAAAAACTTTTGAGCGACGTACATCCCTCGAACGCTTGCCCGTAGACGCCTTTGCACGAGGTCGGAAGCTCAACCCTCTCAAGTCTTGAGCACCCGGAGAACATATACGTCCGCACCACCTTGATTCGGCTCTCGAATTTTGCACTCACAAGATTGGCACAGTCCCTGAAAACGCCGTATTCAATCTCCGTGACCGTTGCAGGCACCGTCACGCTCGTGAGCGCCGCATCTTTGAAGGCTTGGTTTACAATTTTGGTCACATTGTTGAAGTTCACTTCTTTGCATCGCGCCGAAGCGCAGCTGTAACGTCCGAGAGTTGTCACTGTTGACGGAATAGTAAGAACGCCGTATGTACACGCCGGCGGAAGATGTCGAAGTGTCGTGCCGTCCTCGGACAAGAGCATCCCGTTGACATTCTGAGTATAGCTGTCGTGACCTACAATCATCTTGATACCGAGGTTGCCGCACAGGGCGCCATCCTCAAGAATCACTCTTTTGCCCAATATAAGTGTGTTGATTGACGCATTTCCGCGAAATGCTCCGTATTTTACAAAGCGACTGGCCCAGTCCATCTCTCCGGGGATGCCGTCGGGAACGGTGAATGACGTCGCTTGTTTTGCCGGAGGAAAACGCACGAGGGCGTCTGGCTTGCCGCAAGAGCTTTTGTAATACAGCACGCCGTCGATTGACATAAAGTGTTCGTTCTTATCGTCGACGAAAAAGTCGGCTATGCCGTTGCAGCCGTCGAACGAGTCATACCATATTTCTTTAACACCCTCGGGAATAGTCACCGACCTGATGCCCGCCTGGTTGCGAAATGCCGGAGCTCCCGTCATTTCATCGCGTACATTGCCGTCACAATGCTATTAACTTATGGCAATGTTATCAAAAACGGCCATGGCCGGTTATGTGTTATAAATTAGAACCAACACTTACCGACCATGGCTACTGAATCTACTATTATAAACGTCTTAAC
>CAJUCQ010000071.1 GCA_910584905.1 uncultured Muribaculaceae bacterium
ATATATCGGCTGTCCGAAGAAATTACTATTTTTGCCCATGGTTATCTATGTTTTGTCGCAAAAGCAAAGTAACCATTTAGGGCTGACTCCTGCAATAGGTGCCAGCCCTAATTTTTCAGAATCTAAAAAAGTTTAGCGGACAGTAATATTAAAAAAAGATAAACTATGTAATTTATGGAAAACACATTGCTTTGTGTCTCGTTTTTTTGGGCGCGATGTGTGGATTTTTGTCGATTGATTTGTGTTTGGCCTGTCTGCGTGTTTGCGCGCTGTCGTTGCGGGGAGGATGAAAATCGGGCCGCGCATTCAGGAATGCGCGGCCCGATAGAGGGGAATTTAATGTCGGGGTTAAGGGGGCGGTTTAGCAGACGCCTTCGCCCATCATGGCGTGGGCCACTTTCATGAAGCCGGCGATGTTGGCGCCCTTCATGTAGTTGATGTAGCCGTCGTCTTCGACGCCGTATGCGAGACACTGTTCGTGGATGTCGCGCATGATGGTGTGGAGTTTTTCGTCGACTTCTTCGGCGCTCCACTGGAGGTGCATGGCGTTCTGGCTCATTTCGAGTCCTGAAGTTGCCACGCCGCCGGCGTTCACGGCCTTGCCGGGAGCGTAGGTGGTGCGGGATTCAATGAAGGTGTCGATTGCCTCGGGGGTGCAACCCATGTTTGAAACTTCGGCCACCATTTCGACGCCGTTTGCAACGAGTGCTTTAGCGTCGTCGCCGTTAAGCTCGTTCTGGGTAGCGCAGGGGAGGGCGATGTCGACCTTCTGTTCCCAAGGCTTGCGGCCTGCGAAGAATGTAGAGCCGGGGAATTTCTCGGCGTAGGGAGCAACGACGTCATTGCCGCTGGCGCGGAGTTCGAGCATGTAGTCGATTTTTTCGGTGTCGAGGCCTGCGGGGTCATAGATATATCCGTCGGGACCGGATATTGTCACCACCTTTGCGCCGAGTTCGGTAGCCTTGAGAGCGGCGCCCCAAGCCACGTTGCCGAAGCCGGAGATTGCGATAGTCTTGCCCTTGATGTCGTCGTTTTTCTGCTTGAGCATGCTCTGCACGAAGTAGAGGGCGCCGAAGCCCGTTGCTTCGGGGCGGATACGGGAGCCGCCGAATTCGAGGCCTTTGCCGGTGAAAGTGCCGTCGTGCTGATTCACGAGACGCTTGTACATGCCGTACATGTAGCCCACTTCGCGTCCGCCTACGCCGATGTCGCCGGCGGGAACGTCGCGGTCGGGACCGAGGTTCTTCCACAAGCCGAGGATGAAGGCCTGACAGAAGCGCATGATTTCGCGGTTGCTCTTGCCTCGGGGCGAGAAGTCGCTGCCGCCTTTGGCGCCGCCCATGGGCAGGGTTGTAAGGGCGTTTTTGAAGGTCTGCTCGAAGCCGAGGAATTTGAGGATGGAGAGGTTTACGGACGCGTGGAAGCGGATGCCGCCCTTGTACGGGCCGATGGCGTTGTTGAACTGCACGCGGTAGCCGAGGTTGTTCTGCACCTCACCTTTGTCGTCCAGCCACGTCACGCGGAAGGTGACGATGCGGTCGGGCTCAACCATGCGTTCAACAATCTTGTTGCGTTCGAATTCAGGGTGCCGGTTGTAGATGTCCTGCACACTCATGAGCACTTCACGGACTGCCTGAAGATACTCTTTTTCGCCGGGGTGCTTGGCCTCCAGCGACGTCATGATTGAATTGATATCCATAACGTGTGAGAAAAGGTGGTTAGGTATGTTTTAAGGGTTGTAATCCTTCGTAGTTTGTAATATGCGCAGGGGGAGTCCTGCACGGCAAAGATAAGCCGAAATTTCATAGTAAGCAAATAAAATCAATAAAAACTTTTTAATACTTTGCAGGCCGGGAATGTGAACAATAATGTGTAACTTCGCTGTTCAAAAGATTTAGGAAACAAATACTGAAAAAAATGAAGCTTTTCTCTTACGCTATAATTGCCCTTGTGGCATTTTGCATCTTTCCGCAGGCGGCCTCGGGGGCGTCTTTTCTCGGCATCGACGGCGAGGAGTCGACGTCGGTGGGTATATATATAAAGGATATCCGCCCGACGACGCCGGAGTCCGGCCGTGTGATTGTCGACCACAATTCGCGCATGGCTCTGACGCCGGCTTCGGTGATGAAGGTGGTGACGACGGCTACGGCTCTCGACGTCTTGGGCGAGGACTATCGCTTTTCAACCCCGGTGGAGTTGCGTGGCGCGCGCTTGGGGTCGAAGTGGGTGGGAAATCTGGTGGTGAAGGCCTCCGGCGACCCTACGCTTGAAAGCGAGAATTTCAAGGAGAACACCGGCTTCTGCCGCGAGATTCTCGACGGACTCAAGAAGGCCGGAATAACGGAAATCACGGGCCGCATCGTTGTCAGCGAGAGTCTCAGCGACGCAGGTCCTATTCTCCAGTGGGAGTGCGAGGATATAGCGTGGCCTTACGGCGCAGGGCTGTTCGGCCTTAACTGGCGCGACAACACGTTCACCCTTTCGCCGGCCACCGGGAAGACTTCGCCCTATGTCCCGGACCTTAAAATCGACCTCCGCAAGAGCTCTTCGGGCAACGACCTCGTGCGCGGCGTGGGGAGCAATCTCCTGACGATATATGCCACGAATCCCAATAACCGCAAGTGGGTGACGCGAAGCACGATGCCTGACCCTGCGGCGGTGTTCGCGGCCGAGCTTGCGAGTGTGTTGCGCAAGGGCGGAATCGCCGTCGACGACCGCGACGGCGAGGCGGCCGGAAGCGACACCCTCGCCGTGTGCACACATCGCTCGCCGCGCTCGTCCGAGATATTCCGGAGTCTGATGGTGCGCAGTGACAATCTTTTTGCCGAGGCGATGCTCCGGGCTTCGTATCCCGGGACAACGCGCAAAAAAGCAATTGAAAGCGAGAAAGCTCTATGGAGCGGGCGCAGCCTCGGCGCAAAATATACTATCATCAACGACGGTAGCGGCCTGACGCGTGCCAACCGCCTGTCGCCGCGCTTCCTCGGCGGCGTGCTCGAATGGATGGCCGCCTCGCCCGAGGGCGAGGCCTTCGCATCCTATTTTCCACGTGCCGGCCTCGACGGCACGATGAAGGGTTTTCTCGCCGATTCCGAGCTTGAGGGCCTGCTGGCGCTCAAGACCGGAAGCGTCAGCTCAGTGCAGTGCTATGCGGGGTATCTTCTCGACAAGGAGACGGCCCGCCCGACTCATGTGGTGGTGGTGATGGTAAACGGCTTTTTCTGCCCGCGTGTTCAGGTGCGGAAGGCCGTCGAGCGTCTGCTCCTTGATAAATTCACGAACGAAAAACAATAATCCATAATAAGATATGACAAAAGAAATATTGGCGCTTCTTCAGCTTAATGTGGAGATGGAGGGGCTATTGCGTGTTCTTGCCGAGCGCGAGAATCCACATGCGGCCGACGCCCTTGCGCGCAAGGCGGCGGAGTTCGACGCCGGCGTGAAGGCTTTTCTCGACGGTGTGCGTCCCGCGGCGCTCAAGGAGGAAGAGGCGGAGGCGGTCGAGATGCCTGATTCGTTCGATGCCGCAGAGCGCGCGTCGGAGAGTGCGGAGGAGGCCTCCGCGCAGTGCGTGGCGGATGATGCCGGAAGCGATGCTCCCTGCGCCGCGGCGGTGAATCCCGCTCCGCGACAGGCAGGCGCGGCCCTCGGGCGCATCTTTTCGCTCAACGACCGCTATCGCTACAGTCAAGAGCTCTTCGGGGGCAGTATGCAACGCTTTTCCGACGCCGTGGGGCGCCTTTCGGAGATGGATTCGTTTGCCGAGGCTCTCGGCTTTCTTGTCGAGGAACTCGGGCTTGACCTCTCGCAGCCCGTGGCAAAGGAGTTTGCCGACCGCCTCGCCGACAATATGCCCCGATAACTCGCGCCGTACCGTATGGGAAAGATATATATTGTGCCGACGCCCGTCGGCAACCTCGATGATATGACGCCGAGAGCCGTCGAGGTGCTCCGCAACGCCTCGCTTATTCTTGCGGAGGACACGCGCACGTCGGCGGTGCTTATGCGCCATTTCGACATCCGCACGCCGATGAGCTCGCACCATAAATACAACGAACACGCCACCGTCGGGCCAGTGCTCGACCGCGTCGAGGCCGGCGAGGACATCGCCCTTGTGAGCGATGCCGGCACCCCCGGCATTTCCGACCCCGGCTTCATGCTCGCCCGCGAGGCCCGTATGCGCGGGGTAGAGGTGGTGACGCTCCCGGGGCCTACGGCCTTTGTGCCGGCGCTCGTCAACTCCGGGCTTCCGTGCGACCGCTTTTTTTTCGAGGGTTTTCTGCCTCAGAAAAAGGGCCGCGCCACGCGGCTTGAGTTTCTCGCCGCCTTGCCCGTGACGTTCATCGTCTACGAATCGCCTTTGCGGCTGGTGAAGACGCTCGGTCAACTTGCCGCCGCCTGCGGCCCCGAGAGGCCGGCCGCCGTGTGCCGCGAGATATCAAAACTCCATGAGGAGACCGCCCGCGGAACGCTTGCCGAACTTGAGAAATATTTTACGGAAAACAATCCGCGGGGAGAGTTTGTTATCATTGTAAGCGGCGATGACAGCCCGGCCCGCAAGGACCGGAGGCATCGCAACAAATATCGTCCGGATGCAGATGCGGACGATTCCGAAAACTGACATTCAATCTATTCATACACGTTTTAACAACAAAGACAGAATTATGAAAAAGACCGTTCTGATAGGCTTTCTTGCCGCATCCATGACTATTCTGGGCAGTTGCACCGATAAGAAGGCCCAGCAGCTTAAAGAAGCACAGGAGCTCAATACCGCCACCCGCGAACAGCTCGCAACCGCCGTGGCCGACCGCGACCAGCTCCTGCAGTTGATGAACGACATCAGCGACGACATGCAGAAAATCAAGCAGATTGAAGGCGTGATGGCCAATCCGGGCGTCAACGAGACCCCCGACCGTCAGGCCCAGTTGCGCAACGATTTTGCCGCCCTCCAGCAGACGCTTCAGGACCGTCGCGAGCGTCTGGCCGAACTTGAAAAGAAGCTCAAGGACTCGAACGTCAACAGTTCGAGCCTCAAAAAGACGATTCAGACACTTCGTCAGCAAATCGACTCTCAGGCCACGGAAATCACCAATCTGCGCGCGTCGCTCGGTCAGGCCAAGGAACGCATCGGCGTCCTCGATGCCGCTGTCGACTCGCTCAACACCACAGTCACCGAAGTTACAGCCGCCCGCGACGAGGCTCAGGAGGAAAATACCAACCTCGCAAACGAGCTCAACCTCTGCTATTATGCAATCGGCAGCAACGGCGAACTCAAGGAACACAAAATTCTTGAAGGCGGTTTCCTCCGCAAAACCAAGATTATGAAGGGCGATTTTGACCAGAGCTTCTTTACAGCCGCCGACAAACGCACCCTCACGACCATCGACCTCAACTCCAAGAAGGCCGAGGTGATGACGAACCAGCCCGCTGACTCGTATGTGATTGAAGACCGCGGCGGACGCAAGGTGCTCCGCATCACCGATCCCGTGAAGTTCTGGAGTCTCAGCAACTACCTCGTGGTTAAAATCGACTGATTCAGTCCTGAAAGATAACCCCCGCAACAGTGGCGGCGGCAAGCGCTCGGCGCGGATGCCGCCACTGTCGTGTTCTCAACGCATGTTATATAAACCAACCGTGCGGACGTCTCTCGACGTCCGCACGGCCTGTTTCTAAACCTTAAAAATCTAATCCTATGAAAAAACTAATCAATCTTGCCTTTGCTTCATTGTGTTTTGCTGTTCTTTGCACGTAAGACGCCTGAAACCACTCTTTGGTTGTGTCGGAACGGCAGTTTAAGGCTTATTTTATTCCCTTTTAACCTTGCGGACGCGAGTTTTTCACTATCTTTGCAATTCATTCAAAACCAACGTGCATAATGACAGAAAAAAATTGCGCGTCGCCGCCATCGGCATTCAGCGTCCGTATTCTGGGTTGTGGCTCGGCCAAGCCTACGCTTCGCCACGCGCCCTCGGCTCAGGCGCTGTTCTACCACGGGCGCGTCTTCCTTATCGACTGTGGCGAAGGCGTCCAGATTCAGATGGAGCGCTACGGGGTCTCCGCGCACAAGATTTCGGACATATTCATCTCGCACCTCCACGGCGACCATTTCCTCGGCTTGCCGGGCCTGTTGGGCACGATGTGTCTTAACGGGCGCACGACTCCCGTGCGCGTGCACATATCCGCCGAGGGATCGCGTCTACTGAAGGCTGTGACCGAGGTGGTGTCGCCCGGCATCGGAGGCATGGTCGAGTATTGTGTCATGGAGCCCGGGCGCCGTCAGTGTGTTTATGAGGATGCGGCGCTTGAAGTCCACACCGTGCCGCTCCATCATCGCGTGCCGGCCTGCGGATTTTATTTCCGCGAGAAGCCCAAGGAGCGCCATCTGCGCCCCGACGCCATCGAGCGCTATGCCATCCCTTACGCCGCTCTTAAGGCGATAAAGGCCGGAGCCGACTACGAGCTGCCCGGAGGCGGGCGCATCGCCAACGCCGAGCTCACGGCGCCTCCGTCGCCCTCGCTGAGCTACGCCTATTGCTCCGACACGGCTTTCGCCGCTGACGTGGCCGAGGCCGTGCGGGCGGTGACGGTGCTCTACCACGAAGCCACTTACGGCGACGCCAACGCCGCCAAGGCGTCGATGCGCGGCCATTCAACAGCGCGAGAGGCCGGCGTCGTTGCCCGCATTGCCGGGGCCGGAGCGTTGGTCATAGGCCACTATTCGGCGGCCGTCGATGACGAGGAGGCTCTCGCCATGGAAGCCGCCGAGGAGTTCGGAGGCCCGGTATTTGCCGCCGCTGAAGGTATGCTCATAGAGGTGCGCCCGGCCATGCAACGGAATTTATAAATTGAATACTGACAAAAACGATGAACGACGAATACTACATGGACCTCGCCATTGCCGAGGCCCGCGCCGCCGGGGCCGCCGGCGAAATCCCTATCGGGGCGGTTGTCGTGGCTGATGCCACGGGGCGCATACTCGGGCGCGGCCACAACATGACCGAAGCCCTCCGCGACGTCACTGCTCATGCCGAGATGCTCGCCATAACCGCGGCTCAGACAGCCCTCGGGGGAAAATATCTCAAAGGCTGTACGCTCTATGTCACGGTCGAACCATGCACCATGTGCGCCGGGGCCATAGGCTGGAGTCAGCTGGGGCGCATTGTCATCGGCGCTTCCGACGAAAAACGCGGATATTCGGGCATCTGCCGCGCGAACCGCACGCCCTTCCATCCGCGTGCGAAGGTCGATTGCGGGGTGCGTGAGGAGGAATGCCGGCGTCTGATGCAGGATTTCTTCCGCGGTCTTCGCTGAAGCGCGGCGGGGGCTATCTCTTTAAGATACAGTGCAATAGAGGCGGCGGGGTAGAGGTCCGGCGAAATTTTTGTCGAAAAAAACGCGCAAAAATTTGGTAAGTCCGAAAAAAGTGACTAACTTTGCATCGCAAAATCAGAAAGGCATGCGAAAATAGCTCAGTTGGTAGAGCACAACCTTGCCAAGGTTGGGGTCGCGGGTTCGAGTCCCGTTTTTCGCTCAAATCCCTCAGGCTTTTGCTTGACAAAGATGTCCGGATGGCGGAATTGGTAGACGCGCTACTTTGAGGGGGTAGTGAGCATTCGCTCGTGTGAGTTCGAGTCTCATTTCGGACACAAAGAAAAGTCTCCGAGTATTTGAACGTCAAGTACTCGGAGACTTTTTCTTTTTCTCGCTCCCCGCTACGGGTGTGATTTGTGGCGCCGCTTGCTTACGGCGGGGCGTATGCGGAGCGTCGGTCGTCGGGCAACTTGCATGTAAACAGTAGATTTGGAATGATGTAAAATAATATTCGCATAAAAATTTGGTAGTTTCAAAAAAAGTGACTAACTTTGCATCGCAAAATCAGAAAGGCATGCGAAAATAGCTCAGTTGGTAGAGCACAACCTTGCCAAGGTTGGGGTCGCGGGTTCGAGTCCCGTTTTTCGCTCAAAACCCCTCAGGCTTTAAATAGCTTGGCAAAATGTCCGGATGGCGGAATTGGTAGACGCGCTACTTTGAGGGGGTAGTGAGCATTCGCTCGTGTGAGTTCGAGTCTCATTTCGGACACTTTGGAATCCCGGTTGTCGGAATATCCCGTCAACCGGTTTTTTTTGCCCTGATGCGCTTTTGGATGAATAATAAAATTTAGTTATCTTTGTAAACTAATTGTATAATCTTCCACATCATGGCGCTAACAATCAGACTTACATACAAGGGCTCGGATGCAGAGACCACATTCTCGCTTGTTGCCGCTCCGGACGGTTGTTTTTCATTGCGGGCATCCAAAGACGGCGCAGACGTCGTTTTGCCTTTGGTACGTAGGGACGGTCATTTTTCTATCGACGGCACCCTTGATTTTGAAGAAAGCAAAGATGTCATTGACGAACGTCTTGCCGGCCTGTCGGAAGAGTATCTGGCCTCGGAGGCCGACGGCGTAGAGCCTGACGCCGATGGCGTCATATCCGTAGACGATGCGGCGGGATATCGGATTGATGATATATACGTCGAAAACAAACCGTTCTCCATCAGCCAGCTCCTTGAGCTGATTCGTCAGGGCGATCTTGAGCTTGCGCCTAATTTTCAGCGTAATTTCGTTTGGGACCGCACTCGCCAAAGCCTCCTCATTGAGTCGATACTGCTTGGGCTGCCTCTACCGTCGATTTATCTCAGCCAATATCCCGATGGCATCCTGACGATAGTCGACGGCCTGCAGCGCATTTCGACAATCAAGCATTTTGTGGAGGACCGCTTCGCTCTCTCCAATCTGAAATACCTGAAGGAGTGCAACGGCTTGCGCTACAGTGAACTGATGAAAAAACTCCCGCCCTTGAGAGTGAGGCGTTTCGGACAGACACAGCTGATGTGTTTTGTCATTGATTACCGTTCGCCCGAGAAGCTGAAATACGATCTCTTCAGGCGTCTTAATATCGGCGGCAAGCCCCTCAACGGACAGGAAATCCGCAACTGCCTCTCGCGCGAACCTCTGCAAGCTGCGTTGATGACGATGAGCCGGTCGCAGGAGTTTGCCGACGCCACATGCGGCTCCGTGAGCGACCGCCGCATGCAGGCTCAGGAGATGTGTTTCCGTTTCCTATATTTCCGCATGCTATATCTTCGCGGAAAGCCCGTGGGCGACTATAACGGCAAGATGGACGATTCGCTCAACTCATATGTCGAATATCTCAACCGCATGCCGGGCTATGATTACGCTCCTGAGATTGAGGCATTCCGCAAGGCTATGCGGCTGGCGAAATATCTCTTTGGCGACAAGGCTTTCCGCAAGATAACGTCGAAGACAAGCTACAGACCTCCCGTCAATAAACTTCTGATGCAGTGTCTGTCGGTGCTCCTGTCCGTTTTGGATTACGACAAGACTGTGGCCGATTTTGCCCCCGGAGTCTGCGCCAAGGAATTGCAAGAACTTGTTGATAACATTCCGGATTTTTATAATGCGTTGACATACAGTACGAATTCGCGATGGAACATCGAGATGGTAATGTCCGAGCTTGTTAAGGGATTGCCCGTCTTTTCATCATTGCGCTGATTAAGAATTATGGATACTCTTGAAATCAAAGGCTTCAAACGCTTCAAGGATGTTAGTATACCCCTGAACAGGATAACGCTCCTGACCGGAAACAACGGTTCGGGCAAGAGTAGCGTGATACAGTCGCTGCTCATTTACCGCAACTACGCCGAGGCCAATAAGGGAAATGCGATAGGCCGCGAGGTACGTATTTCAGTCAACGACGGACGGCGCCTTGATCTCGGAGATTTCGACACGCTCGTAAATCCTGACTCTTGGAATGTGACAATCCGTTTCAACAAAGAAGGAATAGACCTCAGTTCCGCGGCTGATGACAGCGGTCTTGTCGTGGCGGTCCCTTCGTTGGATGACAACGGATTTATACCGGAGATAATGAGCAATCGGGAGTTCCGTTATCTGAATGCCGAACGTCTCGGCCCTCGTCCGGATTCGAAAATACGGACGGAGGCTCAGAACTTCCTGACCTCAGGCGAACGCGGCGAACTTGCCGGCAATGCGCTGATGACAGTATCCAAGACCTTCCCGAAACTTGATGAATCGCGGTTTTGCCCCGGCAACAATGCGCAAAACTTCAGCATCCAGATTGATGCGTGGATGAGCTATATATTCACGGATGTGGCCGTGAAATCCGAGCCTTTGCAGCCCGGCTATTGCCGCGTGGTGCTCCGCGGACACCATTACGGCTCATACGTCACGGCGCCAAATACCGGATTCGGCATCACGTATGCCCTCCCCGTGGTCATCGATGGACTTGCCGCCGCCGCAGGCTCGATGCTTATTGTCGAGAATCCCGAGGCCCATCTTCATCCCAAGGCTCAGTCGAACATCGGCTTTTTCCTCGGCATGATGGCCGCCGCCGGAGTCAAGGTGGTAGTGGAGACCCACAGTGAGCACGTCGTCAACGGCGTGAGGCGTGCGCTCTTGTATTCCGATAAAATTTCGCACGACGATTTGTCGATATGTTTTTTCCCCGAGCAGCCGCTCCCTTCCGGCGAACTGTTCACGCATATAACGATGGACCGCTTCGGCAATTTGTCGGATTTCCCTGTCGATTTCTTTGATCAGGTAAGACAGGACATGCGCGAGATAATGCGTCTTGCAAAACAAAACTACGAGGCATGAACACCGAGTATGCCCGGCTTCTTATCAGCGGACTGGAGTTCTCCAGGTTTCCTCCTGAATCACGCTCCGGCGCATTCGAAGGGTTGAAACAGCTTGTGGGTTTCTTCAGCGGAGAAGATGTGCACATGCGCGTTCAGAGCGGTTTCTATGCGCATGCATACTCATTCGGAAACATCTACAATGATTTCATATACGCCTCTTGGCCGGAGGTGTCGGCAAATAAAGCCTTGGAAGGCATAACGCAGACCGTCCATCAAGCTTTGGCTGCATCGTTCATGCCGCATCCGTTTGGCGACACGGAGATTTCAGATGCGGAGTGGGAAGCATTGTCAGAGGCAAAAGCCGACTATGGCATGCGTACAGGCGCCAAGCGAGAACCGTATGTGACCGACAGCATGTCATGGCACGAAGTGCGTTCGCGTTATTACCGCGAACACCCCGGCGCCTACGAGTGGCGCCCTGGCGATAACGATTTTTTCCCCAACCGCCGTTTCAGCGACCTCTTGCTTGAGAAGGAAATCGAGCGAGCAGGGAAGAACGAAAAATACGAAGTGGCCAAGAATGTAAACCCCGACACGGCCCTTGCGGCGATTTTTCACAGCGATGTGGCTGCGGCGAGAGGCCGCGACCTTGCAGGCTACACGGCGGAGATAGGCTCAAAAGTGTGCGAGGCAAATTTCTATGCTTTCGAAGCCGAGCTTACCGCCAAAGAAACGCATCTTAACAAGGGTTCTTTACGCAGCATTTGGTCGGCGATAAACCGCCACGGGGAAAAGCAGTATATTTCGCTTGATTTCCGCCACTGCATGATGGAATTTCATGACAAGAACGGCGTCCACCTCGGCGAATTTCGTTTCACGGCCCAAGACAACTCTCCGGCTGAAGTGTCGCATAACCTTAAGTGCATCGATGCCTGAGCCGATTTGCTTCAGAGTATGGGCGCAATGCGTTTTTCCAGCCAGTCGAGAATGGTGGCGAGAGCCGCGTCGCTGATGTCGCCGGGGATAGTGGCATATTCCTGAATCATGCCGCTTTCGCATACCTGAAAAAGATGATTCATGCTCTCCATCAGGCGGGTGTCGGCCGCGGGGTTGAGCTCGCCTATGGTGGTGAGATTTCCGGGGAGCACCTGTATGTCCTTGCTGCCGTTGAGGGCGAGGAACGGCACCTTTACAGCCTTGATGTCGTCCGCGGGGTCGTAGCGTAGCATCGAGCGATACCACGGCGAGAGCAACGCCGATGCCTGCCCGTGAATCTGTTTTTGGACTTCGGGTATCTTTGCCGCTTCGCCTGCGGCGGCATTAATCTCGCCCGTAATCATTGCAAGAGCAATAAAGTCGGCCACGTCCGATTTCGCAATGGAGAGCAGGCGGCGCTGGAGGCCCTCGTTGTCGTAGCGGCCGGTCAGGCGCACGGCCAGTGCGCGCGACTGCGACATCACCAGCGAGTCGCCGCTCCATGCCGGGGCCGCAAGGGTGATGACGAAATCCGTGCGCTCATTGTGCGCGCCGTTGCGGATTGCGTACGACCCTCCCGCCGAGTGGCCTATGATTCCGGCCGGCAGAGCGGGATAGATTGAATCCATGACAGCCAAGGCCGAGGCGACGTCGGCGGTGTACGTGTCGACAGTGGCCTTGGCGGCATCCTCGGCCCGGTCGAAGCCGCGGTCGTCGACACGAAGGACGGCGTAGCCGTGCGACGATAAAAATTCGGCGAGCGTTTTAAACGGTTTTTTGCCGAAAACTTCTTCGTCGCGGTTTTGCGTGCCGCTGCCCGTGGCGAGCACCACGGCTGCTTTAGGGTGCTCGGGAGCAGTGAGTGTGGCGCCCATCCGCACGCCGTCTGCCGCCCTTACTTCAAGTTCTTTTTCCGTGAAATCAGCGGCGTAAGCTGAAATTACTGCGGCTATCGCCGTGACAACTGTGAAAATTCTTTTCATGCTGATTCAAATATACAAATATTCTGCAAATATAAGCAATCAGGCCTCATTTGTCAATAGCGACGCTTTGCTTTTCCGACTCGGCGGGAGCCGCCGCAGCGCGTGCGGCGCGGAGGTATTCGGAGAGGGAGATGCCGTATTCGTCGCGGAAGCATTGGCGGAAGTTGGCCAGACTGCCCATACCGAGCATAAACGCGATTTCGCTGACGGTGTATTTTCCCGACCCGAGCAGCTCGGCGGCCTTGCGGGCGCGGTGGCGGCGCACGAGACGAGCCACCGAGAGGCCCGTGACAGCCTTGATTTTGCGGTAGAGTGTCGAGTGCGACATACACATTTTGTCGGCGATAAAACCCACGTCGAGCTTGTCGCTGTCGATATGTTTCATCACTATTTCTTCTAAGCGGGCAAGGAATTCGGCGTCGGTCCGCGACATTTCGGAGACTATCGGCGCGCGTTCGGAAGCTTCTTCGGGGCTGATGTCGCCTGCGGCAAGAGCATGGCGCGCATCGAGGATGTTTTTTATGCGCGAGCGCAGGAGCGTCGACGAGAACGGCTTGGTTATAAACGAGTCCGCTCCGGCCGAGTAGGCTTCGACGCGCGCGTCTTCGGCGATTTTCGCCGTGACTACGATTATCGGTATATGGCTCGTGTCGGGGTTGGTTTTGAGGCGGCGAATCATGCTTATGCCGTCCATGCGCGGCATCATCACGTCCGTGACGATAAGGTCGGGGTGCAGGCGCGTGGGCCTCAAGGCCGTCGACGCCTCAGGCAATGCTCTCCGCCAAGCCATCCGTATTGAGCGTCGCCTCGAACTGGCCACCTTTTCGCCCGGTCCTGACCCCGCCGCGCTACACCAGTCTGATTGTGGATATAAGGCGGTCTTCGATACCCTTTTGGCGCCGCCACGACGGATACACGGTGTGGCCGTCGGTTTCGTAGTGGAGCGTGCAGTGCTTGAGACGGACGATATTGGCCTCGCGCACGCCATGCTCCTTAAGGCTTTCGGCGTTGAGAACGGCGAGGTCGAGCCTGCGCTCCGAGGGGATTCCGGCCGAGAAGCCTGCGGCGCGGAACGTAGCGACGAGTTCGGCCGACACTTCGTAGCAGCTCCCGCATATCGACGGCCCGAGAAACACCCTGACGTCCCCGGCCCTCGCCCCGCGCTCGCATAGGAGTTCGAGTGCGCGCACGGATATGCGCCCGAGTGTGCCTCTATGACCGGCATGCACGGCTGCCACGGCGCGGATGTCGGGGGCATACATCAGCACGGGCTGACAGTCGGCCGTGCGCACTCCCACGGCTGTTTTCTCCGAAAAGCTGATCAGACCGTCAGTGTCGGGGAAACTTTCGCCCGCATCGGCGACGACGGCGACACGCGTCGTATGCGCCTGGCAAGGCATTGCGAGGGCCACGCCTTCAGGAAGCTCTATGGCCGAATCGTTCATCGGGGAGATACATATTTCAACCCCCGGCCAAGGACGGTATATCATATCCTGAAAATCTTGTTGACAAACGGAATTTTCATTACCGCGTATGAGATACCTATGCTCAGAGCGGCGACAACCACCCAGTAGACGAGCGGCGCTCCCGGATAGATGTATTCTCTCAGGGGTGCTGTGGCCGAGATAGCAAATGAATGTAGCACGTAGACCGGCAGGAAAAGCGGAGCCATTGCCTCGACGGCAGATTTGAGTTTCCCGACTTTAATGTTGAGACACAGTGAAAACAATCCGGTGCTAAGCGTGATGACAACGAGACCGGGGTAAAAGTATTCGCAGAAGATTGTATTGAGATGGGGCACAAGATATGCGGAAGCCTTCAGATTAAGCGCCGCCGCCGCTACCGTGAGTATCAGCGCGGGAACTTTCCCGAATCGGAAGTCGCGGAGCAGGCCGCCGAGCATGAAGTAAAAAATCCAGTTCCACACGCGAAGGGTCTGAGGGTGGATTTTCTCGCCGGCGCCGGTGATGTTCAGGCTGAAATACCATGACTGCACCAGCGCCACGAGCACGAGAGCCGTCACGTAATATTGGAGATTGCTCCTCATGCGGTTAATCACCGGATACACCGCATAGACAATGCATAGGGCGAATAGAAACCATAAAATGCTCATCGAGCCTATGCCTAAAAGCGACTTCACAAAGTCTTTGGCGCACCACATTGGCGCAAGGGGGCCATACCCGCATATCACGCGGAAGTAAATATAGTTCGCTCCGGCGAAGATGGCAGCGAAACGGAGCACGCGGCCTATTCGCCTGAGCGCGTAGCCGTAAGTCGCGTTCTCGCGTCCGATGAGCATATAGCCGCTGGACATGAAAAACAGCGGTATCGCCGGTACGCATGAATAGTAGGTGATCCGTGAAAGAACAGGATTGTGCTCGAAAAATCCGATTTGAGTGTGCAGACCGATTACCATAAGCATGGCAATCGTGCGTATCAGGTCGACGGACAGATTGCGTTCATTGGGCGCCTTCATTTGCTTGATGCTTGTAGGAGTAGTGGAAAAAAATATGACTGTCCCTTAACGACAAACTCCTTGTAACCGTCGCGTTACAAGGAGTTTATGTGCCCCAAGCGGGACTCGAACCCGCACGACCGTAATGGTCAAGGGATTTTAAGTCCCTCGTGTCTACCATTCCACCATCAGGGCGGCCTTTGTCGACTACAAAGGTAGTGACATTTTTTGTGTTTTACAAATTTATTTTGCGTTCCGCTCGCCCGTGGGGACGATTCGAAGCCGCTTTATTCGCCAGGCTTAAGTTCGAGTCCGGTGCGTTCGTGGAGGCCGAAGAGCAGATTCATGCAGTGGATGGCGTTGCCGACGGCGCCCTTCATGCGGGGGTCTATCGCGGCGCGGAGTCTTACCGTGTCGGCATCAGGCTTGCTGACGGAGATGAAGCATTTGTTGCACCCCGCCAGCGGGGCGTCTTCCGAGCCGTCGGGCAGGGGGATGCCGGGAGGGAGAATGAATGTGAAGTTATGGTCGTCGTAAGCCTCGGCGAAAGAGTCGCGGATGGTCTGCTCGTCGATGGCGCAAGGGAATTCCATATCGACGGTGAGCCCTCGCAGGGAGTGGGACTCACGCCCGCTCGCGCGGAACTCAACGCGCCGTCTGAACGAAGTCTGCACCGCCTGAAGGCATGCGCTGACTTCGCGGGCCGACCTCTCGGGGTCGAACTCCGGGCCGTCGACCGTGATTTCGAGCGATTCAGTGTCGCCGGGCATCATAAGCACGCGGGCAAAGGGGAACGTAGCGTCCAAGGCCGCAATCGCCGGGGCGCACGCGAGGCGCACGGCGCGGGCGCCGCGCACCATTGCCTTGCGGTTTAGCTCCGGGACGCCGTAGACAAAATTGTCTAGGCTGTCGACGGCCGACCCTTCCCCGGGCTTCGGAGGAAAGACGATGAGTCTGAACTCGGGGTCGGTCTCCAGCTTGCTGAGTGCTTCGGCGGGCACGTCGTCAGCGTCGAGACAAAAGAGCACGTCGAGTTTGGAGTAGTCGAGCGTGCGGCTGTAGCGGATGTCGCAGCTCCCGAAGACGTCGAACACGTCTTCCCAGAGCGGGCGGCCGGCATGGTCTTCGCTGGCGAAGCCTATAAACTGGATGTCGGGGTGGATGAGGAGCAGACGCACGAGGTCGCGTGCGTTCGGAGTGTCGGTTTTGCCGTAAATGGCGGCCTTTATCATGATTTTAATTGAGGGGGGAGATGAGTGGGTAGAAGAGTGAGGCGGGTGGGGAGGGCGGTCAGCCCGGGAAGAGGTCCTTGTGGATTTTGTCCGTGGCGCCGAGGTTGCGGCGGATATAGTCGCCGGCAGCTTTCCCGGCTACGGAGAGGGCGTGCGGGTCGGCGAATAGATGCGAGAGAGTGGAGTCGACGCTTTCCGCCGAGTCAACTTCGAATCCGCCGCCGCAGGCAATAAGGTCGGAGGCTTCTTTGAATTTGTAGTGTTTCGGCCCGAAGACGACCGGGATGCCGTAAACGGCGGCTTCGTTGATGTTGTGGATGCTTTTCCCGAAGCCCCCGCCGACGTATGCCACCGTGCCGTAGCGGTAGAGGCTGCTGAGAAGGCCGAAACAGTTTATAACCAGCACCCGCACATCCTTAAGCCGGGAATCGGCCGGGTCGGCGGCAAAGATTTCGCGGTATGTGGTGAAGCTCATGGTCTGTTCGTCGCCGATGGCGTGGCGGATTTCGGCTATGCGCAGCGAGTCGAATTCGTGTGGCGCGACGATGGCTTTCACTTCGGGGTGGCGAAGAAGCCACGGGATGTACAGCGCCTCGTCCTTTTCCCAGCTGCTGCCGGCGATAAGCACCTTGTCGCTTCCGCGGAGGAAATGCTCGACTTCGGCCACGTCGTGGCCTCCGGCACGCACTGCCGACACGCGGTCGAACCTCGTGTCACCGACGACGCTCACCGCCGTGATACCTATGCCTTCAAGGAGCTTGCGCGAGGCTTCGTCCTGAACGTAAAGATGCGCGAAGCACTTCAGGATTTTCCTGAATGTGCCGCCCCACGGACGGAAAAATATCTGCCCGGGGCGGAATATGGCCGAGATGATGTAGACGGGGATGTGTCGCCGACGCAACACCGACAGGTAGTTGCCCCAGAACTCATATTTCACGAATATCGCTGCTTTCGGGCGCGCCGCTTCAATAAAGGCGGCCGCCCCTCCGGGAGTGTCGAAAGGCAGGTAGACCGTGGCCACGCGCGGATGGTAGTCGCGGCGCACCTCGAAGCCCGAGGGCGAGAAGAAACTGGCGAGGATACTGATTCCGGGGCGCTCTTCGAGCAGACGGTCAATCAGCGGCCGCGCCTGCTCGAACTCGCCCAGCGAGGCCGAGTGAATCCAAAGATCGAACCCTTCGGGGGCGATGGTGCGGCGTTTGCGGGCGATTCGTTTGAGGCTGACGCTCTGGCCCTGTATCATTCGTCGCACTTTCGGACTCCGTAAGGCCGCAATCCGTGCCGCGCTGCGGTACAGACGTATCCCGGCGTTGTATAGCGGATTCATCTGCTGTCTCAGGCGCTTGCGTCGGCGGGTTTGATGCGTTCGACGCCGGCGAGGATGCGGCGGATGGTTTCTTCCTTGCCCATAAGCTCGGACACGTCGAACATGTGCGGGCCCTTGCATTCGCCCACAACAGTCAGGCGGAATGCGTTCATGACGTTGCCCATGTGAAGGCCGTTGCTCTTTATCCAGTCCATGATTACAGGCTCGACTACCGAACCCGTGAAATCGGGCTGTTCGTCAAGGATGCGCGCCAGCGTGCGCATGAGCTCGGGGGTCTCGTCGCTCCAGCGCTTTTTGATGTCTTTGGGGTTGTAAGTCTCGGGGGCTTTGAAGAAGAAAGCGGCCTGTTCCCAAAGGTCGGCCACGAAGTTGATGCGTCCTTTGACGAGGCCTGCGGAGCGGCTGATGTATTCGTCGGTGAAGTCATCGGGATTCACGCCGTTGGCGCGGAGCACAGGCTTGAAGAGCTCGCCGAGTTCGGCGTCGGGCATCATCTGGAGGTATGTGTGGTTAAACCACTTGCCCTTGTCAAAGGCAAAGCGGGCGCCGGAGCGCGAGCAGTGGGCGAACGAGAATTTTGCGATGAGTTCGTCCATACCCATCACCTCCGTGTCGTCGCCGGGATTCCACCCGAGGAGGGCGAGGAAGTTAACGACGGCCTCGGGCAGATAGCCGCTTTCGCGGTAGCCGCGCGACACGTCGCCGCTCTTGGGATCGTGCCATTCGAGGGGGAATACGGGGAATCCGAGGCGGTCGCCGTCGCGCTTGCTGAGCTTGCCCTTGCCGTCGGGCTTGAGAAGAAGGGGAAGATGCACGAATTCGGGCGCCGTGTCGGCCCACCCGAAGGCTTCGTAGAGCAACACGTGAAGCGGAGCCGACGGCAGCCATTCTTCGCCGCGGATTACGTGCGACACCTTCATCAGATGGTCGTCGACGATATTCGCCAAATGATACGTGGGCAGGTCATCGGCGCTCTTGTAGAGCACCTTGTCGTCGAGAATGTCGCTTTTGATTGTCACCTTTCCGCGAAGGAGGTCGTTGACCTCGACGTCGCGGCCCGGCTCGATGCGGAAGCGCACCACGTATTGCTCGCCGGCGTCGATAAGGCGCTTTACTTCGTCGGCCGGGAGAGAGAGCGAGTTGCGCATCGCCGTGCGGGTCGATGCGTCGTATTGGAAGTTGGCGATTTCCGCGCGCTTGGCTTCCAGCTCCGCGGGAGTGTCGAAGGCGATGTAGGCCTTGCCGGCGTCAAGCAGTTGCTTGACGTGCTCGCGGTAGATGTCGCGGCGCTCGCTTTGCTTGTAAGGGCCATAAGGGCCTCCCTCGCGCACGCCTTCGTCGATTTCGATTCCGAGCCATGCGAGGGATTCATTGATATAATCCTCGGCTCCGGGAACGAAGCGTTGCGAATCGGTGTCCTCGATTCGGAGAATCATTTTGCCGCCGTGCTGGCGCGCAAAAAGATAGTTATAGAGAGCGGTGCGTACGCCGCCGATATGGAGAGGCCCTGTGGGGGAGGGCGCAAATCGAACTCTTACTTCGCGGTTCATGTCCTCGTGAATATTGTTGATAGAGACAGTGTGGTGTATAATCGCCGCAAAGTTACAAAAAATCCGCGATACGGGCAAATATATGGAATCAAGGAGGCCGCGGGCGCCGACCCCGCCGCGGACCTTGCTTGTAGCGACATCTTGCGCAAACAAGAAAATTTTCGTAATTTTGCCGTATTATGAGTAATTCCGCTCCAAAACGTCTTGCCATACTTGGCGCAACGGGGTCGATAGGCACCCAGACCCTCGACATTGTGCGCCGTCACCCCGAGCTGTTCAGCGTCGCGGTCCTCTCCGCAGGCTCGCGCGTCGAAGACCTTATAAAATATGCGGAGATGTTCCGCCCGCGTTTAGCCGTCATTGCCCGTCCCGAGCTGGAAGGCCGTTTGCGCGAAGCACTTGCCCCGCTGGGCATTGCCACGGCCTCCGGGCCTCAGGCCCTTTGCGAAGCCGCCTCGGCCGATGACGTCGACATGGTCGTCACGGCCACGGTCGGATACAGCGGGCTGGAACCAACCGTATGCGCCATCAAGGCCGGAAAAGAAATAGCCCTCGCAAACAAGGAGACCCTCGTCGTCGCCGGTGAATATATCCGCAGCCTTCTCGACAGCTGTCCGCAGGCGAAGATATACCCCGTCGATTCCGAGCACTCGGCTGTGGCCCAGTGTCTCGTCGGCGAGAACCCCGACAATGTGCGCCGACTTATAATCACGGCTTCAGGAGGCCCGTTTCGCACATGGCCCGTGGAAAAAATCGCCACGGCGACGGCCGCCGATGCCCTCCTTCATCCCAACTGGAACATGGGAGCGAAAATCACCGTCGACTCGGCCACGATGCTTAACAAGGCTTTCGAACTGATTGAAGCCCACTATCTTTTCGACATCCCGGCCGACAGGATTACGGCCGTGGTCCACCCTCAGTCGATTGTTCACTCGATGGTGGAATTCAACGACGGTGCAATCAAGGCCCAGCTCGGTGTGCCCGATATGCGCCTGCCCATAGCCTACGCGTTGGGCCGATGCTCCCGCCTGCAGGGATGCTCCGAACCCCTTACGCTCGAACGCCTTTCGGAACTGACGTTCGAAAAGCCCGACGAGCTGAAATTCCCCTGTCTGGGATTCGCGCGGCTCAGTCTTGAGCGCCGGGGCACGACGGCATGCACCGTCAACGGCGCAAACGAAGTGGCTGTCGCCGCATTCCTTAAAGGCCGCATCCCCTTCGGTAAGATATACCCCGCAATCGCCCATGCGGTCGAACACGCCACCTTTGTGGGCCGTCCCGGCTTCGACGATTACGTGGCCTCCAACGCCGAGAGCCGTCGCCTCGCCGAAGAATTTATCAGCAAAGCTTAATGTAGAAATATGGATATACTTGTCAAAGCCGCCCAGCTCATTCTGGCATTGGTGATTCTTGTCACCGTCCATGAGTTCGGCCACTATGCTTTCGCGCGGATGTTCGGCGTGAAAGTCAATCGTTTTTACCTTTTCTTCAACCCGTGGTTCTCGATTCTCAAATGGAATCCGCTCAAGGGCACACTCGAGCTCTTCCCCCACAACTCGAAAGACGGAGGCCCCGACAAAGCCGTGAAGACATGGCAGGTAAGCAAGCCGCGCGAACCCCGCGCCGACGGACGCCCGACGTGGCGCGACACCATCTACGGCCTCGGATGGGTTCCCCTCGGAGGATATTGCGATATTGCAGGCATGATCGACGAGACAAAGGACGCATCGCAGCTCGAAAGCGAGCCGCAGAGCTGGGAATTCCGCTCAAAGCCGGCGTGGCAGCGTCTGCTGGTGATGGTAGCCGGGGTCTTGCTCAACTTTGTCCTCGCGGTAGTCATCTACATCGGCATCGCATTCCATTGGGGCGATGACGTCATTCCGTATCAGGCCATGACCGAAGGCATGGACTTCAGCGTGGAAATGCAGGATGCCGGATTCCGCAGCGGCGACATGCTCGTGAACATCGACGGCAGGCCGCTCGACGCCAAAGACTATTCGGCCGGATGGGATCTGATTCAGCCCGGCGCCCGTGTGGGCGTAGTCCGTCACGGACGAGACACCACAATCGTTGTCTCCGACAACCTTGTCAAGACTCTCGCCTCAAAAGGCAAAGACTACATCCCGATGGCGATGCGAATCCCTGTCGTCGTGGCAAAGCTCCTGCCCGGCGACCCTGCGGCCGAAGCCGGCATAGCCGCCGGAGACCGTATCCTCGCCGTCGGAAACGACACAACGCCGGCGATAACCGAGTTCATGCCCGCCTTGCAACGCGCCAAAGGGCAGACCGTCGACATGCGCCTGCGCCACGCCGACGGCTCCGAGTCCGTAGTTCCCGTAAACATCAGCGACAACGGCAAAATCGGCATTCAGATGCTCTCGCCGCTCGAAATTTTCGACCGCGAAAAAATATCATATTCCTTCTTCCAAGCCATCCCGCGCGGCTGGGAAATCGGCACAACGCAACTCGCCACCTACGTCTCATCGCTCAAACTCCTGTTCTCCAAAGAAGGCGCGCAAAGCCTCGGAGGATTCGGCACCCTCGGCGACCTGTTCCCCTCGGCTTGGAGCTGGTATTCGTTCTGGCAGATTACGGCCTTCCTGTCGATAATCCTCGCATTCATGAACATAATCCCCATCCCCGGACTTGACGGCGGACACACGCTCTTCCTGCTCGTAGAGATAATCACACGCCGAAAACCATCCGACCGTTTCCTCGAAATCGCCAATACGGCGGGCTTCGCATTCCTTCTCCTTCTCCTCCTCTATGCCAACGGCAATGACCTTTACCGATATTTACTGAAATAAACAAGGCCCTGAAAACATGAAACTCCCTATATTGAAACTCCGTCGCGGCAAGGAAGAGTCTCTTGACCGCTTCCACCCTTGGGTCTTCTCCGGCGCTCTTGTCAAGATGCCTGGCGAGGATTCCGGTATCGAAGAAGGCGACCTCGTGTGCATCGAAGCCGCCGACGGCCGAATCATAGGCACCGGGCATTTTCAGATCGGCTCCATAGCCGTGAGAATGCTCACATTCGGCGAAGGCGAGACGGTCGACGCCGACTTCTATCGCCGACGCCTTCAAGAAGCTTTCCGCCTCCGCCAAGCCCTCGGTCTTATGCGCCCCGACAATACCGCCTATCGCCTTGTCCACGGCGAAGGCGACTTCCTCCCCGGACTCGTGGTCGATGTCTATGGCCCGACGGCGGTGCTTCAGGCCCACTCCCCGGGCATGCACTTCGCCCGGACAATTATTGCCGAAGCGCTCGTGGCATTGCCCGGAGCCGGCATCAGCAATGTCTACTACAAATCGGAGACGACACTCCCGTACAAAGCCCATCTCGACCCGCAGAACGCCTATATCCTCGGCGACTACGCCGGGGACGAGGCGCTGGAGAACGGACTGCGGTTTCGCATCGACTGGTTGCGGGGGCAAAAAACCGGATTTTTCGTTGACCAGCGCGACAACCGCGCACTCCTGAAACATTACAGCGCCGGGCGAAAGGTCCTCAACATGTTCTGCTACACGGGCGGTTTTTCGGTCTACTCTCTCGCCGGAGGCGCGCTCAAAGTCGATTCCGTCGACTCATCAGCCAAAGCCGTGTCGCTCACTGACGCGAACGTGGCTCTCAACTTCGGTCCCGGAGCCGAAGGCCGACACACATCTTTCGCCGAGGACGCATTCAAATTTCTCGACACGATGGAGGCCGGAGCCTACGACCTTATCGTCCTCGACCCGCCCGCTTTTGCAAAACACCGCAGTGCCCTCCGCAACGCCTTGCGCGGCTATCAGCGCATAAATGCGCGCGCATTCGAGAAAATAGCCCCCGGTGGAATACTGTTCACGTTCTCCTGCTCGCAGGCCGTGAGCAAAGATCAGTTCCGTCTCGCCGTTTTCTCGGCGGCTGCGCGGTCGGGACGTCGGGTGCGTATCCTTCATCAGATGACTCAGCCCGCCGACCACCCCGTAAACATCTACCATCCCGAAGGCGAATACCTCAAGGGACTGGTGCTTTACGTCGAATAATCTCCCCAAAAATAACATTTCAATATGAACAAATCAATCACAGCACTTGCCATGGCAGCAACAATCATGGCCGCCTCCTGCTCGAAGCAGGCGCCGGCGGAGTCGGCCGGTGACTTCGACTACACCGCCGACCGTTTCGCCGACATCGAGGTGCTCCGCTACAAGGTGCCCGATTTCGACAGCCTCTCTTTAAATCAGAAAATCCTGGTATATTACCTTCAGGAAGCTGCCCTCTGGGGCCGCGACATCCTTTGGGATCAGAACTACAAGGACAATCTCGCCATTCGCGACCTCCTCGAAAGAATATATGCCTCGTATGACGGCGACCGCGAATCGGCCGACTTCAAGGCGTTCGAAACCTACCTCAAGCAGGTGTGGTTTGCCAACGGCATACACCACCACTATTCCAACGACAAGTTCGTGCCCGCATTCTCGCGCGCTTTCCTTGAAGAGCGCATCGCAGCCCTCCCCGAGGCTCCCGCAGGCGCTTCGGAACTTGTCGAAGTGATTTTCAATCCCGAAATCGCTCCCAAAAAGGTGAATCAGGCCGAAGGTGCCGACCTCATCACCACGTCAGCCGTAAATATGTACGGTCCCGGCGTGACCCAGAAAGAAGTCGAAGACTACTTTGCCGCCCTCAAAGACCCCAAGGACGCAACCCCCGTGTCCTACGGCCTCAACACCCGTATCGTCAAGGATGAAAACGGCAAAATCAAAGAGATTCCTTACAAGCTCGGAGGCCTCTATGGCGAAGCCATCGCCCCCATCGTCGAAAATCTCCGCAAGGCCGTGCCTTACGCCGAAAACGACGCTCAGAAAGCTATCATCGAATCTCTCATCGACTTTTACACCTCGGGCGACCTCAAGACATTCGACGAATATTCAATCAAGTGGGCCGAAGACACCGCCTCGCAGGTCGACTTCATCAACGGCTTCATCGAGAGCTATAACGACCCCCTCGGCATGACCGGCTCGTGGGAATCAATTGTCAATTTCAAAAACATCCCCGCAAGCCACCGCACCGAAGTGCTCAGCGCGAACGCCCAGTGGTTTGAAGACAACTCTCCCGTCGACAGCCGATTCAAGAAAGAAAAAGTCAAGGGGGTTTCCGCAAAGGTAATCACGGCGGCAATCCTCGCCGGCGACGCATATCCCGCAACTCCCATCGGCATCAACCTTCCGAATGCAAACTGGATTCGCGCCGCTCACGGCTCCAAGAGCGTCACCCTCGAAAATATCACGCAGGCATACGACGAAGCCGCCCACGGCAACGGATTCAACGAAGAATTTGTAATCGACGAAGAAACGTCCAAGCTCCTCGACGACTATCTTTTCATCACCGACAACCTCCATACCGATCTCCACGAATGTCTCGGCCACGGCTCGGGCAAACTCCTCCCCGGTGTGGACCCCGACGCCCTCAAGGCCCACGGCTCAACCCTTGAAGAAACCCGCGCCGACCTCTTCGCCCTTTACTACCTCGCCGACCCCAAACTCATTGAAATCGGTCTCCTCGACAACCCCGATGCCTACAAGGCCGAATACTACAAGTATATCCTCAACGGCATGATGACACAGCTCATGCGCATCGAACCCGGAAAGGATGTCGAAGAGGCTCACATGCGCAACCGCAAACTTATCGCCGAATGGGCTTACGAGCACGGCAAGGACGCAAACGTCATTGAAATGGTGAAGCGCGACGGAAAGACATTCATCAAAATCAACGACTACGAGGCTCTTCGCGGTCTGTTCGGTCAGCTCCTCGCCGAAATCCAGCGCATACGCTCCACCGGAGACTACGCCGCCGGACGCGACCTCGTGGAAAAATATGCCGTGAAGGTCGACCCCGAACTCCACAAAGAAGTCCTCGACCGCTACGCGCGTCTCGACATCGCTCCCTACAAAGGCTTTGTCAATCCTTCCTATGAACTCGTAAAAGATAAGGACGGCAATATCACCGACGTAAAAGTAAACTACGGCGAAGAATACACAGCCCAGATGCAGCGCTACTCCAAGGACTACCATCCCCTGAAGAAATAAGCCCCTGCTCAAGCGATTGAACTGCACCCCGAAAGCGAGACTGAAACTTTCGGGGTGCTTATATTTTGACCGGCTTTTATATTTTGACCGGGGACAAAAAAAGAGCCCCGTTGCAGACAGATTTTACTGACTACATTGGGGGCCGAGAAGGATAATCGTTTTGGTGGTTGTGACCTCTTAAGGAAGTCTGAAAATGCCTTCTCTTTGATGTTAAAAACACATTCCCGTGCAAAAAGGTTCGGTCTATATGAAAAAAATCACTATATTTGCGGAATAAAACCAAAAAGATATGATGTACTACATTACTTTCAACGGACGGAGCATCGGCCCCATGAGTGTGTCGCAGCTTCTGGCTTATGCCGTCGACGAGAACACCCCTGTGAGCACCGACGGCACGAACTGGCAACCGCTCTACACATACCCGCAACTGATGGAAGCTTATCAGGCCTCCAAGGTCGGCATCCCCTGCGACGGCTCAAACTCCAAGCGGGTGGCAGCCGGAATATGCGCGATTATCATCGGCACCCTCGGCATCCAGTACTTCATCATCGGCAAACCCGTGGCCGGGGTGCTCACGATTCTTCTGAGCATCTGCACTTGCGGGCTGTGGCAGCTTGTCACCATCGTTCAAGGCATCATGATGCTGACGATGACCGACGAGCAGTTCTACCATAAATACGTGGCCACGACGGCTACTCTGCCTCTCTTCTGACGAAATACGAGGCGGTAGCCTGAGGCTCTCGGGCCATCCGCCATTCTGCGACTGCTGAACAATGACGGATAAGACGACAAGACCGAGAGTGGTATTCGTGTCGAGCACGAGGGCCGATTGGGGCCTTCTGTCGCCCGTGGCGCGGAAGCTTCGCGACGGGGCTGATGTGGAAGTCAGGGTAGTGGCCACAAACATGCACCTCCTTCCGCAGTACGGAATGACTGTCGATGAAATTCGAGCCGACGGTTTCGAGCCGCTGTGCGCCGACATGAGCGCAGAAGGCACCGACGAGGCTTCGCGTGTGCGGGCCACAGCCGCTTGCACCGCCGCTATGGCCGATGCGTTCGAAGCCCTTGCCCCGGACGCCGTCGTGATTCTCGGCGATCGCTACGAAATGCTCGGCGTGGCCACGGCGGCGGCGCTGATGCGTATCCCGATAGTCCATATCGCCGGCGGGGAGATTTCGGAAGGCGCCGTCGACGACTCGCTCCGCCACGCCATCACGAAGCTCTCGTCGCTCCATCTCACGGCCACTGAAGCCTATCGCCGCCGCGTCGTGCAGATGGGCGAAAACCCTGCCACGGTGGTGAATACGGGCGCAATTGGCGTCTGGAACACATTGAACGTCCCGCGCATCGCCGCCCCCGAGTTGGAGAAATTTCTCGGCATAAACTTCGCCGACGGGCCGGTGGCCGTTGTGACCTATCATCCGGCCACGCTCGACCGCGGCGACAGCCCTGCGGCGCGCTTCAGCGCCCTGCTCGACGCTCTCGACGATTTCCCGCAGCTCACCTGCGTGATAACATATCCCAACAACGATGCAAACTCCGAAGGCATAATCAGACTTGTCGAAGACTATGCATCCCGCCGCCGCAACGTCGTGGCATTCAAGTCGCTGGGGATGCGACGCTATCTTTCGTTGCTCGGGCTTGCAAGCGTGTGTGTCGGCAATTCGTCGAGCGGGATAGTCGAGGTGCCCTCGTTCGGCATCCCCACGGTGGATGTAGGCATCCGTCAGCGCGGTCGCATCGCCGCCGCCTCGGTGATACATTGCGGCGACAGCCGCGAGGACATATCCCGGGCAATTTCACAGGCTCTCTCGCCGGATATGCAGGCGCTTGCGCGGTCAGTGACAAATCCATACTTCAAGGAATGCACCTTGGAGCTGATGTGCCGCTCGATTGTGGATTTTGTAAAAAGTCTGCCTCGCGCGGAGAAAAAATTTTACGACTTATGAGTGCCGATAACCCGCTTTACATAATTCCCGCCCGGGGCGGGAGCAAGGGCATCCCCCGCAAAAACATCAAGCCTCTCGGCGGCAGGCCGCTGCTCGCGTGGACGGTGGAAGCCGCCTTGAAAGACCTCGGGCCGGACGGCGACCGCCGGCGCGTGGTGCTCTCGACCGACGACGCCGAAATTGCCGCCACGGGACGCGACCTCGGCCTCGACGTGGAGTATATGCGGCCCGCGGCGCTGGCCACCGACACGGCTGGTTCGCGCGAGGTCATTCTCGATGTGATGGACTGGGCCGATGCCCGCGGGATGGTCTACGATTCGGTGGTGTTGCTTCAGCCGACGAGTCCTTTCCGCACGGCCTCCGACATTGCCGCCGCCCGGCGCCTCTACTCCCGCGGCGACACTGACATGGTAGTGACCGTGTGCGAGAGTGCGGCCAACCCTTATTACAATCTTTTCGAGGTCACGCCGGAAGGCATGCTCAGGGTGTGCAAGGGCGACGGACTTATCACCCGCAGGCAGGATGCTCCGGCGGTGTGGGAGTACAACGGGGCGGTCTATGTGATCTGCCCCGAATCCATCCGGGCGATGGCGCTCGGCGCATTCCCTCGCCGGGTTCCGTGCGAGATGCCTCGCGAACGCAGTATCGACCTCGATACCCCGGCCGACTGGATGATTGCCGAGACAATGGCCGCGGCGCTTCAAGAGTTATAAAACAAGCATGAACAATACGAACACCATAAACGCAGAAACGACTCTTTTGTCGGCGCTTGAGCGGCTCAACGGTCTGCCCGGGCGCGCCCACATGACGCTCTTTGTCTGCGACGGCAAGGGGCGCGTGGCCGGCACGCTCACCGACGGCGATGTGCGCCGCGCGCTGTTGCGCGGGCTTACGCTTGCGTCGCCTGTGGCCGAGGCCTGTTGCCGGAGTTTCCGGCGCATCGCGCCCTGCGATTCTCCTCGGGAGGTCATCGACAAGCTCCGCGAGTGCCGTTCGAAGGGCATAACACTAGTGCCCGTTGTCGACGACGAGACGAGGCTTCTGCGCATCCTCGACCTCACGGTGACGCCCACGCAACTGCCGCTCAAGGCCGTGCTCATGGCCGGGGGCAAAGGCGAGCGCCTGCGGCCGCAGACGCTCACGACGCCCAAGCCGCTTCTCAAAATCGAGGGCAAGGCGATAATCGATTATAACATCGAGGCCCTCGCCGCCTGCGGCATAAGCGACATGACGGTGTGCACGCGCTATCTTGCCGAGCAACTCGACGAGCATTTCCGCGAGCCGTTCGGCCCGGGAATGATTCGCGTGCGATGTGTGCGGGAGGCCGAACCTCTCGGCACAATAGGCGCAGTGGCTCTTACAGGCGCGGCCGCGGAGGACGGCGAGACTCTCGTGATGAATTCCGACCTTCTGACGACAATATCCTACGAGGAGCTTTATCTGCGGCATCTCGACACGGGCGCCGACGTGACGATCGCCGTGGTGCCGTTTCAGGTGAGTGTCCCGTTCGCCATCCTGTCAATCGACCCCGACGACCCGGGGCGCGTGACGGCGCTTGAGGAGAAGCCCACATACTCCCATTACGCCAATGCGGGCATCTATATCTTCAACAACGAGGTGCTGAGGCGACTGCGCCCCGACCGCCGCACCGATGCCACCGACCTCATAGCCGAGGCGATAGCCGGGGGTGCCCGGGTGAGCTATTACACGATAAAGGGGACGTGGCTCGATGTGGGTTCGCAGACTGATTTCCGTCAGGCCTCCGAGCTTATGCGCCACCACCGCGCGATGGACAAATCCGGGCTTTGACCCCGGTTCCAGAACAGAAACAAAAGCTCCGGCGTTAAACATCATATCCCGGTATTCAGACCGCGGACAACAACAGCATAAAACAAAGCAATATGGCAGACAGCAATTTCATAGATTACGTAAAGATATTATGCCGCTCGGGCAAGGGCGGCGCGGGCTCGCGTCATTTTTACCGGGCCAAATATGTGCCCAAGGGCGGTCCTGACGGCGGCGACGGCGGCCGTGGAGGCCATATCATCCTCAGGGGCAACCGCAACATGTGGACGCTGCTTCCGCTGAAGTACAGCCGTCATATTTTCGCCGGCAACGGCCAGAGCGGTTCGGGCGGGCGTTCGTTCGGCAAGGACGGCGAGGACCGCATCATCGAAGTTCCCTGCGGCACTGTTGTATTCGATGCCGAGACGGGGCAGTATCTTTGCGAGGTGACGGACGACGGTCAGGAAATCAAACTTCTTCGCGGGGGCCGCGGCGGTCTCGGCAACTGGCATTTCAAGTCGTCGACCAACCGCACGCCCCGCTATGCCCAGCCCGGCGAGCCGGCTATTGAAAAGTCGGTGATTCTGGAGCTGAAGATGCTTGCCGACGTCGGACTTGTCGGCTTCCCGAACGCGGGCAAAAGCACGCTTCTTTCGGCCATATCGGCTGCAGAGCCTAAAATTGCCGATTACCCGTTCACGACGATGGAGCCTCAGCTCGGCATCGTGAGCTATCGCGACAGCCGCTCTTTTGTCATGGCCGATATTCCCGGCATCATCGAGGGTGCGAGCGAGGGCAAGGGCCTCGGCCTGCGTTTTCTGCGTCATATCGAGCGCAACGCCGTGTTGCTGTTTATGGTTCCAGCTGATGCCGACGACATCGCTGAGCAATATCATATCCTCCTTCGCGAGCTTGAGCAGTTCAATCCGCAACTGATGGACAAGCAGCGCGTGCTGGCAATCTCCAAGACCGACCTTCTCGACGAGGAGCTTAAGGAGGAAATCGCCAAGACGGTGCCTGCGGATGTGTCTTCGGTGTTTATCTCGGCTGTGACGGGCGAGGGTATCATGGAACTTAAGGACCTCCTGTGGAAAGCCATCACCGACGAGAGCAACCGCATCGAGCCGTCGGACATCACGCATCGTCCGCTCGACGGCCATCACCGCGTGCGCGAGGAGGATGAGTTTATCTTCACGCAGACTCCCGAGGATGACGATGACGCCGAGGGCGAAGACCTCCGCAACATTGATGCCTCGACATGGGGCGAGGATATGGACTGGGACGACGCGGACGTCGAAGAAACGGACGCCGAAGACGAGGAAGACCACCGCGCCTACATCCCTGACGAGCCGGGCTATAGCGCCGCTGATGACGACGATGCCTTTATCTTCGAGTCGATAAACGATAAATGACGGCTAAAGGCCTCAGCTCAATGCAATGACAGCATCGGAGAAATACACTGAACTGAAGTCGCGCCTTTCGGCCGTCCTCGGGGCGGGGGAGGGCGAGGCCGCGGCGCGTATACTGATGGAGGATATCGCCGGGTTCGGGCGCACGAAGTTGTTCGCCGACGGTTCGCGCAGTCTTCTTGATTTCACGGAGCAGAAGCTCGATGCGGCAGCAGAGCGCATCGAGGCCGGGGAGCCGGTGCAGTATGCCGTGGGGCGTGCGCGTTTCTGCGGCATGGACTTCGAGGTTTCTCCGGCTGTGCTGATACCACGCCCGGAGACCGCCGGGCTTGTGGACCTCGTGGTTGACCGCATGGGCGGACGCAGCGACCTTGAAGGGCTCGACGCGTGCACCGGCAGCGGCTGTATCGCCGTGGCTCTTGCGCGGGCGCTCCCGTTCAGCCGCATCGAGGCGTTTGATGTGAGCGACGCCGCTCTTGCCGTTGCGGAGGCTAACGGTCGTCGGCTTGCGCCGCAGGTGGATTTTTATAAGGCGGACGCCCTTGCTTTGCCCCTGAATCCTCCGGCGCGTTTTGATTTTATTGTGAGCAATCCGCCTTACATATTGCCTTCGGAGGAGGCGACGATGGACGCCCGCGTTGCCGCGCACGAGCCTCGGACGGCGCTTTTCGTTCGGGAGGACCGTCCGCTTGAGTTTTACGAGGCGCTTGCCTCGTATGCAGTCAGGGCATTAAAGGATGGCGGAATGTTGTTTTTCGAGATAAACAGTACGCAGGGCGAGGCCATGCGCCGCATGCTCACCGACAAGGGCTTCGACGGGCGGAGCGTCGATATTCTGCGCGATTATAAAGGAAACGAACGCTATGCCGTCGCCGTCAAAACCGCCAAGCGCTGAGAAAGAATTGCAGAGGCTTGAGGCTCTTTGCGCCCGGAGCGAGCAGTGCGAAAGCGAGATTCTCGGGAAGTTGCGTCGCCGCGGGCTGTGCGCGTCGGATGCCGCCCGTGTGCTTGAGTCGCTCAAGAGCCGTCGGTTTGTGGATAATGCGCGGTATGCGTCGGCATTTGTGCGCGACAAGTACCGCTTTATGCGCTGGGGCCGTCGAAAGATAGCGTATGCGCTTTCGGCCAAGGGGGTGTCGCAGGCGGATATCGAGGCGGCGATGGATGAAATCGACGCGGACGAGTACCGCACGATTCTTGCCGGGCTGATCAGCGCCCGGGCCCGGGTAATGGGCGACGAAGCTTACACATACGAGGGACGCACACGCTTGTTCCGCATGGCGGCCTCGCGCGGGTATGAAGCTGACGAAATTGCCGCGATGGTGAAGAAATTTACGTCTAAATGATAGGATGTACTGACTCTTTTGATGTCTTTGTGATGTTGTTTTTCATCAGTTCAATAAACAAGGCGTGGACCAATGACGACGTACAGGTGTCGTTCGGCGAGGTTGAAGCTTCGGAATTCGCATCGGCCGAAAAGTCGGTGACGGTGTCGAACGTCGGATCGGCTGGGGTTAACGGTACGCTTGGCATCACGGGGTCGAAGGCGAATTCGGTATTCTCCGAGGCAGTCAGCGGTCTTGAGGTTTATGCCTGTTCGGATGTCAGAGTCAATTCCGGCGCCTTCGAGGCCGGAAGCGTGCCCGCGGGTGTGTATATCATCCGTCAGGGCACTGATAACTTTAAAAATGCTAAAAATAAATGACATACACTGAAACTCTTGAGTACCTGTTCGGGAAGCTTGCCATGTTTTCCCGGACAGGTTCAGATGCATATAAGCCGGGTCTCGCTACGACTCTGGCTCTATCGGAGGCCTACGGAAATCCACATTGCGCATTTCCGGCCATCCATGTCGGGGGCACCAACGGCAAGGGTTCTACGGCTCATACGCTTGCGGCGGTGCTTGCATCGGCGGGGTATAAGGTGGGCTTATACACGTCGCCTCATCTTGTTGATTTCCGCGAGCGTATCCGCGTCAACGGCGAGTGTATATCGGAGGCGCGAGTGGTCGATTTCGTGGACCGTTTTCTGAAGATGCCGCTTTCGCGGGAGCTTACGCCTTCGTTTTTCGAGTTTACGACTATTATGGCCTTCGAGCATTTCGCGCGCGAGGGTGTCGATGTGGCAGTTGTGGAGGTCGGTCTCGGCGGGCGTCTGGATTCGACGAATATCCTCACGGACAAGTTGCTCAGCATAGTGACCAATATCTCGCTCGACCATACGTCGCTGTTGGGGTACACTGAAGCCGAGATAGCCCGCGAGAAGGCCGGGATTTTCGCACGCGGCGTTGCGGCAGTCATAGGCAACGGCGGGAGCGCCGACGTTCGCGAGGTTTTTGTTCGCGAGGCTGCTGACCGGGGCGTTTCGGAGGCTGTGTTTGTCGATGAGATAAGGATGTACGCTTCGGCAGAGCGGACGCCCGACGGCATAGAGTATCGTGGCACGCGCTACGGGACAGTCACGGGCGAGCTTTGCGGCGACTGCCAGAGCGAGAATGCGGCGACTGTGCTTGCCGCGCTCGAGAGGCTTGAGGGTCGCTTTCCGCGCATCAGCTCCGCCGCCGTTCGAGCGGGTTTTGCCGATGTGTGCCGTCTTACGGGCCTTGCGGGGCGGTGGATGCGTCTTCCGGCGCCTGAAGGCGTTCAAGCCTTTTGCGACACGGGCCACAATATCGGGGGCTGGCGCTATCTGGGTCCGCGCCTGAGATCGCTTGCGTCGGAGGGTCCGCTGACGATTGTCGCCGGCTTTGTCAACGACAAGGATGTGGGCGCAATCATGGCCGAGATGCCGCGCACGGCCCGCTACTTTTTTGTCGAGCCGTCGATAGCGCGCGCCCGCCACGCGATTGACACGGCGATGTGCGCGCGCGAGGCGGGCCTTCCTCCGGGTCGCGTCTATAGCGGGCCGACGTCGGTCAAGGATGCTTTTGCGGATGCCATATCCGAGGCCGAGCCGGGCACGACGGTGTTTGTCGGCGGAAGCACTTTTGTCGTAGCGGATTTGCTTTCGTGAGAGCGAACCATTCGCGGACGGGGAATGTTTTGATTTAAATATCATTCATCCCATGGCCGCGAATAGTTTCCAACAGTATTGGACCTCAGACCGCATCATGCGTCTGATAATAGCGCTGGCGATAGCGACGGCGCTGGTTTTTCTGCTGAATTATCTCAGCGACGTGCTACTGCCCTTTTTTGTGGCCTGCCTTGTGGCTTATCTGCTTGAGCCGCTCGTGGGGTGGAATATGCGTTTGTGTCGCACTCGCCGCCGGGCTTTGGGCGGGGCGCTGACGCTTCTTGAAGTTTTATGTGTGTTGTCCGGGGCGGTGTATCTTTTTGTGCCTTCGGTTGTCAAGGATGTGGGGATGCTCGGCGATATACTCCGCAGTGTGTCGTCGGGGGAGCGTGAGATGCCGGCGGTGTATCGTTTTGTGGTTGATTTCGTGAACCGCTATTTCAGCGCCGACAGTATCCGCGAGTTTATTGACGGGTCGCATTTCGATGCGCTGCTCAGCCGCGGGTCGTCGTTGCTTGAGGAGTCGCTGAGTTTTGTGTTGAGGGTGCTCGGCTGGATGCTTACGTTTATCTATGTCAT
This sequence comes from uncultured Muribaculaceae bacterium, assembly GCA_910584905.1. Lineage (GTDB taxonomy): Bacteria > Bacteroidota > Bacteroidia > Bacteroidales > Muribaculaceae > CAG-873. The sequence continues at coordinate 33,982 of CAJUCQ010000071.1, forward strand.
ATTCATTATCGTCGACTATCCTCAGATAGTGCGTGGATTCAAGATGGTTTTTCCGCGAAAATACCGCGATAGGGGATGGAGTGTGGTGCGCGAGGTTCAGGGGAGCATGAACGCTTATTTCCGCGGTCAGGGCTTCGTTGCTTTGTGCGCCGCGGTGTTTTATTGCACGGGATTTTCAATCGCGGGTCTGCCTCTTGCCATCCCTATGGGGCTGTTGGTGGGCTTGCTGTATATGATTCCTTATTTCCAGTACGTGACTCTTGTGCCCGTGGGTGTGATTTGTCTGATTTATTCGCTCGGCGGGACTGTGGGGTTTGCGGCCGAGTTCGGGAAGTGTCTGCTGGTCTATCTTGTGAGCCAGTGTGTGTGCGATTATGTGATTACGCCGCATGTGATGGGCCGCGAGATGGGACTTAATCCGGCGATGATATTGCTGTCGCTGTCGGTGTGGGGATCGCTTCTCGGTATTATAGGGATGATTATCGCGTTGCCTGTGACGGCGCTTATAATGACTTACTACGAGCGGTATATTTCGAATCCCGCCCCGCGGGAGCGTTCCGTCGGGGGTGAACCTTTAAATTCCGGGGAGTCATGACTGCGAAGTGGATTTATCGCATATTGCGTATAACGGTGTTGTTGCTGTCGGTGTTTCTTGTCGTGAGCATTTCGATGGATTCGTTCGGCGGCCACGGCATAGAGTATTATGATGAGCCTCGATTTCTGAAGACGCAGGTGATTATCTGCGCTGTGTTTCTCGTAGATTTTTTCGTGGAGCTTTTCATGGCGCAGAAGAAGTGGCGTTATTTCATCACTCATTTTGTGTTTTTGCTTGTGTCAATCCCTTATCTATGGATTATTCATCGTCTGGGGCTTGATTTTTTCTCTCCCAAGGTTGCTTATCTACTGCAATATATCCCTCTTGTTCGCGGCGGCTACGCGCTGGCTATGGTGGTGGGGTGGATAACGAGCAACCGCGCGGCGGGGCTTTTTGCGACTTATGTGATAATGCTTGTGGCGACGGTGTATTTCTCGTCGCTGGTTTTCTATATGCTTGAGCAGGGCGTGAATGCCGGAGTAAAGACTTATTCGGACGCGCTTTGGTGGGCGTCGATGGATGTGACGACCGTAGGGTCGGATATTTCGCCCGTTACGCCTGAGGGGCGTATTCTCGCCGTGGTGCTTGCGGCTCTGGGGATGATGATGTTTCCTATTTTTACGGTGTATATAACGAGTGTGGTGACGCGCAACCGAACGGGGTCGCGCGACGCCGGCGAGTCGAACCATTCGTAGAGGTGAGGCGTTATTAAAAAGTGAATCAGAATGTTCAACCCCAAAAAACGATAGAAATGAAACTAAACAAGACTGTATTTATGTTATTAGCGGCGCTGATGACTTTTGTGGCCGCTTCGGCTTCCGACCGCATTTATCATGACGGGTCGATGCTTCCGGCTCCGGCCAAGGCTTTGCTGGAAAAGAATTTCAAGGCCAAGGTGTCGATAGTGAAGGTCGACAAGGATTTCGGCCGGGTGAGCGACTATGAGGTGGTGCTGACTGACGGGACCGAGGTTACATTCGACCGCAGCGGCAACTGGACCGAGATTGAGACGTCGATAGACAAGAGTGTGCCGTCGGCTTTTGTGCCCAAGGCGATGAGTGAGTTTGTGAAGAAAAATCACAAGGACACAAAAATCGTAGGTCTTGAGAAGAAGGGTTCTCGCGGCGGGTATGAAGCGGTGTTCTCGAATGGAATCGAGGCGCGTTTCGACTCTCAGGGTAATTTTCTGCGCTACGACGATTGACAACTGAAAAATAAAAGCATCCGGCAACCTGCGTGAGACTCGGGTTGCCGGATGCTTTTTTGTGTTTGCGGCGCGGGGCGCGTTATCGCTTTCAGGCGGTCTGTTCGGCGATTATGGCGCGAATTCGCTCGGCGAGGGCTTCGGCCTCGGCGGCGGTGTGGGCCTCGGCGTAGATGCGGATGATGGGTTCGGTGTTGCTCTTGCGGAGGTGTACCCACGAGTCAGCGAAGTCGATTTTCACGCCGTCGATGTCGGTAATCTTTTCGCTTGCGAATCGTTGTTTCATAGCGGCGAGGATTGCGTCGACGTCGAGTTCGGGCGAGAGCTGAATCTTTGTCTTGAATATTTCGTAGGCGGGGTATTCCTTGCGGAGTTCGCTGACTTTTTTACCTTTCTTGGCGAGGAGCGTAAGGAAGAGGGCTACGCCTACGAGGGCGTCGCGTCCGTAGTGGAGTTCGGGGTATATGACGCCTCCGTTTCCTTCGCCGCCGATTACGGCACCGGTGCGTTTCATCTCGGTGGTGACGTTAACTTCGCCGACGGCGGCTGCGGAGTAGCTTCCGCCCCGGGCAGTTGTGACGTCGCGGAGGGCACGGGACGAGCTGAGGTTGCTGACGGTATTGCCGGGGGTGTTTGCGAGGACGTAGTCGGCAACGGCAACGAGAGTGTATTCTTCGCCGAACATGCGTCCGTCTTCCATTACGAGGGCGAGGCGGTCGACGTCGGGGTCAACGACGATGCCAACGTCGGCTTTGGTCTCGGCCATAAGGGATGAAATGCCCGTGAGGTTTTCGGGGATGGGTTCGGGGGTGTGGGCGAAGTAGCCTGTGGGCTCGCAGTTGAGTTTTATGATTTTTTTTATGCCGAGTGCGGTAAGGAGCTGCGGGATGATAACACCGCCGACGGAGTTGACGGCGTCGACGGCTACGGTGAAGTCGGCGTTGGCGATAGCTTCGCGGTCGACGAGGGGCAGGGCGAGCACGGCTTCGATGTGTCGGCGGTCGTAGGTGGTATTGGTGCTTACGGCGCCGAGGTTGTCGACGGGCGCGAATGTGTATTCGCTTTCGGCGGCGATGCGGAGCACTTCTTTACCTTCGGCGTCGTTGAGGAATTCACCGCGAGAGTTGAGGAGTTTAAGGGCGTTCCACTGTATGGGGTTGTGGGATGCGGTGAGGATAAGTCCGCCGTCGGCCCCTTCGGCAGTGACGGCGATTTCGGTTGTGGGTGTTGAAGCGAGTCCGATGTTTACGACGTCGCAACCCATTGCCTGAAGTGTGCCGGTGACGATAGACTGCACCATCGGGCCTGAGATGCGTGCGTCGCGGCCGACGACGATGAGGGGGCGGCGTCCGGCGGGGACGCTGCGGCTGATGAATGTGGCGTATGCAGCCGTGAATTTAACGATGTCTTCGGGGCTGAGGCCTTCGCCGGCGGGTCCGCCGATGGTGCCTCGTATGCCTGAGATTGATTTTATTAGCGACATATATACCGGGATTTTTGAAAGTTATGTATTAATTGGCGAGGGGAGTGCGCCTGAATCAGATTAGCGGGCGCTGATATGTGAGGCGGTAGAGGTAGGGGCGCACGTCGGAAAGTTCGGTCGTGGGTCCGTATGAAGCCTTGATTATGATGTTTACTTCGCAGTCGACGGGAAGGAGGCTGAGGGGGTATTGTATGCCTGAGCCCCATTGGGCTGATGATGCGAGCTGGAAGTTCTGGTAGCGGAACCAAGCGCTGTTGAGCGAGGTGTTGTTGCCGACGCCTGTGGGGAGCTGCCCGTCGGCGTAGTATGCGAGGGCCCAGCGGGTGTATCGGAAGTATATAAGTTCGTCGGTTTTGACTTTGTTGCCTTTTGTTCCGGGGTTGAGTACCTGCATGTACATTGTTCCGTCGTCGTCGAGGCGGTAGTAGGGGGCGTCGGGTCCGGTTTCGAACACGGTGTCGGCGGGGACGTAGTTGATAACGCGCTGGTCGGCGAGGAAGTTGTTGACGTAGTGTGCTTCGTCGGTGAGGAGTTCGGCGTATGTTTTGTCGTCGCTGCAAGATGCGGCGCCAATGACGGCGGCTATGGCAAGGATGCTTGCAAAAAGCTTGTTGAGGTTCATTTGTTGAGGTGTTGCTTGTATTTCTGGGAGTTGTCTTTGAGGATAGACCGGAAGAGTTCGGCGCATTGGTCGAGAGAGCCGTAGAATTCGCCCCCGGCGGCGTTGAGGTGGCCTCCTCCGCCGAAGTGGTCGGCGCAGATTGCGTTTACGGGGAATGAGCCGACGCTTCGCATCGACACTTTTATGAGGTCGGTTTCTTCGCGGAGGAAGCAGGAGTAGACTATGCCGGGGATTTCGAGGGGTTTGTTGACGAGGCCTTCGGTGTCGCCTTTCGAGTAGTGGAAGCGGTTGAGTTCTTCGCGGCTGAGGACGATAAGGGCAGCGTGGTCGTCGGCGAAGAGTTCCATTTTTTTGAGGAGAGCGTAGGCGTTCAGGCGCATGGACGAAGCGCTTGTGGTCATGAAGAGCCTGCGTGTGAGGGCTTCTTTGTCGACGCCTTTGCGCACGAGTTCGGCAACGATGGTGAAGAGTTCGGGGTCGCCGACGTTGTATGATAGGTTTCCGGTGTCGGTGAGGATTCCGGCGAGGAGGCATTCGGCGGCGGCTTTGTCGATGAAGTTGAAGAGTTCAAGGCGGCAAAGCACTCGGAATAGGAGGACGCAGGTTGCGGCCATCTCGGGGTGTGAGATGGTGACGGCGGCGAAGTCTCCGGGGTCGAGGTGGTGGTCGATCATAACCTTGGGTGCATTTGCGGAGAGGATTGCGTCGGCGAGTCGCCCGGTGCGTGTGGGGACGTTGAAATCGAGACAAATAATCAGGTCTGCATCGTCGAGGAGCTTGCGGGCGAAGTCGGGGTAGCGCGATGCGTCCACGATTTCTTTAGCGCCGGGGAGCTTGCGCAGCTGAGTGAGGCTGGGGTCGGGGATTATTACTTTTACGTCTTTTCCGAGTGCGGTCAATACGTGCATTGCCGCCAGGGATGAGCCGATGGCGTCGCCGTCGGGTCCCTGATGGCAGGTCACAGCTATTTTTGATGCGTCGTCGAGCAGGTCATGCAGACGGCGTATGCTTCGTTCGTCGATAACTTGCGAAATCATTCGTTTGTTGTAAATTATTTCGCAAAGTTACGTCTTTCGTGCGAAAGCGCCAAGCCGGGCGCTCAGGTTTTATCTTACTTTAACGACTCGCACGTGCGCGCGAGGGTTGGCGGGGGGCGTGATTGTCAGGCGGGGATGATGGTTTTGAGCCATTGGCGGATGCGGTCGTCGGATAGTTCGGGGTGGTTAACGTTGTCGAGTGCGAGGCCGGCCATGTTGCCGTCGGTGAGCAGGGCGGGGGAGGAGTCGAAAGAGTAGGCGGAGGCCGGGAATTCGCCTGAGAATCGGGCGCCTGTGTCGGCGAGACGGCGCCGGAGCACGGCAATTGCGGCGCAGAAGGTGTCGCGCATGGTCTCGTCGCCGTCGCCGAACAGGGCTATGGTTTTGCCGCGGAGGTCGAGCGCCTGCGCTCCGTCGAGGAAGTCGTACCAGTCGTCTTGGATTTCGCCGTTGCCCCACGTGGATGAGCCTGCGATGATGAGGTCGTAGTCGGCGAGGCTGTCGGGGGCTGTTCGGGCGACGTCGTGGATGTCGGTGTCGTTCAGCCCGAGGATTGTTGCGATGCGGCGTGCGATGTCGGCGGTGACGCCTGTGGTTGAGCCGTAGAAAATACCGGTTTTCATAAGTTTATGGAAAAAAATAAGTGTTATTCAGTAAAGGAGTCTTTGACTGAATAACACTTGCGGGGAGCGCTTGGTTCTCGTGTCGGGAACGGGGGGCGCTTATTCTTTTGTGGCGGCTTCGTCGGCGGCCTGAGCCTGCTCGGCGGCTTGGTCCTCGGCGATTTCTTCGTTTTTGAATTCGGTGACGCCGTTTTCAATCATGATGTTGTACCAAGAGAAGAGTTTGCGGATGTCGGTGGTGTAAACTCGTTCGCGGTCGAATTCGGGGAGGATGGTTGCGAAGTATTCGCGGATGGCTTCGTCGGAGGAGAATGCTTTGATGTCGACAGTCTTGCCTTCGGCAATGGTCTTCACTTTTTCGAGGACGTCGGCGAGGGGCATGTCTTCGCCTTCGGTGTAGATTGCGATGTCGGCAAGGGAAATAACCTTGTCGTGGGCATATACGGGGAGGCGCTTGCGCGTCTGTAAGTTTTCTACTATCAGGGTGTTCTTGCCGCGGTTGATGAGCCTGTAGAGGCCCGGTTTGCCGGATATTGACAGGATGCCTTGTATCATTTTTCAGTGTATTTTTATTGGTTTGTATGTAATTCAGACTGCAAAAATAGCATTTATAATTTAAATTCGCCCTAAAAAATGCGTATCTTTGCACTATAAATTTTGGGAAAAGATGTTATTGTACTTAAAATATCTGATTCAGCTGCTGCTCGCGCCGTCGGACGGGTGGCAGGATGTTGCGGACTCCGCCCCTTCGCCTGCGGAGTTGACGCGGAGGGGTTTTCTGCCGTTGCTCGGGGTTGTCGCGGTGTCGGAATTGTGCGGGCTCTTGTACAACAAAGGGCTCGGTTTTGACGTTCAGATAATCCGGGGCGTCATAGATTTCGGGGCCTGTTTTGTGGCGCTGTACGTTGCCGGTATCGTTTTCGATGTCTTCCTCGGCGGGGTTTCGGCGACCTCTGACAGCGCCGAGGTGCGCCGCAAGGGGCAGACTCTTGCGGTGATGGCTCTCGGCGAGATGGCTCTTATCCGACTTGTGTGCAATCTGCTTCAGGCCGAGATAACGATTCTGCGTTTTCTGCCGCTCTATGTGGTGCTGATTCTTTACAAGGCGGCTCCTTATGCGGGAGTGAGGGCGGATTCGGTGATGCGGTTCACGGCGGTGGCCGCGCTGGCTACGGTAGTGACACCGGAGCTTATTCATTATCTTTTGACTGTGATATTGTTATGAAATTCAAAGAAGTAAATATAAAGAACCGCAGGGCGACGTTCGATTATGCGATATCCGACACGTTTACGGCGGGAATCGTGCTTACGGGCACTGAAATAAAGTCGATCCGGCAGGGGCATGCAAGCCTTGTCGACACCTTTTGTTTTATCCATAACGGCGAGGTGTGGGTGAAGAATATGAATATCCCGGAGTATTTCTACGGGTCGTACAACAATCATGAGTGCCGGCGCGACCGCAAGCTCCTGCTTCAGCGCAAGGAAATCCGCCAATTGCAGAAGAGCGGCAAGGAGGCGGGCTTCACGATCGTGCCTTTGCGCCTGTTTATCAGCGACCGCGGGCTTGCGAAGCTCGTGATAGGAGTGGCGCGGGGCAAGAAGGAGTATGACAAGCGTCAGTCGATAAAGGAGCGCGACGACAAACGCGCGTTGGCCCGCCTGTTCCAGAAAAAGTAAAGGTTGGCACGGATTTTTGTAGCCTTTAGATTTTTATAACACTGTCGTATCGAAATTTTGGCTTATCTTTGTGGCCGAATCACATATGTTGCAAATGAAGTTTTCATACAAAATATTAGCCGGGGCTTTTGCCGCCGCCGCTCTCGTTGCGGGAGCACGAAACAATAATATAATTGAAGAGGTGGCGTGGGTCATCGGCGACGAACCCCTTTATAAGTCGGAAATCGAGCAGACTTATCAGGATATGCTTGCTGACCGCATTGAGATTCAGGGCGACCCGTATTGCGTTGTGCCCGAGCAGATAGCAATCGAGCGTCTCTTTCTGCATCAGGCAGATGTCGACACGGTCGAGGTGGCCGAGTCGATGGTGATGGCTCAGGTTGACCAGCAGCTCAATTTCCTTATCAATCAGCTCGGCTCGCGCGAGAAGGTAGAGCAATATTTCCGCAAGCCGTTTTCGGAGATTCGCGATTATTATGCTACGAATATGCGCAATCGCGGGCGAATCTCGCAGGTGCGCAATAACCTGACTAAAGACCTTAAGGTCACGCCTTCGGATGTGCGCCGTTATTTTTCGTCGCTTCCCGAGGATTCGGTGCCTTTCATCCCCTTGCAGGTCGAGACGCAGATTATCACTCTCAATCCGTTGATTCCGCGTCAGGAAATCGATGATATCAAGGCGCGTCTGCGCGGTTTTGCCGATCGCGTCAATCGCGGGGAAAGCGATTTTTCGACTCTTGCCATACTGTATTCCGAGGCCCCGGAGGGTATGCGTGGCGGCGAACTCGGCTTTATGGGTCGCGGACAGCTCGTGCCGGAGTATGCCGCCGTGGCATTTAATCTCAACGACCCTAAAAAGGTGTCGAAGATTGTGGAGACGGAGTATGGCTATCATATCATCCAGCTTATTGAAAAACGAGGCGACCGAATCAACACGCGTCATATTCTCCTGCGCCCCAAGGTGTCGGAAAAAGACCTGTCGGCAGCGCTTGAGCGCCTCGACTCGGTGCGCAACGATATTCTCGTGAATAAAAAAATCACATTCGATGATGCCGCGCGCTATATCTCGCAAGATAAGGATACGCGCTATTCGAAGGGTGTGATGGTCAACAATGAGACCGGCACGACGCGCTTCGAGATGTCGCAGCTCCCTCAGGAGGTGGCGCGCGCCGTGGCGTCGCTTCAGCCCGGGGAGATTTCCGCTCCGTTTATCATGCGCTCAAAGACCGACCGCGAGATTGTGGCTATGGTGCGCCTCACGGCTCGCATCGACGCCCATCGCGCCAACCTTGCGGAAGATTTCCAGACAATCAAAAATATGTATGAAAATGCGCGCAAGCAGGAGATAATCGACGAGTGGCTTGAGCGTAAAATCAAAGACACTTACGTCCGCATCGAGGACGGATGGCGCGGGTGCGAGTTTAAGCACGAAGGCTGGCTTAAGGCCAAATAAGGCGTGATGCGTCGGCATTCATTCTTTTTGTTGGCGCTCCTGATGCTTGCTCCGGTGCTTTTGGCGGCAGTGGAGCGAGTGGGGCGTCCGGTCATCAGACCTCAGATTCCGTCGGCCGACCGCACGTCGGGACGCGTCTTCCTTGAGCGGGCCGACCGCTTGCGGAAGGCTACGTCGGATTCGTTTATGGTGGTGGTGGGCAATGTGGCTTTTACGCGCGGCCCCATGATAATGAAGTGCGACAGCGCGCATTATTTTCCGGATACCGAGTCGCTGGATGCTTTCGGGAATGTGTCGATGGAGCAGGGCGACACGCTCTTTGTCTTCGCCGACGAGCTCGCTTACAGCGGGCCTGAGGAGATTGCCACGCTGTATGCGAATCCCGGCAAGAAGGTGCGGCTGATTAATCGCGACGTAACTCTCGAGACCGATGTTTTTGTGTATGACCTCGCTATAGACCTCGGATATTACGAGGTCGGCGGGCGCTTGTTCGATAAATCGAATGTCCTTACGTCGATGAAGGGCGAATACATCCCCTCGACCAAGGAGGCGAATTTCTATACGAGGGTGCATCTTGTGTCGGAAAACTCTGATGACACGCTGAATATATGGACCGATACACTTTATTATAATACGGGAACACATGTCGCCGAGCTGAATTCGCCGAGCCGTGTGGTAAATTTCCGGGCCACGATTTATACCGATAACGGTGTCTATGAAACCGACTCCGACCGCACGCGCCTCTACAATCGCTCGTTGATTGTGACTCCCGAGGGGCGTACGCTCACGGCCGATACCATCTACTATGACCGCATAGCCGGCGTCGGCGAGGCTTTCGGCAATATGATTCTCGCCGATTCGGCGCGCCACGCTGCCGTCTACGGTGATTACGGATATTATAACGAGCTTCTCGACAGCTCATTTGTCACGGGCAATGCGATGCTTTCGTATGTTCAGGACAATTCCGATGACACTCTTTGGGTTCACGGACGATATATACGCACGATGCGCGTGTTCGACTCTATCCCTGTGCCGGCCGATACGATTGCGCATACTGAAGCTTTTGTGCGAGTCGACACATCCCATGTGGCTGTCATAAATCCGAGGGTTCGCTTTTTTCGTTCCGATATGCAGGGAATTTGCGATTCGATGCAATTTACAGAGCGTGACTCTACTCTCAGAATGTTTGTCCACCCCGTCGTGTGGAATGAGGACCGTCAGGTATTCGGTAATGTCATCGAGCTCCTCCTGAACGACTCGACCATAGAGCGTGCCACTCTCCCCGATCAGGGATTTACCGCCCAACATATCGAAGGCGAGCATTACAACCAGATGTCGGGAAACGAAATGATTGCTCATTTCGACGCCGGCCGGATGCGTCGGCTTGATATTAACGGCACTGTCGAAATAGTAATGTATCCGGAAGAGGCCGACAGCACGATAAACAAGATGGTAAATGCGCGTAGCAGCTATCTCACGGCCTTGTTCAACGGGCAAACAACCGAACGCGTGAAGATGTGGCCGGAAACAACCGGCGTAGCCACTCCGCTATTCCTCGCAAAAAAGAGCAATTATTTCCTTCCTAAATTTCGATGGTTTGAGGGCGTGCGGCCCATGTCGAAAGTAGATATCTTCATTATACCCGAGGAAATGGATGCGTTGATGGAATCTGCTCCGATGCCATCGCGGCGGTAATCCGCAAATTTAATATCCTCCGAATATATACACATCAGCTCCGCAGATATTGCAGGGCTGATTTTTTTTTTGCGGTAACCTTTGGGTGTAACGATTCTCGTCGTCTATTAACGCGAGTTCGGGATAAGAACTTAATGATTTTCAACCAATCAAAAGACATAGAGTATTGGGCGGCCTTTCAAGGTCGCCTGATTTATTTGTACAGTTTGGTGTTGTTAATCCCAGAG
>CAJUCQ010000072.1 GCA_910584905.1 uncultured Muribaculaceae bacterium
CCTTCGCAATATGCCACTTCTATTCCGAACCCAAGAAATACCTCTCGCTCTGGATTATTTGCCTCATAATAGCCGCATGCCACATCACATTCTTTCAGGAACTCTTCGGCTCGATGGCCAACGACCAAGGCGCAGGCTATCTTATCAAAGACAAAGCAATCAGCAACTGGGGGTATTATGCCGGTTTCCGCTTTGATTTCGCCCTCTACAGCGCAGCCCCCATCGTGCTCGGATACTGGCTGATCACCAATTGCGGCTACCGCTCAAAGACCTACAACTTCATCTACAGCCTCTACACCCTCACCAACGCCGTGTGGCTTTTGTGCATGTACGCCAGCTTCACAAACCGCATCGCCTACCTCTCGTGGCTGATGCTCCCCATCGCCCTGACATACCCCTTTTTCGACTCTTGTTTCCGTCCCCGGCAATACCGTTTGGCAAACACTGTGGCGCGGTGCCACCTCGGCTTCACCCTCGCCATGACAATCGTTTACTACGGATTCCTCAAAGCATTGTTCTGACTCATGGAAAAACTTGAATACTGCGCCGTTATTCGCACCATCGGCCGCGCAGGCCGGATGTATCAGCGACTGCTCGACTCGTTAGCGTCTCAGACAATTCCCCCGAAAAAGATTCTCGTATATCTCGCCGAAGGCTACGACCGGCCGACGGAAACCATCGGCATCGAACAGATTGTCCGAGTCTCCAAAGGCATGGTCGCTCAGCGCGCGCTCCCATACGACGAAGTCGACACCGAATGGATGCTCATGCTCGACGACGACATCAACATCGCCCCCAACGGCGTGGAACGTATGTTTCAAGGACTGAAAGATTGTAGCGCAGATGTTTGTGCTGTAGATGCATTGCCTCATCATACAATCCCACTGTTACAAAAAATAGTCATGGCATCCATGCTTTCCTCCATTCCGCGAATTGGAGGGAAGAAACGCGGTTATAGAGTATCATGCATGGGCTCGGATGTCTACAACCCCGCTCCGTCCGGCGATTTCGCCCTTAGTACAACAAACGCAGGAATGGCCTTTATTTGCCGCAAGACCGACTTCCTCGCCATCCATTTCGAAGAAGACCTCTGGCTCGACGACTCCCCGTACGCCATTCCTGATGACAAGGTGATGTTCTTCAAAATGCACCTTGCCGGGCTTAAAATTCTCACCCACTACAATTCAGGCTTCACCCACCTCGACGCCGCAACATCAGTTACCGGCGAACGAGCCGCAAAAATAGCATATTCCCACGCGCGAAACAACAAAATATTCTACGAACTCTACGTCCGTCCAAATCTACCCGCTTGGAAAAGGCCATTGGCAACCGTCCTTCGACTATATCAGCAATGCGCCGCATTTGTCTACAACACCCTCCGCGACCGCAAAAACAACAGCTTGCGCCGAAAAGGACTCCGCGATGCAAAAGAATTTCTGAAACTCAAAAAATATGGAAAATAACGATTCGACGCGCATCTCCGTCATAATGGGCATCTACAACTGCGGCCCCACGCTGGCGGAAGCGCTTGATTCCCTGCTCGCACAGACCTGTCAGGATTTCAAAGTGATAATGTGCGACGACGGCTCGCGCGACAACACCTGCGAAATCGCACAAAGCTACGTCGACAGGTTCCCCGGAAAATTCATCCTCATCAAAAACGAAAAAAACATGGGGCTGAACTTCACCCTCAACCACTGTCTCGAATACGCCGACACCGAATACGTGGCCCGCATGGACGGCGATGATTTATCAACTCCCGAGAGATTTCAGACAGAACTCGATTTCCTTGACTCTCACCCTCAATACAGCATTGTCAGCACGCCGATGCACTACTTTGATGAAAAGGGGATATTCCGAACCGGCACAGGCGGCTACGAAGTGTCCGAGCGCCATTTCCTGAACGGGAGTCCATTCTGCCATGCCCCGTGCATGGTGCGGACTAAAGCATACCAAGACGTAAAAGGCTACACTGTAGAAACCAAACTACTCGGAGTCGAAGACTACCATCTATGGTTCAAAATGTATGCTGCAGGACATCGCGGATATGTACTCGAAAAACCTTTGTATAAAATGAGAGATGACCGCAATGCTGCGTCGCGTCGCACATTCGGGCGCTATCTTCGCGTCAGCAGAGTCATGCTGCGCGGCTTTGACATGTTGCAAATGCCGGCTATATACCGGGTTTTTGCCTTAAAACCGATTGTAACGGCCATCCTCCCGAACCGAATTTACAATCTTTTCCACAGACGCTGACCGATGCGGGTACTCCATATTTTCACCGTCTTTACCACCCCTAAAGCATTCTTTGACGGGCAGTTTCGCTTCCTGTCGGAGCGCGGGTTCGAGCAGCATCTGATAACTTCCGACGCTGAAGACCGCGATTTCTGCGCACGCAACAACATCACATACCATCGAGCGCCGCTGGCCCGCCGCATCGACCTCCGGGCCGACCTGAAAGCAATCCTCGACGTGCGCAGATATATAAAAACCAACGACATCGACACCGTCGTCGGTCACACTCCAAAAGGTGCGATGGTGGCAATGATTGCCGCTTGGATGGCCCGTGTGCCCCGCCGCGTCTACTACCGCCACGGCCTCGTCTACACCACAGCATCGGGCCTGAAACGAGTAGTTCTCAAAAGCGTCGAACGCCTGACGGCACTGCTCGCTACGGATATCGTCAACGTCAGCCCCTCGCTCTCGGCCTTGGCCGTAAAAGACAGCCTCAACTCCGCACGAAAACAGCGCATATTCGGTGCCGGCACCTGCGGCGGAATCGACGCACGCGCCGTATTCAACCCCGCAAATGTGGCTCTGGAAGAGACTGCCGCGCTTCGACAAAAATACCGAATCGGCGAAAGCGATTTCGTTGCGGGATTCTGCGGACGACTATGCCGCGACAAGGGCATCATCGAACTTGTGGAAGCATTCCGTTTGTTCCGCGACGCACATCCAGGCATCAAAACCAAACTCCTTCTCGCCGGACCTTACGACAAGCGCGACATACTCCCGACGGAAACAAAAGAAGCCATCGAAACCGACCCTGACATCATCTACACGGGCCAACTGCCGCAGTCGGCCCTTCCGGCCCACTATATGCTCATGGACGTCTTCGTGTTCCCGTCGCACCGCGAAGGCTTCGGTATGACCGTAATCGAAGCCTCGGCAATGGAGCGCCCCGTCCTCGTCAGCAAAGCCCACGGATGCGTCGACACCATAGTCCCCGACACTACAGGACGTTATATCGGAAATAAACCGGAAGAAATTTCCGCCGGACTCAGCGATATGCTCGACTCGCCACTCAGAACCCGTCTCGGAGCCGAAGGCCGCAAACATGTGCTCAAAAACTTCGACCACACGGTGCTCCGACCCATAATCGCCAATTTTTACAAAAACCTGTCTCGCACCAATATCTAACCCGTCATGCTCTTCAATTCGTTTGAATTTCTGATTTTTCTGCCGATTGTATTCGCCATTTACTGGCTCGGCCGGAAAAACCTCCTCGGAAACAACATCATCGTCGTGGCCGCAAGC
>CAJUCQ010000073.1 GCA_910584905.1 uncultured Muribaculaceae bacterium
GGCACAATGCGCGAGTGTTCAGAAATATAAAGGCAAGCGGAAAATATGTTACTTTGACTAACTACAGACAAGCGCTATGAGGCCTTAAGTTAATAGCATTGAATCGCGTCCGTACTGCGCTTGATGACGGACGCACATAAACTATTGATTACAAACAAAATGTGCGGACGCGATTAATCGCGTCCGCGCCTCAAAACGCTAACTCCTCGGAGTGTAATACACTGAAAATTAGAGCTATTTGCGGGCCGCCGAGCCGTCGGTGGTGAAGATGCGATAAAGGAGGTCGCGGAAAAGATCGTGAGCGTCCTGACGAGAACCCACACCCTTGGTGCGGACGTCGAACTCGCGGATGGCCGATATGATGTCGACCACGGCGAAGGGCGGATAATACTGAAGCCCCGAACGGAAGCGCTTGACCTGAAAACTGCTCTTAAGCCCGAGAGCCTGCTGAATGGAGCGGTCGGAGCGGTCGGGCGTGTACCACGCCACCATAAGGTCGGCAAAAAAACTGAAAAGAGCCGACGTCACCATCACCATAGGCGCGGCCTTGGGATTGGCGCGGAAATACGCCGCGATGCGGAAGGCCTTGGCGGCATCCTTGCACGCAACAGCATCGACAAGCTCGAACGAATTATACTCGCGGCTTATGCCTATGTTGCGCTCCACGACCTCGGGCGTGATTGCCGCCCTCTCAGGCAGAATCGACACGAGTTTGTCGAGCTCGTTGTAGAGACGGCTGAGGTCAGTGCCTATAAAATCGCGCAACATCTCCATAGCCTTCCCGTCGACGCTGACATTGCGGGGCTTGAGATAGGCCGCCACGAGGGCCGGAATATTGTTTTCATAAACCTTCTTGCTCTCGAAGGTCACGGCGTCAGGGTTTTTCTTCAACGCCGCCTTAAGCTCGGCGCCCTTGATGTCGCCGCCGCGCCAACACAGCACAAGCACCGTCGAGGGCGAAGGCGAGGCCACGTAGCCCTTCAGGCGGTCGAGCAAATCGGCGCGACAGTTCTGACACTCCTTCACGATTACCACCTGACGATCGCTCATCATCGGCACTTGACGGCATTGGTCGACGATACGCCCCGGCTCAGTCTCGGGAGCGTAGTAGACAAACTGGTTGAACTGCTTGTCGGCCGGAGGGATAATCTTGTCGAACTCGCGGACAAGGGCGTCGATATAGTAGCCCTCCTGCCCGTAAAGGGCATATACGGGCGCATAGCGGCCATTCTCGAGGGCGCGACGGATAGAATCGAAGGTGTGCGTTGCAGGTGCCGGAGTCATCTTTTTTGCGGAGGTGGGAAAATTTGCGTAAATTTACGCAAATTTTTTCATGCATATGCCATTCCCGCGCCTAAATCTCCCGCCCGTGGCCGAAATAAGTCTCCGCCACACCGACGGCGCCGTACAGGTTTTCGACAGCCTGCGGCGCAAATGGCTCGTGGTCACGCCTGAAGAATGGGTGCGCCAGCACTTTGTGGGCTATCTTACAGGCTCGCTCGGCTATCCCCCCGAACTCATAGCCAACGAAATATCCCTCAGACTGAACGGCACGCTGCGGCGCTGCGACACGGTGGTGTTCTCCCGCTCGCTCCGCCCATTGGCGATAATCGAATACAAGGCGCCCCACGTGGCCGTGACGCAGAAGGTTTTCGACCAGATTGCGCGCTACAACATCGTCCTCGAAGCGCCATGCCTCATTGTCAGCAACGGCATGCGCCACTACTGTTGCCGCTTCGACAAAGCAAAAGGCACCTACGCCTTTCTGCGCGAGGTGCCTCCGTATGATATTCTCGTCGGTTTAGAATCAGAATAGATAGGCCACGCGGACACTCCACTGATTTGCCCGCGCGCTGAAGTCGTCGAGCAGACGCGTTTTCAGCGCATATGTCATCCCCCACGTGTATGAGGCCGACACCTGCCAGTTTTTCCACAACTCGACGCCGAGGCCGGCCGTCAGCCCAAGCTCGCCGCCGGTATATTTGAAAGGATTGGGGGCGTCCTGCGAACCCCGGATTTTATTGTGGCCGCACTTGATTGTAAAGTCCGGGCCGCCGTAGACGAAGGGCGCAATCTTATCCTCAAGGCCGTTCATCCGCGTCCACTTGAAGCGCAAGTGAACCGGAATCTGAATCGTATGCAGCATCACGTGCTCGCGGCCGAAGCCCTGACTCGACCAGATTTTACGCTCGCCGAGATTGACGAAAGCGCCGTTCTGATTGTAAAGCAGGCCGAGGTCGATGCCGAAGCCTATGCCCGGAAACATCAGCTCGCCCTGAACACCGGCCTGATAGCCCACGGCCTGATCTACGGTGATGAGGTCCTGCTTGAAGGTGAGCGTCGAGATGTTCACACCCGCAATCGGGCCGTATCTGAACTCTGCCTTGGCCGCACCGGCGAGGACAGCCAGCGCAATCACGAGGGTAAGAAGTCTTTTCATTATGACGTGGATAATATGATTATGAGGACAAAGGTAAGAAAAAAACTTTGTCTGCACATGTTTCTTAACTCATTTTATAAATTGAGGCCGCGGCGCAGGCTTGGCCCTGCGCGAAAAATTGCTTAACTTTGCAATCATTATGATTCATCAGATTGAAAAATTTATAATCGCCGCCGCCGATGTTCTCTCGGGCTATCCGCTCTTCTTCCTGCTCATCGGAGGCGGTCTTTATCTCTTTATATCGTCGGGAGCCGTCTCCGTGAGGCGGCTTCCGGCATCGTTGCGCGAGTTGCGCAAACGCAATGCCGGCGACTCCGGAGCCGGCGAGATTTCATCGGCTCAGGCCCTGACCTCGGTCATCGGCGCCACCGTCGGCATGGGCAACATCGCCGGCGTGGCCATAGCCCTTGTGATGGGCGGTCCCGGGGCCATCTTCTGGATGTGGGTCAGCGCCATCGTCGGCATGGCCACAAAATATCACGAAGGCGTCCTCGCAATCATGTACAAAGGCACCGACGACCAAGGTCGTCCGCAAGGCGGCCCGATGCACATCATCGAAAAAGGAATGGGCCTTAAATGGAAGCCCCTCGCCCGCTTCTTTGCCATCGCGGGCCTTTTCGGCACCATGTGTATCATGAACGCCAACCAGCTCACCGAAGCCTTCATGGCAGCCTTCACACGCCCCGAAGACATCGCCGCAAGCGCGTTTCTAGCCAAAGTCGGAGGCTTCTTCAGCCTCGAAAACTATCAGGCCTTCCGCCTGCTCTTCGGCTGCGCCATCGCCGTGGTCGTGGGGCTGGTAATCCTCGGAGGCATCAGACGCATCGCCAACGTGGCCTCCGTGCTCGTGCCCTTCATGGTGGGCATGTACTTTCTGATGGTGCTTTACATCATCCTCACCAACCTCCACGCCGTCCCCGCGGCCGTGGCGAGCATATTCCGCGAAGCATTCAACCTACGAGCCGGAATCGGAGCGCTCGCCGGCATAGCCATAATCGGCGCCCGCCGCGCGGCCCTCGTCAACGACGCCGGAATCGGCACGGCATCAATAATGCACGGCGCCTCGGCCAACAAAAACGCCGTCCGCGAAGGTCTTATCGCCATGCTCGGTCCCAGCATCGACTCCGGCCTCGTATGCACCCTCACGGCCATCGCCATCCTCGTCTGCGGCAACATCGACGTCGAAGGCATCAAAGGGCTCGAAATCGCTATGGGCGCCTTCGCAAAAGGCATACCTATGGGCGACATCCTGCTGATGCTCATCGTCGTCTGCTTCGCCCTCTCGTCGATGTTTAGCTACAGCTTCTACGGCACAAGCTGCGCCACATACCTTTTCGGCACACGCATCGGACGCTACTACCGCTGGTTTTTCCTCGCCACACTCGTCATCTTCGCCGTCGTGCCCATCGAGGCCGCCGTCGGCGCATGCGACCTCTTCTACGCCCTTATGGCCATCCCCACGATGATTGCCATCCTGAGCCTCAGCCCCAAGGTGCGAAAAGCCACAAAAGAATACTTCAAAAACAAGCCATAAACCTATACAACCTGCCAAATGCTTGCATTCGTCACATGGGACGTCAGTCCCGACCTCTTTTCCCTCGGCCCCTTCACCGTCCGCTGGTACGGCCTGATGTTTGCCCTCGGCTTCTGGATCGGATATAACCTCGTAGCCAAGATGTTCAAGCGCGAAGGCGCTCCCGAAAGCTGGCTCGGAATCCTGCTGATTTACGTCGCCGTAGCCACCATCGTCGGCGCGCGCCTCGGCCACGTATTCTTCTACCAGTGGGACTATTACAGCGCCCACCCGGCCAAGATTCTCGCCACGTGGGAAGGCGGCCTCGCAAGCCACGGCGGCGCTATCGGCATTATCATCGCCGTAATCCTTTTCTCGATTTTCACCACCAAGCGCTCCCCCCTCTGGACCTTCGACCGCCTTACAATCGTAATAGCGCTCGTCGGCGGCATGATTCGCTGCGGAAACCTCATGAACTCCGAAATCTTCGGCCACGCCACCACCCTGCCGTGGGGATTCCGCTTTGTGCGCTCGGTCGAATGGCAGACGCTGTTCGCCCCCGAAGCATGCCATCCGACTCAGATTTATGAGGCCCTGACCTACTTTGCGCTTTTTGCCCTGATGATGTGGATGTACTGGAAAAAGAACGTCGGCGAACGCCCCGGCCTGCTTTTCGGCACATTCCTAATCGGCACCTTCGCCACCCGCATCCTTTGGGAAACGGTCAAAAACGACCAAGTGGCCTTCGAAGCCGACATGGCCCTCAACATGGGCCAGTGGCTCAGCATACCCTTTGTCGTGCTCGGCATCTGGCTCGTAATCCGCGCCATGCGCCGCCCGCGCCTCAGATTGGCATATCCCGGACACTTCGCCCCCGACAAAAAATGAGCGCCCCGATAATAATCGACAGCCTCGACGACCCGCGCGTGGCCCCGTTCGCGCGCCTGACGGAAGCGCAACTGCGCTCGCGGCTCCGCCCCGACGCCGCGCTCTTCATCGCCGAGAGCCCCAAGGTTATCCACGTGGCCCTCGACGCCGGATACACCCCCGAAGCCATGCTCTGCGAAGAGCGCCACATCACCGGCGACGCCGCCGGCATCATCGAGCGTTGTCCGCAAATGCCTGTATATACGGCGCCCCGCCCGGTGCTCGAACAGCTCACCGGCTACACCCTCACGCGCGGCGTGCTCTGCGCCATGCACCGCCCTCCGGCCGCGACCCCGGCCGATGTGTGCCCCCCGCCGCCGGCAAGAAGCCGCGTCGTCGTTATCGACGGCGTGACCGACACCACCAACATTGGCGCCATATTCCGCTCGGCCGCCGCCCTCGGCATCGACGCCGTGTTGCTCTCGCCCACGGCCTGCGACCCCATGAACCGTCGCTCCGTGCGCGTGTCGATGGGCTCGGTGTTCCTCGTCCCGCACGCGTTCACCCGCCCCGACTACCAGAACCAGCTCCGCCAAATGGGCTACCGCACCGCGGCGATGGCCCTGACCGACCGCTCCGTATCGCTCGACGACCCCGCCCTGAAAGCCGAACCCCGCCTCGCCATAATCATGGGCACCGAAGGCGACGGACTCCCCGAAAAAGAAATTGAGGATGCCGACCATACGGTCCGCATCCCCATGATGCACGGCGTCGACTCCCTCAACGTCGCCGCCGCCGCGGCTGTCGCCTTTTGGGAACTGCGCTGACACAAGCTCCGCCCGGCTCATTGCCCTCCGGGGCCGCGCCCCGTCACGGATTGTAGAATACCCCGCCGAGCAACGTTAGGCGCGTGGGAGTGTGGCCCGGAGAGGTCCACTCGAGGGTGATGCCGAAGAGCCTCTCGAGCGTGCGGCACACGTCGAACCCATAGGCTTCGAGCGCCGGACGCACGGCTTCGGGATGGCGGCAGGGAAGCCCCTGCGGACGCGCGCATGAACTACAACGCCTGCAATATCCGCCGAAAGCGCAGGCGAGAGCGTCGCCGCAGGCGCGCTCAATCTCAAGAATACGACGGTCCATTTTATCGCGAAGAGGACGGATTGTGTCGAACGAGCCGAAGTCGGTGCCGTCCGCGAGCCGGGCCGTGCAGGCCACGAGACGAAGCCTGCGGTAGCGGCTTATGCGCTCCATGACGTCAAAATCAAACGGCGGACAGGCCCACGTGCGCCCGAAGTTGGGACACTCGCGGCAGGCCTCCATGCACGCCTCGGCGTTGCGGAAGCCCGGGAAGCCCGCTATGTATTCGTCGACGGATATTTCGCGCTCTATAATTTCTTCCATACGCCGGCATGTCAGGGCACGTAGAGACAGTGGACCTTCCCGACCGGGAGCTTGCCCTCCATGCGCAGGGGGATACGCGCCGAGTCCGCGCTGATCCATGCGTCCATATCGTCGGAGGTCTTTTTGCCGCCCTTGGACGTGAAGATGAACGTGACGCGATAGCAGTCGCGCGCCACGCCTCCGATTTCCACAGGCTCGATGCCGCGATATTTGATAGTGAGTAGCTCTTTCTGCTTCCCGGAAAATATGTTTATAGCTACGTTGTGGCCCGGCTGCCAGTCCTGAAACGGCAGAGAGCGCATGTAGAAAAAGCTCGTAAGCATATCTACGGTGGTGCCGTAGGCTTCAAGCTCGCGCACCTCGTCGATTTTCAGTTCGCCCTTCTTGTCCCACACCTTGCGCGTGCATGAAGCCTTCACCTTTGCCCCCTCGCGCCGGTATATCACCTTGTCGTGCTTGTGCTCGCCGCCCTCGTGCGCTATTTTTTCGTACATCACGGGCTTCCACTCCCCGGGCGAGAGATGGCCGTGGAGTGTGTCGCGCACGGCATAGAATTTATCGGCCCACGGCGCCGAAGCAGCCGTGAGGGTGGTGATGAAACCGCCGTCGGAGCGGGGGCGCAGGGTGAGCGTCGCCGACCCGGCTTTCTTGTTAATCAGGCCCCATTTGAACATCACGTCGTAGCGGAGCGTCTCGCGTCCGTCGGGCTTGTACACGACATCCGACGCTATGGCCGCAAAAGCGGCAAAGACAACGAAAACAATAGCGGTTATGTTTTTTTTCAGATCAACCATAGGCGAAAGAGAGAGAGAAAGGAATAATAAGCTGTATTCTTATATAACCGGGATCTTGATGCAAAGTTTGCGATGGTTGCCGAGTCCGATGTTCGGGGCATGGGCATCTTCCGGGAAAAAGACCACGGCCTGCCCGGGATGGACGTGAAGGATACTGTCGGAGACATCACCGAAGAAACGGATGTCGCGCTCGGCATCATACTCGCCGTGAGGGTGCTTGAGCCCCTCCACGGGCGCCCAGCCGATGCCTTCGACGCCCTTGAGGGGTACGTGGATGTCAATAAAGCGGCGGTGGGCTTCGAGGGCCACACGCTCGCGTGGCATCATGGCAGGCTCCTCGCACTTGACCACGAACTCCCCTCCGGGAAATTCCACGGCCGTCTCGCCCTTGACGAACGCGTCGCTTTCATGCTCGATGAGCCAGCGTATCGCCGCACCGAGAGCCGGGGCCACGCCCTCATAGCGGGCGAGATTGCGGATATCACTCAATATCATACACACCCCTCCTCCACGGGGGCGGCAGCGGCCGAGGCTTCCTCATCATCGTCGAGGAAGGGCAACGACGCGCGGCGGCTTTGCTCGATGCGCTTGTTGCGCCAGCACTTGCGGCACACGGCCACGTAGCGGTCGTCGCCGCCGATTTCGACCTGCTCTCCCTGCTCGACGAAGTTGCCTGCGGCATCTATGCGCGCGTTGATAATAGTCTTGCGCCCGCAATTGCAGGTCGATTTTATCTCGTCGATGGTGTCGGCCACCTCGAAAAGCCTGCGCGAGCCTTCGAACAAATGGCTGCGGAAATCGGTGCGAAGCCCGTAGCACACGACATTAATCCCGAAATCGTCGACCACGCGCGAGAGCTGGTCGACCTGCGCCTCGCTCAGAAACTGCGCCTCGTCGACAAGAATCCACTCGACGACGCGCCCGTCCGTGCGACACGTGCGGCAAACGAAGTCGTAGAGATTCGTATTCGCATAAATCCACGCACACTCGCGCTCGATTCCTATTCGCGAGCGGATGACGTTTCGGGCCTCGCGGGTGTCGACCACGGGCTTGAGACACTTGTAAGCCATGCCTCGTTCTTCGAAGTTATAGGCCGTGGTGAGCAGAAGGGCCGTCTTGGCCGAGCCCATCGTGCCGTATCTGAAATACAGTTTTCCTTTTCTATACATTGGCGGGAGGGAAATGTGGGTTTTTCGGCCGTAAAGATACAAATAATTATTCATACTACGGATATACGCCCGCCGATTTTCCTCGACTGTGGGGCGGAGCAACGGAGCATTTTATTTGGAAATTTCGCCCGCGGGCCTTACCTTTGTAAAAAAGATTCGGCGACACTGCCGCACGCAAAAACACAAACAGCCATTATCATGAACGAAAACGGACGTCTCACGCCGCCTCAAGCGGCGCTGATTGAGCGGCTCAGAGAGCGCACGGAGCCGGTGCGCGTGCTCTTCGTATGCCTTGGCAACGAATAAGAAAATTTTAGCAAATTATTTAATCCTAATACTCATAGTGTTAGGATTATTTTGTATCTTTGCAATGTAAACCGAATCAACGGTTTTATTTCAAATAATGTAAACCACAAGGTAAACCATTTGCAAGGTATGAAACGTAATTTACCGACCATTACACCTATACTATATACAAGCAAGACGCTTGCCAACGGCGAGCATCCTATTATGTTGCGAGTATGCTATAACGGCAAACGCACATATAAAAGTATCGGTATATCCTGCAAACCGTCCGAATGGAACAAGGATAAAAACAAGGTAAAAGGAAGTCGCGCCAGTAGCCTCAACACCATTATAACACGTGAACTGACTAAGGCTAACGATTATGTTTTATCGTTAGAAGGCAAAGACGATTACACAGCCGCCACCATTATTAAGCACCTCTCAAAGTCTGCTCCCACTCAAATAACATTATATTCACTCTTTGAAGAACGGATTACTTTTTTCAAAGAAGAAAAACAAAGTCATAATAACGCCGTTGGATATCGCACATTGCTCAACCGTATCAAAAAATATACTGATAACGTTGATTTAGAATTATTTGAAATAACTCCAAGTTGGCTATCAGAATTTGAAGAACACCTCCGATGCCATTACTCGGATAATTCCATTAGAAAATTTTTTGACTGCTTTAAGGCGATTTTCAACTATGCCAAGCGGCAAGATTACATTAAAGAGACTCCATTTTCCAACTTTACTTTTAGTAAGAAGTTAAACACTCAGACGCGGAAAAGAGCCTTAACCATTGATGAGATTACCAAGTTGATGAGGTATTATTATCAGCGTTATGGTATGTTAGGAATTGAAGATAACAACGTACTCGGAGAACACGACCTCAAGCAATATTGGGTTAATCAAAAGTTCAAATTGAAAGGTCAGAACAAGCTCACGCCGATAAATGCCGAGCAATTTTCATTAGCTTTATATCTTACATCTTATTTGTTTCAAGGATTAGCATTGGTAGATATTGCCAATCTGAAGTTAAAAGATTTACACTTAGTTGAAGTTGTTGATGACGAAAAATTTCAGCGAGATTCAGCCTTACACGGCGTTGACTATGCTGAAGAACATAAACGCACCGTTTTGCATTACGACATCAGCACCTACCGAGCCAAGACGCACCACCATACACGGATCGTAGTTGAAACCGCTAATATGATGCCCTACCTCAATCCGTTTGGCAGTTATTTTGACGATTATAGCCAATTAGAAGATGAGGATATGGAGCGTTATCTTTTTCCGATTTTTGACCATCAGAACGATTCGGCAGAAGTGAAATTTTGCCGTATGACCTACATGAATTATTTAGTTAATGTCAATCTGAAACGTATCGCCAAACGGTTAGGGATGCCGCCTATTACATTTTATTCGGCACGTCATAGTTATGCAAGTCAGTTATACCACGCTAACGTCCCCATCGGCCTCATCGCTCAGAACATGGGGCGCAATCCGTCCGAGATACAAACCTATCTTAAAGAGTTTGACACCATCAATATTGTTGAGGCTAACAATAAGTCATTAATTGTCGGTCAAGATATATTCAAGGAAATATCGGCAAAGGAAGAAAAAAAGCGTCATGACGAAATCCGAGAAGCGTTAAAAGCAAAGGGAGATACGGAAGGGTTAGCAAGATACGAGGCTTATCTGAAATGGAAATCAGAACATTAATTTAATTAACTTGCCTCAAGGTATCCTCTGTTTCAGATAGATTAATCTCAAATTGGACTTTAACGACCTATCCGTTCCGTATATTAAAAATTTTATTTTTTTGTAATCTCGGTCTATTAACCAATAGCCCCAAAATACACCGTTTCAGAACTTATATAATATGTTTACAAGCCTTTAAGAGCCTCATCAAGTATGTTTATCGGTTTTCGGTTTTTTCGTAGGTGTATGACCCTATCAAGTAGGTGAGAAAATACCGTTAACAATACGTCCTCATCATCTAAACGAACATAAAGAAACTCATCGCTTATACCAAGAGCATCAAGGGTTTTCTTTAATAATTTGTGATTTTTACACGTTATTTCAACCCGATACATTACCGAGTGAAATCCAGTTTTCTCCTGGATATAATACTTACTGCTTTCTTGCTCAATCTCTTTTTTCTTGTTATACGTTTTCATTGACAAGGTGCTTTTATCGTTCTTTACAACCATTTGAGGATTCGCAAATAGTCTATGCCGAGGATTCCACCATGACAAGAAACCGACACCAAACACCTCCTTATTATCTGCTTTCCGACCATTTATTATAAGGTCATACGTATCATCCTTATATTGCCGTATAAGGTGTTTTTCAACGTTAAAGTTGAAATCTACGGCTATATCAAATTTTCAATGGTTCGGTAAAATTTGAGGTTGAACAGTCAGGCTTAAGCCGCTAATTGAGCCAACCTTTGGTTTATTTTCTGAATTATTTTGAGATGCGGGGATTTTCCGTAAGTCGAAATAA
>CAJUCQ010000074.1 GCA_910584905.1 uncultured Muribaculaceae bacterium
ATCATGCGCTTCGCCTTGCTCGATTCAGGCAAGGCTTTCATCAGCTTGTATTGTCTTATCTCTGACAGGCTCCGCAAGTCGAGGCTTTGGGAGAAAGCCGGAGCGGCAGCCATCACAAGCAATGAGAACAGGAGGCTCGGTTGTTTCATGTTATTAATATTGAGAGTTTAGTAAATGACAAAAGAAATGAATTTTGTTGGTTATATTATTGATTTTTAATTGGTTGCCTTTTGTAAAATCCCTGAGAATTAGTAACGTTAAAGTATAGTTTAGCCGCTTTTTCCATGAAAGTTACGATAACTTCCAGAGACTGCGCAAAGTTAATCAAATTGTCCCGATTATGCAAGCGCATCTTGGCCCGGTAATGAATTTGGCCCGCATAAAATTGCTTGCGTTTGTTCTTCACGCCCTTTGTATTGTGCAGACGGTCAGCCTCCACAAGATAGCGTCGGCGATGCCTACGGGTGTTGAGCGTGATTCCAACCTGCGCCGTCTGCAGAGATTCCTTGCCGGATATGCACTTAATCTTGACCTTATAGCCAAAGTGATTTTTGCACTTCTGCCAGTCAAGACAGGACTGGTTCTGAGCCTTGACCGCACCAACCGGAAATTCGGCGAGGTCAATATCAATATCCTTATGCTTGGAGTGACATATAAGGATGTTGCATTTCCGCTGCTCTTTACAATGCTTGACATACGCGGCAACTCCAATTGGAAAGAGCGGACACGGATGATTGATAGATTTATACGGCTGTTCGGCGCAGAGTGTATCGATTACCTCGTCGCCGACCGCGAGTTTGTAGGAAAGCTGTGGGTCGAGTATCTTAACAACAGACGTATCCGGTACTACCTGCGAATCAAGCAGAATCTTTTGGCTGCGTAATCCCAAGTCCTCCGAAGATGTCAGGGCATGGCATCTGTTCCACGGCCTCAGGCTCGGTCAGGAACGTGTCTACGACAAGCTGTTTTTGCTCAAAGGTGAATATGTCTACATAGCCGGAGCCATGCTGAAAAACTCCGATGGTGTGCCTGAACTGCAAATCCTGATCTGCTACCACCGTCCGGAAGCGGCTGTGGCAACCTACAGACAACGCTGGCAGATTGAGACATGGTTTCGCGCCATGAAGTCCTCTGGATTCAATATCGAGGACACCCACCTGCGCGACATCGACCGCATCGCACGTCTTACGGCGATGGTCTGCATGGCATTGGTATGGGCGTATCTCGTGGGCGAACATAAGGATATGAATGTGAAAGCTGTCAGAATATTGAAACACGGCAAGTGTGCCAAATCGCTGGTAAAGTATGGTTGGGAAGAAATCGCAAATGTTCTCCTCAGACCTCTCTACAAGCCGAAATTTGATATTTTCAAATTTTTGTACTTAATATGCTGACACTTATTGCCGAATCAAAAACCATGACGGCCTGCGACACTGTGGTAGGCCCGGAGTCCCAAGCCGCGCACCGTCCGCTGTTCGAGGCCGAAGCTTCGAAAATAATGCAGTCGCTCGCGGGGCTAAGTGCGGCGGAGCTTTCCCGCGAGCTGCGGCTCAGCGGCTCGCTCGCCGCGCGCCTGCGCTCAATGATTTATGAATTCCCGGACAAGAGCCGCGGCGTGGCCGCCATCGAGGCGTTTACGGGCGTGGTGTTCAAAGCCTTGGATTACGCGGGACTCAGCGCAGAAGCACGCGGGAATGTGCGGCGCGATGTGAGGATTGTATCGTCGGCCTACGGGTGGCTCCGCCCCGACGATATCGTGAAGGCTTATCGGCTTGACTATACGTCGGCCGCGGGCCCTGACGGGCAGACGCTTTCGTCCTATTGGCGCGATGCCGTGACGGACAGTCTTCTTCAAGAGCTTGATTCCCGCGGCGAAAGCGATGTCCTTGACCTTCTGCCGGGCGACGCCGCGCGCTGTATCGACAGGCGCCGGGTGGCCGCACACGGGACAAGGCTTTGGAAGGCTGACTTCAGGAAGGCAGTCGCAGGCGGGAAAGAGCGCACGCCTGATGCCGGACGGCTTAAGCGCCTCCGCGGACTTCTTTTGCGTCATATTGCCTGCGAGGATATCCGCAGGCCCGACGCGCTCCTCGGTTTGGAGACGGAATGGTATGCCTGCCGACAGCAACCCGACGGATATAATCTCGTCTTCGACACCGCGGAATAGACGAGACTGTGCCGTAATTCGATTTGAACTGCCCCCCCGAAAGTTTTTCCGACTTTCGGGGGGGGGCAGTTCGATTTCAACCCGGTCTCTCTGAAATTACAGGGCAATAGGTGCGGTGGGGCAGGCAGGGTTATTCGGGGTTGTTTCGGCTGCGGTAGGGGGTGCGGAGGGCTACGCGGCGGATTTTGCCGCTGATGGTTTTGGGCAATGCGTCGACGAATTCGACGATGCGGGGGTATTTGTAGGGCGCCGTGGCGTGCTTGACGAAGTCTTGAATTTCTTTAGCAAGGAGGGCTTTGTCGGCGTCGCGGTATGAAGGGGCAAGCACTACAGTGGCCTTGATAATCTGTCCGCGGATTTCGTCGGGGACGCCTGTGACGGCGCATTCGACCACGGCGGGGTGTGCCATCAGGGCGTTTTCGACTTCGAAGGGGCCGATGCGGTAGCCGGAGGATTTGATAACGTCGTCGGTGCGACCGACAAAGCGGTAGTATCCGTCGGCGTCGCGGACGGCTACGTCGCCGGTGTGATAGAGGCCGTCGTGCATGGCTGCGGCTGTGAGGTCGGGGTCGTCGAGGTATTCGCGGAAAAGTCCTACGGGGCGTTTTTTGTCGATATGAATCACGATTTCGCCTTCTTCGCCGTCGGCCACGGGGCGCCCGTCGGGGTCGACGAGGTCGATGTCGTAGAGGGGTCCGCGCTTGCCCATCGAGCCGGGGCGGGGTTCGACCCACGGGTATGTGGCGATGGTGAGTGTGGTCTCCGTCTGCCCGAAACCTTCCATGAGGCGTATGCCCGTGAGGCGGAGCCAGTCGTCGAACACGGATGGGTTGAGGGCTTCGCCGGCGATAGTGCAGTAGCGGAGGTCGGGAAGGGCGCAGGCTTCGGGGTCTTCGTGGATGAGAAAGCGGAACACCGTCGGAGGGGCGCAGAATGATGTGATGCGGTAGCGGCGGAGGACACGGAGAATGTCGGCGGCGGCGAATTTGTCGTAGTCGTAGACGAATACGTCCGCACCGGCAATCCATTGTCCGTAGAGTTTCCCCCATACGGCTTTACCCCATCCGGTGTCGGCGAGGGTGAGATGGCGGCTTTCGGGAGTGAGGTTATGCCAGAATGATGCGGTGATTATGTGTCCGAGGGGGTATGTGAAATCGTGGGCCACCATCTTCGGTTCGCCGGTTGTGCCGGATGTGAAGTAAATGAGCATTACGTCGGAGTTGGCGTTGACGCACTGCGGGCGGACGAAAGGCTCGGCGGCAACGATGCCGCTGTCGAAGTCGTGCCATCCGGGCGGGAGGGAGGGCCCGGTGGATATGCGCACGA
This sequence comes from uncultured Muribaculaceae bacterium, assembly GCA_910584905.1. Classification (GTDB taxonomy): domain Bacteria; phylum Bacteroidota; class Bacteroidia; order Bacteroidales; family Muribaculaceae; genus CAG-873. The sequence goes on from CAJUCQ010000074.1 coordinate 3,494, forward strand.
CGGGTTCGCCGGTCTCGGCGACGGCTTCGTCGACGTGGGCCGTGATGAGGTCTTCGCCGGCGGCGACTATGGCTTTGACGCGGGCTTTGCGGATGCGGTAGACGATGTCGGCCGGGGTGAGGAGGTGTGTGGCCGGGATGGCCGTGGCGCCGAGTTTGTGGAGGGCTATTATCGAGAACCAGAATTGAATGCGACGCTTGAGGATGAGCATCACGCGGTCGCCGCGGCCAATGCCGAGGGAGGCGAAGAATGATGCCGTGCGGTCGGTCTCGGCCTTGATGTCGGCGAATGTGCAGATGCGCTCGTCGCCGCGGTCGTTTGTCCACGTCAGGGCCACGCGCGAGGGTTCTTCTTCGGCCCGACGGTCGACCACGTCGTATGCGAAATTGAAATTATCGGGCACAATGAGGTCGAAATTGGCCATAAAATCCTCGTACGAGGAGAAACGAGTCTGTCGGAGAAATCGTTCAAGCATAATATGTATCCGGGGGGGGAGGGTTAAAAAAATTGCACACAAACGTGTAAATGTGCAAGTTTATTGACTGAAATACGTACCTTTTGATTGAAAACACGTGAAACATGCAAACAGTTTACAAAATTAGAACTATTTCCGAAACCGCCAAAAAAAACTTTAGCGCATGCGTGTGCGTTGAAATAATATGACACAAATACAGCTTAAGCGCGTCTACGCAGACGCGTCGGGAAGCGACAGCGAAGACGGCTTCCGCATTTACATTGACCGCCTGTGGCCCCGCGGGGAATCGAAGGCGCAATTCCGATATGATTTATGGGCCAAGGATGCGGCCCCGTCGACCGCGCTGCGAGAGTGGTATCACGCCGACCGCACCGGCCGGAGGGATGAATTTGCGCGGCGGTATATGGCCGAGCTCGAGACCAATCCCGCGGCCAAAGCTCTTGCGGAGGAGGCGGGACGGCATGCGCTCGTGACGCTGCTTTACTCGTCTCGCGAAGGCGAAGCGACCAACGCGAGCGTCCTCGCCGAGTATCTTCGAGGCCACGTCGGGGGAAAAAATTGATAACGAAACTGATAAGAATAAAAAAAGAGAATAAAGCACTTGTAAAATTTGGCAGGGTAAAAAAAAATGACTACCTTTGCGGACCGATTATGTCCAACTAATTACCGACGGCGGTCATGCGCAGGGCTTCTGGCCAAGTCCGAGGCGTGATGCTGTCACAGTTATGTAAACTATTAATCAAACATTTACAAGTGGATACTTTAAGCTACAAGACCGCCACTCCCAACGCACAGGAAGTCGAGCATCAGTGGGTTGTCATCGACGCCACGGACCAAGTACTCGGCCGTCTCTGCGCCAAGGTGGCAAAAATCCTCCGCGGCAAGAACAAGCCCTCCTATTCTCCCTTTGTAGAATGCGGCGACAACGTCATCATCATCAACGCCGATAAGGTCCGTCTTACGGGCAAAAAGATGACCGACCGCATCTACCTCAACTACACCGGCTATCCCGGCGGCCAGCGCGAGCTGACCCCCGAAGTTCTGATGAAAAAGAGCTTCAACAAGCATCTTAAGCCGGGCATGCACCCCCTGTTTATCCGCGTGATGAAAGGCATGCTGCCCAAAAACCGTCTTGGTCGTCGCCTGATCGAGAACATGCACGTGTACAACGGCCCCAACCATCCCCACGAAGCACAGAATCCCGTGGTGCTCGATATTAACAAAATGAAATAATTGAAGCATGGAAACAGTTAATGCAGTAGGCCGCCGTAAGGCCGCAGTAGCACGCGTGATCGTAAAGGAAGGGACGGGTGCCATCACCATCAACAAACGCCCTCTCGCCGTTTACTTCCCCTCTTCGATTCTTCAATATATCGTAAAGCAGCCCCTGAGCACGCTCGACGTAGCCGAGAAGTATGACATCCACGTCAACCTCGACGGCGGCGGTTACAAGGGTCAGGCCGAAGCCCTTCGTCTGGCTATCGCCCGCGCACTGGTAAAGATCAACCCCGAGGACAAGTCGGTGCTCCGCAAGCACGGTTTCATGACCCGCGACCCGCGTACAGTAGAACGCAAGAAGCCCGGTCAGCCCAAGGCTCGCAAGCGCTTCCAGTTCTCCAAGCGTTAATATCCGGCCACGCAGGCCACTCTCCGCACGGAGAAAAGCAGAGTTTAGCATCTAAACCGTCCGGATGGACACGTTCATCCCTACCGGCCGGTTGATTTAGAAATCCCCAAGAACGTAAACCACCCAAAATACCCCGCCTGAAACATTATGGCATCTCTTAATTTCGATCAGCTCCTTGAAGCAGGCTGCCACTTCGGCCACCTCAAACGCAAATGGAATCCGGCAATGGCCCCCTATATCTTCATCGAGCGCAACGGTATCCACATAATCGATCTCTACAAGACGGCCGCCAAGGTTGACGAAGCCGCCGCCGTCCTCAAGAACATTGCCAAGCAGGGCAAGAAAGTTCTTTTTGTAGCCACCAAGAAGCAGGCCAAGCAGGTCATCGCCGACCTCGCCTCTTCGATCAACATGCCCTACGTCATCGAACGCTGGCCCGGCGGCATGCTGACCAACTTCCCGACCATCCGCAAGGCTGTCCGCAAAATGACGAACATCGACAAGATGCTCAAGGACGGCACTTTCGACAACCTGTCGAAGCGCGAACGCCTTCAGGTGACCCGTCAGCGCGCCAAACTCGAGAAGACCCTCGGCTCTATCGCCGACCTGAACCGTCTTCCCTCGGCTCTCTTCGTTGTTGACGTGCACAAGGAGCACATCGCCGTGGCCGAAGCCAACCGTCTCGGCATCCCCGTATTCGCAATGGTGGACACGAACTCCGACCCCACCAACGTCGACTACGTAATCCCCGCCAACGACGACGCCTCCAAGAGCATCGAGCTCATCGCCGGCACACTCGTGAAGGCTATGGCCGAAGGTCTCGAAGAACGCAAGGCTGAAAAGCTCGACGCTCCCGCCGAGGAAGAAGCCGCAGCCGCTCCCAAGCGCGAACGCCGCCGCGTCCGCCGCGGTGCCGAAGCCGAAGCTCCCGCTGCCGAAGCAGCCGCCGAGGCTCCCGCCGCTGAAGAGGCTCCCGCCGCCGAATAAAGCACAGGCTACCCCGCATTAAGGTCTTTACGGCCTCCGGGCGCCCGCACCTTCGGACGCCCGGGGGACTAAAGACCTTAAAATCCATAAATAAGAACATCGAATTTCCAACCGAATAACACCTATAACAATATGGCAGTTACACTCGCAGATATCACCAAGCTTCGCAACATCACCAGCGCAGGCATGATGGACTGCAAAAAAGCACTCACGGAAACCGACGGCGACATCGAAGCCGCTGTTGAAATCCTCCGTAAGAAGGGTCAGGCCGTCGCCGCCAAGCGCGAAGACCGTCAGGCCTCGGAAGGCTGCGTGCTCGCCGCACACGACGGCGGTTTCGCCGCTATCGTGGCTCTCAATTGCGAGACCGACTTCGTAGCCAAGAACGCAACGTTCGTGGCCGCTACCCAGAAGATTCTCGACGCCGCTATGGCCGCCAAAGCCAAGACCCTCGACGAGGTGAAGGCCCTCACCGTCGACGGCCACACCATCGCCGACTTCATTTCTGAAGAGTCCGGCAAAACGGGTGAAAAGGTAGAACTCAGCGTTTACGAATCCCTCGAAGCACCCGCCACCGCTTCCTACAACCACCTCGGCAACAAGCTGTCGACCATCGTTGGCTTCAACCTCGCCGACGCCGACGCTCAGGCTGCCAAGGACGTGGCCATGCAGGTTGCATCGATGAACCCCGTGGCCGTATGCCGCGAGGAAGTGCCTGCCCACATCATCGAGACCGAACGCACCGTCGCTATCGAAAAGACCAAGGAAGAGCAGATCCGCAAGGCTGCTGAAGCCGCCCTCAAGAAGGCCGGCCTCAACCCCAACCACTTCGACAGCGAAGACCACATCGCATCGAACATCACCAAGGGCTGGATCACCGAGGAAGAAGCCGAACGCGGCCGCACCATCATGGCTGAAGCCGCTGCAGCAAAGGCAGCCAACCTCCCCGCTCAGATGATCGAAAACATCGCTACGGGCCGTGTGAACAAGTACTTCAAGGAAAACTGCCTGATGGAGCAGGAGTTCATCAAGGACGCTACGCTCACCATCGGCGCATATCTTGAAAAAACCCAGAAGGGCCTGACCGCCGTTGCGTTCAAGCGCGTAAACCTCAATCAGGACTAAGTTTTTTCCTCTATATAAACGTCGTGGCCGACATTCCATTCGGAATTGTCGGCCACGATTGTATTTCCGCATCAATTTTCAGTGATTATTTCCGTCCCGAATACCGGATGGATGAGGACATTGGCAATAAGGAGAGGAGTGCGATTAAGCGCATCCATGCCTCTCGCCTGTGGCATTCGCAACGGAATTGGGGGAATATGCGATTGATGCCGGGCGTTTGACATGGATGGAACTGACCGAGATTGATGCCGGGGGCCTATATAGATATAACCTACTACAAATCACCTGATTGTACGGACGCAATTCAATGCTATTAACTTATGGCAATGTTATCAAAAACGGCCAAGGCCGGTTATGATAACATTGCCATAAGTTAATAGCATTGAATCACGTCCGTACTTTGGGCGTTGCTAACGAATTAGCCGCGGGGTCAGGAGTTTTCGCCGGGGAGTTCGTCGTATTTCTGATAGAGGAAGTCGTTGTAGGGGAAGCGCGTGAGGTGTATCTCGCGGGCCATAGCGTAGAGGCGTTGTTTGAGTTCGTCGATGTTGGTGCCTTTGCGGGCGGAGATAAAGACGCAATTGGAGTGCATGCGCGCCATCCACGTTTCTTTCAGTTCTTCGAGGCTTATGTTCTCGCGGGTTGCGGGCGTGAGGTCGTCGGCATCCTTCGGTTTGTAGGTGAAGGCGTCGATTTTGTTGAATACGAGAAGTGTCGGTTTGTCGGCACCGCCGCAGACTTCGGCAAGGGTCTTGTTGACGACTTCAATCTGCTCTTCGAAGTTGGGGTGTGAAATGTCGACGACATGAACGAGGACGTCGGCTTCGCGCACTTCGTCGAGTGTGCTCTTGAAGGAGTCGACGAGGTGGGTTGGAAGTTTGCGGATAAAACCTACGGTGTCGGTAAGGAGGAAGGGCAGGTTTTCGATTGTCACTTTCCTGACGGTTGTGTCGAGGGTTGCGAAGAGCTTGTTTTCGGCGAAGACGTCGCTCTTGCTCAGGAGGTTCATGAGGGTTGATTTCCCTACGTTTGTGTAGCCGACGAGGGCCACACGCGTGAGCTTTCCGCGGTTTTTTCGCTGTACGGCCTTCTGCCGGTCGATAGCTTTCAGCTCCTCTTTCAGGCGCGCGATTTTGTCGAGGATGATACGACGGTCGGTTTCAATCTGGGTTTCGCCGGGGCCTCGCATGCCGATACCGCCGCGCTGACGCTCGAGGTGGGTCCACATGCGGGTGAGGCGCGGGAGGAGATACTGATACTGGGCGAGTTCGACCTGAGTCTTGGCGTTGGCTGTCTGGGCGCGACGCGCGAAAATATCGAGGATAAGACTCGTGCGGTCGAGAATCTTGACCTGAAGTTCTTTTTCTATGTTGGCGACTTGTTTTGTGGTGAGGTCGTCGTCGAAGATGACCATGCCTATTTCATTTTCCTCGACGTATGCTTTTATCTCCTCGAGTTTGCCTGAGCCGACGTATGTCCGGGGGTTCGGGTAGTCGAGTTTCTGGAGGAATGTAGCGATGGTCTCGGCGCCGGCCGTGTCGGCGAGGAAGGCGAGTTCGGCAAGATATTCTTTGGCTTTTATTTCGTCCTGCTTCGGGGTTACGAGTCCGACGAGGACTGCGCGTTCGGGAAGTTCCTGTCCCGGAGGTGTATGTTCAATCATATCTATTTGTTGAGTTTAGTGCAAAATTAACATTATTTTTTCTTACTGCCAAAAAAGCGCGTCGTGACGAGCCAAACAGTGAAATAAGAGCACACGGCGCATATCGAAATCGGCAGGAGCGAGGCGTATGAGCCCGTCATTTCGGTGGCGATGAAGATAGCCATGAAGGGTGCTTTAATTATTCCGGCCATTGCTCCGGCCATTGCGAAGAGGGCACAGTGGGCCGTGGGGATATCGACTCCGGGAATCAGATTGGCGACGATTCCGAACAGCAGTCCGGCCATCGCACCGGCAAACAGGGTCGGAGCAAACTCACCGGCCACACCGCCGCCGTAGACGGTGGCTCCGCAGGCCCAGCATTTTGCCAGCAGTATGCCTGCGACGACGGGGATAAGCGGGGCGGCGTGGATAGTGTGGCCGAGGGCGGCGAAGGGCGAGCTTTTTATCACGGTTGAGTCTATGCCGTTGACGATATGGCCTATCGCGCCGTAGCCTTCGCCATAGAGCGTCGGGAAGACAAAGAGGAGGATGCCGATGGTGAGTCCGGCAATGAGGTTGCGCACCCACGGGCGGGAGATGGCGCTCAGACGCCGTCGCATACAGTCCATGACGCGGGAGTAATAGAGCGAGTAGATGCCGCACACGGCTCCGAGGATGACGGCCACGAGCATCATCCGAGAGTCGAAAGAGATTATGCCCATATAGTCGAGGTCGGTATGACCGCCGTCGAGTGCGTAGGCCACCATACCTCCGGCGAGGCATGCCACGGCAAGCGCCACAGCGGCAAGGGCCGAAAGATCAATGGCAAGCCATTCGATGACAAAAAACATGCCTCCGACGGGTGCTTTGAATATCGCTGCAATCCCCGCGCCCGAGCCTATGGCCACAAGGAGGCGCAGCGTCGATGAGTCGACGCCGAATATACGTCCGAGGTTGCTCCCTATCGCAGCGCCGGAGCTGGCGATAGGGCCTTCGGAGCCGGCGGAGCCTCCGAATCCGAGCGTGACCGTCGAGGCCAGCAGGGGGGCAATAATACGCCTCGGGCGCAGATACAACTCGTTGGAGGCCAATGCGTTTTTAATCCGCTCGGTCCCGTCGGAAATGTTGCGTTTCAAAATCCTGCGCATGAAGAGTCCCGAGAGACATATCCCCGCCACGGGGACGGCCACAAGCCAAGGGTTCATGCCCTCCATGCGCAGGTGGGCTGTGACAAGGCGCGAGAGCCAAGCGATGGCGAGTTTGAAGAGCCAAGCCGTCACCCCGGAGCATAATCCCGTGGCGAACGCGAGCGACAGCAACAGCGGCGCGCCTTGCGCTCTGAAATTGCGTCTCACGAATCGTGCAAGAATCCCGTCATCGCCCGTTTGAGCGACGACAGGTTTGGCATCATTATGTGAGGGCACGAAATTCATAGGAGCGATTTATTCCCCGGGACGAGAAGGGGCTTTCCATTAAGAAACGCGCGGGCGGGCGTATCTGTTTGCCCGCACACGAGAAATGCATCTACACAAGCATTGAAATAATAAATAACGTTAATAATAATTAAAAAAGAGTTGTTTAACGACATACCCTACACATCTAATTATAAAATAGGCTGAATTTTTTGTATCTTTGCAGAAAGAACTTCAAACACCTGCGAAGGAGGGGGCTCACAGCTTCCTCCTCGTTGTATAAACCAAGCCTCCAAGCGGCCTCCGGGCCTGACCGAAATGATAGACAAAGAACTACTCACCCACACCATCACTCAGGCCCTTGAGGGCACGGACCTCTACCTCGTAGAGCTTCGCATCAGCGCGGGCAATGAAATCAACGTAGAAATCGACTCCGACAGCACCGTTGACATCGACAAATGCGTGGCTCTAACCCGTCGAATCGAAGAAGTATTCGACCGCGACACCGAGGACTACGAACTCGAGGTAGGCTCAGCCGGCCTCACATCGCCGCTAAAGGTGCTTCGTCAGTACGAAAAAAACATCGGCAACGAGATGGTGGTTCTCACGCGCGACGGCCGCAAGCTCCACGGCGTGCTCAGCTCGGCGCGGTCGTCGGACCCCACCGATCCCCGCGCCGTCGACTTCACGCTTACGGTGCAGACCAAGGTCAAAGAGCCTGGAGCCAAGCGCCCGGTGATGCGCGCCGAAGAAATCGAACTCACCTCCGGCGGATGCAAGTCGGTGGTTTATGACCTGAAATTCTGAATCCCTCCCCGAGAGGACAACATACGGACAATAACTAAAAAAACATATAAATGGCAAAGAAAGAGGAAACTCCCAATATGGTGGAGCAGTTCTCGGAGTTCAAAGAGCTCAAGAACATCGACAAGACCACAATGATCAGCGTGCTGGAAGAATCGTTCCGCAACGTCCTCGCCAAAATGTTCGGCACGGACGAGAACCTCGACGTGATTCTGAATCCGGACAAAGGCTTTGTGCAGATATTCCAGAACCTTACGGTCGTGCCTGACGGCGAGGTTGACAACCCCAACCTTCAGATTTCGCTGAGCGACGCCCGCGCCGACGATGACCCCGAAGCCGAAGTGGGCGAAGAACACTCCCGCGAGATAATCTTCGAGAAATTCGGCCGCCGCGCCATCCTCAACCTTCGCCAGACACTCCAGAGCCGCATTCTCGACCTGCAGAAGGAGGCCGTGTACGCAAAGTTCAAGGACCTCGAAGGCGAGCTGGTCACGGGCGAAGTGTATCAGACATGGAGCCGCGAGACCCTGCTTCTGGACACCGACAACAACGAGCTTCTTCTGCCGAAGAACGAATCCATCCCAGGCGACTTCTTCCGCAAGGGCGAGACTGTGCGCGCCGTGGTGAGCAACGTCGACAACAAGAACAACAACCCCAAAATCACCGTCAGCCGCACGAGCCCCAACTTCCTGCGCCGCCTCTTCGAGCTTGAAGTGCCCGAAATCCACGACGGGCTCATCAGCATCAAGGCCGTGGCCCGCATCCCGGGCGAACGCGCCAAAATCGCCGTCGAAAGCTACGACGACCGCATCGACCCCGTAGGCGCCTGCGTAGGCGTGAAAGGCTCGCGCATCCACGGCATCGTACGCGAACTGCGCAACGAGAACATCGACGTGATCCACTTCACGACCAACCCCTCGCTCCTCATCCAGCGCGCTCTCTCTCCGGCACGCATCTCGACCATCCGTGTCGACGAAGAAACGAAGAAAGCCGAGGTGTTCCTCCGCCCTGAAGAAGTGTCGCTCGCAATCGGCAAAGGCGGCCAGAACATCAAACTGGCACAGATGCTCACGGGCTACACCATCGACGTGTACCGCGACACGGAAATGATCTATGAAGACGATATCTTCCTCGACGACTTCAAGGACGAAATCGACGGCTGGGTAATCGACGCCCTCAAGGACATGGGATGCGTTACGGCTCAGGCCGTGCTCCATACCTCGCGTCAGGAACTCATCGACAAGAGCGACCTTGAGGAGAACACTATCGACGACGTGATTGCCATCCTGCGCCGCGAATACGAAGACGAGGAAGAGCCTGCCGAAGAGCCCGAAGCTCCGGCCGAAGAAGAAGAGAAAGCCGGAGAGTAAACGCCTCCGCCCCTCAACCGGCTTCACGCCTCATCTTCGAACAACTCTTTCCTCTTAACCTCAAACACCTAAAAAATATATATGGCGAAAGTCAAAATCAGCAATATCGCAAGAGACCTGAACATCTCCGTTGAGACTGTTTATGACTCCCTGCGCAAAAAGAACATCAGTGTCGTCGAAACCCCCAACACCCGTCTGGAAGAGGAGGTCGTCAACATGCTGATGGATGAATTTCAGGCCGACCGCGCGCTCAAAAACAGCGTGCCTTCCGCCCGCAAGAAAGCAGCCGAACCCGCTCCCCGCGCCGAGGAGAAGCCGTCCGCACCCAAGGCCGGCACCCCGGTCGAGAGCGTGCGCACCGGCGGCCCCCGCATCCTCGGCAAAATAGAGCTTGACAAGCACGGCAACCCCGTGCGTCCCAAGCCCGAAGCTCCTAAAGCCGAAGCCGCCCCAACCGCCGCTCCGGCGCCTGAGGCCCCCAAAGCCGAGGCACCCAAGACCGAAGCGCCCAAAGAGGAAGCCCCCAAGGTCGAAACACCCGCTCCCGCCAAAGCCGAAGCGGCTCCGGCTCCGGCCGCCGAGGCCCCCAAGGCCGAAGAACCCAAAGCCGAAAGCGCACCCGTAAAAGCCGCTCCCGAAGCAAGCGAAGCTCCCGCCTCGCCGGCTCCTGAAAAGGCCGAATCCGCCGAGGCTGCTCCCGCCGCAAGCTCCAACGAGGAGACTGCAGAGGATCCGAAGACCGAAATCTTCACCCTCGGCGCCCCCAAGACTGTGACAGCGCCCAAGGTTATCGGCAAAATCGACCTCTCGGCCATCAACCAAAGCGTGCGCCCCAAGAAAAAGACCAAAGAAGAACGCCGCAACGAGCGTCAGGGCGAAGGCGACCGCAAGAAGCGCCGCCGCATCACCGGCAAAGAACGCGTCGACATCGAGAAGGCCGGTCAGGGCGTAGCGTCGGTAAGCGCCGACAGCAACCGCGGCAACGGCGGCGGACGCAACCAGAACGGCGGCAACCGCGGCAACGACAATAATCAGGGCGGACGCGGCCAGAACGGCGGCGGACGCAACGGCGGACGCGGCAACGATAACCAAGGCGGACGCGGCCAGCGCCGCAACGCTCCGGCTCCCCAGCCCGAAGTCAGCGACGAGGACGTATCGAAGCAGGTAAAAGAAACCCTCGCACGCCTCACGGCCAAAGACAAAGGCTCAAAGAAGGGTGCGAAATGGCGCAAAGAAAAGCGCGAAGCCAACGCCCAGCGCGAACGCGAAGCCCAGCGCGCCGAACAGGCCGAAAGCTCCGTTCTCAAGCTCACGGAGTTTGTGACCGTGCATGACCTCGCGATAATGATGGACGTAGCCATCAATCAGGTCATCGCCACGTGCATGAACCTCGGCGTAATGGTAAGTATCAACCAGCGCCTCGACGCCGAGACCATCAACATCGTTGCCGAGGAATTCGGCTTCACCACGGAGTACGTTTCGGCCGAAGTCGCCGACGCCATCCATCAGGAAGAAGACACCGAGGAAGACCTCGAGAGCCGTCCGCCGGTAGTGACCGTCATGGGCCACGTCGACCACGGCAAAACGTCGCTCCTCGACTACATCCGCAAGGCCAACGTCATCGCAGGCGAGGCCGGCGGCATCACCCAGCATATCGGCTCTTACAGCGTGACACTCGCCGACGGACGCCACATCACCTTCCTCGACACGCCGGGCCACGAAGCATTCACGGCCATGCGTGCCCGCGGCGCCAAGGTGACCGACATCTGTATCATCATCGTCGCCGCCGACGACTCGGTGATGCCCCAGACCGTCGAGGCCATCAACCATGCTTCGGCCGCCGGCGTTCCCATCGTCTTCGCCATCAACAAGATAGACAAACCGCACGCCAACCCCGACAAAATCAAGGAGGAACTTGCGGCAATGAACTATCTCGTCGAAGACTGGGGCGGCAAATACCAGAGTCAGGACATCTCGGCCAAGCAGGGTATCGGCGTCGACGAACTGATGGAAAAGGTGCTTCTTGAAGCCGAAATGCTCGACCTCAAGGCCAACCCCAACCGCAACGCCGTCGGCACGATTATCGAATCGTCGCTCGACAAGGGCCGCGGCTATGTGGCCAACGTTCTTATTCAGAACGGCACGCTCCGCGTAGGCGACATCGTCCTCGCCGGCAACCACTTCGGCAAAATCAAGGCGATGTTCAACGAACGCAACCAGCGCATCAAGGAAGCCGGACCGGCTATGCCGGCGCTTATCCTCGGCCTCAACGGCGCTCCCACGGCTGGCGACACCTTCAATGTGCTCTCCACCGAACAGGAAGCCCGCGAAATCGCCAACAAGCGCGAACAGCTCCAGCGCGAACAGGGCCTGCGCACGACCAAGATTCTCACCCTTGAGGACATCGGCCGCCGCCGCGCCATCGGCAACTTCCAAGAGCTCAACATCATCGTCAAGGGCGACGTTGACGGCTCTATCGAAGCACTCGCCGACTCGCTCATCAAGCTGTCGACCGAAGAAATTCAGGTCAATGTGCTCCACAAGGCAGTGGGCGAAATTTCGGAAAGCGACGTCACGCTTGCCGCCGCCTCCGACGCCGTCATCATCGGCTTCCAAGTGCGCCCGTCGCAGGCTGCGCGCCGCGCCGCCGAACGCGAAGGCGTCGACATACGCCTCTATTCGGTAATCTATCAGGCTATCGAAGAGGTAAAGGACGCCATGGCCGGCATGCTTGCCCCCGAACTCAAGGAAGAAGTCACCGGCACGGCCGAAGTGCTCGAGACGTACAAGATATCGAAAGTGGGCACCATCGCCGGTGCCATCGTCCGCGACGGCAAAATCAAGCGCGCAAGCAAGGTTCGCCTCATCCGCGAAGGCATCGTCCGCTACACTGGCGAGCTGGGCTCGCTCAAGCGCTTCAAAGACGACGTCAAGGAGGTGCTTTCGGGCTACGACTGCGGCCTTTCGATTGCCGGTTACAACGACATCCAGATCGGCGATATCATCGAAGGCTTCGAAGAAGTGGAAGTGTCCCGCGAACTCTGATGCGCCTGCATCTGAACATAGGATCGAACAGCGGCAACCGCGAATCCCGCATACGGGAGGCGGTTGCCGCTGTCGCATTATATTTTTCCATGCATGGCGGAAAGGTCATGCTGTCGGCACCCCTTCGCTCGGCGCCGTGGGGCTACGAATCGGATAATGAATTTATCAACATAGGCCTCAGGGCCGACCTCGGGGGAGAAGCCTCGGAGGGGCGAGTTCTTGAAATTTTCCGTGCGCTCAGGCGCATAGAGCAGTCGATATGCTCCGCACCTCACCGCAATGCCGACGGGACGTACCGCGACCGCGAGATTGACATCGATCTTATTGCCGTCGCCGGCTTTGCCATGGCCACGGACGAACTCACAGTGCCCCACCCTCGCGCCCGCGAACGCGCTTTCGTAATGGAGCCGATGCGCGCGCTTGAGGGTTAGGCACCAAACTCCCCGTGCAGGGCTTCGAAACGCGCGGCTATCGCCTCGCCGTGGCGGGCCATGCCCTGACGCACGCGTTCGAGCGTCTTGCGCTCGCAGGGGCGGGGCTTCGACCAGAAGCAGTCGGCATAGCAAATAAGGCGTTCGAGCAGGGTTTCGGGCATATATGAGCGGTCGGGAGGCAGAGGGAGCGAGAGGTGGCCAACTTCGTCAGCGGTGAGTCCGGCGCCGGTATGGCGCTCGGCAACGCGCGCATATTTCTCATCCACTCCCTCGCGGCGCAGGAGGTCGGCGCCGAGTATGCCGTGGCGGATGTATGGTTCGCTTCCGAAGCAGCCGATTCCTTCGGCATCCGTAAAGACGATGCCTATATCGTGGAGCATGGCCGCAGTGACGATTTCGTTTTCGTCAAGGTCAAGCTTCCTGCGGGCGGCTATGGCAAGGGCCTCGGCGGCGACCATGCGGCTGTGGGCAATCAAAATCCCGCGGACTTCGGAGTCCGCGGGATAATACTTGTCGATAATGGTTCGGAAGTCAGTCATCATGCATTGACACGGTCTTCGCCGACGATGAAGTTCCATCCGTGGATGTCGTCTTCGAGTCCGTAGCGGATTGCGTTGAGTTTTTCATAAAGAGCCGTTGTGACGGGGCCGGGTTTACCGTCGCGGGCCATGACATAGGTCTTGCCGGTGTCGAGGTCGTCGATGTTGCCTATCGGGGAGGCGACGGCGGCTGTGCCTATTGCAGCGGCCTCGGAACAGTCGGCGAGCTCTTCGACAAGAATGTGTCGACGCTCGACGGGGATGCCCATGTCCTCGCAGAGAGTCATCAGGCTCATGTTGGTAATCGAGGGTAGAATCGACTCGGATGCCGGAGTGATGTATTTTCCGTCCTTGACGGCAAAGAAATTGGCCGGGCCGCATTCATCGAGATATTTCTTTTCGAGGGGGTCGAGGAAGAGGATGGCTGAGTAGCCCTTATCGTGGGCTTCCTCGCCGGCGCGCATTGCTGCGGCGTAGTTGCCGCCGCACTTGAATTGGCCGGTGCCTTTGGGGGCAACGCGGTCGTGGGCGCGAGTGATGCAATAGTTCGACACGCCGAATCCTTGCTTGAAATAGGGTCCGACGGGCGTAACCATCACAATAAACATATACTCGGTAGCGGGCTTAACGCCGATTCTCGGCGAAAGGCCTATTTCGAGCGGACGGATATACAGCGACGCACCGCTTTCGTAAGGCGGAATGAAGCGTTCGTTTAGCTCCACGGCCATTACGCACATTTTATTGAAAATCTCTTCCGGGACAGGCTCCATCATCAGGCCTTCAGCCGAACGGCGCATACGCTTGGCGTTTTCGTCCATTCTGAAAATGCGCACTTTTCCGTCCTTGCCGCGGAAAGCTTTCAGCCCCTCGAATATTTCCTGTCCGTAGTGGAGGCAGGTGGCGCCGATGTGGAGGCTGAGGGTTTCGGACTGGGTTACTTCAATTTCGCCCCATTTGCCGTCGCGGAATGTGCAACGGACGTTGTAGTCGGTAGGATAGTAGCCGAACGGTAACGCGGCCCAGTTTATATCTTCTTTCATTTCGTCAGAAAAGACCCGCCGGAGCGGAATGGAGAATAGCTTTTAAGATTAAGGCAAAATTAAGGATAAAAAGTGAGTAAAGCAAGAAAAGCGAAAAAAACTGCACAGGGCCGTCGGATTCTATGCCGGGCAGAGGCCTGAAACAAAAGCGGACGCCCTCTCGGACATCCGCTTTGTAAATAATGCGATAATGATTGGCTTTCGCCAAGTATATTCTATATTTTATGATTGGTCTATTAAGGCTAATTATGTCGGTTGACGATGCAAATTTACGACACGCATAATGCGTTTTTATTTCATCGGTGTTACAATATGGTTACACATCGGTTTTTCACTCTTTTTTATATTTTGGAAGGGTGAATCGAAATTCGAGTCCTGAAATGCCGTCCTCGCGGTTCATGACTTCGATGTCGCCGCCGTGGACGAGAATGCTGTTATGGACGATAGGGAGGCCGAGGCCCGTGCCGCCGGCTTTGCGGGTGCGCCCGGAGTCGACGCGGTAGAAGCGGTCGAAGAGGTGGGGAAGATGCTCGGGGCCGACGCCGATGCCATTGTCACGAAAAGCGAAATGATAGAATCCGCTGTCTTCGGAGGTCATCACAAGTTCGCACTCGGTGCCTTTGGAGTAGTTTGCCGCGTTCTTTGCGAGGTTGGTGATTACTCCGGCAAGGAGGTTGTAGTTGCCGTCGATAAAGCAGTCAGCAGGGATTTTGTATTTGAATACGAGGCTTTTCAGCGCGCCGGATTCCTGAAGGTCGTTGGCTACGGAGAACACGAGGTCGTGGAAGTTGAGTTCTTCGGTGTTAATGAGGTCACCGCCTTCGTCGAGTCTTGTGATGGCGGATACGTCGGCTATAAGATTGACGAGGCGGTTGACGTGCTCCTGTGCTTTTCTGAGGAAGTGTGTGCGCGATGCGGCGTCCATGTCGGGGTTGTCGACGATAGTGTCGAGATAGCCTTTGATGACGCCTATCGGGGTGCGGAGTTCGTGGTTGATGTTGTTTGTGAGCTGACGCTTGTTGCGTGCCCTCTCCTCGATTGCGCGCATGGCCACGGCGTGCTCTTCCTCGGTGCGGCGGGCGGCTTCGGCGCTTTGCCTGTAAAGCTCGACTATCTTGCGGGATATGTCGCCGAGTTCGTCGTGGGGGAAGTCGATGTCGCCCACGGGTTTTCCTTCGGCGGTGCGGGTGGCGAAGTCGCGCAGGTTGTTGATGTTGCGCCCGAAATAGCGGGTCGTGAAATACAGGAACACCGTCAGCGACACGGCTACGATGAACAGCGCGAGGAGGAACGTGTTGGTGCGGATGAAGAGGTCGCCTGACGGCCCGGCGATGGGGGCCATGGTATAGACTAGGAGGCGTCCGTCCTTGCTGACGTTTGCGGCGTAGAAGTTGCGCGTGTCGCTCCGTGGGTCGCGCTCGTATTCGTCATCGGCGGCACTGACCTGCCTTTCGTAGCTGAGGCCTGAGTTCATGGCGTTGGCCTTTGTGTACTGTTCGCGCGAGAGGCTTATGGGTTCGCCGTAGTTTTTAATCATCCGGCCGTCCTCGTATATGGTAACTCTGAGCGCGTCGTAGTCGGGGATATCGCGGAAATAGCTTGTGATAAAGCCGAGGAAGGCCGTGGGGTTGACGTTGTGTTCGTACTGGTCGATGATGCGCGCGTTAATCATGGCCAGCTGGCTTCGCAGCTGCCCCACCTGATATTCCCTCAGGTTGTTGTACTGCCAGGCGGCAAAGGCCACAATCATCACCCAAAGGGTGGTCACCATCGGGATAAATAGTTGCAGACGATAGCTAATACGCTTCTTTGAAGCCATATCCGAAGCCTTGGCGCGTGACAATATTGTTTGAGTAGTCGCCTATTTTTCCGCGAAGGCGGGTGATGTTGGTGTCGATTGTGCGGTCGGAGACGACGACGTCGCCGCCCCATACTTTTTCTATGATTTCGGCGCGCGAGTATATGCGGTTGCGGTGTGTGAGGAAGTATAGGAGGAGGTCATACTCTTTGCGCGTGAGCTGTATTTCCCGGCCGTCGAGACGCACGGTCTTGTCGTTTCGGTCGATGCGCAGGCCTTTGTAGACGACGTCGGCCTCGAGATTTTCCTGCACGTCGGCCTCGACGACCGCGGCTGCCTGCTGTTTTGCCGCACGGCGCAGAAGGGCACGCACTCTCGCGAGGACTTCACCGATTACAAAGGGCTTCGTCACGTAGTCGTCTCCGCCGATATTGAGGCCCATGACTACGCAATCTTCGTCGGTCATGGCCGAGCAGAAGAGTATCGGGGTGTTTTCGGTATCGGTGACATTGCGCACTCTTTTTGCGAAATCAAATCCGCTTAAGTGCTCCATCATAATATCGACAATAAAGAGCGAATATGATTTGAGATCCATGTCGAGGGCTTCTTCGGCGCTATATGCGGTGTCGACCTCATACCCCTCCTTTTCGAGGTTGAATTTGAGGATTTCACACAGCGCTTCCTCGTCGTCGATTACAAGTATCTTGGCGTTCATATGAGTCGTTGATGTAATTACAGCTACTAAATTACGAATTTTGCGGCGAGTTTTGAGTTAAAATTAGTTAAATCAACTGTATCACTAAAACTTTACGGCCAAGTCGGGCGTATTATAATCAAACAAGTATTTGCACTGTGTTTTTTCATGGTAATAGATTTAAGGCTAATGATTGTCGGTTGTCGTGAGACAACCGATTGTTTTTTAATTGCTTCGCAGGCAGATGCGTAAAAAGTTGCCAATTCGTGCCTCATTTTGGAGCGTTTTTGATAATTTTGCAACGTCAATATTCCCAAGCCCATATTTATCAATATGCTTTACTTCAGCCCTGACATCCCGCGCGAAGCGCTCCTTCTTCTTGCGCCTGCCGTATTATGTATAATCTCCGTCGGCCTCATTTATCTTTTCCGGACGCGGACGGTCATCCGCGCAGTCGAGGCGGCGTCGCTCCCACGGGCCGAGGACACGGCCCCGCGCGAGGCTGTGTCGGTGATTGTCTACTCACAGGACGACCCCGAGAATCTTGAGAGCATCCTTCACTCGCTTCTGCGGCAGGACTATGGCGCTCCATACGAAATAATTGTCGTCAACGAGGGGGAGAGCCCCGACGTACGCGACGTCGTAAGCATGCTGAGGGCTACGCACTCGAATCTGTATCTTACGTCGACGCCCGACGGCGTGCGCAATCTCAGCCGCAAGAAGCTCGGCATCACTCTCGGCGTAAAGGCGGCGCGCTACGGCGTCGTGGCGCTTACGACCACGGCTGTCGACATCCCGTCGGAGCGATGGCTCAGCGCGCTGATGAGCAATTTCCGGCCCGACTCGCCGACGGGCGTCGTTCTGGGCTTCGCGGCTATCGATCCCTCCGAGGACAACGAGCGCGGCAAGCGCCGCCGCGCCTTCGATTTCGTGGCCGAAAGCGTGCGCTGGCTTGCCCCGGCTCTTGCGGGCAAACCGTTCAGGGGTGTCGAATACAATCTTGCCTACCGCAAAGAGCTTTTTCTTCGCAACAGCGGTTTTGCGCGCTCGCTCAATCTCCACTACGGCGACGACGACATCTTTATCAGCGAAATCGCCACGGGCAGAAACACGGCAGTCGAGCTATCGCCAGATTCGCTCGTATATCTCCGCCACGGCAATTCGCCGCGACTTTTCCTTGAGCGGATGGTGCGTCGGTGCTTCACCGAGAGTTTCATAAGCCGCAGGCCCTTCTTCCTTGCGTCGCTTACGGGCTGGCTCCAGTTGCTGGCTCTCGGCCTCGGGGTTGCGGCCGCAGTCATTTCGCGCGACAATCTCTTTGCCGCGGTCGTCACCGGGGTAGTGATGCTGCTGGCATGGACAATGGATATCCTCGTGTGGCGCGCGGCCATGCGCGCCCTGCGTTCGCGGCGTCTGTGCTTCAGCCTGCCGTGGCTGAGCATGACTTATCCTATACGCAAGATTGCATATCTGCTGAGGTCGCGGATGGGCCGACAACGCAAATACACGTGGAACTGATCCGCACCACCCCCGCTGCTCCCGGCGGCGAAAAGCGACCTGACAGCCTGTGCTCCGTCAGGCCGCTTTTTCACTCCACGATGCAAAACAAGGCGTTGCATCGGCAAAAAAGTCCTCGAAAACTATTAGATTTTTTTCGCGAAGCTGCGCCAACACGCATCTATTACACAGGCGATTAACACTTTTAAGAATTTAGATTAGCCTTTGAGGGGCTTGTGTTCTTGTTAAAACTTTTGAAAATTTGCACTTGAGAAAATCCCGAAGGGGGATAATCCGCCATGCAAATAAACAAACCAATCAACATTAACACAACTCCATCATCCAAACCATGAAACAAGCACCAAGGAACCTCCGGGCTCTCGCCTTTGCCCTTATAGGCATCTGCGCGCTCGCGTTGTCGCCGAGTCTGCGGGCCGCCGCGCTGAGCGTGACGGGCACAGTGACCGACCCCACAGGCGAAGCACTCATCGGCGTTAGCGTCACCGTCAAGGGACAAAACACCGGCGTAACCACCGACATCGACGGCAACTACAGCCTCACGTCCGTGGCCGACAACGCAACTCTCGTATTTTCCTACGTCGGCTTCAAGGCCGTTGAAGAACCCGTGCGCGGACGCACGAAAATAGACGTGGTCATGTATGAGGACAACGAACTTCTCGACGAAGTGGTTGTCGTCGGCTACGGCTCTCTCAGCCGCAAAGAGCTCTCAAGCTCCATCGTTCAGGTCAACAAGGACGACTTCCAGCAGGGCGCCATGAACAACGCCATGGAAATGCTCTCGGGCAAGGTTGCCGGTCTGAACGTCGCCACCACGGCAGCGGCCAATCCCAACGGCTCGTCGGACCTTCAGGTTCGCGGCGCCACATCCATCAGCGCCGGTAACGGCCCGCTGATTGTGATTGACGGCGTGGCCGGCGGCGACATCCGCACCCTCGCGCCTCAGGATATCGAATCGATGTCGGTGCTTAAGGACGCCGCCTCCGCGGCCATCTACGGCACACGCGGCGCCAACGGCGTAATCCTTATTACCACGAAGAAGGGCACCGGCGACGACGGCGGCCGCCCCGTAATCACCTACGACAGCTACGCGTCGATGGGCATAGCCAAAGACCGCCCCGAAGTGCTCTCGCCCGAAGAATGGCGACGCAGCCGCCGCGGCAACGACTACGGCTATTCCACCGACTGGTATGACCTCATCACTCGCAAATACTCCTACGACACCAACCAGTATCTCGCCATCGACGGCTCGCTCAAGGACGGCGGCTACTACAGCGCTTCAATCAACTACAAGCGTGCCAATGGCCTTGACATCGTGAGCAAACGCGAGGAGTTCGGCGGCCGCGCCGCTGTCAGCGCCAACACTCTCGACAGCCACCTGCGTATCTCCGCAAGCCTCAACGCCCGCAAGGTCAAAGAAGACTGGGGCGATGACGGCATGTTCGACACGGCTCTCGGCCTGAACCCGACCCTGCCCGTGTACAACGAAGACGGCTCGTTCTACCAGCCGACCTCGCCGACTGATATACGCAACCCGGTGCAACAGCTGACGGTGAACACCTCGCAGGGCAACCGCACCTATCTCCTTGGCACAGCCGACGCCAAATACAGCATCTGGCACAATGACAAGCACAGCGTGAGCACGACGCTCTCCTACTCCTACAACTACAACGACCTCAAGAGCGACTACTACACGCCTTCGACTTCGGGCGAATCGTACTGGGGCGGTTACGCCGGCCGCGCGAGCATCACCTACCAGAAGTGGTGGACCAACTCGCTTGAGTGGATCGGCAACTACAGCTTCGTAAGCGGCGACCACGACTTCAAATTTGTCGGCGGCTACAGCTACGAGCGCTCCAACTGGGAACAGATGTTCCAGCAGAACAACAACTTCACCTTCGACAATCCCCTCTGGCACGGCATCGGCTCGGGTTCGTATCTGACCGAAGGCAAGGCCGTGATGTACGCAGGCAAGAGCGAATCTACGCTCGTCGGCTTCTTCGGCCGCGCCAACTACAACTGGCGCAGCATGATCATCGCTTCGGCCTCGCTTCGCTACGAAGGCTCGACCAAGTTCGGCGCCGACAAAAAGTGGGGTTACTTCCCCGCCGCGTCGATTGCATGGGAAATGGCCCGCGCTCCCTTCATGGAGCAGTACGGCCACATCGTCCAAAGCCTTAAGCCTCGCTTCTCTTACGGCGTGACCGGCCGCAGCGACTTCAACGCCTACCAGTCGCTTGCCACCTACACCTCCAACGGCAACTATCTCATCGACGGCAACTGGACCACGGGCTACCGCCCCTCCAACAACGCCAATCCCCAGCTCGGGTGGGAAAAGAGCACCAGCGCCAACTACGGCATCGACTTTATGCTCTGGAACCGCTTCTACGGGTCAGTCGAGTACTTCGACCGCCGTTCGCAGGACCTCCTCTACAACTACACGGCGCCTCAGCCTCCGTTCGTATATTCGACCATCCTCGTGAACGTCGGCACGACTAAAAACACCGGCGTCGAGCTCAGCCTCACGGGCGATGTCGTGGTCGACGGTCCGGTAAAATACACCACCGGCATCAACTACTCCTACGGCACGACCAAGCTGACGAAGCTCTCGAACGACGTATATCAGGCGTCGTACCTCGACCTCTATCAGAAGCCGGGCGCTGGCACGAGCGAATACTTCTTCCGCGTTCAGGAAGGCGGCAAAGTGGGTCAGTTCTACGGCTACGAATACGCCGGCTACGACTCCGACAACAACATGCTCGTCTACAACGCCGACGGCGAGAAGGTGCAGGCCTCCAGCGCCGACCCCAACGACAAGCGCTATATCGGCAACGGCACGCCGTCGCACTTCCTCTCATGGAACAACACCATCCGCTGGAACAACTTCGACCTCGGCATCGCCTTCCGCGGCGCCTTCGGGTTCGAGATTTTCAACATGCGCCGCTACGGCATGGGGCTTCAGGGCTCCGGCTCTGACAATGTGCTCCGCAGCGCATATCTCAAGGACCGCGACGTCCACACCGGCGGCGGCGTCATCTCCAGCTACTTCCTCGAGAAGGGCGACTACTTCAAGCTCGACAACGTGACGCTTGGCTACACGGTGCCTCTCCGCAGCAAGCTCGTCGAGAATCTTCGCCTCTACGTTTCGGCCAAGAACCTCTTCACCATCACCGGCTATAGCGGCAACGACCCGTCGATTGTCACCTCTACGGGCATCACTCCGGGCGTGGACGTCAACAGCGCCTACCCCTCGGCCACACAGCTGAGCTTCGGTGTAACACTCCGCTTCCGTTAACACAAGGCGATTACGGTCAACCCTCAAAAACGAAAAAAATCAATGAAAGCAATAAAATACATAGGCGGCGCGGTCGTAGCCGCCGCAATGAGCCTCGGAGCGCTGTCGTGCACCGACCTCAACGAAAAGACCTTCGACCGCATCGACGCTTCCGTCTACTATCAGGACGAAAACAGCGTCAAAGGCGCCGTTGCCTCGATTTACTCTTCGGCCACCGGCGGCTTCCTCGAATACTTCTGGTATCTCAACGAATTTTCGGCCGACCAGATTGCATGGCGTTCGTGGAACGGCGGCGCATGGGGCTACGATGAAGCCGAGAAATTCGTGCTCTCGACCCATACGTGGAATTCGGAGTCGAAAATCGTACGCTCCGCATGGGAGCACGCATGGGAAACCATCGGGCTTTGCAACACGCTCCTCGCCGACCTGGGCAGCCTCAACCCCGGCGACCTCCGCATGACCGACACCGCGATGAAACGCTATATCGCCGAGGTGCGCACGATGCGTGCATGGGCTTACTACAACAACTTCGAGCTTTGGGGCGGCGTGCTCCCACTCAATACCGTCAACGACGGCACCATCCCCGGCTCGGCCGCAAGCGACTTCAACACCGGCTGCAACACGATATGGCAGTTTATCGTCGACGAGCTCGACGCCTGCTATGAGGACATGGCCGTCGAGG
Source organism: uncultured Muribaculaceae bacterium (assembly GCA_910584905.1). Lineage (GTDB taxonomy): Bacteria > Bacteroidota > Bacteroidia > Bacteroidales > Muribaculaceae > CAG-873. The sequence goes on from CAJUCQ010000074.1 coordinate 25,978, forward strand.
ACGGCTCCGGCGCCACGCGCAACCGCATGAACCGCATGACCAACCGCATGCTCAAGATGCGTCTTCTTCTCAACTCCGAGGTATTCACCGGCACTGACCGCTACAACGAGTGCGCCACCCTCTGCGAAGAAATTCTGAGCGGCGCCCACGGCCACTACGAACTCGCCGATGACTACCGCGACATCTTCGGCATCAACAACGCCTCGTGCTCCGAGGTTGTCTTCGCCTTCGCAATGGAGGACGGCAAGCTAACCAACAACAACCGCAACACGCCCTTCATGCCTTACAACTACGGCGACTTCCTCGGCGGCGCATGGAGCCAGAGCGGCTGGAACTGCACGTGTCTCGTTCCGTCGAAAGACAATTCGGGCAATATCCAGCCCAACGGCGGCACCGACACACCCCGCAGCTTCCTCTTCGACTACGGCGACAAGCTGGGCGCCGTGTGGGACCGCTTCAACGACAAGGACATCCGCAAAAAGAACTTCGCATGCGACGCATCCGGCAATTACGAGGGCATCTTCGTGGCCGGAGCGATGAAGAACTACACCGACGGCTCCGTCATCCCCGCCGACGCCGACCGTCAGGACCAGCCTCTTGTCTATGTGGACCAGGTGGGCACGTTCCTGAACAACGGACGCTCCCTCGAGACCGTGATGAGTCCGCGCTGGGGCGAGACCAACTCCGGCTACCGCGTGCTTAAATATCCCATCTACCCCGAAAGCACGGGCTTCGACTGGCGCAATATCGACGAAGTTGAATTCCGCCTCGCCGAAGTGTACTACACCCTCGCCGAATGCCGCCTGCGCGCAGGCAATTCCGGCGACGCCAAGGCCCTCGTCAACAAGGTGCGCGAGCGCTACTTCGCCGACGCAGCCGAGTGCGACAAGCCCGGTCCCGGCTTCAAGAACTTCGACGCCGACTGGATGCTCAGCGAATGGGGCATCGAATTCCTGAACGAAGGCCGCCGCCGCCGCACCGACCTGCGCCGCTTCGACAAGTTCACGCAGGGCCAGTGGTGGTTCTTCGGACGCGCCTCCGAGACCGACCGCCAGCTTCCGGCCAAGCGCGACCGCAAATACGAGTGGTTCCCGCTTCCGCAGTCGGCCCTTATGGTCAACCCCGGCCTCATCCAGAATCCCAATTATTAAGGCTCACTCCTCTCAATATCATCAACAGTCATGACATCCAAAAATATATTCCGCCTACTGTTCGGCCTTGCGTTTCTGCCCTTTCTGGCCGCATGCAGCAAAGACGAGATAATCTTCGACCATGAGCTCCCGCAGTTCGAGACACGCCCGGGCCTCATGCTTCTCGAAGTCATCATGCCTCAGGGCACCAACACCACCGACATGCTCTACATCGCCGGTGAGTTCAACGGCGGCATCGACGCCGCACTCGCCGACCCCCGCTGGCAACTCGAAAAGGCCTCCGGCAACGACGCCAAATGGGGCATCTATCTCGACCCAGCCGACTTTGTCGAGGGCAAGACTCTCGCCGACGGCTACTACTTCTACTCCAAGGAACAGCGCGAGGAGCGCACCCTCCGCAACGAGGAGACCATGCACACGGAAGCTCCGGCCGTGGGTTCGCGCCTGAACATCACGGTGTCGCGCTGGGCGGCTTATTTCGACAAGCCCCTCAACCCCGACGAAGTCGTTCACGACGGCTATGTGATTTATGTTGTCGACAATTCGGGCTATGACGAGCTGACCATGTACGCATGGGGCGACGCCGAGGCCTTCGGCGGCTGGCCCGGCATGCAGCCCACGGGCACCATCGCCATCGACGGAACAACCTACAAGTTCTTCGACATCGGCGAAGCCAACAAGAACCTCGCGCTGAATCTCATCTTCAACAACAACGGCAACGGCCAGCAACTCTCAGACTACGCCATCACCCTTGACAAGGACTACTATCTCGAACTCACTCCCGACGGTGTGAGCGAATACGACCCCTCGAACAACGTCGTTCACGACGGTTTCGCCGTCTTCGTAGCCGACTACTCGGGCTGGGACGAGCTCTACCTCTACATGTGGGGCGACGTCAACGACCTCAACGGCGCATGGCCGGGCATGGCCCCCACGGGCAAGCAGACCATCAACGGCGTGACCTACACCTATTTCGACCTCGGCGAAGCCAACATCGGCTCGAACGAGCACGTGATTCTGAACAACAACGCCGGCATGCAGTTCGACGACGCCGTTGTCTTTGCCTGCGACCGCGACGTGTATCTCGAACTCACGTCTAAGAGCGTGACTGAAGTCGACCCCGAGACCTACACCGGTCAGGGCGGCACCACGAGCCCCGAGCCCGAGCCTGAACCCGAACCCGAGCCCGAACCCGGGCCCGTCGTTCCGACCGTGACTTACAAAATCTACGTTGAGGACCTCACGGGCTGGACCGCCTTCTACATCTACGCATGGGGCGACAAGGAAGCGTTCGGCAAGTGGCCGGGCATGACCAGTGACGTCACCGAAGAAATCGAAGGCGTAAGCTACAAGGTATTCACCGTTGAAGGCGCCGGCGAAAGCGAAAATCTCATCTTCCACGACAACGACGGGACGCAGTACGACGCATTCAACATCACCCTCAACCGCGACTACTTCATAGTGGCCGAGCCCACCTCCGCAAGCGAAAAATTATAAGACTCACGCACATGCCCGGCGGGCGGCGCGTCCGCCGGGCATGTGACAACAACAAGCACGATATCAATGAAAACCAACTCCATATACGGTGTGCTCGCCGCCCTCGTTCTCGGCGGCGCCTCGTGCACCTCTTACGAAATCGACATGCCGGCCAACCCCGAGCCTCCCGTCGAAGGCCCCGAGGTAAGCTCAAGCGTGATATATCAGGCCAACCCGCGCTTCTACGGCACGGAAAAATGCCTTCAGGCTCTCACGGCCGACGTTCCGGCCATCGCTGCAATGGGCGTCGACGTCCTTTGGGTGATGCCCGTATACGAGCCGGGCAGCGACGCCCTGTCGATAGGCTCGCCTTACTGTATCCGCGACTTCAAGTCCGTCAACTCCAAATACGGCACCATGGCCGATTTCACGGCTCTTGTCGACGCGGCCCATGCCGCCGGGATGAAGGTGGTGCTCGACTGGATTGCCAACCACACCTCGTGGGACAACGCATGGATAAGCGAGCACCCCGAGCGCTATGCCAAGGACGCGTCGGGCAACATCAGCTCAGCCAACGGCTGGACCGACGTGGCTCAGCTCAACTACTCCGAGCCTTCGACGGCCGAAGCCATGACCGACGCCATGATGTACTGGATTGAAGAAGGTAAAATCGACGGTTTCCGCTGCGACTATGCCGACGGCGTGCCCCACGAATTCTGGAAGAACTTCATCGACAAGGCCCGCGCCGTCCGCCCGGATTTCATCATGCTCGCAGAGACGAACTACGCCGACTTCTATGCCGACGGCTTCGACATGATCTACGACTGGGGCTTCTCGCCCGCTGTCAGCTCGGCCTACACCGGCGGCAAAGTCTCCGACATCTTCGTCAAGGCCAATGACTCGTGGAAGAAAGTGCCCGAAGGCAAAGGCCTGCTGCGCTACGCCTTCAACCACGACACTGCCGCCGAGAACAACGTTGCCACCTATTTCGGCGCTCCCGCCGGCACTGTAGGCGCCTACGTCCTCGCCGCCATGCTCCACGGCACGCCCATGATTTATTCGTCGATGGATGTCGAGAACCTCAGCGGCACGCTCTCGTTCTTCAACTACCGCAAGCTTGAGCGGAGTGCCGACCTCGCCGCCCGCTACACCGCCATCAACAGCGCCTACAAAGCTTCGGCTCAGGTACGCCGCGGCACACTCAAGACTTATGCCGACCCGAAGGTAGCGGCCTTCACTCGTTCCATCCCCGGGCAGACACTGCTCGTAATGGTCAACACCAGCGGCGAAGAACGCACCGTCAAGACGCCTATCGCCCTTGCCGGCAGCTCCATGACCGACCTCCTCACCGGCGCCGCCGTGACGCTCGACGCGTCGCTGACCCTGCCCCCCTACGGCTACATCATCTACATGAACTGAATCCCTCTGTTTATAACCTGCAAAACTCAGCATGAACAATCGATTTTATCTTCTTCCGCTTCTTGCGGCCTCAATCGGTGCTTCGGCCGCCGTCATCACATCGCCCTCGGGAAATTTCACTCTTGAGGTTGATGTGGACGGCGCCGGCGCGCCCTACTACTCTCTTGACTACAAGGGCCGCAAGGTCGTCAGCAAAAGCGGCCTCGGCCTTCTTGCCGACGAAATGGCCTTCGACAAAGGCTTTGTAATCACCGGTACGGACACGACCACTGTTGACCGCACGTGGGAACCCGTCTGGGGCGAATACGCCAGCATTCGCGACCACTTCCGTGAGCTTGCGGTCGACCTTGAGAGCGCTCCCGGCACAAGCCCCGAGCGCAAGATGACGCTTCGCTTCCGGCTCTTTGACGACGGGCTTGGCTTCCGCTACGAGCTTCCCCGTCAGGACAAGGCAAACTACCTGACCCTGCGCCGCGAAAGCACCGAATTTGATTTCGGCCACGAAGATCCGACGCTCTTCTGCATCCCCGGCGACTACGACACGGACGAGTATCTTTTCTCGGAAACGACATTCGGAGGTCTGGCCGAGGCTATGGCTTCGTATCGCGGGCGCCACACCGAGAGTCAGGCCGTCGAAGGCCTCAGCGTGCAGACGCCGCTTCTGCTCAAGACTTCCGATCCCCTCTACATCAACATCCACGAGGCGGCCCTCGACGGCTACCCGGCCATGCTGCTCGACGCCGACCCCTCCGGGAAGAAGCTGAGCGCACACCTCGTGCCTGACCGCCTCGGCGTGCGAGCCTATCTCCAGCTTCCGTTCAACACGCCTTGGCGCACCCTCATCGTCAGCGACGACGCCCGCGACATCCTCGCCTCGCAGCTTGTGCTCAACCTCAACGAGCCGTGCAAAATCGAAGACACGTCGTGGATCACGCCCATGAAGTTTGTAGGCGTATGGTGGGAGATGTTCACCGGCCACAAAAAAACGTGGGCCTACTCCGACGACTACCGCGCCAAGCCCGGCATCACCGACTACTCGAAGCTGCCGTCGAACGGGCGCCATCCCGCTAACACGGCCAACGTGATGAAATATATCGACTTCGCAGCCAAGCACAATATACCCGGCGTGCTCGTCGAGGGCTGGAACGAAGGCTGGGAGGACTGGTGCAGCTACCGCAAAAACCGCCAGTTCCTCTTTGACAAGCCCTACCCCGACTTTGACATCGACTCGCTGACGTCATACGCGGCCTCCAAGGGCGTGAAACTCATCATGCACCATGAGACAGCGGCCAACGCCGCCGACTACGAGCGCCAGCTCGAACGGGCTTTCTCCTATATGAAAGAGAAGGGCTACGACGCCGTCAAGACAGGCTATGTGGGCGCTATAATCCCGCGCTCGGAACACCATACGTCGCAATGGATGGTGGACCACGCGCGCCACGTCATCGAGCGTGCGGCCGCCTACCGCATCATGATCGACAGCCACGAGGCTCCGCGCCCCACCGGCCTCTGCCGCACATGGCCCAACTGGCTCGCTCAGGAAAGCGCCCGCGGCGGCGAGTTCGAAAGCATGGGCGGCAACCCCCCGAGCCACACGTGCATCCTCCCCTTCACGCGCCTCAAAGGCGGCCCGATGGACTATACGCCCGGCCTCTTCCAGACCGACCTCAGCTACTACGGCGAGGGCAAGACCGTCAAGGCCGGGACAACGCTCGTGCGCCAGCTGGCCCTTTACCTGACGATGCCGTCGCCTCTACAAATGGCCTGCGACCTTCCCGAGAACTACGAACGCTTTGCCGACGCTTTCCAATTCATCGAGGATGTGCCCGTGGACTGGCGCGACTCGCGCTATCTCGAAGCCGAACCGGGCCGCCACATCACCGTGGCTCGTCTCGATAAGGCATCCGACGACTGGTACGTGGGAGCCGTAACGGACGAAAATGCCCGCAAGGCGCTCATTGACCTGAGCTTTCTGCCCAAAGGCGTGAAATACGAGGCTACCATCTACGAGGATGCTCCCGACGCCGACTACCGCACCAACCCGCAGGCCTACCGCATCCGCCGTCAGACCGTCGACTCCCGCACCAAGCTCCGCCAGCCCCTCGCCCCCGGCGGCGGCGTGGCTATCAGGCTTCAGCCACGCGACAAGGCTCTTGCCGCGAAAAAATGAATTTTAAGCAATAATCAGCATCGGCGGGAAGGTGAACACCAGAGGTTTGCTGAGAAGGCCGGACGTATGTCAGGCCATCCTCAAAGGATCTCCTTCCCGCCTTTTTACAAGAATTTTCATGAAATGAATATTTGTTTAAGGTTAAGTATTGGTTAATAAAATGACCTCTTATCGCCGCCGAGGACGTTGTGAAACGTCCTCGGTGTTTTTTTGCCGAGACCTGCGCCGATGGCCGCCGTGGAAGATTTTTGAGATTTTTATTATCATTTTGTTATGATATTTGAAATTTTGTGTACCTTTGCGAACACAATCATTTCATCAACCCCCATCAAGTATCCTATGAAAAGATCATTCCTCGCATTTGCTTCGGCATTTTTCCTATGCGTGTCGGCCTCGGGACAAGGCTCCATCACGCTCACGACCTCGGCCGAGCCGGGCACGAAAGTGAAAATTCTCCCCAACGCCGTGTCGGCCACGACGCCGGTATCGATAGACTTCGGCGACGGCACCGTGCAGAAATACACCGTCGACCCCAACCTGAGCGACTGGCAACGCTGGATTGAGGCCGACATCAAAGGCTCGACCATCACCATCACCGGCAATCTCACCGAGCTGACGATGAACGAGGCGGGCCTGACCTCGGCTAAAATCGACGGCATGGCCAAGCTCACGAAGCTCAATCTGAGCGACAACGAAATCAGCGAATTCGAGTTCTGCTCGATTATGCCGGTCAAAGACCTCTCGCTATCGAACAACAAAATCAAAAACAGCCCTTCGCTCAACGCCACTCTCTCGCTCGAATACGTCGGCGAGACTCTCGAACGCCTCAATATCGCTCACAACGAAGGCCTTCAATGCCTCGACCTCCGCTATCTGAGCGTGCTCGAAGACCTTCAGGCCTACGAATGCCCCGACTTGGGGTCGATATTCATCTGCCTCCCCGAAGAGACCCGCGAATTTCTCAAATATATCAACCTGAGCAATTGCTCTCTGGCTCACTTCTACCCGGTGAACCTGCCCTCGCTCCGCAGCCTCGACCTGAGCGACAACCTGCTCATGACCGAGTACGACGACGAGCCTTTCGCCTTGGGCAATTATCCGAATCTGCGCAATCTCACCCTGTCGCGCAACAAGGGCATCAAGAGCATCGATGTCACGGAGTGTCCCTATCTCGAACAGCTTTATATCGACGGCTGTAATTTCACGAGCGTCAACATCGGCTCAAACCCCGAGCTTACGGTGTTGAACATCGCCAACAACAAGATTACGAACGTCGACTTTGCCAACAACAAGAATCTGACTTCGGTGATGATTCACGGCAATCCCATCAGCGAGCTTGACATGGACCTTCTGCCCAACATCAACACGCTGAACATCTCGGACACCAAAATCTCGCGTATCGACCTGATGAAGTCGTACTTCCTCAAAAGCTTCAAGGCCTCGGGGACGCTCCTTGAGTTCGTGGATTTCAACGGACTTCAGGCCGAGCGCATGACTTTGGTTGACCTCCGCAACTGCCCAAATTTCACCCACGAGTCGATGGCCTACACGGTCCGCACGCTCCCGGTGGCCCGCAAGTCATACACGACCAATCTCTATCTCGAAGGCTCCAACGCCGAGAAATCCGACATCGAATTCGTGACCGGCTCCGACATGCAGTGGGTCTGCGACATCACGGGCGACGGCTCGGCCGAACACTCGCCCCTCAACATCACCTACGGCGACGCCGTCAAGACCGGCGAGAAGAAAACCGGCACCCTCGAGCGCCTCTATCCTTACTCGGGCCTTTCGCTCGACTATGACCTCGAAGTGATGCACACGGCAGGAGGCAACTTCGTCGTGGCGCAGTGGAAGCCCGTGTGGTTCCAAAGCATCAAGGATGCCACGGACGGGGTCGTGCTCAAAGGCGTGCCTGTCTGCGTCTACACCTATCCCGAAGCAGGCAAGCGCTTCAAGAGCCTGACGGTAAACGGCAAGGAAATCAAATCGCCGTGGTTCGTCCTTTCGGAGAACGCCGACGTGAAGGTGAACTTCTCCGACGAGCTGTCGTATATCACGCTCGGCGTGGCCCCGGGGCAGGAAATGAGCCTGCGCGTGAACACCGTCGAAAACAACGGCACAGTGTGGATTGACTGGGGCACCGGCGGCCGCACCGAATACACCGGCCAGCGCGGATATGCAACCGCAGGCAACGAGCTCATAGGCCCGCGCATCGACGGCAAGGCCGGAAGCGCCACCGTGACCATCTACGGCGACCTCGCCGGTCTTGACATCAATGGCTTCGGCGACGTTGCCGAAGACTTCGGCCTCTGGGACAACCACGTCACATCCATCGACGTGACCCACGCTCCTGACCTTAAAATCCTCACAACTTACTGGAATCCCATCGAAAGCATCGACCTCAGCAAGAACACGCAGCTCGAATTTCTTGACCTCAGCTACACGGCAATCACCGAACTCGACCTCTCGAACTGCCCCAACCTCATGAGCCTTGAAGCATACTCAAGCGGCCTCGAAGAAGAAGGGATGAAGCCTATACGCAGCATTGACCTCTCGAAGCTCCCCATTCTCCAGCTCCTAAACCTCAAGGGCAACTTGATGGAAAGCATCGACCTCTCGCACAATCCCTATCTCCGATGGGTCAACCTCGCGGGCAACAACCTGACCTCCATCGATCTGAGCGCTAACCCCATAATTGAGGAACTCAACCTGATGAACAACGAGCTCACGGCCTTTGACGCAAGCAATCTTACGGCCCTGCGCTGGCTCGACCTCGATAAAAACGAACTCACGAGCGTCGACCTCTCCAAAAACACCGAGCTCCGCACTCTCCAGCTGAGCAACAACTACATCAAAGACATTGACCTCGGCGCACTCAAACACCTGCAGACGCTCTATATCAACGGCAACGGAATGAACGCCGGCGAAATCAACGATATCTTCTACCGCCTGCCCGTCCGCACGGAAGAATCGACCGACAACAGCGATTCGCGTCCGAGTTGGAATCTCTGCATCTATCAGGCTCTTGACCGCGAGGCCAACGACTACGAAGGCCATGACAGCTCCATAGCCATCGACCGCGGCTGGCAACCCTCGCACCACGGCTCCAACGCCGGATGCACCGAGGCTTATCTCGACCTCATCCCAGCCCTTCACGGAAGCTATACAGTCAGCGACGCCGCCGGCAACAGCTATGTCCACGGCTCGAAGGTCGAAAAGTGGCTGCCGCTCACAATCAAGGCCGAACCCGAAGCAGGCTACCGCATGCACAGCTACCGCCTGAACGACGACGATGCCGTCATGGACTCGGACAGCTTCGAAATGCCGGGCATCTACACGAAGTTGCGCGTTGAGTTCGCCAAGACATCGGGCATCGACGGTGTCGACGACGGTGGCATCGGCGTACGTGCCGTCCGCGGAGGTATCGAAGTGAGCATCGCAGGCGGCAAGAGCGCCGACGTGGCCGTGTACAGCACATCCGGTGCGCTTATCGTCTCGGACAGCGTCGAGGGCACGCGCAACTACAGCCTCGCCCCCGGCTTCTACATCGTCAAAGCAGGCACATGCGTGCGCACCGTGGCCGTCAAATAAGCCATAACCAAGCAATCATCTCAATATATCTCATTCATTTCCACACATGATCAAGACTATCCGAACCGCGATACTCGTACTCGCCGCCTCCATGGCGGCGGGCACGGGGTTCGCCCAAACCAAAGCCCTGCCGTATGCGAGCGACATGTATCTGACGCACAGCACACTCGACGACGGCTGGAAAAACATCAACAATGCGCGGAAAGGCAAGACTTTTGAGTACGACCGCGACAACACCGGCCCGGCGCTCTCGACTCCGGGCACATCAAGCGCCGCCTGCCACTACTACGACCCCGACTACGATGCCAACTGCTGGCTCATTTCGCCGCAATTCGAGCTTAAAGCCGGTGGGAGCTACACCGTAAGCATCTGGGCCAAGACCAAAGGCTCAGACTCCGAGAACTTCAAAATCTGCTACGGCACCGGCAGCGAAAGCACCGACATGACCACGACGCTTATCGACAAACGCGGCTTCATGAGCTCGTCGGACTACACGAAGATTTCGGCCGAGGTGAAGCCCGAAAGCGACATGAGCGTGCATTTCGGCATCCACTGCTACAGCGCTGCAAACTCCTATGTGCTTTCTCTCACGGGCTTCAGCATATCGGATGAAAACGGGTCAACCGAGGTTCCTGACACACCCGTAACTCCGGGCGATGCGCTTGCCATCCCGTTCGAATATACGTTCAACTCATTCTCTGACTTCGCCGCAAAATGGATAACCGGCTTCGGCGCCGACGCCGCCGTGCAGCAGGTGTGGAAAATCAACGAGTACTCCGGCTGGGCCGTGTTCGACGTGGCACAAGGCGAGAAGGAAGACAACTGGCTGATATCGCCCGAACTTTCGTTCGCCGAAGCCGGGGACTACGCTCTTGTCTACACGGGCCTCATCAGCGGCAAAATCGAAATTTTGCTCGGAACGGGCACTGACGACCTCAGTGGCTACACCGCCGCCGGCTCGCAGGAGGACGCCGACAACTACAGCAACGACAACGAGTACGTGATACCCTTCAGCGTGGCCGAGGCCGGCAACTACCGCGTGGCCGTCCGCGCGTGCGCCGAAGAGGGAACATTCATGGGCTACAGAATGAAAGCCGTCAAAGTGCGCACCGACAAGCCTACTCCCGCCCCGGTGAACGACCTGATTGCCGCGGCCAGCGCGCTCGACGAGCTGAGCGTGGCGCTGTCGTGGACCAATCCCTCGCTCACCCACACGGGCGCTCCGCTCTCCGCTCTCACCAAACTTGAGCTTTACCGTAACGGCGTGATGATTAAAGACGACTTCCTCACTCTCACTCCAGGCGCACCATGCGCATGGCTCGATTGCCCGGAGGAAAGCGGAGTCTACTCCTACCACCTCATCGCCTACAACGAAAACGGCAGCGCCGATGCAGTCCCCGCCGAGGTCTGCGCCGGATTCGTGGGCAAGCCGACGGCCACTCTGCCCTACTACGCCGAGCCTGAAGACGCCGCGGCCATGCAACTCTTCACCTTCGTTGACGCAAACGCCGACGGCGAGGGCTGGGCCTTCGTCGAGGGCAGCTCGTCGTTCTGGAACAAGACCATCGTGAAACTTGAGGAAGGCACGGAGTTCGACGATTATCTCGTGTCGCCCTACATACACCTCGAAGCAGGCTACTACGTGTTCGATTACTCGGTAAGCTGCCGCTACAACAGCTTCGAGGCCGGCTACGTGACCAACCGCCACAACCCTGCCGCCACCTTCGTCAAACTCGATGAAATCCTTGACTGGCAGGAATACAGCGCTCCCGAAGGCCGCAGCGTGTTTGTAATCGAAGAGGAGGGCGACTACGCCCTGTGTATCCACGCCATAGGCGCGCCCTACAGCACGGCCTACAGCGAGCTCAGCCTCGTTTCGCTGGCTCTCAACCGCACGAAAGTTCTTCCGGCGGGCATCACGGGCCTGAGCGCCGTCGACACGCCTGCCGACGAAGGCTACGACATCGTGCTCACGTGGACTAACCCCTCGACCGACAATGCCGGCGTGGCGCTCGACGCTTCGGCGCCGCTTACCATCACCGTCAAGCGCGACGGCGAGACTATTGCCACGCTTTCGGGCGAAGGCTACGCCCCGGGCGAGGTCTGCACCTACACCGACGCCGGCGTTGCCGCAGGCGAACATATTTACAGCCTTCAGGCGGCCAACGCCAACGGCGAATCCGAAGCTCCGGCTGCTGAAACCGCCATATACGCAGGCCCGGTGCTCGAGCTCCCCTACTCGACCGTCGATTTCACGGCGTGGCAGATTGAGACAAGCAGCCTCTACCCTTGGGCAATAGACCCTGCAACAGGATTTGCTTCATGGGAAGCCACCTATACTTGGGATCCCGCATATTCGATTTTCACGCCTTACCTCCGCCTTGAACAGGGCAAGGTATATGAAATCGAGGCAAGCTTCGACGGCCGCGACGGCTACGAGCAGGGCATGAGCCTTGTAAGCGCACCCAAGGTTGACGAAGGCGCCGTGACGGCTCACCATCAGTTCACTCTTCCCGCCGACGCCAAGGACCACAAGCTCGAGTTCGTCATCACCCCGGCCTCCGACGCCGCGGCGCTTTCAGATGAAAGCTCCGACGAAGATGACGCGCTTGCGCCCGAGAGCGTGACAGTGCCCGCAGGCAAAATCCTTTTAGGCTTCCGCCCGACGCAGGCAGGGCGCGTGACGCTCAAGAGCTTCCGCCTCAACGAACGCCTCACCTCGGGTGTGCGCACTCTCGTTGCCTCCGATGGCGATGCCGTGTACGCCGACGGCGTAGTCAGCTACCCCGCTGTAAGCGACATCACAGTGTGCGACCTCGCCGGACGCGTGCTCCGCAAGACCCACGCCACAAGCATCGACCTCGGCAGCCTCCGCGGCGCAGGCGTGGTCATCGTCTCCGCTCCCGGACACCGCGCTCTCAAGATTGTGCTTTGACCCTCCACAGGCCTCCGGCTCCGACAGCCGGAGGCTTTTGCCCACCATAAATCAGCGCCGCGAAAATTCGCGGCGCTTGATTTTTCATACGCGAGAACAAGGTCAGTTGTTCAGGCTTATTATGGCCATGACAATACCCGCCGCCTGAGCGATATAAAGAAAGCATCCCGGGACTACAACGCAACCTCAAAGGTCTTATCCGCCACTTCTTTTGTAAGGTAAAGATTCATCTGCACCGTCTTATCCAACATCTGCTGCGGCAACTTCAACTCTATACCATATTATTACTGTCCGCTAAACATTTTTTGAGCGGATGAAAAATTAGGGCTGGCACCTATTGCAGGAGTCAGCCCTAAATGGTTACTTTGCTTTTGCGACAAAACATAGTTAACCATGGGCAAAAGTAGTAATTTCTTCGGACAGCCGATATATGGTCAGCTGATAAAATCGCTCGACCGTGAAAAAATTGTTGAAATC
>CAJUCQ010000075.1 GCA_910584905.1 uncultured Muribaculaceae bacterium
TTATTTCGACTTACGGAAAATCCCCGCATCTCAAAATAATTCAGAAAATAAACCAAAGGTTGGCTCAATTAGCGGCTTAAGCCTGACTGTTCAACCTCAAATTTTACCGAACCATTGTGTGTTTTAAAGCGGTGTGTTTATTTTCTTTGACCTGCGGCGCGGACAAAGGTTTAAGCAAACATTAAATCATGTTTGTGAACAAGGCATAGACCAGCATCACCGGCGCCACGAAAAGAAGCGAGTCGATGCGGTCGAGGATGCCTCCGTGGCCGGGGATGAGATTGCCCGAGTCTTTGGTGTGGCATGTGCGCTTGATGAGGCTTTCGAAAAGGTCGCCCCACGTAGCGAATACACACGTGATGACGCCCGCGCCGCACCATTGCAGTAAGCCTGTGCCGCCGTTAAAGCCCGTGAAATAGAACGCGACTCCCCCGAGAATGCAGAATGCCATGCCTCCGAAGAAGCCCTCCCATGATTTTTTAGGCGATAGTCGTTCGAAGAGCTTGCGGCGCCCGAAGAGGCTGCCGACGCAGTAGGCTCCGGTGTCGTTGAGCCATATCATGACGAATACGGCGAGCAGCAATTTGTTCTGCCACAATGCTCCGGCGCATGCGAGAGGGATGCCGATGTAGGCGAGGCTCAGAACCCAGTGGCTGAGGTCATTGAGCGCCGAGGGTGTCTTTGAGTCATAGAGCGCCAGCACAAAGCGCACAAGCACGCATGCCGCGATGAAAAGCGCCATGAACCACACGGCGAACCATCCGGCGATATTTGCCAGAATCATGGCCGCTACGGCCATTTCAGCAAGGATAAACCCGGCGAGCCGCACCGGAGTGAAGGCTTCGTTGAGACCGGTCATGCGGTGGTATTCATAGATGGCCAGCGCTCCGAACACGGCCATCAGGCCGGCGGTCCAGTCCGGGCCGAGGAATATTGCGGCTACGATTACGGCTATATAGACGATGCCCGAGAGCGAGCGTGTGATCAGATTTTTCATGATGGCTGTCGCTGATTTGTTGCGGCTGATTCAAGGGGTGGATTGAAAAAAACGCAGGGCCGCGGCTTCGGTCGCGGCCCTGCATAAGGCTTGTTTTATCCTTTGATGAGGTCGCGGCCGGTCATTTCCTCGGGCTGCTGAAGGCCCATGATGTGGAGAATCGAGGGAGCGACGTCGGCGAGGATGCCGTTTTCGACCGTGGCGTTCTTGTCCTTGGTCACGTAAACGAAGGGCACGGGGTTGAGCGAGTGGGCCGTGTTGGGCGTGCCGTCGGCGTTCACGGCGTTGTCGGCGTTGCCGTGGTCGGCGATGATGATTACCTCGTAGTCGTTCTTGATGGCGGCTTCAACCGTGTCGTGGAGGCAAGAGTCGAGGGTCTCGACGGCCTTCTGTATGGCCGGGTAGATGCCCGTGTGACCCACCATGTCGCCGTTGGCATAATTCACGACGATGAAGTTGTATTTTTTCTCGTCGATTGCGGCCACGAGTTTGTCCTTGACTTCGAATGCGCTCATTTCGGGCTTGAGGTCGTAGGTAGCCACTTTGGGAGAGGGCACGAGTGTGCGGTCTTCGCCGGGGAAGGCCGATTCGCGTCCGCCGTTGAAGAAGAAGGTCACGTGGGCGTATTTTTCGGTCTCGGCGATATGGAGCTGTTTGAGGCCGCGGTTGGAGATGTATTCGGCGAGAGTGTTGCTTACGTCCTGTTTGTCAAAGAGGATATGCACGCCTTTAAACGACGAGTCGTAGGGCGTCATGCAGTAGTACTGCAGGCCGGGAATCGTGTGCATGCCTTCTTCGGGCATGTCGTGCTGGGTGAGTACTTCGGTGAGCTCTTTGGCGCGGTCGTTGCGGTAGTTGAAGAATATCACGCAGTCATCGGCCTTGATGGTGCCGTCGACGCCGGCGTTGTTGATGGGTTTGATGAATTCGTCGGTGACGTCGTTGTCGTAGCTGGCCTGCATGGCGGCTACCATGTCAGTGGCCTGTTCGCCCTTGCCTTCGACGAGGAGGTCGTAGGCCGTTTTGACGCGTTCCCAGCGCTTGTCGCGGTCCATTGCGTAGAAGCGTCCCACAATCGAGGCAATGACGCCGGCGCTTTTTTCGCAGTGGTCCTGTACCTCACGGATAAATCCGATGCCGCTGCGTGGGTCGGTGTCGCGGCCGTCCATGAAGGAGTGGATATACACCTTTTCAAGGCCGTATTGCTTGGCGATGTCGCAGAGGGCGAAGAGGTGGTCGAGCGAGGAGTGTACGCCGCCGTTGCTGGTAAGACCCATGAAGTGCATGGCTTTGCCGGTCTGCTTGCAGTAGCCGAAGGCGTTTTTGATTTCGGGGTTTTCGAGGATGGAGCCGGTCTGTATGGCCTTGTTGATTTTCACGAGGTCCTGATATACGATGCGTCCGGCGCCGATGTTGAGGTGGCCCACTTCGGAGTTGCCCATCTGACCGTCGGGCAGGCCCACGAATTCGCCGCTGGCCTGAAGTTCGGAGTGGGGATATGTTTCAAGAAGGTGATTCCAGTAGGGGGTAGGCGTGGAGTAGATGGCGTTGGCATGGTCGTGTTTGCCGATGCCCCAGCCGTCGAGGATGATAAGCAGTGCGTTGTGGCTCATATTCAATTTATAGTTGTTTTTTTGTTGTTATTGTCGGGGGTAGGGCGGAGGAGAGGTCACTTCGCGTTCTTTTTTTGGTCTTCGAGACGTTCGCGGCGAAGTTGTTCGCGGCGTTTGAGGTTGAAGTGCAAAAGGATAAGCACCACCACGGTGATGGCGATTACGCCGAAGTAGAAGAGCGCCGATGTGCGTCCGGCCTGATAGTCAGGCCAGCCTATGGAGGCCATGACGGCGAGGTAGACGGCGAGAACGAGGGGAATAAGGGTCGAGCGTTTCATATTGTGTCAGCTTCGTGGCGGGCATAAGGACTCGACTCGGGGTCGAATTCGTCGGCTTGCAGGTAGTCATAAATCCGGAGGCAGGCCCATGCGTCAAGGGCGGCGTATGCCTGTTGACCCGGGGTGAGGGTCTCGGCTTCCCAATTGGTTAAACGCTGGCTCTTCGAT
This sequence comes from uncultured Muribaculaceae bacterium, assembly GCA_910584905.1. Classification (GTDB taxonomy): domain Bacteria; phylum Bacteroidota; class Bacteroidia; order Bacteroidales; family Muribaculaceae; genus CAG-873. Next base: position 3,057 of record CAJUCQ010000075.1, read on the forward strand.
ATTCGTTCACCGAAGATTATGGCGTAGATTTTCTGAAGAGAGATGTCTTTGATGCCGAAGCGTTTTACGTATTGTTGCAGGTCGATGAAGCCCTCGCAGGCCACTTCGCAGTTGCGGTGGAGTGCGTTGAAGTCATCGTGGATGGAGAGGCCGATTTTGATGATGGCGGGGTTTTCGAGGAAGTTTTTAAGTTCTTCGCTGATGCCTATTTTGTTCAGTCTGAACAGGAAGCAACGCTCATGGGTGGAAATCTGCATGAGCGCCACGTTGTGGCGCTGACCCTTGCGGAATGAAGGGCGCGTCTCCGTGTCGAAGCCCACAATCCCTTCGCGGTTTAGCGCGCGCACGGCAGTACGAGCCGTGGCAGGGTCGTCGACCACTGTCACAGCGCCCGGATAGACCATCGTCGGCAGTCCGGCAAGTTGTTCTTTGCTGATGCTTATGGTGAGGTTGGCGTTCGTTGTGCTCATAATTCTTACAAAATTACGAATAATCGACGGACGTGGCCGGAGCTTAACTTTTTTTAATGTATCTCCATGTATTCCGCATCCGGGAAGTGGCGCGCGACGTAGCGTCGGATGAATCCGCGGGTGTCTTCGGCGATCACGGCGTCGCTGTCGAAATGACGGTTGTAAATCACTCCGGCGAGGCATATACCTCGGGATGCGATGGCTTCGAGCGAGAGCACCGTGTGGTTGATTGAGCCGAGGACGCCGTTGGTGACGAGCACCGTCGGGAGGCCGTGCGTGCTTATGTAGTCGATGGTGAACACGTCGTCCGTGACAGGCACCATCAGACCTCCTGCTCCTTCGATAATCACGCGGTCGTAGCGCGCGGCAAGAATGGCGGTGCTTTTTTCGACGAGCGAGAGGTCTATTTCGCGGCCGTCGATGCGCGCGGCGAGCTGAGCCGATGCCGGGTACGACAGTATTATGGGTGCGGTGATGCCTTCGGCGTCTTCGGGCAGCGGACCTGTGCCTGTGAGGCGGCGGTGGGCCTCGATGTCCTCAGAGGTGTCTTTGCAACCGGTCTGGATAAATTTTTGTGTGGCCACGCTGAGTCCGCTGTCCATGAAGCGGCGTGCGAGCCGTGCGGTTGCGTAGGTTTTGCCCGCGTCGGTGTCTATGCCGGTGACGAACAATACTTTGTGGCTGGATATGTCGGTCATTTCTTGCGCAGGACTATAAAGATGGGAAGATAAGTCAGATGGCAGGCGCCGTCGGCTTCGCGCGGATATCGGTCAAGACTCCGTAAAAGCGACTCTTTGGCCGACAAGGCGTTGACGCCTGTGGATTTCAGGTGTCGGAACACTTTCACGGGGTCCGTAAATCTCAGAATCTTGCGTCGCGTGTGGCAGGCGATGATGTCGCCGAGGCCTTCGATGGCCTTGCGCCATTCGTGTTCGGCAATCAGGGGCAGGAAGCATCCCGTGGCCTGTGCCACCTCCACGAGGTTGCCTGTGGCGAAGGTGCTGATGGTGAGCATACCTCCGGGCTTCAGGCAGCGCATGGCCTCGCGGATGAATTTTACGGGTGAGTTGAACCACTGTATCGTCGATGCCGAGGCTATGAGCGAGCAGGAGGAATCGGGGAGCTCGCGGATGGCCGTCTCGGCGTCCGCGCACCTGAATGCCGCTCCGGCAATGGGGCGCGAGTCGACTATATCCCAAAGTTCGAGGCTGCCGCCGAGGCGGTCGGCAAGTGCGAGCAATGGAGTGGAGAGCATCCCTGTGCCGCAACCGATTTCAAGCATGACCGGTGTCGGCGAGCTGAAGTTGCGGGCGATGAGGCCTGCGAGTTCGTCGGCGATTTCGCGTTGCACCACGGCGTTGTCGCCGTAGGTGGCGTTGCTGCGCTCGAAGCGCCGCTCTACCACGGCTTTGTTCATCACGAAATGGTCAATCAGTTCTTGGAAATCGGGTATATGGCATCCGCGCACTATGCTTACCGAGCGTGTGCGGTCGGCCCACGCGGCTTTTTGGTTTGCAGGCGGGAAAATGGCGTCGCCGTCGGAAATCACGGCGTGGTCCCATATTCTCTCGTCGGCGAGTCCGTCTTCGGCAAGTCGGCCGAGAACGCGGAGTTCGTCTTTCAGTTCGTCGAGAGGCCGCCGGGGAGCCGTTTCCATGAAGGAGGCGTAGTTGCGGGCCCCTCCGCACATTCGCATTCTGAATTTCTCCAGCGAGCGCTCCGTCAGATTTTCGAGGGTGGCATTGAAGATGGCAACGGGGATTCCGAGGCGGTCATCGACGGGGTGCATGGTGCCGTTTACGGCCACCGAGAGCGTGAGTCGGCGGCTGAAGTGCGCCGCAGATGCCGAGGCCGCGAGCACTCCCATCGACCATGCCACGACGCATATTTCGTCGTAGCCTTCGGTGATGTACGCCGGGAAATCAAGGCTGCGGTAATCCCATACGACAGCTATGTCATAGCCCGGACGCCGCAATCCGCTGAATGGATGCGGGTCCATGCCCCATCCCGAGAAGATGAGTATCAGGCGCGGGGAGCTGCCTTGTGAGCCGGAGACAAACGTATATTGCATAAATTTTATGACGTGCTTAATGCGTTCTACCGCGTAATCAACCCGCAAAATTACAAAAAATCCCTGCGCTTTAAAAAGAAATTTGTAACTTTGTTTGTTTATTAATTGTAACGACTTATGTATTTGTCATGAAAAGACTGAAACTCAGATGTCTTCTTGCTGTTGCCGCTGTAGCCTTGGCCGCAGGCGCGTCGTTCGGGGCCGACCCTATGGCCACGGATTATACGTTTGCGCAATGCGAAGGCTCGCTCACCCCGTATCCGTCTGAAAGGGTGAACCCGGCGGTTTATCCCGATTCGCTTGTTCCCGTATTTGTCAACCACGTCGGACGTCACGGGGCGCGCTTCCCGGCCTCGGCGGCGAACACTCTTGCCCTCTCGCGGGCGCTTGAGCGGGCCGACTCTCTGAACACAATCACGCCCCTCGGCCGCAAACTCCTCAGACTTACCCGAAAGGTGCTGACGCTCAGCGCCGACCGCTGGGGCGCTCTTGACAGTCTCGGCGAGGCCGAACAGCGCGGGATTGCCGCGCGCATGTTCTATAATTTCGGCAACATCTTCGCCGAAAAGGACGCGCGAGTGAAGGCCTTGTCGTCGTATTCTCCGCGTGCGATGATGAGCATGTACGCCTTCCTTCATCAGCTTGACCGCATGGACAATCGCATAGAATTCGATGCCACCACAGGCCGTTCCAACAGCCTGCTGATGCGCCCCTTCGACGTCGACAAGGATTACATCGAATTTCGCAAGGACGCGGCGTGGAAGCCCGTCTATGACGCCTATTTCGCCTCGGTGTGCCCCACGGAAGCGATAGAGCGTGTGCTGGGCCGCAACTATCCTTTTGCCGACGAGGCCGAGACCCGCAATCTCGCCATTGTGGAGTATTACGTCCTCGCGGGTCTTCAAGCTATGGGCTTGCCCTCGGAGATGGCCACTTATCTGACGCGTTCGGAGGCTAACGCCCTGTGGAGTTGCTTCAATCTGCGCCAGTATCTGTGCCGCACGGCTTCGACCGTGTCGACCGTCCCCGAGGAAATTGCTTCGGCCCTTGTGCTTAATCTTATCGAGACAACCGATGCCTTTGTCACCGGCGAGGACACGGCCACGCGCGCCGTGTTCCGTTTCGGCCATGCCGAGACGCTGATGCCGTTGTTGTCGCTTCTGCGCATCCCCGGATGCCGCTATATGAGCAATTATTTTGACACGGTGGCGAAGGCGTGGCGCGACTTTGACGTCGTGCCTATGGCCGCGAATTTTCAGATGATACTGTTCCGGGCCAAGACTTCGGGCCATTATTACGTGCGCATCGACCTGAATGAAAAGCCCGTGCGTCTCCGCCCCGGCGAGGACGCGACGACGATTTACCCGTGGGGCGAGGTGCGCCGTTATATGATGAACTGTGTACCACTCTATCGCAATATCTGACCTGAGTTATGGCATCAACCGGATTTTGGCTCACGATGGCCCTGCTTGTCGTGTCGAATATATTCATGACTTTCGCGTGGTACGGCCATCTGAAGCTTCAGGAGATGAACGTATTCACTTCCAATACGCCTCTCTACGTAGTAATCGCCGTGTCGTGGGCAATCGCCCTGCTTGAATATTGCTGTCAGGTGCCGGCCAACCGCATCGGCTTTGTCGGAAACGGCGGCCCGTTTTCGCTCATGCAACTGAAGGTGATTCAGGAGGCAATCACGCTCGTCGTGTTCACGGTGTTCACCGTCGTGTTTTTCAAAGGCGAGAGTCTTCAGTGGAACCACTTCGCGGCCTTCGTATGCCTGATACTGGCCGTGTATTTCGTGTTTATGAAATGACTAAGGGGGCGCCTCAAGGCGCCCCCTGACTGTATGGACCCGCCGAGTGCTTACGGTTCGGTTGGTGCGGTTATGGCGTGGATGGTGAGGTCGCTGAAATTGCCGCCGTTAAAGCGTATGCTGCCTTTGCCGCCGCCGTTGATGATGAACTGTTCTCTGTTTTTTTCGCGCTTTGAGCTGTCGTAGCCCATCTGTTCGGCCTCCGACACGACTTTTGTCCGCAGGTCCTTGATTTTGCATTTGCCGTACTTCATGTTTTCGGTGATGACTTCGAAGGCGGCTTTTTTGTCGATGCCGATATTGAGGTTGCTGTAGTGGCCGTCGACTTCGACAAGACGGAAGTCCGGCGCGAGGCGGGCGATTTTAATTTTTGAAAAAGAGGAGTTGGCCCGCAGGCTGCGGATAATGTCGGAGGATACGAACTGCGAGTACGAAAGCCCCAGCCCGGCGGCGTCAAGACGCCCGATTCTGATGGCGCCGAACTGATCGCTGGCGCGGAGAGTGTCGGCGCTGCCGATTTTAATTGTGGAATATTGGTTCAGGAGGGCAATGTTTTTGGCCGAGCCGACGGTGCAGTCGGAGCAGAACGAGAGGTTGAGGCTGGCGTTGCGCACGTTGCCGATGTTGATTTTTCCATAGCTGCAGTTTATGGTCAGCGGAGTGGTGAAATCATCGCCTGTAATGTTGCCGAAATTGTTTGTGAGCCGCATGGGGTGGTTTTTGGGGGCTTTTACCCTGAGAGTGATTTCCCAGCGCTCGTTGTTCTTTCCGAGGACAATTTGCTTTTTGGTATTGAATTCCACTTTAGCTCCGGTGACGCGTTTCCTGCTTATGTCCGTAAAGGAGATTGCGTCGAGAATTTCTTGTGCGTGCGATTCTTTCCGGGCCTCGACTGTGGCTTCGAGCGTGATTTCGGCCGTGGGTTTGTCCCAGTGCTCCACGAGGATGTGCCCGTAGATACACGAAAGCGCAATCGTGTCGCCTTTCGCCGGAGTGACGGTTAAGACTTCTTTTCGACTAAGTTCTTTAGCCGGAACAAAGGGTGCCGAAAGGATGGCGGTGAGAAGGAGGAGAATGAATTTCTTCATGATTTAAATTATGATTAGCGTGGTGGATTCGGAGTCGCATTCGCGGATATTTCTGCCGAGGAGGCGCAGGGCGTTGATGCTTGAGGTGTAGTGGGTGTGGAGGGCGCGGATGCCCTCGGGAGAGCGGGGCAGGTCGGATGCCACGTTTTTTTCAAATTCGAGCTGAGTCTTTGAGAAACGGCGCAGGCCGTCTTCGGCGGCGGTGCGTTCGCCGGGGGTCGACGCCGAGCGCAGGATGTTCTCGCTGAGACGTCGGATTTCGAGCCTGTAGGATTGATTTATAGAGGCCATTTTGGCTTCGAACGGGTCGGCGGACTTCTCGGCGGAGTACATGCCGAAAAAGCCGTATGCGGCAGTCCAAAGAAGGGAAGCGGCGGCGGCCCCCGACATGATTCGGGCGGCGGCCTTGCGCCGGCGGGTGCGTCTGTCGGCGCCGATGGCGGCTGTTGCCGCCGTGAGCTTTGCGGCGAAGCGTTCTTCGTGGCCGGCCGGCGGACTCGCGCTGAGGCCGGCGGCGTCGCGGATTATGCGCTCGCGGAATGTGTCAGTGTGCTTGTCCATTGTGTGTCAGTTCTTTGATGAGACGTCGTTTCGCCCGGAGGTATTGAACTCTTACGGTCGATTGCGGGATTCCGAGTATTTCGGCGCACTCTTCGTAGTCGTATCCTTCAAAGAGATGGAGGCTCAGAATCGTGCGCGAAGAAGCAGGCAATAGCTTCAGCGCCTGTCGCACGGCCTCGATGTCGGCTTCGGGGTCATCGGGTTCGTCCTCGGGTTCTTCGCTCTTGAGATCGGTATCGGTGGGTTCGGAGGTGCTGAATAGCATCCGTCGGCGCAGTATGTCGATGGCGCAGTTGGCTGCCGTGCGCCGCAGCCATGCCACGAGGGTTTCGATGCATGACGTGAATTCGCATTGTCCATCGGCGCAGACTTTGAAGAGCCGCAGGAAGGCTTCCTGCATGGCGTCTTCGGCGTCTTGGGTGTTGCCGCAGATGCGCAGGGCTGTGGGGTAGATTCGGTCCGAGAGTAGCCTGTATGCCTCCATGCAGGCCTTCGGGGAACCCTCGGCAAGCGAGCGGAGGAGATTGTCGGAGGTGTCGCAGGGGCGTGTGGTCTTGAAGAGGCGCATTGGGTCCGGGGCGTTTCGGGATTCGGTTTGTAATAAAGACGGACGCATCCCCGGGATGTTACACTTTCCGACAAAAAACATTGCGTCGGAGTGAAAAAAATATCGTTTCTGTGCCTCAGCCGCGCTATTTTCGGCTTTGAGCGGCCTCAAGAAGCCGCAACAGGGTGGCGCGCACGCCCTGCAGACGACGCACGACGTCATGGGTCTTGTCAACACCCTTGCGGTTGTTGCGCAGTTCGGCTTTTGCCGCGTCGAGCTTCAGGCCGCGGTCCTTAAGCAGAAAGCGCAGCATGCGGATTGTCTCGATATCCTTGGTCGAATAAAGTCGGCGGCCCTTCTGGGTCCGTTTGGGGCTCAGCTCCGAGAACTCTTTTTCCCAAAAGCGCAGTGTCGACACGGGCAACTCGGTCATTTCCGATACTTCGCTGATAGAGTAGTAGAGTTTGTCGAGCGATTCGAGCTTGGATGGAGGGGGCATGGCAGGGGAGGGTGGTGTTTACGTTTGCTTTGTTTCGGGGGCGGCGGTTAGTCCATCATGCGCCCGGCATTCTCGGCGAGGCGTATCATTTCGTCATATTCCTCGGGAGTGATGTCGTAGAAGTGGTAGTAGACGGGGTTTTGCGGCTGTCCTTTGAGGCGCACTTCGTAGTGGAGATGCGGGCCGGTGCTCTTGCCCGTGTTTCCGACTTTGCCTATGAGGTCGCCGCGTTTGACGCTTTGTCCCGGCTTGACGCAAAGTTCTGACAGGTGTGCGTAGCGCGTGGTGTAATTGTAGCCGTGGTTTATCTCCACCATGTTGCCGTAGGCGCTTTCCCAGCCCGATGTGTTGACTGTTCCGTCGCCGGTGGCATAGACCGGAGTCCCCTGCGGAGCCGAGAAGTCAAGTCCTTCGTGGAAACGGGCCGTGCCGTAGACGGGGTCGATGCGGGTGCCGTAGCCGGAGGCCACTGTGCGCAGATATTTCTCGGAAATCGGCGGTATGGCCGGGATGTGGGCCAGCCGCTTGTCCATTTCTCCCGCACGGCGCGAAAGATAGTCGAACGAGGCCGACTGCACGTAGAGCATACGTTCGAGGCGGTCGAATTTCGCTCTTGCGTTTTCGACAAGCGCCGGGTCGGAGAGGGAGTCGAGGCGGTCGAAGGCGCGCTGACGCTCAAGCCCGGCATAACGGCGTCCGGCGCTGATGGGCTCGGCCTGCATGATGACGCGATAGAAATTGTTGTCGCGCTCGGCGAGGTCTTCCATTACCGACAGGGATTCGTCGGCGCGACGGTTGAGCACGCTGATTTCGGCGCGGAGCGTCTCGTTTTCGCTCCTCAGCTCTTTCTCGCGCGGAAAGTCCATGAACGAATAAGCCAAGGCCACGGCGGCCACACCGGCGATGACGCCTGCCGCACCCTGCCGCAGGCGCACCCTCAGCCGCTCGCCTTTCGATGGAAAGACGCGCTCAAACTGGTCGGTGACAGGGTTGTATCTGTAAAATACGCGTTGGCTCATTTGTCTGCGGTTTTTGCAAAATTACGAAAAAATTTTTACTTCGGGCGTTTATTTGTAATTTTGCATTAGTAGTGGTGCGATAAAAATCCAACCACTATGATTAATATATTAGTATTTAGTCAAATACAAGAGTACTTTGATTTTTCGATTTGAATTTGGTTTATTAGTCTTGTTGTTCAGAA
>CAJUCQ010000076.1 GCA_910584905.1 uncultured Muribaculaceae bacterium
GGTTATCAAGAAACTACGAGGATTCTTTAGAAACAGCAAGGCAAATGGTCATTATTGCAGGCATTGCGATGCTGCTAAATCGGCTCCCGAATATTAACATTCATTATTAAACACCCTCGTAATGTTTGAATTGGGTTTTGCCGTGAGATGTTTAGGTTGGGAAAGAATAATTTGTATCTGTAATGAAGAATTCGGGCATATTGATTGCTTGCCTTTCGACATCTCGAAACACCGAATCCTTGGCTATAAAAAGAAAGAAGATGACAGGAAAAGCCTCCGATCTCTATCTTTGATTAAGCCATTAGAAGATATAGTCAATAATTATGAATCAATTCTCTTGCATGGCAATGAGTTCGACTACAAGAAACATGATGTTGAAATTTTTAACAATCTAATGGGCTTTGTAACAGAACGGGAGTTTATCAATAGTATAAATGATTTTAAGAGTACAGGTCGATTCTTTAAGTGGTACGAAAAGGGGTGGGATTATATTCAATATTTTCAAGAATACCCGGAAAATAAGTTTGTGAGTCTTGTCCTTAATGAGTCTTTCAAAGAATTGTCTATCGCATTAGATAATCTTAAATCTTTGACATGTAGAATTTGTCATGCTTATAATACACAATATTGGGAGTATGAGGAACCAGATATAGAGTATACTAAAGAACAAATTCAAGAGATTTTAATGACGCAAGAATACCGAAAGAGAGATATACCATATCCTTCGAATTGTGATGATAATAATCTTCGCAAATATTATGATGCGATTGAGAAAGATGAAAAAGATATTGTTAAGCATTCAAATGATATACTGACGGCGTATTCTATTTTTAGGGATGCCGTAAAAAGAGAATTGATAATATAATAGCCCCATTGATGTTAGATAAATATCATTCAATGGAGCGTAAGTCCACTATTTCATCGAGAAACCTCCGTTGAGATTCTTACCTCGTTTCTTGGCTCGAAAGGCGGCAAGGGCTTGTTTTATCGGCATATCAGGGTGTCGGCGACGGAATTCCGGCCATGTTTCGCTGTTGCCTCCCGATACCGTGCATGGGCCTTCTTCTGTGGGGGATTGGAATGCTCCCCCATATAGCCCGAAATTGTTGTGTCCTTGCGCCTGTGCCGGAGCATCGGGATTTGATGAAAACAACTCCGGTTTGAGTTCTTGAGGATTGAACTTGACAAATATAGTGGAGTATTCGCCATTACATCCGTCGATGCGGATTGTTTTGCCGGAAGTGTAATCCCGGATTTGCGATGCGGATAACTTCACGCCTTTGTATGAATAGAACGGCACAATAGAACCATCGGCATACATCCAGCTTGATTGCTGATGCAGCGGTCTGTTCTTTGCAAGATGAACCTTGATGTTGCCGAAGCTGAAACGTCTGTCAATCTTCGATGCCGGAAACCGTTTGCCTTTACAGATGAATGAAAGACCCTGAATCTCGTTTGTGCCTCGGCGGTATTTGTATTCAATACTAACTCCGAAGGCTTTCAATTTAGCCTCAAACTGCTTGAAAGTATGTATGCCCGAATCATGCCATACGGCATTGACGGCGTTGAAAATCTCGTAGCGAATCTTCTCCGTGCCTTTCAGTCGTTGGGTGTTGGTATGGCTCTTGTCATTGGCAATATACAGTCCGTATTCTTTAGTCAAATCCATGCAGACTTTTCTATTTCGGGCAAAATCATTCCTGTCCGAAATCATTTCGGCATGGTCGTTTATCCGGCAGAACACAATATGGCAGTGTGGATGCTCTTTGTCAAAATGCCTTACAATGATGTATGGCGTATCGGTAATTCCCATTGTCTCCATATATTTATCGGCGATTTCAACCATCGTCTTGTCATCTATTTTGTTCTTGTCGTTGGCATGAAAATCGAGCGAGTAATGGCCTACGGGTTTCTTAATTTCGGGTCGCAAGGAGCGGTTATCCTCAAAAGTCCTGATTATTTCCTCCCGGTCGGCAGCGGCCAGTATATCTGAACAAGCGATTAATTTCCATTCATCAGATGGGGTGCCATCCGGATTATCCTTGCTTGCGCGGGTCACATAGTTGACGCAGTTGCGAAAACTGTTGCCCTTGACAATCTTAGCCATCATACGCTTTCAGCCTCGTTTCGATATTTCATAATGAGATTTTGAACGAACAATTTGTTCTCCAAAATCTCTTTCCAAGTACGCATGAACATATCCTCCGTTGCTCCGCCTTTGATAATGGCGTTGACAAATTTGGCGATTTGATTAAGGTTGGAGGCTATACCCTGAAGGTCGCGTATGGCCTTCAAATCACGAGGCGAGAGGCGTTCAACCACCTTGCCTTTGGCGGAGATCTGCCGTATATATTCCGAACGGTTAAGCCCGGCGGTGATGGCCTTGTCCATCATCTGACGGTAGCTGTCTATGTCGAATTTCACAGGCACGATGATTGACTTTCGTTCATCTGCAGGAAGTGCGGGACGCCCTTTTGAAGGGCGAAAATTGGATTTTTTCATATCTGAAAAGGGGGGGGATGTTTAATGATGATTTTGTGACCGTCGGGAGCGGAATGGGGGGCGAGTAGTTTGCGGATTACTTGTAATACGGAAACATAAACTCGCTCCCACCCATTCCGAACCCTGCGGATAATTTCGAGGTGCGCGAAATTACAAGGCTTTAGCCGTTATAGTCGCTGCACCGTCAGAGCTTACGCCATGCCTCGACATCGTCTTTATAAGTGTCTATATGTTGGCGGCAGATTGATTCAACCATAGAACTGACATTTGCGCCTCGGTTACCGAGGATTCGGGCTATTCGTTCAAGTTGCTCCCATGTGCCATTTTCCATGACCACGGTATGACGCTTGACAATCTTTATCGGTGTGAGGTATGTAGCCTTGTATTCTTCCAAACCGAGTTTGCGCTGTTTACCGCTTATGCGGTTCTGTTTCGGTTTGCTGAATGAATCAGGTAGACCTGATATTTCCGTTAAACTCGTTTCAACGGGTGCTTCAGAAGATGTTGTTGAATCAGCTGATTCAGTTTCACCTTTATCTACACCAAACAGATTTGGCGAGAACACCGGATTAGGTTGAATTTCGACATTGCTATCACTTACGGTATTATTGAGTATGCCGTTGTTTTCGACAATCGGATTCACGGAGGAATCGTTGTCATAGGTTGCCGCAGTAAACTCGTCTGACTGCGCAACCGGGAATGGAGTTGTTTTCTTTGAACTCATTGAACTTTGGGAAATAGGGTTGATTTGTTGCCGGATTTTTCCGACAACAGATTGAAATTAGAATTTGAATTGCAGATGGCGCATCGCATAACTTGATTGCGATGCTGATGAATCAAACCGGTATGGCGATTCAACAGGAGATACCGGGTTATCTCTTGTTCTCGATTTTCGCCTTATCCAGTTTCGCCAGATAGGTTGCCGCATCTTCTTCAATTTGCGCGAGGCTCTTAACCGGATTCTGACGCATCCAGCTGTTAAGTTCGCTTTTCTCGAAATAGATGATTTTGCCGTTAGGTTTGTAATGAGGTATCTGTTTCGCCGAAGTCATCTTGTAGAGTGTGCTACGGGAAATGTCAAGGTAGATGCTTGCCTCCTCAAGGCTCAGCACCTCCTTTGCAAGAAACACGAGGCGTTCAAGCGTTTCTATACGTGTGAGTAAATCTTTGTTTGTTATCTCCATTCGCATTTGGGGGATTAAAGGGTTACGAATAGGAGGCCGTCGCCTCCGGGGTTCGTGATTCGAATCGGAGGCAAAGGTATGGCAGAAAGGTTTGAACGAGGATTTACCCATGTTTGAGAGCGTTGCCGATTCTCAAACATTTTGTTTTTAGTTGATTTGTTTTCAGATTGTTGCCGATTGCATAAAATGGGTGCTTCGGCAAATGGTTCTCAAACTTTTCTCAAAGTTTTTTCAGTTGTTTTATATAGTTTCCGATGGTTTCATATTTTCCGTCATATCCGCAGTCCTTGATATAGCTCCATGCCGATGACAGGTCGGATTGATTGATGAAATCATCCTTTTTCGACGGGAAAAACAGGCGGCAGTTGGCAATGGTTGACTGCCATTGCGAGGTTATCTTTCCATGCTCGGCAAGGCTGCCAAAGAAAAAGGCAAGGACACGATTGTTTCTTACCCGTAAAGGTTCGGCGATGAGTTTGCCCCGGAATATTGCAGTCAATTCTTCCACTGATACCGGATTGTTGAACATCTTTACCTCGTTGACGCAATCCACCAACAATGAAATCTGACGCTTGTTCAGCCGACATTCAAAAGGGTCTTTTGTATCGGCACATTTGGGCTTGACCGTTGGAACTCCTGCATTTTTCTTTTTCGGCGCCGTTTCTTCTTTTTGCGGAGTGGATTGTTGAGCAGGAACAGTCACGACCTGAATTTGTGGAAATGAGGCGGTTTTCTTTTCGGCGACAGCAATCTTTGCCGGGTTGTTGCCGAGATAGCCAATATATCGTTCCAATGAGGTGGCGTTGACCATTTCACGGAAATATGGCAGTTCATCGGAGTATGCCGTGTAACTGCTTTGGTAGTGAGTATGGTCGAAATCATTAAATCGAAATATCAGCCATTTGCGTTTCGCCTCTTTCGGTATTGATTCAAAGATACCGCTGTTCCATAGCCAATCGGTATGCTCATGCAAATCTGCAATCTCTGAAATCAGAGGAACGGAATAATACAGCGAATTGAGTTCACAACGTGCCTCATTCAGTTCATATTGATGCAGAGCGTGATAGCGTTCCTCGCTGAGATACTTGCGTTTGCTTTCAAGATTGTTTACCAGTGTATTAAAAGAGTGTTCGGCGCAAGCGTCCAAACACCCCTGTATCAAGTCGAAACGTGCTTTGAGTTCATAGTCCATAATAAACTATGACAATGAATTACTATGAATTGTTCAGCACAAACTATTATAAATGGTCTTTAATGTATCGAAGTATTTGTCAAATGAAGTGGATAGTTTCATACTAAGATTAGTCCATCCTACCAATTTGTCATCAATGATTTCAATACATGCTAAAATGTAGGAGATTGCGATTTTAGGAGTTATATTCTCTGTGGGGATTATTAATTTATCTGCTTGAACCTCGAAATACAAACAATTTTCGCGCAATTCACGAGTTTTGCCCTTACCAAAATTGTCATATATTTGCACTGTTAACTCATCTCCAATAACATTTTGAACTCTTTTGCCGATTAATAAGATTTCCTCATTAACAGCCGCTTTATGTTTTATTTCATGCTTTTTTAGACTGTCTTTCGCTGGTCTTCCATTATTTTCATTTTTAGACCTAAAACAATATACTTCCGCCTTTACTGATTCTTCAACGGCTGTTATTGCTAAGAATAACGCTTGCGTATATCTTCTATTTTGGCTTAACAATATTGCTGATGATAGTAGGTCATCTATATGAAGCAGACATTTGTCAAAATTATCAGATATCGGATTAGGCATTTTCACACCATTGGGGTCCTGCAAAACGGACTCATATATATGCAAAAATCTTTCACTCATAGTAATTAATTATAAAACAATCCATATACCAGCTTTGTCGCTACCTTCACGCTTTATCCGGCCTTCTGATTTAAGAGTTTCTATTTCTCTAAAAATTGTACGAGATGTTACTCCTACTATTTTTGCTATTTGTTTCACGCTGATTCGTTTATCATGACGCATCAACTCTATAATCTGTTCTTTGCGAGGAATATCTGTGACAGTTTCTGTTTTTTCTATGACATTGTCAGATTTTTCTGTGACATTTACTATGACACGAGGCGTTTTTTCTATGCCATCTGTGCCACTTTCTATGACATCGGCATTTTCCACAACAACCTTGAACGTGGTATAGTCACTCAATAGGAATTGTGCGGGAGGGTTTCCGTTTTCTTCCAATAAGGTTGAAACGGTATTCACTCCGCTGCCAAATCTGTTGACATAACCAAGATTGAGCATAATTTCCGCAATATTGGGATTTCGGTAATCCGTTTCATTTGGGAAATTTTCAAGATTCACTTTACCATACAGATTTCCGGGATTGTCTATCTCAATGCGGTCGCTGTATTCGTAAAACTTTATCGGGGAGTTATTGCCGTTATATGCCCGGTGCATCACGGCGTTCATTGCCAGCTCTCGAATTGCCTCCCACGGGTAGTTGATACGAGGTTCTTCACGCAAAACACTGACAAATTCAGGCCGTTTGTATTCAATGGAATACTTGATGAAATACTCCAACTCCTTGAGCATCGAAATAAGATTGCCTTTGAATCGGTTTTCTTTCAACACCTTAGTTGCGCGATTCTTCCCTGCGAATTTCACATATTGGATATAGGCTCCGGGTATAAAATATTGTGGGTCAATGCTAAGGAGCAATAATCCAGCGTAAGTGGGGCAATTATAACGTGTGTCAAACAGCCGCAATGATGCCATTTGTTGAACCGTAGTCCGTTTGTCTTTTGCAAGTGTCTGTGGTGCAACAGCTTTTGTCAAATATTCGTTTTTGAATAGGTCGGCATCTAAATTGTCAATCGTAGCTTCCCTGCATGGGCGGCCATCAAAAGATGAACTGTGTGCTTGCCCTTTCTCGGTCAAAATCCGTTCTTCCTCTGTATTCGCTTCTGCTTTACGTGCACCGATGCGAATCCAGATCACACCTTTGTAGCGCACGGGAGTATCTTCGCTTGGCTGAACTTCTATTATGGCAACCTCACCATCATTAAATGATTCCTTATAGACCATCATTGCCGGAGGCGGCAGAATCGTACCGCTGTTCCTTAATCCGGCGTATGCCCGGAGCTGTTCATCCGAGAATTTTTGCCCGTCAAGATTGCCGTTATCATCAGCACCTATAATAAAATATCCCGGCATGTTCGTATTCCGTATATCGTTGGCGAATGAACATATCGCCTCCGACATTTTCTTTGTATTGTCGGTGGAAAGTGTACGCTCTACACGTTCATTCTCTATGTCGCTCAACAGCGACCGTATTTCATCTTTTGTAAGGGGCATATTGTCGGAGGTGTATTGCAAAGTTAATAAATTATTGGCACATAGGCGTTAGGATTGCGCCTTTTTAGGTCTGCCGCGTTTCTTTTTCGCAGGTTGTAGAGTTTCATCGTTGCCTGTGTTAATTTCATCGGCAATAGCTGTCGGGGCTTCGGTCGCGGAGAAAGACGGTATCATATTCACAGCGTCATCTTTCTTTTTATCAACGATTTTCGCGTAAATTTGAGTCGTTTTAATCTGCGTATGTCCCAATAATTTAGATACCGTGTAGAGGTCAACACCCAATGACAGGAGAAGTGTCGCATTGGTATGGCGACTCGTGTGGAAAGTTATCCGTTTCTTGATTCCGCTGGATTTTACCCAATCTTTCAGCAATTTGTTGAGATAACCGTCACAAGGCAACGAAAAGATAAAATCGGTTTCTTTCGCTGTTCCTCGTTCCGGCAACCATCTGATTGCCTCATCCGATAGTGGTAGCCACAGTTTGCGCTGCGTCTTTACCATAAGTATAGATGCTCGCCACTGATTGCCGTCACGTTGAATATCGCCCCACCGCAAAGCCTTGACATCCGACAGGCGTAAGGCACACATACATCCGAACAGATAAGCCATCTTCACTTGTGGGTGGCTACACGGAGTATGCACGAGTTTCACGATTTCTTCCTGCGTAAGATATTCACGATTGCTTTCAGGCACTTTGATTCTATCCTCCGATGGGATTTTTGTGATTGGGTTCTCGGTAATGATTTCGGCTTTGACAGCGGCATTTAGCCCGCAATTTAGACAACGGAAATATCCGGCGGTAGTTACCTTCGCCATAGATGTGGCATTGAGATAGGAAATAAAGCCGAGGCAATAATCCTTAGTCACGTCTTTCATCGTGATATGGTCGCCTTTATATAATTTAAGGTGGCGGATTGTCTTGATGATTTGAACGTAATAAGCATCACTTTGGCCGTTCTCCTTTTTCTTGTTGGCAAACTGCTCCATCCAGTCCATAAGCAACATCTTTGAATTTGCCGATGTGTTCACTATGCCGTGGTCGGAATACTGCAAGTCCATGATGCGTTTCGCCTTGATTGTTTCGGCGAGTTTCATCGTGTTCTCGTTGGATGTGCGGTCGAGCGGAGAACTTTCAGGGACAATGTAGAGTTTCAAGAACTCATACGTCCGTTCGCTGTTATGATATATGTCAAGATAGAGCGACTGATTGCCGTTGGCCAGTTTCTTCGCCCGGAGTTTCACAGGTTCTTTTGCCTTGATGGTTTTCTTCTTTCGTGCCATTTGGGGAGAGTTTTAGAATTACCCTGCAAAGGTAACAATAATCCCCGATATGGACAATATAAAAGTAACAAATAAGTCACAAAATTACCCCATTTATCCGATATGGGAGTAATAATCCGAAATCACGACAATAATCATAATATGCTAATATACAATTGTATTTACTCAAATATCCTTCCGATAAATTCTTTTGTTTTCATTAGTTATGGTTATTGGCATACCCGCGAATCACGGGGTTCCCGCAGCACAATGAAAACAACAATGTCAACGACTGTTTTGATTTTATAAATATGCTAATGGCAGGAGATTGGCATTATATTGTCATTCGCAGGGCATATATGGCAAAAGAACCGACAAATCATTACGATTCATCGGTTCTTTCAGACTATTGAAGTATACTTCCCTCAGCTGCCTACGGCACTGAATTTGATTTCTCCGAGCGAGTCTATTGCATCCTGTTTCAGGCTGTCAACGACATGGAGATACCGTTCTGTCATTTTTAGCGACGTGTGGCCGAGAAGACTTGATACCGTCTTGATGTTGGCTCCACGGTTCAGGACATTCACGGCGAAACTGTGCCGGGCGCAGTGCCATGATATTTTTTTCTTGATGCCCGCCAGTTTAACCCATTTGCCCAGATAGCGGTTGCAGGTATCATAAAGCGGCAACTTGAATATGCGCTCGTCGTAGTCATCCCCCTCCGGCTGCCCGATAAGGCGGATCAGTGTGTCGTTCAGCGGAACTATCACCCAGCTGCAATTACTGTGTCCCTTTGTTTTCTGCTGCTGGAAACGCAGGGTCTTTGTGGTATAGTCAACATTGCGGTAAGTCAGTTTGCTTGTGTCGCACCAGCGCGCCCCGGTATAAAGGCCGAAAATGAAGGCGCGGTGTATCTCGGTTTTCTCGCCGTCGAAACGTGTCGCCACAAGACGGTCTATTTCTTCGGGGAGTAGAATCTCCTTTTGCAGCGTCATGTTGTCGTTCTTGATGACGAAGCCGCGACAGGGATTTTTCTTGATAAGGTCTTTGTCCACGGCAGCCGTCACCATGCGCTTGAACATCCGGAAATAGGCTTTCGGGCCGTCGCCCTTTCCGTTGGCTTTCAGGTATTCCACAAACGCCCCTACCATTTCGGGTGTCAGTTGCTTCATTTTAAGGCTGTCCTTGAATTTCTCGTATCTCGGAGTGGACTCAAGAAACCTTATGAACTTTTTCAGACCGCGTTCCTGCGTCTCCCTGATATGCTTGGTAAGCGTAGGGGATTTGCAGAACTCTCGGCAGAACTCGATAAAATCATCGTCCATCTCCTTACGCAGACGGTAGCCCTCGCGGTCTTCGAGGAATGTCTGCTCACGCTCGAAGCGTATCTTCTCGGCAAGCGCGAGTGTGTTCCTGTTCTGCAAACGCTCCTGCGGGGTTCTTGGATGCAGCCAGATGTAGAGATTCAGATTTTCCTTCTTACGGGTATGTTTGATTTTGAATTTGGGTTTGCCCGCCATTGCCCCTTCGGTGTAGAACACCTGCTCACCGTTCTCGTCAAGTACGGGAGTCTCGGTTCTTCCTATGTAGTATTCCAGATAGAGGCTGGCGCGTCCGTCGCTCAGTTCGGACTGTTGGAGCTTGGGATTCTGTTTCTTGCGATTTTCTATTTTTGCCATAATCATGAATTTTCCCGCAAAGATAAGCGCGGGCATAACATTTTGAAAATCGCCGTTTACAGTCCTTAACAATTCACTTATCCCGAATGTTCTTCTAACGGGGTACAAAAGGTGTACTTTTTGAGAAAATCGCCCCATTTGCAGGCAAATCGCGGAAAAACAGCATCTTGCTAATCCGTTTATCCACTTGCTTTTAATTTTATCCCCGCTTTTCCCGTTTTATATCGCGGAGAATTACACATTTCCGCTTAAATAACGGTGATTTAATCACTAAAAAATGACATCGTCCCGCCTTTCTTACGCAAACACGGCAGGGCAAACGAATGTTCAACGTCGGCGCCCACAAAAGAAGGCCGGCGCTCGGCCGGCCTTCTTCCACGTTTCAACTATTTATTTATGAGACCTTAAGCCGGACATCACTGCCCGGACATAAGCGCCAAGGATGCGCGGTGGACAACACGTCTCCGTCCGCATTCTTATAGATATAACGCTTTTGTCGGCTTTTGGCTCAATCAATTCGGGTTTAAATATTACTAAAGCAATTCAATCTTGCCGAAGAACTCCGGGCGATGAAAATCCGGCTTTTCACTATCTATCGGGAAGAGCGAAAGATAGTGGCGCGTGTCGGTGCAATCACCACACTTGTACATATTAAGACGCAGACGGCGAGGAGCGCAATCATATCCCAGAAGCCGGAACGGAATCTCAATCTCGACCCACCACGCCTCCGCATCACCCGAGCCTTGAGACCGACACTCGAATGGCGCCGCTCCTACACAACTCCCGCGACGGCCCACGGCCGCAAGCTCTCCGGCGTCGAAAGGCGTCTTTTCACTACGAGTGGGACGGCGAGCCGCAAGAAGCGTGCCGAGCGGATTACTCTCGAAGTTCGCATAATTACGGCCGTCGCTCATCATCACAAAAATCTCGACACACGAATCGACACACACCGGGTTGTTATCGACAGTCTCCAGCGCACGCACATGCCGCTCCACGACATCGAAGCGAACGACAAGAGCATCATCGGTATAACGCATCCTGACGGCCACTTCCGGTCGATAAGGATACAACTCCGGCCAAGCCGGCTCCAAGGTCAGGCTCACTCCCGCCCGAGTGCATGCCATGCAATCACTCATCTTTGCCATCAGAATGAAGCCCAGTTAAAATCATGGCGCACCGAAGCCGAAACCGACTCGCCGTCGCTCACCGTTTCATAATAAGCCTTGACATAACCATCCTCAATCGTATAGTCATATCTCCGCGCCTCCACTACACCGGCCTCGGAATCAATCTTCGTAACACCGGCAACAAGATTCGCCGACTCTACGCCAAAGACCCCCTGCCCGCGCAAGGGCATATAATACGGTCTCGGCAAAACGCCGCCTACCATAGACCCTCCGCGAGCCTCGTCGATAAAATAAGTAAACTTCATCACATAACGCGGCTCAACCGAGCCGAAACAATCGTTATAGGCAACAAGGTTGGCTCCTTCCCACTCAAACGTATTCTCCCAGACCCACGGCCTGTTCCACGCCGTCGAACGCGAAGCAACGTCCGAAGCATAAATTTCCGTATTGCGCACCTTGACAAGACGGCCGAGATTATCATACGAGAACTCATGCTTATACTTTTTTCTCACATCGTCCGAGCCGGAGTCGGAAGTCCGCTCAAAAATCCCCTCCGCATAGACAGCCCTGCCGCCCTCAAGATGCAGCACTTCGCGAAAATTCACCTGTGCATGAGGCCAGAACTGCTCCTGCATCGAATAATCAATCGCAATACGGTCCGCTTCGCTGTAATCGTACACAGCCTTCTCGCGCATATCGCCGGCAACACAGTCGGCCTGCCTGACCGCCCCGTCGCGGTTATACGAATAAATTCTGACACC
The DNA here is from genome assembly GCA_910584905.1 of uncultured Muribaculaceae bacterium. GTDB lineage: Bacteria > Bacteroidota > Bacteroidia > Bacteroidales > Muribaculaceae > CAG-873. The sequence goes on from CAJUCQ010000076.1 coordinate 11,848, forward strand.
ACCGTCCGACGATACAATCGAAGCCACACGAACCGCCGGAGCCGGAACCTCAGGCTCATCCTTATGCGAACAAGCGCTCAACGCAACACAGGCTCCAATTAAGAAACAATAGAGATACTTCATAAACGATACAATTAACTATAAAACCTAACGCAAAACCCACTCGGAAAATTGCATAAGCCCACAAAAAACACATCCACTACCCCGACCCGATGAGCATGCTATCGATATATGTTTTTCAGCACATTCACTTGTATCTCAAAAACATGATAACTTTGACCCCGTTCACCAATATTGGGGGGGGGAAACAAGACTTTAGACAATTACGCCAAAGTGTCATCGTATATTAATAAAAATTAAATTAACCAAATCTACTTTTATGTTTACGCAAATAACATTACTTTTGAAAAAAATTAACACTCAGGTATATTTCAATGATTTATCACGTTTCGAAACCCGGATTGAGATTATCCGCGCTATTGTCTTTTTTTATTTTTTGCGCATTTACCGCTTCTACCGCAAAATGCAGAATCCTGCTTGAGAATGAAAACGAAGTGTGGCAACGCGCTTTTCTGACATACAGCATCTACAACGCCGACGGCTCAAGAGACCTCGACCGCGAGACAACCGTCGAGATGACTCACGTCGGCGGCCCGTTCTGGATTCACGAACTGGATGTGCCCGCCAATCCGTGCCAGCTCTTTTTCAGCGACGGACAAGGGCGCGTGACTCATAAGTTCAACGGTCTTTGGGACCTGCAATGGCCCGAAAACATCTGCTTCAAAGACACTCAGACGTCAAACCTCAACTACGACTCCAAAGCCGTGATATTTTTTGACGTCATCGACCGCAACGGCTGGTTCGAGGCCGGATTCGACAATATCCTGACTGATATTTACTACGCCGACGACGGCACTCTCTTCCATGCCTGGAGCCATAAAAGCTTCGAAGCCAAGCCGCGCGTCTACCTTTTCGGGGAAAGACAAGGTGAAACATCAGCCGGATTCAACGGCAGGATATACCACTTCGCGATGGTCAACGAAAGCGCCAAAAGCCCGTGCATATGGTTGCGGCGGGCCGATTCGCCCTCGAACGCCATTGTTGCACCCCTCTTCAACGGCGCTGTTTTGACGCCCGAAGGCGACGACTGCACAAAAAGCGTCTACGCATCATATTCCGAGCTCTACGAATCCGCCGGACGACGATATGTAATCATCCCTTACGACATGGACGGCTTTGCCATACCCTATGCCGACGGCGAATTTGCATTCGAATGGTCAGCTCCCAAAGAACGCATTTCCCAGCTTGCATTCACCCTCACTCCGGGCGAAAACTCTTTTATCGCCGGAGCAATCGCCGCCACTGACGCATCCAACATCGAAGCCTTCGACGGCCGACATCGCTTCACGTCATCACCCGCCGACGCATGGTGCGCCGTGGAAAGCAACGCCGGACGAGATCCGTCGATTGAATACGACAATACCGGCTCCCGCGACATCCCGGCACGAGTGAGCCTCCGCTTTGACAACTCCGCATTCGCCACCGGGAAAATGAACTTCTCGGCGCCGCCGGTCAATCCGTTTATCGCAACCATGCGGCAGATTCTCGACGAAGACCGCACCGACTTCGCCCTCAGGCTCTCGCTCCGATGGAACCCCGAAGCCGATTTCACCCTCTCCGACGGCCGCAACGCTCGCGGTGCAATAGCTGCAATAGCCCTGACATCGCCCGACGGCAACGTCATCGATGCCCTCGCCCGCAGCGGCGGCTTCAGAACCGGAAAAACCACGACTACAAACACCGTCATCATCGACTCGCCCGACGTGTTGCGCTCGATCAAAGACGAAGGCTTCGCCGACATCGTTTTCTCCGACCTGCCCCCCTACCCTACATACAATGTGTCAATTGCAGCCATCCCGGCCGACGACCTGAGCACAGCCGACCTCGCACTCATGAACTTCGGCTACCGCGAAAACACATCCGCCTCACCCACGAGTCCTCAGACCATCATCGCCGCCCCGACAATCACCTTCGCCTCTCACCGCATCCAGCCCATCGACGTCCCCCTGCCCCTTGCGAAAAAACTGACCGCCGCTGAAGATATGCCGCAAGGCCACGGAGCCACCTACTATACAGCCGCATCGCGAATCCACACCACATGCCGCCTGCAAGGCCTCGCGTCAGTCCCCGAAGGCTGGAGCGCCGCATACCGCCTTATCGCCGCCGACGGCTCCGTCATTGCCGAGACAACGGCCACTGACATCGAGCTCCACAGCCTCTCCCCCGACGCCAACGACGACCTGCACGCAATAGCCGTGTACACGAACGGCGCACGCGAAATAACATCCGATGCCGGATGGCGCCCGGCATCAATCACCGACGATATATTCCCCGAATTCACATCCGAAGGATGCGACACATGGCTCATGCAAAAAGCCGCCGCCGTCCACTCCATCGACTGCGGCTCCGTCTACGACCTTGCCTTCGAATGCCGCCACCGCATCACACGTGATGAAATGCCGTCATACATAGGCTTCAACATCATCGCCGAAAACGCCGGCGCTCACAACGGCCACATCGCGCCCTCACAGACCAACGCTCCGCGCCTGATGTCGCAACACGAACGCCACGAAAATCCCCTCACGGGCACAAGCGTAAGCGGCAACGCCGGATACACCGCCATCGCCGACGATGCAGAATGGGCCCCGGCCAACGATTGGGCCGGAGCCTTGGCCCGCAACGGACGCGCCGCATTCTACATCCACCACTTCCACTGCCAAAAACCCATCACACAAAACCGCGCCGGAAGCGACGAAGCCGAAATCAGAGCCGCATTCGACCTCCACACACCCGTCATCATCAGCCCCCGCCCCGCCCTCTCGTCCGACGCACCCGCCACAATAGCCGAAAACGACCGCATCCACGTCCACACATCCAAAGCCGCCGACACCGAATCTCACTCCACCACCATCAGAATCCCCCTCGACGACCTCGACAACGTGGCTACAGGCATAGCCGCTCCGACAGTGCCCGCCTCCCGCCGACAGGCATACAACATCCAAGGCATCCCCGTCGACGCCACATCAGCCCGAGGCATCTACATCACCGACGGACGCAAAATATACAAATAAAGCCCGCACAGCACGGATAATATTTTTTAACTACCACCGAAGCAAAATTGTTTGTAACTTTGCACAAACCATCCAAGCCCGCAAGGCCACGGACGGACACACAACAATTCGACTAATATCATTCTCACGTTTCACTATGAAAAAGAAATTCATCTGCGTTGTCTGCGGCTACATCCACGAAGGCGACGAAGCCCCCGAAAAGTGCCCCCTCTGCGGCGCACCCGCCTCAAAGTTCAAAGAACTCACCGACTCCGAAGCCCTTCAGTTCGTCACCGAGCATGAAATCGGCGTTGCCAAAGGCACCGGCGAAGAAATGATCAAAGACCTCAACACCCACTTCAACGGCGAATGCTCCGAAGTAGGCATGTACCTCGCCATGTCCCGTCAGGCCGACCGCGAAGGCTACCCCGAAATCGCCGAAGCATTCAAGCGCTACGCCTTTGAAGAAGCCGAACACGCCGCCAAATTCGCCGAACTCCTCGGCGACTGCGTATGGGACACCAAGACCAACCTCCTCAAACGCATGCAGGCCGAAGCCGGCGCAAACGAAGACAAAATGCGCATCGCACGCAACGCCAAAGAACAAGGCCTCGACGCCATCCACGACACCGTCCACGAAATGGCTAAAGACGAAGCTCGCCACGGCCGTGGATTCGAAGGCCTCTACAAGCGCTACTTCGGCGACAAATAATCCCCCGCACTCCGACTGCGACACCTCCCCGGGCCATATCCCCGACGAGCCCCCCCGTCGCCGCCGACCATAAACAACGATTTCGCCCCGGCCCGCAATCACTGCGCGCCGGGGCTTCAATATCAAAAAGTACAGGCAAAGAAAAAGAGAAAAAGAGACTCAATTGAAAAAAACACTGTAATGCTGTATGCGCCCGTCGAAGCCCGCACGGCCCGATGAGCCTTTAATCCTTGAGTTTCGGTGGGATGAAGGAGATGCGTCAGAACAGCGGCGAACACGCCGACGCCGCAGGATTAAGAACCGGGCCGACAAAAGCCGCCACATCCGTATTACCGGTCAAATCGGCGAAAGTAAGCCAAAGAATCAAAAGTATAATCAGAAAAATAGCCCCGATGGCAACCCACAGGCTTGCTCGGCCTCGACGGGGCGATACTTGCAATTGCTTTCTATACGGATCGTTCGACATATTTTGATGCTGTTTTAACGGTTGTATGCATAAACAACACAGTAGCCCACGCATTGGTTCGCACACCGGATTAAAAAAATTCAACTCCTCCTCCTCCGCCGCCGCCCCGACCCCTCCGGCAAAACACTTGCAATATTCGGAAATATTCCGTAACTTTGCGGCGGGAAAAACCGAATATCAATCACAACGGCTTTTTACCGACTGCCTGTTTTCACGCAAAAACACAGTGCAACACCTACATCATAGTACAAACCCGAACTTCTGTCCGACCGACAACAAGGCCAAACGGAGGGTCGGGCTGAATTGCATTTCGCAACACGGATATTAACCGAAGCATCCGACATGCAACCGGCGCATATACAACATATTACGCCCATATCAGCCGAAACCGTTTTCCGGGCCGACATCATCGCCACACCCAACCCGCGCACAGCCGCAAGCCTGCGGCAGGCCCTCGGCTCATTCGAACGCTTCCTCGCTCCGGCGCCCCTCACCTTCGACGACTTCACCACCACCCGCCTGTCTGCATGGCTGGGCGCCCTCTTCGCCGCAGGCTACACCCCGAAAACAGCCGCCTATTATCTTAAAAACCTCTCGGCCCTCTACAACAAAGCCGTTGCCCGAGGCCTCGCCCGCGAGACCGACGCCTTCACGCAACTCCGCCTCCGCCTCCAAAGCTCGGCAAACACCGCTTACGACCACATCAGCGACCCCGACATCATAAAAAAAACACAGCTCCTCGCCGCCAAATCCGCCCAACCCGGCGGCAGCTCCCTCGCCGACGACCTCACAGTCTTCGCCATCCTTGCCGGAGGGCTCTCCCCCGACAGCCTCGCACACCTCAAAACCGGCGACCCCATCCCCCCATTTCCCCTCCTGAGCAAAATCGCCGCCAAATACACATCTCCAAAGCGCAAATACCTCTTCCCCCTCCACCAGTCGGAACTCACCCCCCGTCGCCTCGAACGCCTCGTAGCCTCCCTCGTCGGCAAAGCCCTGCGCGACGTCAAAATAAAAATCCCCGCAGACACCACCGACCTCCCCGCCGTCGTCTGGAGCGCCCTTGCCCGCGAAATCTGCTCACTCGCCCCCGGCGCCATCGTCGCCTGCCTCGGACGTCGCCCCGACCGCAGTCCCGCCTACGACTTCGCCCCCGCCACCGCCCTCGCCGATATCGAAATCGAATTCATCCGCGAAGAAATCAGCGCCGCCGTCACCGACAACCCCGCCCGCTGGTTTGCCATGCGCCTCCGCCCCGCCACAACCTACGAAAAACTCACCGAGCGCCTCGCCCTCTCGCAGACTCCGGCCCCCGAACTCTACTACCCCTCCGAAGAAATCGCACGCCGCTCAGGCCGACGCATCATATACGAAAACAAGCCCGTTATTCCCGGGCTGATATTCTTCCGAACCGTCATAACCGCCATTCCCGCCCTGTTCCGCATCATCGGCGACCTCGCATGGTGCTACCGCAGCGGCGCCGGCTACGCCGTCATCCCCAACACCGAGATGGAACTCTTCAGGCGCGCAATCGGCAGCATCGGACCCGACACCGACCTCCACCCCCTCGGCACAATACCCCTCGAAAAAGGCGACCGCGTAGAAATAATAGGCGGAAGCTTCATCGGACGCGAAGCCACATTCACCTCCACCCACACACCCGCCGCCGGACCCAACGCCGGAAAAACCGTCTACCGCCTCACCCTCCTCGACAACAACGGCATCGAGTGGACCGTCGACACCCCCCCGTCCCTCGTCCGCAAAACCGACTGAAACTGACGGAATATTACAAAAACCAAGATTCGCAAATCAATACAAAAACACACCGGAGCAAACTCACTGAAGAGCAATCCGTAAAGCACTTGTATCAATTGCCTTTTTAACGTAATCAAAATGGCAAGTCAGGGTGTAAATAAAATAGCAAAGAACACATTCTACCTTTACGTAAGGCAGGGAATCTCCATGCTTATTTCCTTCTTTACGGTAAACATCACGTTAGACGTGCTCGGAGTGACCGACTACGGCATCAACAGCGTCGTAGCCGGCACAGTATCTATGTTTACATTCCTTACCGGTGCGATGGCTGTCGGGAACCAGCGGTTCTACGCCTTCTATCTTGGGAAAGACGACTATGCAAAATTAAAAAAAATAGTAGGGGGCACGCTTGCCATTTATTTGTCGATAATAGTCGTATTCTTGATTTTAGGAGAAACTGTCGGGCTTTGGATTCTAAACAACAAGCTCGTTATCCCTGAAGAAAGAATCTTCGCCGCCAACTGGGTTTTCCAACTTGGCCTTGCCGGGCTGTGTATAAGCCTGATACAAGTTCCTTTCGTCGGACTGATTACTGCCCATGAAGACATGGGAGTATATGCAAAAATGAGCATCCTTGATTCTGTCCTGAAATTACTTTATATCTATCTTCTTGTCATCATACCCTTCGACAAACTTATAATATACGCAGTTCTCGGCCTCGTCGTCAGTCTTATCGGCCAGACCATATACATGTGGTATTGCTTCAAGAACTATCCCGAAAGCCATGTATGGCCATGCTTCAACAAAGAAATAATAAAGGAACTATTAGGATTCAACATCTGGAACCTATGCGGAAACTTCGCATGGGTAATGAAAAATCAAGGAACAACCATGTTGCTGAACGTGTTTTTCGGCCCGGCTATCAACGCATCGCAAAATATTGCCGGGGCCGTACGCGGACTAAGCACTACTTTTTCGAACGGCTTCACAATGGCATTGCGTCCGCAGGTGACAAAATCGTATGCCAACGGCAATCATGCCCACATGTTCAAACTGACATTCAGCGGAGCGAAAATCACCTACATCCTCATGGCTGTAATCGTCATTCCCGCCATATACAACATTGCTTTCATCCTTGACCTTTGGCTTCCTGAAGTCCCGGAATATTCCGTTGTATTCTGCCAGCTTATGCTTATCGAAATTCTGATAGATCAGGTCGGGGGCACACTGTCAACCATAACTCAAGCGACAGGGAACATCCGCAACTATCAAATATGGATTGGAGTTTTCGGCACGCTGAACATACCGCTGTCATACGTTGCTCTGCGCATGGGCTGCTCCCCTGAATGGGTATTCGTAATAAGCATCGCATGTCAGATTTGCGTCAACGGAGTCCGTGTCGTCTATCTGCGGAAAGTGCGCAAAAACGCCGTGGCTGAATGTCTCAAAAGCATGGTGCTCCCATGCTTCATTGCTGCGGCAATAGCATGCGGTGCATGCTGTCTCATGCCTCAGAACACAAAAATAGCAACAGTCATACCCATCGTTTTGACCGAAATTGCAATCGTTGTGTCAACCGGATATTTCATTGTTCTTAATCACGACGAGAAAACGCTGGTCAACACCTATATCAACAACTTAAAGAGCAAATTCATTTACAAAAAAACACGAAATGAAAATCTCAAATATAAGAATTGACCGTAAAGACGGCAAAGCCTTCCTGACGGTCGACGTTTCATGCAAATTCTCATCGAGTACGCGTTTGTGGTTCTGTGTCGACGAGCAGTATGCTTCATGGCTGTCAGACGACGTATATGACGCATTCCTCGTCGCCGCAATATGGCCGGCAATGTGCTATCACGAAGACATCGAAATTGACGGGCCGGTATCGGAGAGCCTGCATTTTCATGTAAAATCATATCTGCTGAAACTTATAAAAGATTTTCGGCCCGAGTATCGAATTCCCGAACTCTCCGTCGGCGGATTCAAAAATGCAATCAAAGGGAATGCCAACATCGTAGCCACGGGATTTTCAGGTGGCATCGACTCGTTTGCAACAATCTACGACAGATTTGAAAAAGAATCAGACCCCTGCCGCAGAATCAACACTCTCTTTTTCTTCAACATCGGCCAAAACGGCAATATCCATGACCCATCCACTGCCATAAGAGCGAAAGCCAGATACGATTTTTCCAACAAATTCGCCACCGAAATCGGGCTTCCGTATGTGTTTGTCGACTCCAATATGTTTGAGTTTTATAAAGCCCACTGGGAATATGAGGCGGGGCCCCTTTGTCGCGCGGCGACAATACTTGCGTTCCAAAGGGCATGCTGCATATATTATATAGCAGCATCATACCACAGCTTGCAAATAAAAGACTTTCACGATTTTCACACATTCGATTCTTTCTCTGATTCTTTCATATACTACTGGCTCAGCACTGACGCCACAAAAATAATACTCGACGGCGCTCAATACACCCGCCCTGAAAAGACCGAACTAATCAAAGATTATCCCTACATCAAGAAATATCTTAACGTATGCGTCAAGACAGACGAAGGCTACACGGACACTAAAAACTGCTCGTGCTGCCACAAATGCCAGCGTACGCTTATCGTGCTGGATGCCTTGGGAATTACCGATGAATTTTCCGAAGTCTTCGACCTTCCGCTATATCGCCGGAATGCTAAAAAATTCATTGCATATCAACAGCTTTCAGCCGCCGAAGACCCGTTTATAAAAGAAAACCTTTTGTTTGCCGCCCGACACGGGATGCGCATACCCGGATATCTTGAAGCCCGCATAACAACTATATTACCGTCACTGTCCGACCGCATAAAAAAACTATTCAACAAATGATTTCGCAATATATCAAGCGCGGGCTGAGATATATTCTGCACGGCATTCCCGAAACAATTGTCAAAGCGGAAATATATCAGACTCAGCCTTGTAATTCTCTTAAAGGGAAAAAAATCATCATCACAGGAGGCGGAAGAGGCCTCGGGCTGGCTATGGCGAAGAAATTTATCTCCGAAGGCGCCAACGTGCTTATATCCGGGCGCAATGCCTCAATGCTTGAGGTAAAAGCCCGGGAAATCGGAGCCGAATGGCTGGTGCTTGATGTGACAAGTGCCTCTGAATTCAACTCATTCATAACTGATGCGGCAGTCCGACTCGACGGTTGCGACTGCCTTGTGAACAATGCCGGAATCTCTCTTCATGAAGGCTCGATACTGAATGTCGCAGAAGAGCAATTTGACTCACAACTTTCCACAAATCTTAAAGGCTCTTATTTTCTCGCTAAAGAATTCATCAAATATCAAATTGCATGCGGGAGAAAAAAATCATCCATACTCTTCGTCTCCTCCGAACGCGGCTCATACGTGGATGATCTCCCTTATGGAATCACCAAAGCGGCAATCAACAGCCTCGTGCAAGGCCTCGCTTATCGCTATATAAAGGAAGGCGTACGCGTAAATGCCATCGCTCCGGGCGTAACAGCCTCGGACATGACCGGATTCAAAGAAGACGGCAACCTGTTCTGCTCCTATAATCTCACCGGACGGATATATCTCCCCTCCGAAGTTGCAGAAGTTGCTGCATTTTTGCTCTCCGACAGTTCGGCCTGCCTGAACGGACAAATTCTTACATGTAATGAAGGAAAATCCATAAACGCACATTGGAAATGAAAGGATACTCTACCGAAGAAAATGCCCTGATGCTTGTGGCCCTGTTAAAAGCATACGGCATCCGCAAAATCATAGCATCTCCGGGCACCACAAATCTCGCTTTTGTAGCATCGCTCCAATGCGACCCGTTTTTTCAAGTTTACTCCGCTCCCGAAGAACGCTCCGCCGCGTACATGGCATGCGGAATGGCTCAGGAATCCGGCGAGCCCGTTGTCATCACATGCACGGGAGCCACGGCCTCACGCAATTACTTGCCGGGGCTTACCGAAGCATTTTACCGCAAACTTCCAATCCTCGCAGTGACCGCAACACAGGGTATTGCAAAAGTCGGGCATCTTATTGCTCAGGTAATAGACAGGTCCTCCATCCCCGCCGACTGCGCGTGCTACTCGACGGAACTTCCCGTCATAAAAGACAATGACGACCGTCGGCATGCATGCATCAGGATAAACAAGGCTCTCATCTCCCTGCGGAGGCATGGCGGAGGCCCCGTACATATCAATCTTGCAACATCATACGACGGGGATTTCAGTGCCGAGCATCTTCCTGACGTAAAAAAAATCGCATATTACGAAGACCTTGCTTCCGTCCCCTCTATACCCGAAGGGCGCATCGCAGTATTTATCGGCTCTCATCAGCCCATGAATAAAAATCTTGAAGAAGCCATCGACGCGTTCTGCGCAAAATACAATGCTGTCGCATTCTGCGACCACACATCCAATTTCAAAGGCAAATACCGCGTGCAGGCGCCGCTCATGTTTTCACAAGACAGCTGGACTGCCCCCACGGCCAGGCTTGACCTGATGATACACATAGGAGAAGTCTCCGGTGCATACGCCGCGCCAAAAGCCCTCGAAGTTTGGCGCGTAAGTCCTGACGGGGAAATAAGAGACACCTTCAGAAATATCTCTGCTGTATTTGCGGTTAATGAATCGGATTTCTTCCGCCACTACGCCGCAAACTCCGATCACTCATACGATTCATTCCTCACGGAATGTAAAAATTTAAATGAAGAACTTTGGGCTGACGTTCCCGAAAATATTCCTTTCTCCAACGTATGGATTGCACGGCGTCTCAGCCGCCGACTCCCGCAAGAATCCGTCCTGACAACAGGTATTTTGAATTCTCTACGTTCGTGGAACTTCTTCGAAATACCAAACTCAGTTGACTCCTACTGCAACGTCGGTGGATTCGGAATTGACGGATGCCTCTCGACCCTGATTGGCGCCGCAATAACCAAGCCTGAAAAGATATTTTATGCCGTTCTGGGTGATCTCGCGTTTTTCTACGACATGAATTCCTTAGGCAACCGCCACACTCCGGCTAATATCAGAATCATTTTAATCAACAACGGCAAAGGCACCGAATTCCGAAACTACAACCACATGGGTTCATTTTTCGGCGAAGACGCAGATAAATACATCGCCGCCGGAGGCCACTACGGAAATCGCTCGAAAACACTGGTAAAACATTATGCCGAAGACCTCGGATTTGAATACATCTCCGCCGCCTCGAAAGACGAATTCTTTGTCATAGAAAGCATAATCACATCCGACAAACCACGGACCAGGCCACTGATTGCCGAAATTTTCACCGACTCGACGGATGAAAACGATGCGGTGTTCACGATGAGACATCTCAGACAAACAAAAAACCACTCACCAAAAGAAATCATCCGTAATGCCATTGGCAACGAAACCGTGCGAAAATTCAAATCTATTCTCGGACGCTGATTAAATGAAAATAGGAATTGTTACCCAACCGCTTATCGACAACTATGGCGGCATTCTTCAGAACTATGCCCTGCAACAGGCTTTGACCAAACTCGGTCACAGCCCCTTCACATACGACACCTGCTACCGCTGGGATATTATTCGCTACGGTATGGCCGTATTAAATATTGCCGCACACAAACTGGCAGGCAGATGGCATGATGTCCAATATCCGGCCAAACCATATAAAGGATTCATGCGAAAGAAAAGCATAGGCAAATTCATAGCTGAACATATCGCCACCGTAGCCGCTCAAAACGGAATAACGCTCGAATCCGGCCCATGCCCCGATGCTCTCATTGTCGGCAGCGACCAAGTCTGGCGTCCTCTTTACAACCGCGACGATTCATGCTCCCCTTTGGGAAATTCGTTCTTGGATTTTGCCGATAGCCATGATGAGATTCTCAAACTGAGCTATGCCGCATCTTTCGGTGTCGATAACTGGGAATACAATGACCGACAGACAGAATATTGTGCCGGACTCCTCCGAAAATTCAAGGCAGTATCCGTTCGTGAAGTTTCAGGCATCGAACTTTGCAGACGCCACCTTTCCCGCCCCGACGCAGTGAAAGTTCCCGACCCCACCTTGCTCCTGAATCCCGCCGAATACCGTAAACTGTACAGCCGCTCGCACCTTGAACAAGAGCCTTACGCATTTATATCTTTACTTAATTCATCGGAGGAAATACGTGCGAATCTAAGAAATATATGCCGCTCAATGAAACTGCGCGCACGATTTCTGTTTGAAGAAGAAATGTCCCCTGAAAAATGGCTCAGGACAATCGACGAAGCCGCGGTCGTGATTACGGATTCGTTCCATTGCATGCTCTTCTCCATACTACTGCATACAAAAATCATCGTCAAACCATCATCCATGCGCGGACAAAACCGCTTTGAAGAGCTGGCAAACTCTCTCGGCATAGCCCCCGGAGATATTTTCATCTCCGAATATGCAGAAATCCCGACGGCGATGACGAAATCCATCAACTTCAAAAAAACGGATGAATACATCGGGGAAATGCGCGCCGACGGGTATTCATTCTTAAATAACGCCTTAAACAACAATAAATAGCACATCCGTGGCGAGTACTGATTACACTCGTTTGCAATCGCAGACAATCAATTTGTTGCGCTTCCCCTTGGCTCTTGGTGTTGTCTTCATTCACATGACGCCCGCCACGGTAGCTCCGATTGATGCCTCATTTCCGCTTGCGTCTCCTCAAGGGATATACAATCTGATTCTGATTGTTACATCCCACGTCATCCCGGTTGTGGCCGTGCCAGGATTCTTTTTCATTTCCGGCTTGCTGTTCTTCCTGAACTTCGACGGAGCTTCTTTTGACGGATACCGCAAAAAACTGAAATCAAGATTTTCGTCGATGCTTGTGCCCTATCTGCTTTGGAATGTCATTGCGTTTCTGCCGATTTTTGGCCGTCAACATAGCTTCGGCAATACTCCACGGTCAACCTTCGGGTTATCTTACCGAATTTTTTCACAAATACAGCTGGCACACTTTCTATGACGTGTATTCTCTCGGAGACATAACAACATTTTTCGGCCACACATTCCGCGACGGAGCACCGATTATAATCCCGCTATGGTTTCTGAGAGACCTGATTATAGTGTCGATTTGCACGCCGCTTATATTCCGGGCAATAAAGTTCGGCGGCATCATTCTCCCGGCGGTTCTTTTTATTTGCACGACCCTTAATATACGCTTCCCGATTCCCGGTCCGGCGGTCAGCTCATTCTTTTGGTTCTCCGCGGGCGCATATTTTTCAATCAAAGGGCTGAACGTCATCGAATTCACCGACAAATACAAAGGAGCAATCATCCCTGCATCCATCGCTGCCCTCATTGTCCTTACAGCTGTAGATACATGGTTTTCAGTCCCCGGCCCCTATCTCACGCCCTTATGCACTATTCCTCTGATTTTATTATGCTTCATCATAAGTTCTTATCTGATTGAAAAACACGGTGCGACTGCAAGTCCCCTGCTTGTCGGGAGTTGTTTCTTTATATACGCCTTTCATCTTATGGACTTCCCCTACATCGGAACTCCTGTAGGATTTATCCGGCATATACTATCCGGGCTTATGCCGGCGTCGTCTTTAGCAATAAAAACCATCATACATATAATCACGCCATTACTAACCGTCGGCTTATGCATCGGCTTGTACTGCATATCCGGCCGCGTGTTGCCGAAAACCACTAAAATATTATCCGGAAACCGCTGATATGTCTGAAATAAAAGTATCCATCATAATCCCGGTATATAACGTCGAAAATTACATCGAAGAATGCCTGACGTCTGTAATCCGTCAGGAAGGCACGGATGAAATTCCCCTCGAGTGCATCATCGTGGACGACCGCGGCCCGGACCGCTCGATGGAAATTGCTCGCCGCGTCGTTTCTGAATATTCAGGCCCGATACGCTTCAAGATTATAACAAGAGAGAAAAACGGAGGCCTCTCCGCGGCTCGCAATTCGGGTATTCACGAAGCCGCCGGAGACTACCTGTTCTTCTTGGACAGCGATGACGTGATAGCGCCGCATTGCATCCGCAGTCTGTGGTCAATTGTCGGAAAGCATCCGGGAGTCGACATCGTATATGGACAGACGGTAAGCTTCCCCGACGCTGATTTCAACAGCGGATACCTCAATCTCCACAATGGATCGGAAGTCGATTACTCAGACAAAATCGAAATCGTCCGCGACGCTCATCTACGCCTGCCCGAAACCGCGTGGAACCGCCTTGTCAGACGCCGCTTCATTCTCGACAACAAGCTCTATTTCAAAGAAGGCATCATTCACGAAGATACATACTGGCAACTGGCCTCATACCCCTACGTGAAATCCTTTGCTTGCGATTTTTCATCGCAACCGACTTACCTCTACCGTCAACGAGAAGGCTCAATCATGGACACGGCCGACAACCTCACTCGTTGCCGACGCCTATCGGCGATAATAAAAGAAAACATCGCAAAATACACCGCGTGGGACGCCCCGCTCTGCAAGTATCTCTCCAACTACCTCTTTTCTTTCCGATTCCACACCCAACAGCTCCCCGAAGAACAGTGCCGGAAGATTTACAGGGAGGATATAGCATTCTTTCGTCGACAGCCACAGGCGCAGTCGCCGCGACTTCGCCTGCTTTTCGCCTATATGGCGCTTCCGCGGCCGCTCATGAGAGTAAGACTACTATACTCCCTTATCGACAGGATAAAACACTGAATCTCGCTCACTCATGAAAATCCTGATTGTGTCGCAAGGTCCCGACGGCGGCGGTATTCACAAGAGCCTGACAACGCTCCTCGCCCGACTCGCAGATATGGAGAATGTCGAAGCAGACGTGCTTCTTTGGCGCAAACCGCCCTCTATCCCCGAGGAAATCGTTTACACCCGAAACATCACCTCCCTTGAAGGCTTACACGGAGTCAAAAGCTTTGCAAACTGCTCTTCAGCAGGCGATTTTCTACGCTATGGCCTCTTCAGGGCATTGCGCCCGGCAGGCATGGAAACACTATGCTTCCACAAGCCTTCAAAAAGCTACGATATCGCAATTGCATACTCTCAGATGGGCTACTCGCCGCATTACGTGATTGATAAAGTCAAAGCCGCAAAAAAAATACTATTCTTTCACCACGGCAGCTATGACTATTCAGGCTACCGTCGGCGGCTCGACGCCGCGTACTTCAAGCGCTTCGACCGTATCGCCACTATGAGCCGGGCAAACGCCGAAATGCTCTCAACCCATTTCCCCGGAATCAGCAATAAAATCAGCATCGTCGGCAATTTCATAAACGTCGACAACATCCTTAAACTCGGACAAGAGAAAATCGCCGAAAACGCCTCGGACACGCCCGTGCTGACAACCGTGGCAAGGCTTTCGCCGGAAAAAGGCATTGCAAAGGCGCTTGACGCGGCCCTCATTCTGAAAAAAAAGGGCTATCACTTCAGATGGACCTTTATCGGCGACGGACCTTCGCGTAATGATTGCGAAGCCTTTATTTCCGCTAACGGACTTGACAACGAATGCCGCATCGCAGGATTCAAAGCTAATCCATATGCTTATATCGCAGCTTCCGACATATACGTCCAGCCGTCTGAAGTCGAGTCATATTCGCTCACTATCCGCGAGGCGGCACTTTTCCGCAAAACAATCGTGGCCACATCAATCCCCGCCATTGAAGAAGCCCGCGACGAAATCAACGGACTAATCACGACCGCGCCGACGCCCGAAAGCCTTGCCGACACATTGGCCGGACTCCTTGACAACATCGAAGACGTCCGTGAAGGGCGCTACAGCGCATCATACTCCTCCGAGCCGAATATAAAATCAGAACGGCAGGTAAAAGACCTGTTAGGAATTTGACCGATAATAATCCGCCCGCCTCATTGCAGAATCGCATTTCCATCATAATCCCCATCTATAACGCCGCGGGCTTTTTAGCCCGCTTGGTCGGGGGGATAGACATCAGCGACTGCGAGATTATCCTCGTCGATGACGGCTCGACCGACGGTAGCGCCGAATTGTGCGACCGTATGGCCGGCGAGGACCCGCGAATCGTGGCGATGCATCAGCCGAATCAAGGCCCGTCGGCCGCGCGTAATGCCGGACTCGCCCGCGCATGTGCCCAGCGCGTATGCTTCTTCGACGCCGACGACTCGCTTGCTCCGGGCTTTGCCTCCGCGATTGACCCGGCCCTCCGCGCCGACGCCGACCTCACCGTTTTCGCCTTCGACGTCAATGACGGCGGGAAGCTCGAAAGAATAGCCGTCGGGCCGCGGATATACTCACGCACCGACTTCGGCGAATACCTCGCCCTCGAAGTCATCGGGAAACGATACGGCAACGGATTCCTGTGGAACAAGATATACCGCACCGACCTCGCCCGGGCCATCGGATTCGACCCCGGACTCAGGATGATGGAAGATGAAATTTTCAACCAGAAGTATCTCCGTCTATGCCGGACGGTGGAATGCCGCGACAAGGCTTTCTACACCTACAACATCACCGGAGGCACCAACTCGCGCGCTCGATTCATTGACCGGTATTACAACGCCGTCGACAACGTGTTCCGCAACTTCCTGTCTCTTGCCGAAGAATTTCCCATCCCCGACGGGCCGCTTCAGGCCCGCTTCAGGCGCGACCTCAACGCCCGCACGGCCCGCGGCCTCTTCTACGCCCTATCGTTCCACCTCTTTCATCCCGAATCGGATTTGTCAGCCGATGACCGCCGCGACATGCTCGCACGAATAGCATCCTCCGCATCCTTCAAGGCCATCGAATCCGACCCCGCCACATCCCGCGAACTGCGCCTATACATCGGCCGGGCCCGCCACCAAAATCTAACGGGCCTGAAACTCCTCACATCAACATTCGCATTCCTAAGGAAAATCAAAGCACGCACACGATGAAAGCAAGCATCATCGTCCCCGTATACAACGCCTCAGCCACTCTGTCGAAAACTCTCGACAGCATCGCCGCTCAGACCGAAACCGATTTTGAAGCAATCCTTGTCGACGACTGCTCCTCCGACAGCTCTCCCGAAATCTGCAAGGCCCGCACCGACGCCGACCCGCGATTCAGATATATCCGCAATCCCCGCAACGCCGGCCCCGCCGCAACCCGCAACGCCGGAATCCTATGCGCCCGGGGCGAATACCTCCTCTTCGTCGACAGCGACGACTTGGTCGACCCCGTTTTTGTCGAAAGGCTGACGTCCGTCCCGGGGGCCGACATCGTGTGGTGCAACTTCCGCTATCTCTACCTTCCCGGAGGCGCAACCACCCCCACCGACCACTCATTTTCAGGCCCGATATCCGAAAAAGACTTCATCGCATGCTACGCCGCAAACACTTGCGGATGTGGTTCGATGTGGAATAAGGCCTATTCCCGCGAATTCATTGCCCGCAACGGCCTGCTCATCGACTGTGCCCGCGTCTACGGCGAAGACTGGGACTTCAACTTTCGCGCCGCACTCTGCTCGCCCCAAGTCACAGCCATCAGCGACGTGCTCTACTCCTACGTACAGGCCCCCGCAAAGAGCGTCTCGCGCAGATACCACCCCGAAGACTTCGACGCATACTGTTCAAGCCACCGACGCATCATCGAAGCCCTCGACGCCCGCTCTATCGCCTACCCCGAGGACGCCCTCGACGCCCGCCTCGTCTACAACGTGGTGAGCCTTCTCCACAAGCTCGCCCACTCTCCCCTCCCCCCCGACCGCAAAAAGGACGAATATCGCCGAATCAGGCAAAACTCTCTATTCCGCAATGCCCTTGCCCGAAAAAGCGCCGCAAACGCCGGCCTGACACCGCGCCAGCGTCTCACTGCCGCCCTGCTTCGACTCGGCATGCACAACGCCGCTTGGATGACTCTGAAAATATGAACAAACCTCGAATTTTCATCGCCGCCCATTACCTCGAAATCGGAGGCGCCGAAATCAGCCTCATCGGCCTCCTGAATGCCATCGACCACGACCGCTTCGACGTCGACCTCTTTCTCTACGCCCGGCGAGGCGAACTCCTTGCCCTCGTCCCCCCGCAAGTCAGACTTCTCCCCGAGATTCCCGAATACGCCCAGATGGAAAACCCCATCCGCGACGTAATCGCCGCAGGCCACTGGCGACAGGCTCTCGCACGCATCCGCGCCAAAATCAGATACAGCCGATGGCGCCGCCGCAACAACCCGCCCTCGCCGGAAGCCTTCTTCCAGTATCTCGACAACGAAATCACCCCCGGACTGCCTTCACAGCACAACTTAGGCGAATACGACCTCGCTGTCAACTTCATCGCCCTCAAAAACCACATCCCCGCAAAAGTGCGCGCAAAGAAAACTGCCGTATGGATTCACACCGACTTCTCCACCATACCCCTCAACGCGCCCCTCGAACTCCCTGCTTGGCAGGCCTACGACCACATCGTGTCGATTTCGCCCCAAGTCACGGCTTCATTCATAAACGTGTTCCCGACACTCGCCCCTAAAATCGTCGAAATCGAGAACATCCTCTCACCCGCATTCGTCCGCGCCCGTGCCGAAGCCTTCGACGCCCGCCCCGAAATCCATGCCGGCAAGGCCGTAAAGCTCCTGTCCGTCGGCCGATTCTGCACAGCCAAAAACTACGACAACGTCCCCGACATCTGCCGCCGGATTATCGAAAAAGGCATCGACGTCGTGTGGTATATCATCGGATTCGGAGGCGACGAAGACCTCATCCGACGCAAAATCGCCGAGGCCGCAATGGAGAAGCGAGTCATCATCCTCGGAAAGAAAACCAACCCCTACCCCTACATAAAAGCCTGCGACATATACGTCCAGCCCTCACGCTACGAAGGCAAGAGCGTCACCGTCCGCGAAGCCCAGATGCTTTGCCGCCCCGTCGTCGTCACCGACTACAAGACCGCCAAGAGCCAGATCGACGACGGCATCGACGGCCGAATCGTGCCGATGGACAACGAGGCTTGCGCCGATGCAATCGCCCGATTCATATCCGACACCGACCTGCAGGCGCGCATAACCCGAAATCTCGAAACAAACGACTTCGGCAACGAAGCCGAAGTCCTGAAATTCTACGACCTGATTTAAATGAATAAAATTCCGGCAGAAGTCTCCGCCGCCATTTCTTGGCTGCGCTTCCCGCTGATGTTCGGAGTCGTTCTCATCCACTCCGGTATTTCAGCCGGCGAAGGCTACCCGACGCTCGACTTTATCGTGCGGCTCTTCACCCAATCCCTGCCCGCCTTCTGCGTCCCCATGTTCATGGCCATATCCGGCTATCTTTTCTTCGCCAAGACCACGACCCTCACACCCCGCGTCTACCTCGACAAACTGCGCTCGCGCGGACGCAGCCTTCTCGTGCCTTATATTTTCTGGAATGCGATTGTGATTGGCTGCTTCTGGGCCATGCACCGTTTCACGCCCTCCCTCATCAACCCGAACTTCGAAAACGTAGCTAACTACCCCCCCCCACAGCTACTTAGATGTTTCTACGACGGGTCCGGAGGCCAGCCAATCGCATTCCAATTCTGGTTTATACGCAACCTTATGCTCCTCGTTGTCGCATCGCCGCTGATCTACATCCTCTTCAGACGCACATTCATAGGCATCGCCCTCTTCTCCGTGCTCTACCTCCTCGACAGCGTCAGCGGCCTTTGGACAGCCTACTTCTTTGCCCTCGGCGCATGGGCCGCCCTTCAGAAGCCTGATTTCATGAGCTTTGCCCGCCGATACCGCCGCATAGCGCTCATCGGCGCCGCAGCCGCCCTTTGCGCCATGATGGCCGGACAAATCCCGGGAGCGCGCCAAATCTACATCCTGTGCATGATTACGGCCTCTCTTGGCTTCGCTCCCCTCCTCGTATCCACCGTAAGGATTCCCGAACGCCTTTCGCAAGCCTCGTTCTTCCTCTTCTGCGTCCATGCCCTGCCGCTTATGCTCCTCGCAAAAACAGCCTCGATTGTCCTTGCCGGCAGGCCGGAATGGCTGTGGATTGCCACATACTTTTTCAACCCCGTTTTCATATCCGCGGCCGCAATCGGGTTGTATGCCCTGCTTAAAACCACTGCCCCGCGCTTAACATCACTTATCACAGGAGGACGATGATTCCAAAAACCATACACTACTGCTGGTTCGGAGGCAAGCCCCTGCCCGAATCAGCGCTGCGATGCATCGAATCGTGGCGCAAACACCTCCCCGGATACCAAATCCGGCAGTGGAACGAATCGAACTTCAACGTCCGCGAAATCCCATACACGTCCCAAGCCTACGACGCCGGAAAATACGCCTTCGTCAGCGACTACGCACGCTTCAAAATCCTGCACACCCACGGAGGTCTCTACTTCGACACCGACGTCGAACTCATAAGCCCCATCGACGACATAATCGCCGACGGCCCCTTCATGGGCTTCGAGAACGACGCCACCGAAGCCGTCCCCGGCGTAAACCCCGGGCTCGGACTCGGAGCCGAGCCGCAGATGCCTTTCTACGACCGCATACTCCGTGCCTACGCCTCGCGCTCCTTCACCATGCCCGACGGCTCGCTCAACCTCACCACCGTAGTGACATACACCACCGAGGAGCTTGATGCCCGCGGCCTACGGCGCAGCCCCGGCATCCAGCGCGTAGACGGAATCACGCTCTACCCCGCCGAATACTTCAACCCCCTCGACGACAACACCGGACGCCTCGTAAAAACCGCCAACACGCGCTCAATCCACTGGTACTCCAAAACGTGGCACACCCGCCGCCCGTGGGTCCACAAAATCTCGCGTATCTACCACCGCATAGCAGGCCCGCGGATTTCGGCATTCATCCGTAAAATTCTCAAGCGCTGAAATGGACGCTAATTTATACTACACGGTATTCCTGACTGTCGTCACAATCATGACGGCAGTCATTTCGTCGAA
>CAJUCQ010000077.1 GCA_910584905.1 uncultured Muribaculaceae bacterium
TAAGACGTTTATAATAGTAGATTCAGTAGCCATGGTCGGTAAGTGTTGGTTCTAATTTATAACACATAACCGGCCATGGCCGTTTTTGATAACATTGCCATAAGTTAATAGCATTGGGATGCAGGTTCATGCGCCATCTACGGCGCCGAAGCCGCAGGCGGCGTAATTCTCGTGACCACCCGTCGCGGCGCCGAGGGGAAGGCTTCGGTGAATATCACGGCCCGATACGGCATCCGCGAAATCTCCAACCGCATAAAGTTGATGAATCGCGACCAGTTCATCGCCGCCAAGGCCCTCACGGGCGTCGACATCCTCACGAGCGAGGGCGTCGCCTCGGCCTCGGAGCTGCCTGATATCGACTGGATGGACGTGATGTACGACACGGGCCACGAGCAGGAGTACGGCCTCTCGCTTTCCGGCGGCACCGAAAAACTGCGCTACTTCCTTTCCGGCGGCTTTTACGAAGAAAAAGGCACGTATATCGACTCGGCGGCCAAGCGCTTCAGCCTGCGCTCGAATGTCGACTACACGATATCGCGGATTTTTACTGTCGGGTCGAGCATCTATGGCTCGGTGCTTGACAACAACCCTACAAAAATCTATTCGATTTACACTAACAGCATTCCGTTCAGAACTGTGCCTACGATGGCGCCGACCGATGGCGACGGCAATTATTCGCAGACGCCGTTCTATCTCAACGGCCCCAACCTCTACGGCAACGAGATGACCTACCACGTGACGGGCAAGAACTACGGCGTCAACGCGCTCCTCTACCTTGATGCGCGCATTTTCCCGTGGCTTGTGTTCCACGTCAACGGGGCGGGAAAATTCGGGTCGTTCAACACCTGGACCTATTCCGAGGCCTACAACTTCCGCGCTGTCATGGAGGACGCCTACTTCGAGTCGGCAGCCGGGACCTCGCAGGAGCTGACCTACAACGCGACGCTGACCTTCGACCGCACTTTCGGCGGCAAGTGGGGCGTCAAGGCTATGGCCGGCACGGAGGCTACGGCCTACAACGCCTATTCCAACCGCATCCGTGCCATCGACTTTCCGGTCGACGACGTCAACTCGGTGAATCTTTCGTCGAACACGTCGAAAGAGGCGTGGGACTATCCGGCCAAGAGCCGCGCCCTGAGCTTCTTCGGACGCGTCAACCTGAGCTATGATTCGCGCTACTACCTGACGGCCAATATCCGCCGCGACGGTTCCGACCGCTTCGGGCGCAACCATCGCTGGGGTACGTTCCCGTCGGTCAACGCCATGTGGCGCGTGGGGCAGGAGAAGTTTGTGACGGAAAATCTGCCGTGGCTCACTGACGCCAAAATCCGCGGGTCGTACGGCATCCTCGGCAACGACGGCATCCCGCAGTTCCTGTTCACGCGCTCGTTTGTCGGCGACCAGATTCTCTACAATTTCGGCGGCAACAAAGAGGTGTCCGGCTGGGCCAACTTCAAGGTGCCGAATCAGGACATCAAGTGGGAAGAGGTGCATCAGGGCGACTTCGGTATTGACCTCAGCATGTTCAACAACCGCCTGAACGTGACCTATGACTATTACAACCGCCAGACGCACGACATGCTTTACTGGAAGGTCGTGCCTTACGCCTCGGGTATCAACTACTACCACGAGGGGGCCACGAACACGATGCCCGTCAACATCGGGCGCGTGAGCAACATCGGCCACGAAATCACCGTCGCATGGCAGCAGCGCGCGGGCGAGTTTCAATACAACGTGGGCTTCAACGCCTCCTTCAACAAAAATGAAGTCAAGGAACTCGGCACCGAGGGCGCGGCGCCGTTGGTGTCGCCCGACGGCATCAACCGCACTGAAAACGGGCGCTCGATGTCGGAAATCTACGGCTACAAGGCCGTGGGGATGTTCACCTCGCAGGAGCAGGTCGACGAGTACAACGCCCGCGCTCAGGCCGCGGGGAAGCCGTGGTACTGGCGTCAGAACACCGGCGTAGGCGACCTCATCTTCGACGACTGCGGTCAAGGCTACGTTGACGAGAATTGCAAGGACTACATCGGCAACCCGTGGCCGAAGATGAACTATGGCATCACGCTGTCGGCGCAGTGGCGCGGAATCGACGTCAACGTGCTCTTCCAAGGCGCTGCCGGCTTCGAAATCTATAACGCCGTGAAGGGCTATACGCAGACCTTTGCCACCGACGGCAACACGACGATGGACATCTACCGTTGCTCGTTCTTCGGCGACAACGGCCTGACTGACCAGCCCCGCTGCGGCATGATCAACGAGAGCGGCTCGTGGGTCGGCGACCCCTCGGGCAACTACGGCACAATCTCGTCGTTCAACGTCGAGAAGGGCGACTACCTCAAGTGCAAGAATCTTGTCGTTGGCTATACGCTTCCGCAGAAGTGGACCTCGAAGGCATTCATGAGCAAGGTCCGCGTCTACTTCTCGGCCTCGAACCTCTTCACCATCACGGGCTACAAGGGCATCGACCCCGAAATCGCGGGGACGTCGACGCAAAGCTCCAACCTCGCCGGCACGTCAATGACGGCCCGCGGCGTCGACACCTACAACCGTTATCTGCCGTCGCGCCTCTATTCGTTCGGGCTCGACATCACCTTCTAATCACCGACTCCACACATGAAACACCGCATCAATAAATTCATTACCGCCGCACTGATAGCCGCCGGAACGGCCGTGTGCGGAGCGTGCTCCGACTTTCTCGAAGTCGAGGACGAGTCGTCGGTCAACGACGCCAATTTCCCGTCGAATCTCGAGCACGTCGACCTCCTTCTCAACTCGGCCTATGCCGGGGGCCACGGACTGGGACTTTACGCCCATCTGTGGTATCCGGAGATAATCTATCTTCTTGACAAGACGCACGATGTCTTCGGCAACTATGACGACCGCTCGGAATTTCTTGTCAACAGCGCAGGGACGTCGAATACAAAACTCGAAAAGGCTTATGCTGACATCATGTGCTGGATACAGTATGCCAACAGCGCTAATGACGCCTGCGAGGCCTACCGCCCGTCGGCGGCGGAGACCGAAATTGCCACTCTCGATTATCTTCAGGGTCAGGCGCTCTTCAACCGCGCGCTTGCTTACTGGCATGCTCAGATATTCTTCGAGCTTGAAAGCAAGCCCGACGGCCTCGGATTCCCTATAATCCGCAAGGCTCCGTCGGATATATCGGAGATGGAGCCTCAGCGCGCGGGCGTGGCCGACACGTGGCAGTTCGTCATTGAGACACTTGAAGAGGCCTCGCGCCTGCTGAATGGCCACAACTCGGACAAGACCCGAGCCACCTACTGGGGCGCCCGCGGCCTGCTGGCCAAGGCGCTGATGCAGGCCCGGAGGCCGTCGGAGGCTCTGCCGGTGCTTAAGGACATCATCGACAACTCCGGCGCGATTCTTCTGCCTTACGAGGTCTATTCGGCAAGCTTTTATGCCGACGAGGCTCACGAATTCAACGCCGAGACCCTTTATGAAATCGACATGAGCGTGAATATGAAGCAGAACGGCCCGTGGGGCGGCTTCACCTCCGGCTCGGGAATGCCTATGGTCATGGCGCCGTGGCTCACGGCTCTTGAGAGCGCCACGAAGTTTGTTGACCGCCGCACCGGCGCGTGGAAGGGACCCGAACCGGGAGCCGGCGAAATGGGCACCGAGACCAACGGCGGCTGGGGCAACAACTACGTCCACGACAGCTCCGTGCGCCGTTTCGGCTGGCCGTTGGGCTATGCCTGCCGCGTGCGCAACGAGGCCTACAACGCGTCGGGCGCTCCGACAGTCGACAATTTCCCGTGGGTTCTGCCGGCTGATTTCAAGGCTCGTTCGCAGGCCGTGCGCGACAACAAGGAGTGCGACCCCCGTTTGTTCATAGGTTGCGCTCAGCCGTGGTTCGACACGATGACCGATTCGCGCAATCGCACGACGTGGTACGACGTGTCGTCGACCGAAGTCGGGTCAATCGGCTGGGAAAAGCATCTGTGGTTCGCGCCCAAGAAATTCACCAATCCCGACGGCCCGGAATCGTCGCTGAACTTTTCGAGCGGGTCGAACTATCCGATAGTGCGCCTTGCCGACATCTACCTCCTTTATGCCGAAGCCATCGCTCCGACCAATGCGGGCGAAGCGCTCAAATACGTCAACATGGTTCACCGCCGTGCTTATGGCGCCGACCCTTACGCGGAGTCGAGTCCCTACGACTACCGAAGCCTGACGGACGCGACGTGCGCGGCGGCGAATTTCCCCGACGATATTCTCGCCCGCGACGTAATCAAGTATGAGCGCTGGGCCGAGCTTTTCGCCGAGGGTCAGTGGTGGTTCGACGTCCGTCGCTACGAAATCCTTCAGAATGAATCGAAGGTCTACGCTGACACGCGCTACGGCCGGAACGAGTATCTCGGCGAGCGCGGCTACGCTCAGCCCGTGCCTCTCACGGAAATCGAGCGCTACAATGGAAATCTCAAGCAAAACTACAATTACTGATGAAGAGACTACCGATATTTGCCCTCCTGCTTCTCAGCGCGGGAGGAGCATTAAGCGGGGCACTGCTTCAGGGTTGCGCGGAAACGGCCCGCGGGGCTGTTTCCGTGCATTCGCCGGGCGGGCGTCTGACGCTCCGGGCGGGCGTGACGCCGGGCGGCAATGCTATTAACTTAAGGCCTCATAGCGCTTGTCTGTAGTTAGTCAAAGTAACATATTTTCCGCTTGCCTTTATATTTCTGAACACTCGCGCATTGTGCCTGTCGGGGATTATCGGA
>CAJUCQ010000078.1 GCA_910584905.1 uncultured Muribaculaceae bacterium
TCCGATAATCCCCGACAGGCACAATGCGCGAGTGTTCAGAAATATAAAGGCAAGCGGAAAATATGTTACTTTGACTAACTACAGACAAGCGCTATGAGGCCTTAAGTTAATAGCATTGCACCGCGGCGTAGTGCGAGGCCGCGTAGTCGTTGGTGGCCTTCGCCGAGGCGAGTTGCGATTCGGCCTGACGGAGTGCGTCGCGGTAGTTGCGGTCCTCGATTTCGAACAGGACTGTGCCTTTTTTTACGAATGCTCCGCTTTTGTAGGGCTGGTTCAGTAGGAAGCCGTTGACGCGGGCCACGAGTTCGACCTCTTTGTTGGAGGTAAGATATGCCGGGTAGTTTTTGTGGAGCACGACCGAGTCGACCGCGGGGTAGGCCACGTCGACCGCGGGGGCTTCTTCGGTGGTGGCCGAGGATTGCTTTCCATGACATCCGGCGAGCGCCGGGACTGCGGCTATTAAGAGGATGTAGGCTTTCATATTGGTCGGGATTTTGTGTTAGCGGGCGAGGGCTCCACCGAGGGCCTTGTGGAGGTCGACGAGAGCTCCGGCGGCGCGTCCGCGGGCGGTGACGGATGAGCTTTGGTAGGTGAGAAGATTGAGCTGGGCGTCGACAACATTGGAAAACGGCGTGAGGCCTTCTTTATAGAGGTCGACCGAGAGGCGCAGGGCTTCGCGGCACTGTTCGATGACGCTTTCGAGATTGTCGATATATTCCACCGAGCGCGTGTAGGAGCTGATGGCGTTGCGGGCTTCTTCGACGGCAGTAAGCACCGTCTGGTTGTAGAGCGCCACGTCGGCTTCCATCTGCTCGCGGGCGGCGATGCCGGCAAAGCGTCGGCTGAGCCCGTCGAACACGGTCCAGTTGAGAGTCGGGACGACGCTGTATGTGAGCGAGCGACTGCTGAAAAGGTCGCCGGCGCGGTGGGCCTGAGTGCCTATCGAGCCTTGGATTGTGAGAGTGGGGAGATAGTCGCTCCGCGCTATTCCCAAGGCCGCGGCCGCGCTTTCGATAGTGGCCTGCGCCTGCGCCACGTCGGGGCGGCGGCGCACCAAATCCATGGACACCTCAGCCGGAATCACCTGCGCGTAGGGCGGCATGCTTCCCGGGGCGGCAACTCCGGCCGGAAGGCTGTCGCGCTCGCAGGCAAGAAGCACGCCGAGAGCGTTGAGATACGACTCCGTGTCCGAAAGCAGGAGCGGAATCTGCGCTTTTGTGGAGTAGTACACGGTCTTGGCCTGTGCCACTTCGAGTTTGGAGGCAAGCCCCGCTTCGAAGCGGGCCTCGACCATCTCGAGGACGTGGGCCTGCGACTTGGTGTGCTCTTCGGCCACGGCGTGTTGGGCCTGACTTTCCCTCAGGGATATATAGGCCGATACGATTGCGGCGGCGATGCTCAGGCGCACACCCTCGTATTCGGCGCGGCTCACTTTTACGTCGGCTTTGCGGGCCTTTACCTGACGTGTGATTTTACCGAACACGTCGGGCTCCCAGCTTGCCGTGGCTTCGCCCGTGAATGCCGACGTGTGCGAGGCGTCGGCGGCGTGGCCGCTTTCGGCAACGCCGGAGATTCCCGTGAGGCCCCATCCGGCGGAGATTCCTATCGTGGGATAGTATGCGCTCTTGGCCTGCCCGACGCTTGCGCGCGCGATTTCCACGCGCCGCACGGCGGCACCGAGTTCGTAATTGGCGTCGAGTCCGCGGGCCACGAGGGAGTCAAGCAGAGAGTCGCCGAATGATTGCCACCACGCCTCTTCCCCGGCATGCGAGGCGAGACCCACAAGAAGTGCGGCAAATATAGCGAGGTATCTTTTCATCGGAAGAGAAGTTGAGAACGTATATTTTTCTAACGTCCGGCCGCCGCTAAGGTTCAGGCTCGATGCATCGCCGAGGGATTTTGTGCCTGCAAAAAAATTTTTCCAATATAAATTTTTTAGCTACCTTTGCGGCTGACACATGGGGTGGGATGCCATCGCAGGCATCCCTGAGATCAGACCCTCGGAACTTGATGCGGGTAATGCCGCCGAAAGGAATTGTTTATGAAAATTACAGTCAATAACAAAACCGTCGACCTCGCCGATTGTGCGACCGTTGACATGGGCGCCTTCCTTGCCGGGCAGGGCGTCCCTGAAAAAGGAGTTGCCGCGGCCCTCAACGGCAGGGTCGTACGACGCGATTTGTGGTCCGGGACCATCCTGAAGGATGGCGATACGATAACCGTCATTCGCGCCGTCTGCGGTGGCTGAGCCGTTCCCTCTCATCGCTATAACGCTACCCGGAGCATCGAGCCTCGGGGAAGCCGCCGCCGTAGTCGAGGCTCTCGACAGCGGCGCATTCAGCCGTGTGCATATCCGCAAGGACGCGCACGCCGATGCCGTCAGCCTCCTTCGGGCCTTGCCGACGCGAATCCACGATAAAATAAGCTTGCACAATGCCCTCGCCGCCGATGTCAGCGAATTTCCGCATATAGGCGTGCATCTCACGGGGCGTACGCCTTCGGCTCCTGCCGGATTTACGGGCGTGTTGAGCCGCAGCTGCCACTCGCTTGCGGAGACGGATGCGTTTGCCTCCGAAGGGGATTACGCCTTCCTTTCGCCCGTCTACGACTCGCTGTCGAAGCCCGGCTACAGAGCCGCGTTTTCAATGGCCGAGCTTGCACGGGCCGGCGCGGAGGGGAGACTCGGCCGGGTGTTCGCCCTCGGCGGTGTGACGCCTGCGCGCCTGCGCGAGCTTCAGATGCTCGGCTTTGCCGGAGCCGCTATGCTCGGAGCGGCATGGAAATGATTAATCGAAATTAAAAATGTATTTCATCTCGAACGTAAACGAAAAGTATCCGACACACGCGTCCGCTATCCTTCATGCTCTCTCGGAGGGTTGCCGCATGGTGCAGTTGCGCATGAAAGAGGCTTCTACGGCCGAGCGCGTCGCCGTGGCGACCGAGGTGCTTCCGGCAGTCGAAGCCGCCGGAGCGGTGCTTATCATCGACGATGACGCCGAGGCTGTGCGTCAGTCCGGCGCCCACGGTCTGCACGTGGGCCGGAACGATATGCCCGTGGCCGAGGCCCGGCGCCTTCTCCCCGGGAAAATCGTGGGAGCCACGGCCAATAGCGCCGCCGAAATCATCGCCGCCGCCCGCAACGGAGCGGATTACGCAGGCCTCGGGCCATATCGGTTCACGACTACAAAAAAGAATCTCAGCCCTTTGCTCGGGCTTGAGGGTGTCCGCGACGCAATCGCCGGAGCGAGAGCTGCCGGAGTGGATATCCAGGTGTATGCCATCGGCGGAATATTGCCGGACGACATTCCGGCGATTATCGCTGCCGGAGCCGCCGACGTGGCTCTCAGCGGAGCGCTCATGAAATAAAAAATCAAGAATTCGAAAAAAATGGATAAAGACATTCTGACCATAGGCGGCCGCGCATTCACGAGCCGCCTGTTCGTGGGGACGGGAAAATTCAGTTCCAACGAGCTTATGCGCCGCGCCATCGAGGCTTCGGGGTCGCAGATGGTGACAATGGCGATGAAACGCATCGACATGGACTCGCCTGAAGACGATATGTTGCGCCATATCGCCACGTCGGAGGCTATTCAGCTTCTTCCCAACACGTCAGGGGTGCGCGATGCCCGCGAAGCCGTGCTCGCGGCCGAACTGGCCCGTGAGGCCTTCGGCACCAATTTCATAAAGCTTGAAATTCATCCCGACCCGAAGTATCTTTTCCCCGACCCGGTCGAGACGCTCAAGGCTACGGAAGAACTCGTGCGGCTCGGCTTTGTGGTGCTGCCCTACATTCAGGCCGACCCCGTCCTGTGCAAGCGCCTTGAGGACGTCGGGACGGCAGCGGTGATGCCCCTTGCCGCGCCTATCGGCACAAACAAGGGCCTCGTCACGCGCGAGATGCTTGAAATCATAATCGCTGAAACGACCGTTCCGGTTATCGTCGACGCCGGTCTCGGCGCGCCTTCGCACGCCGCCGCCGCTATGGAGCTTGGTGCGGACGCCGTGCTTGTGAACACGGCCATCGCCGTCGCCGCCGACCCCGTGGAGATGGCCCGCGCTTTTGCCGAGGCCACCGTGGCCGGACGCCGCGCCTATCGTGCCGGTCTCGGTGCCGTGGCCTCGCCCGGACAGGCCACAAGTCCGCTCACGAGCTTCCTTGACTGACGCCGGCCTGCGCATGATTTTTTGAATTGTCTGACTTCGACTCATTGACAGATGTTTTCCGAAGAACTTCTTAAATTGCTCTCATGGGAGGAGACCACGGCGGCGATAGCGGCAAAGACCGCCGCCGACGTGCGCCGGGCGTTGTCTGCGGCTCATCCCGGCATCGAGGACTTCATGGCGCTTATTTCGCCTGCGGCCGCTCCGTTTCTTGAGGAAATGGCCCGTAAGTCGCAGACGCTCACACGCGAGCGTTTCGGCAAGACGATAGGGATGTATATCCCCATGTACATCACGAACGCCTGCACCAATTCGTGTGTCTACTGCGGCTTCAACCGACACAACCGCTTTCCGCGCGTGGTGCTTACTCCGGAGCAAATCGAAGACGAATGCAAGGCGATACGCCGCCTCGGCCCCTTTGAAAATCTGCTTATCGTCACCGGCGAACACCCCGGGCTTGCCGGACCCGACTATATAGCCGAGGCCCTGAGGGTATGCCGCCCGTACTTTTCAAATCTCTCGATCGAGGTGATGCCTCTCTCGCAGGATGACTACAGCCGCCTCGTCGCCGAGGGGTTGAACGGAGTGGTGTGCTTTCAGGAAACCTACCACCGCGAGCGCTACAAAGTGTATCATCCCGCAGGGATGAAAAGCCGCTTTGAATGGCGTCTCGACGGCTACGACCGCATGGGAGCCGCCGGAGTCCACAAGATAGGCATGGGGGTGCTCATCGGTCTTGAGGACTGGCGCACCGACGTGACCATGATGGCGCGCCATCTGCTCTATCTGCGGAAAAAATACTGGCGCACGCGCTATAGCGTCAATTTCCCGCGTATGCGTCCGAGCGAGAGCGGCTTCCAGCCCAACGTCGTGATGACCGACCGCGAACTCGCACAGCTCACATTCGCGTTCAGGATATTCGACCGCGATGTGGATATATCCGTGAGCACCCGTGAGCGCCCGAACTTTCGCGACAACATATGCACCCTCGGCGCCACGAGCCTCAGCGCCGGTTCCAAAACCGACCCCGGGGGTTACCACACCTATCCGCAGAGCCTTGAGCAGTTCGCCGTCAGCGACGAGCGCACGCCCGAAGCCGTGGCTTCCGCAATCCGCGGACGCGGAATGGAAGTGGTGTGGAAAGACTGGGACAAAATTTTCGACACACCGCCATGTGTCCGCTGACTTATGCCCGCAGGGAGCGCTATGCGCGCCAGATAATACTCCCCGAAATCGGCGAGGAGGGGCAGGAGCGTCTGCTCGGTTCGTCGGTGCTGGTCGTGGGGCTTGGCGGACTCGGATGTCCGGTGTGTATGTATCTTGCGGCGGCCGGCGTGGGCCGCATGGGCCTTGCCGACGCCGACACTGTAAGTATCTCGAACCTGCAGCGACAGACGCTATACGGCGAGGCTCAGGTGGGGCTTCCCAAGACGGAAGCCGCCGCGATGCGCCTGCGCGCTCTCTCCGCCGGTATCGACCTGCGCCTTGTTCCCGAGGGACTCACCCCGGCGAATGCCCGCGAGCTGACAGCCGACTACGACCTTGTCGTCGACTGCACCGACAACTGGCGCACGCGCTTTCTTATCGACGACGTATGTCGCGGCGAGGGGGTGCCGTGGGTGTTCGGCTCAATCGGCGAGTGGGCCGGAATGGTTTCGCTCATGAACGGCCACGCACGTCGAGCGCTTGTCGACGTATTCCCCGATCGCGCCGAGCTTGAGGCCCGCGGGGCGGCCTCGGGGGGCGTCATAGGCGCCTTGCCCGGCATCATGGGCGCGGCGCAGGCATGCGCCGCCATGCAGTATCTCGCCACCGGAAAGTCGCCCCTCGACGGCCGACTCTGGATTTTCGATGCGGCAAGCTTTAAGGCGGAAACGGTCGAAATCTGAGCGCGAGACAATAATTGATTACGTAACAGTCTATACGATATATACACTATGAACTGGTTTGAAACCGCCGAGCGGGCCGCGCGTCCGTATTATGAGGCGATACTTGCCCTTCCGTTTATAAACGAGCTGATTGAAGGCTCTCTCCCGCGCGAGAAATTCATCTTCTATATCCGTCAGGACTCGCTCTATCTCCGCAATTACTCGCGCGTGCTCTCGCATATAGCTTCGCGCATGCCCGACGCGGAGCTTACGGAGCTTTTTCTCCGTTTTGCTCAGGACTCCGTCAGCGTCGAGCGGGAGATGCACGCCGGCTACATTGCCGCCTCCGGCGGGGACGCCCCGGAAATGAGTCCGTTGT
This sequence comes from uncultured Muribaculaceae bacterium, assembly GCA_910584905.1. Taxonomy (GTDB): domain Bacteria; phylum Bacteroidota; class Bacteroidia; order Bacteroidales; family Muribaculaceae; genus CAG-873. Next base: position 6,409 of record CAJUCQ010000078.1, read on the forward strand.
GCGAGCTGTACACATCGGTGCAAAGGGCGCAGGCCCTTGAGGACGTGGCGGTCGAAGCGGCCTCGATTCTGCCTTGTTTCAAGGTCTACCTCGATTGCGGGCTTCATATTCACGGACGGGCGAAGAATCTCGACTCGCATCCCTACGGGCGCTGGATTGCGACCTATGCCGACGAGTCGTTCGCCGAGGCTACAGCCCGGGCCATTGAGGCCTGCAACAGACTTGCGGCGTCGGCGTCGGCTGAAACGCGCGAGGCGATGACGCGCATGTACGTGCTGTGCACGCGGCTCGAATGGATGTTTTGGGACAGCGCCTATAATCTTGAAAAATGGAAAATATGAAAAAAACATATCCCCGCGTCCTTTCCATAGCGGGAAGCGACCCCTCCGGCGGAGCCGGCATTCAGGCCGATATAAAGAGCTGTTCGGCAAACGGCGTATATGCCGCGACTGCCATAACAGCCGTCGTCGATGAGAATACGGTGGGTGTGACGGGCGTTCATCCCGTGCCCGACGCGTTTGTGGCCGGTCAGATTCGCTCGGTCCTCGGCGATGTCGGCGCTGATGCCGTGAAAATCGGGATGCTCCATTCCGCAAGTCTTATACGCACGGTGCGCCGCACTCTTGACGAGTTTCCCGAGGTCGGCGCCATCGTCCTTGATCCCGTCATGGTGGCCACATCGGGCGATGCTCTTCTTGAGAGCGACGCCGTGGCGAGTCTGTGCGCTGATTTGATTCCGCGTGCCACAATCATCACGCCCAATATCCCGGAGGCGGAAATCCTCCTCGGGCGCCGCGTTGCCGAGGGTGAGGATTTGGCCGGAGTTGGGCGTGAGCTTGCATCGCGTTTTCCGGGGGTAGCCGTCTATCTCAAGGGCGGCCATGGCGTCGACGGCGTGGTCGAGGATGTCCTCGTCGGTGCTCCGGGGGCGGAGGTGGTGCGTTTTTCAGCTCCGCGCGTAAACACAGTCAACACCCACGGCACGGGTTGCACGCTCTCGTCGGCTATTGCATCGCATCTTGCGCTCGGCAAGTCCGTAGCCGAGGCTTGTGAGGCCGCGCACGCCTATGTCCACGGCGCAATAGTCGCCGGAGCCTTGTATGAAATCGGTCGCGGCCACGGGCCGGTCCACCATTTCTGGAATCAGACTCCGAGCAAGGCCGCGACTTCTTCAAGCGAAGCCGCCGTCTGAAGACGTTCGGGGGAGTAACGGGCAAGTTCGGGTGGCAGAGGCGCGACTGTGGGGTTGAACCATATGGCCCTTTGCCATCCGGCCTGAAGCGCTCCGAGGATGTCGGTGAGGGGGTTGTCGCCTGCGATAATGGAGTCTTCGGCTTTGGTGGCCGTGGCGGCGAGGGCATGGTCGAAAATGCGCCTGTCGGGTTTGTTTACGCCAATGTCGTCGCTGAGGACCACGGCCGAAAAGTAGTCTTCTATCCCTGAAGAAACGAGTTTGCGGTGCTGGACTTCCTTGAATCCGTTGGATATGATTCCGGGCTTGCTCAGCGGCGAGGTCTCCACTTTGTCAAGCAGTTCGCGGGCGCCGGGAAGCAGTCCCGGACATGAGCCGAGACGGTCGAGGTATATTCCGTCGAGGCTGAGGGATGCGGCTTTGGCTTCACCACGCGGGATGCCGCCTTCTACGAGCGGGATGGCAAAGCGTTCGAGCCGCAGACAGGAGCGGCTGATGAGAGCTTTGGCGTAGTCGCGCCAAAGCCCGGCGTTTACGCGGTGGTAGACGTCGAGCCACGCTTCAGGTCCGTCGGGATAGGCTTTGCGGATAAGGGCCATATCATGCCACAGCCCTCGGAGCACGTCCGTGGAGTTGTCCGTCATGGCCCATAGGGTATCGTCAAGGTCGAACCAAAGCACTTGTTTTCGTTGCGGGGTTTAAGGTTGGCGGGAAGGTGTGTCGGGATTATTTTCAGGAGTTCCGGGGTCGAGCGCTACGGGTTCGGCCGCAGTGGCGCCGTTCTTTCCTTCTTCCTTTGCGGCTTCGGCTTTCGCGGCCTCGGCCTTTGCGGCTTTCAGAGCCGAACGGTTGGCACTGCCGATGAAGAAGCTTTCGATGAGGGTGGCCGTGCCGAATACGACGAAAGCTATCCCGGTGGTGAGCATCACCACGGGGTCGGTAGCTACCGTCGAAGGGATGAAGAGAAACACCGATGCACCGGCAAGAAGCACCGGCGCGATAAAGAGCCAGTCGGGGAGCTTTACGGGGCGTGAGCCGAAAATCAGCAGAAATAGCTGGTAGAGGGCGGCCACGCCGATGAGTACGGCGAACATGAAGTTGACCAACCCGACGAAGCGTTCGTGAAAAATCAGCATGGCGAGGCCCAGTAGCATGGCTGCGGCGCTTGCACCCCAGCCGAAGGCGTGCGAGAGGAAGCCCTGACGGGAATTGCCGTCCTTGTCGCGCCCTCCGATGAAAAGGCCCATGTTGATTACTCCTGTGGCAATGAAGAAAATGCCTCCTGCGGTGACAAGTGTGGCGCTGTTTATGACATTGCGGAAGATGATGAGCGCGATGCCTGCGGCGATGGCCAAAAGGGCCGTTAGAAATAAATTGCGTCCTTTCATAAGTGTGGGTTGAAATCGTTGTGTGCGGATATTCCTATAACGTCCGGCATGGCTTTTTTGTGCGCAAAAATTTCGCCCCGCCGCGGGAATATCCCGAAGGCGGGGCCTGAGGAGGGGGTCAGTTGAGAACCATGCCCGGAGCCTCAGGCATTGAGCTGAGGGCGACGGCGCGGTAGGCGCGGGCAAAACCGCGGAGGGCGGCGAGGGTGGATTCTTTCGGTCCTTTAGGCATGGTGGTGCGGGGTGTGCTCGTCGCGACAGACGATGCGGGGAGTGCGCCGCGCGCACTCGGGCGGGGTTGTGTAAAACAATCTTCCATAGGCACGCTACGGGGGATGAGAGGGGTGAGTGATGAAGAATGTTGTTGCGGCCGACCTTTTGGCGGCCTTCACTTTATAAACGCCCCGCCGGCGATTTTTATTGCGTGCCGTTTGTTTTTTTCGTCCGCAGGCCTTCGGGCGGGTCTCAGGCGCCCATGCCTGTGAATCCCATGAAGGCCATAGCCAGCAGCCCGGCCACGATAAGGGCTATGGGCACGCCGCGCATCGACTGCGGGATGCCCTCGGTCAGTTCGAGGCGCGTGCGGATGCCGGCGAAGATTGTCAGCGCGAGGGCAAATCCGGCTGCCGTGGCGACGGCGTAGACGATGGATTGCGCGAAGTTCATCCCTTTTTGTGTCACCATGATGGCCACGCCGAGCACGGCGCAGTTGGTGGTGATAAGCGGGAGGTACACGCCCAGCGCCGCGTAAAGACCCGGAGCTGTTTTTTTCATTATGATTTCAAGCATCTGCACGAGAATCGCGATTACGAGGATAAAAGCGATTGTTTGGACGAACTCTACGCCGAGCGGCACGAGCACGTAGGTCTGCAAGAGCCAAGTCACGGCTGTGGCGATGGCCATTACGAAGGCCACGGCGGCCCCCATGCCGTAGGCGCTTTCGAGGTTTTTGGACACTCCGATAAAGGGGCAGATGCCGAGAAACTGCGCGAAAACGATGTTGTTGACGAGTATGGCCGTGAAGATGATAGTCAGATATTCCAGCATTGTTTATTCCGGCTTGATGATTAGACGGTTGAAAAGGGCGATGAGCAGCCCGAGCACGATGAACGCTCCGGGGGCGAGCACGAAGACGAGGGCGCCGTATTGCTCCGGGAAAATTTCTATGCCGAAGATACTGCCTGCGCCGAGGAGTTCGCGGATGCAGCCCAAGAGAGTCAGGGCGCAGGTGAAGCCGAGGCCTACCCCGAGGCCGTCGGCAAGGGAGAGCCCGACGCTGTTTTTGGAGGCGAAGGCTTCGGCGCGCCCGAGCAGGATGCAGTTCACGACAATGAGCGGGATGAATATGCCGAGAGTGGCGTTAAGAGCCGGGAGATAGGCCTGCATCAGCATCTGAAGCACGGTGACGAACGACGCAATCACTACGATGAACGCCGGGATGCGCACCTTCTCCGGCACAAGGCTCTTAAGCCCGGAGATGGCCATGTTCGACAGGGCGAGGACAAAAAGCGTGGCAAGCCCCATCGAAAAACCCGTGAGGGCCGAGGAAGTGGTGCCGAGGGTGGGGCACATGCCGAGAATCAGCACAAATGTTGGGTTGCGGCGGATAAGGCCGTCGAGAAAGATGGTGAGAGCTTTCATTCTGCTGTGGGGCTTTGGGTTTTGCGGTAAGCTTCGGCAGCTTTGTTTATGGCTTGGAGAAACGCACGCGAGGTGATGGTGGCGCCGGTGATTGCGTCGACTTCGCCTCCGTCTTTGCTGACGGCGAGCGGTGAGCCGCTGTCGGGGGTGCGGCCTATGATGCTTCGCGAGGGGCGGGAGGGGTCTGAAAACCAAGCGCCCATCTTGGCCCCGAGTCCGGGTGTCTCGCTGTGGGCCAGCACGGTGTAGCCCTTGACAGAGCCGTCGGGCGCAAAGCCCACCATAAGCGAGAAGGGGCCGCTGAAGCCCTGCGGCGCGGTGATTTCGACAGCGGCTCCGGCGGGAACGTTCCCGAGTGTGGCTCGATAGACGGTGGTGCCGTCGGCAAGCACCGAGGAGGCGTCTTCGGGATTGTTGTCGAAGGGGCCGAGGACTTCGGTGAATGCTTGGAGGCGAGCCTTCCGGGCGGCTTCGGCGATTGGTTCGTCGGTGAGGTTCTTTACGCCGGCAAGGATAGCCGCCGAGGCCGTGACGAGCAGGCCGAGCGAAAGACACATGTTGCGGAGGGTGCTTTTCATGATTCGGCCCCTCCTTTGGCGGCTTTGGGCGAGAAGCGTTGCGGGCGCATATAGGTGTCGATAAGCGGAGTGAAACCGTTCATGATAAGTATGGCGAACGACATGCCTTCGGGGTAGGCGCCCCAGCGGCGGATACACACGGTGAGAATGCCGATAAGGACACCGTAGACGAGCATCCCGCGGGAAGTCATTGGCGAGGTTGTGTAGTCCGTGGCCATAAATATGGCTCCCAGAAGGAGGCCGCCGCTGAGAAGGTCGACCACCGGCGGGAAGCCGAGGCAAAGATCGAAGAGCGCCACGGCGCCGAGGATGGCCGCGGGGATTTCCCAGCGGATGACCTTCGATGCAAGCAGGTAGAGGCCGCCGAGAATCAGGGCCGCCGAGCCGACCTCGCCTGCGGAGCCCCCGGTGTTGCCGATGAACATGGCCCGGAGAGGAGCGTCGCCGGCAGAGGCGAGGCCGTGTTTGAGTTCTTCGAGGATTGTGGCGCCGGCGGTGCCGTCGGGCATAATCCAGCTTGTCATGGCCGCCGGGAAGGAGATGAGCAGAAACACGCGCCCGACAAGGGCGGGGTTGAAGATGTTGCATCCGAGACCGCCGAAACACATCTTGGCTATCCCTATGGCGGCGACAGAGCCTGCGGCGGCCATCCACAGCGGGAGCGTCGGCGGCAGGTTCATGGCCAGCAGAAGGCCGGTAAGGACGGCGGAGAAGTCGCCCACGGGAGGGCGGCGGCGAAGCATCAGGACGGCGACGGCCCATTCGGTGAGCACGCACGAGAGGATGCACACTGCCGTGAGCCAAAGGACGGGGAGACCGAAGAACCACAGGCCCGTGGCCCATGCCGGAAGGAGCGCGGCGCATACACGCAGCATCGTGCCGCGCACGGTGCGTCGGGTGTGGAGGTGGGGTGAGGGGGACAGTATCATTTGCGCGAACGTTGTTTTGCAAGTCGGATATAATCGAGGAGCGGTCGGCCGGAGGGGCAACTGAAGGAGCATGCGCCGCATTCAAGGCAGTCGCCGACGGCCCTTTCGCGGGCTTCGTCCCACATGCGCAACTTTCCGAACCGACTCAGGATGTAAGGTTCAAGTCCCATCGGACAAGCGCGGACGCATGCGCCGCATCGAAGGCAGGGCTCCGGCTCGGGGCGTCGCAGGGGTGGGAGCACCGTCACGCCTGAAGTGCCCTTGACGACCGGCCCGCGAAGGTCCACGGCCGTGCGCCCCATCATAGGGCCGCCGATGATTATCTTGGTGTCAGCCGTCGGGATAGGCAGCTCGGCGAGCGCGGTGCCGAGGGCTACCATATAGTTGCGGCGCTCGTCGGCCGGGATTCCTTCGCCCGTGATGGTAATCACGCGCTCGATCAGCGGCCGGCCGAAGGCTGTGGCCGTCATGGCGGCAAAGGCCGTGGCCACATTGGCCACGATGGCTCCGACCGACGACGGAAGGGCGCCGGAGGCCACACGGCGTCCCGTGACGGCTTCGATGAGCTGTTTTTCGCCGCCTTGGGGATATTTGGTCTTCAATATCTGAATGCGTATCCCCGACTCGGCCGGGATGCATGCCTGAAGGGCCTCGGCGGCCGCGGTTTTGTTTTCTTCGATACCTATCACGGCTTGCGGGGCCCCCGTGGCCCGCATGAGCAGGCTGATACCGTCGATGACAAGGGCGGGAAAGGCATTCATCAGCGCGTCGTCGCAACGCAGGTAGGGCTCGCATTCGCATGCGTTGATGAGCAGCACTTCAGGCGGGCATTCGGGCTTGAAAGTGTATTTGACGTGCGAAGGGAATGCGGCGCCTCCGAGGCCGACGATGCCGGCGTCGCGGATTATCGAGCGCAGGTCGGCGGCGGAGAGAGCTTCGATGTCGCGAACGCGCGGGGTATTCCCGGCAGAAAGCGTGCGGCGGAAGTCTTCGCGGGCGCGTGTGTCGGTCGTGTGGTCCTCTTCTGAAGCTTCAATCACGATGCACGTCTGAGGCATGCCTCCGGGCATGGGCAGCGGCTCGATGCTTTTTACCGTCCCGGATATCGGCGCATGGATGCAGGCCGACACGAAGCCCGGGCATTCGGCTACGAGCTGCATGCGGTCGACGTGGTCGCCTTTTCCGACCACGGCTCGCGCCGGCGCGCCGATATGTTGGCTGAGGGGCACGACAACGCGCCGGGGCAGAGGCGCCCACACGATTTCAAGCGATGCGTCTTTGTGCTCGGGCGGATGTATCCCCCCGATTTTAAACGTCTTTTGTTTCATTCTTAACGAGGGGTGTGAAGGTGGCATGGATGGCTTTTGATGGGCATTCGCTGATACATTTTCCGCATGTGCGGCAAGCGTCAGGGTTTATGTAGGCGAGGTTGTCGGCAAGGGTGACGGCCTCGAATGGGCATGCCTTGGCGCATTTGCTGCATCCGATGCATGCCGCCTGACACACCTTGCGGGCCACGGCGCCTTTGTCGCGGCTGGAACAAGCCACCCACACGCGGCGTCCGCGGCGCCCTTCGGGGCGGATTTCGATCAGGTTGCGGGGGCACTCGGCGGCGCAAAGGCCGCATCCGGTGCATTTTTCGGCATCAATGACGGGGAGACCTGTGGCCGGGTCCATGGCGATGGCGCCGAAACGGCATGCAGCCGTGCAGTCGCCGCATCCGAGGCATCCGTAGGCGCATCCCGAGGTGCCTGTCCCCACGGCGTTCATCACCGCGCATGATTGCGCTCCGTCGTAAACGTAGGGCCTCGGACGCGCTTCGCATGAGCCGTCGCAATGGACTATAGCCGTCGAGCGGGCGGCGGGAGCGGCGTCAGTCCCGAGGAGGGCGGCGATGCGCTTCATGCCTTCGGCACCGGCGCCGGGGCAGACAAGGCCTTCGAGCGAGCCGCGGCAGGCGCATTCGCGGGCGAAGTCGGCGCAGCCCTTGAGGCCGCAGGCTCCGCAGTTGGCGCCGGGAAGGATTTCGCGGATAGCCTCTTCGCGGGGGTCGACGGCCACGTCAAAGCGCTTCGACGTGGCGTATAGAAGCAACGCTCCTATCAGACCCGTAAGACCTAATATGGCAATTGTTGCAAGAAAAGTGTTCATTCCCTCGGCAAAAGTATGGATGTGATGGATATGTTGTAGTTTGATATTTCGGCTATTTGATGATGTCCGTTTTGTCCGGCGCGAGTGCGGTGACGGTCCAGTCGGCTTTAGGGCGGCGGCGCGGAATCAGCGCGGGGATAAAACCTGCGGCTGTTCCGGCGAGGGCGCTCAGGGCGGTTGGCCCGTCGCCTGCGCCGCTGCAGATGCCGGCTGTCATGCCGCAAATCATTCCGGCGAGCGGGAGGGTCATCAGCAGGGTCGCCGCCCGGGCCGTGGTGCCTGAAGAGGGGCTTACCGTGACGCTGACGCCCGGAATGATTCGGTCTGCGAACGCGCCTCCTGAGGCTGTAAGCTCCACGGGCGCACCTGTGCGGGTGCCTGTACGGCAGGCCGCCGACATCGCGCATCCTGAGCACGCCGCTGACGACTCGGGACGGATATGGACGATAAAAATCCCTTGTCCGAGACAAGAGACCACAGTTGCTTCATGCGTGATTGCAGACCTCATAAAAGAAACGGTAACAGTCGGAAATCTTAGGCTCGCACAAAATTACGGAAAAATTTCCGAATTTACAAAAGAAATGTTTGTCCGAATAAAAAAAATGCCGTATCTTTGCCGCCGAAATGGACAAGGGAACCCGGTGTGAATCCGGGACAGTACCCGCTGCTGTAATTCCCCCTCCGGAGCGATAAAATCCGGGAACGTCTGCCGCAGATATGTCACTGGCCCCCTTGCGGGCCGGGAAGGCGCGGCCTCGACGGGGATAAGTCAGAAGACCTGCCATATCATCGAATATCAAAGGAATGCCTGCGGGATTATGGGCTCCGGTGTTTAGGCCTTGCGGCTTTGTCGGGCGTGCTGTTGCGCGTGGTCGGCATTTGCCTGCGGCGTAATTTCCGATGCTGACTCTACTCCCGTCTGTATTCCTCCCCGGATGCAGACGGGATTTTTTTGCACGGAAACGAACATGTCAAAACGTACTCTTTTCTTAATATTTCTGCCGCTCCTTTTGGCCGCCACGGGTTGTCGTGAAGACGAACTCGTGGTGCCCGGGGAGTATGATATCGTGGGCGAGGAACACCCGGACGGCGAAATCCGCGGCTTCTATCTCGTCAACGAAGGAAATATGGGCTCAAATAAATGCACGCTCGACTTCTATGACTACCGCACGGGGCTTTATGCCCGCAACTTCTACGCCGAGCGCAACCCTAATGTGATAAAAGAACTCGGCGACGTCGGCAACGATATAGGCATCTACGGACGCAAACTCTATGTCGTGGTCAATTGCTCGCATAAGGTTGAGGTGATGGATGCCCGCACGGGCGTGCGACTCGGCAGCGTCGACATCCCGAATTGCCGCTACATCCGTTTCCATCGCGGGAAGGCCTACGTAAGCTCTTACGTCGGGCCGGTGCTTATCGACCCCGATGCTCCGCAGGGCGCGGTTTTCGAGGTTGACACGACCTCTTTTGCCGTCACGAGGCGTGTTTCCGTAGGCTACCAGCCTGAGGAGATGGAGATAATCGACGACTATATGTATGTGGCGAATTCCGGCGGCTACAGGCCGCCCGAGTACGACAATACGGTGTCGGTCATTCAGATGGTCGACTTCAAGCAGGTGCGCCGCATCCCCGTGGCAATCAACCTCCACCGTCTGCGCCGCGACGGCTACGGAAGGCTGTGGGTTAGCTCGAGGGGCGATTACGAGGAGAGGCCGTCGCGCCTGTTTGTGCTTGAGAAGCAGCCCGGAACCAACCGCATGGAAGTCGCCGACCGACTCGATATTGCATGCTCGAATATGGCAATCCACGGCGATTCGCTCTTTTTCTATGCTACGGAGTGGAACAACTTCACGGCCTCGAATACCGTGACCTACGGCATAATAGACCTGCGCACAAAGAAGCTGATTTCCGAGAACTTCATCACCGACGGAACCGAGAAGGATATAACGATACCTTACGGGATTGCGGTCCATCCCGTCACGGGCGACATATTCGTAACCGATGCCAAAAACTACGTCAGCTCCGGCACGCTATACTGCTTTTCGCGCGACGGCAAGAAAAAATGGAGCGTACGCACCGGTGACATTCCGGCCCACATAGCCTTTCTTCACGCAAGATGAAAATACGAGCATTTATTCCGGCAGCCGTTGTCGCGGCGCTTGCAGCCGCCGGCTGCACCTCGGATGCGCCGATGGTGAACCTCGGCCTCGACGACGCATATTTTATCCCGAGGATGTCGAAGCTCTTTCTGCGTCCGGCGCTGAGTGGCGAAAAATATCGCTGGACCGTCAACGGCGAGACCGTTTCCGAGGCTTCGGCATATATTTTCATGGCGGCTGAGGAGGGCGTCTACGAGCTGGGATTCGACATCATCGACCCCTCGACGCCCTATCACTTCGATTTCACGGTCACAGTCATGCACGAGGACGTCGAGTACAGCCCGTATATTAGCCGCGTATATGAATACCGCCCTGCGCCCGGCCAGTTTGTCAACGAGCTTCCGCCGTATGAGGACGGCGACACTTACGAGACAATGCTCCGCAAAGTCGAGGAGTGCATATCGGGCACAAACGACGTGCTCGTCACCCTCGGAGCATACGGCGGTTACGTCACATTCGGCTTCGACCATACGGTCATGAACATTCCCGGAGAGTGTGATTTCCGCATTTGGGGCAATGCTTTCTATGAACTTACAAATCCTGATGCGCGCGGTGGCTCGGCCGAGCCGGGGATTGTCATGGTAAGCCTCGACGCGAACGGCAACGGCCTCCCCGACGACACGTGGTACGAGCTGGCCGGAAGCGAATATTATTCTCCGTCGACCATCCGCTCATACTGCATATCATACCGGCGCCATGACCCCGCCAAAGCCCCCGTCGAAGACGAGTGGGGATATATATCGGATATGGAGTACATCCCGTGGACCGACTCCGAAGGCGAAACGGGCTTTGTGGCTAAAAACATATTCCATGCTCAGGATTATTGGCCGCGATGGCTTGCGGACGACACGATGAGCTTCATGGGCACGCGCCTCTCTCCGAACGGAACCGACGCAAGCGGCACGGGCCGCTACTATATCCTTTACGCTTTCCCGTGGGGCTATGCCGACAATCATCCTAACGACTACGCCGACCTCAACTCCTTCGACATCGGCAATGCCGTCGATATCGCGGGTCGTCCGGTAGACTTGCCCGGCGTGGATTTCGTAAGAGTGTACACGGGTGTGAACCAATATTGCGGATGGCTGGGTGAGACGTCTACCGAGATTACCCGCGCACAGGACTTGCATATTCCAACAAATCAATAATCATAATGAAAAAACTGCTACTCTTCACTGCCGCTTCGGCAGTCTCTCTCTGCGGAGCGGCCGAGACTCTTGACTTTGACAAGATAGTCCATTGGGCCGGCGAAGGCCCGAACAAGGCCGCTCTTGTGCTGTCGCCGATGCCGCGTGCGGGACAACCCGACCCCGGTTCGCCCGTATGGGGGTTCCGCTGGGCCGACGGCGAGACGCCTTCGGGCTTCGATATGCTGTGCGCTGTCGCTTCAGCTTCGCGCCATCTTGCGGTGCTCGTCCAGTTCACCGGCGATATGGGCTACACACTTGACGGCGCAGGCTACTCGCCCGATGCCGCGGAGCTGATTTCGAACCTTGTCTATGATTTTGACGGCGCCGCGGTCGATGAGCACATTTCGTTCGGCTTTTACACTCCGAACAAGAGCATGAAGCAGACCTCCGCTCCCGGAGGCGACACCCCCGCTCTTGTCTCCGAGGCTATCGACGAGGGAAAAGACACACACGTGGTCATGCACCCGCTGAACGCCGAGGTTTACGGCTATCCGGCTTACGACTACGACTGGTGGTCGCTCGACAGCGAGGCTTGCCCCGTGCCGGCGAAATACTACTGGAATGCCGGATGGTACAACGGCTACTGGAGTTATTGGCTCGGCGATGCCGACCTCGATAATTTTGCTTATTCGGGCCTCGGGATGAGTTCGGTCGAGTTGCATGACGGCGATGTGCATGGCTGGAAATACAACGATTTCGGCGGCGCAAGCTCCGACGAATGGAGCCCGCTCGATTATACGCACGCATTCGCTTCGACGACGGGTATCGACGCCGTCGGTGCGGACTCATTTGAGGCGCAACAGACTACTGTCTATTATCGCCTCGACGGACGCCGCCTGCCGCAGCGCCCGGATGTCCCCGGATTCTATATCGTGGTCAGCGGCTCCGAATCTTCGAAAATAATGATAAAATAAAACCAATCAAATTTCCATATTATGAATAAAACAGTCATAACAGGAGTCTTGACGCTCCTGATGCCCTTATGTGTATCGGCAGCCACGCCGGACGTGGCTGCGCCGTTCATGAACGCAGTGGGTGAGCCGTCGGACAAGACCGTGGCTTTCTCCGCGCGCTGGAACGACGACAACGGCGCGCTCGACAATCTTACGGAACTCGTCTACGTCGACGGCACAAAAAGTGCAGGCGAGATTATCGCCCTCGTGCTGGAACATGACCCTCGTTTTTATGCCGCTGTGACGCAATGCTATTAACTTATGGCAATGTTATCAAAAACGGCCATGGCCGGTTATGTGTTATAAATTAGAACCAACACTTACCGACCATGGCTACTGAATCTACTATTATAAACGTCTTAA
>CAJUCQ010000079.1 GCA_910584905.1 uncultured Muribaculaceae bacterium
AGCCAATTAGTTTTATGCTAAATGGCTGATTGTTTTATTATTGAATAACTGAATTCTTATATCGAACTCACGTTATTTATGCGCGACCCCACACGCTCACAAATACCCATCCGCCAACGCAGTACGGACGTGATTCATCACGTCCGCCGCGAATAGCGCTAACTTTCAGCACTTTACCCCACGCAAAGTTAGCGTTTTGCGGCGCGGGCGTGATTAATCACGTCCGTACATTCCATTTGTAGTCAATCATTTGCCAAATAGCACTAACTGATTACAGCAAAAGACTGTGTCGAATTGAATTTTTGTCCGACTTTCGGGGTCACTTCAATTACGACACAGTCTTATTATTATTATGCGTGCGCGATTCGGCTTATCGCATTGCGATTACCTCGACTTCCACAAGCACATTCTTGGGAAGCGTCTTCACCGCTACGGCCGAGCGGGCGGGGTAGGGTGCCTCGAAGGCCTTCCCGTAAACTTCGTTCATTGCGGCGAAGTGGTCCATATCGGCCATGAAAACGGTGGTCTTGACGACGTTGGCCATCGTCAGACCGGCTTCCGCAAGGATAGCCTTAACATTGGCGAGTGCCTGCTCCGTCTGAGCCGTGATTCCTTCGGGTATTTCGCCCGTAGCGGGATTGATAGGAATTTGTCCCGAAGCGTAGACGAAGGTGCCCGTGTCGATAGCTTGGCTGTAAGGTCCGATTGCGCCCGGAGCGGCGGTGGTGGCAATTACTTTTTTCATTTTGTTGAAAGTGTGTCTTTGATGTTGAGTTTTGAAAGATAGATATTGTCTGTTACCGGTGAGGTCTTGGCGTCGATTTCGGCAAAGGCGCTTTCAACCCCCGGAAAATGATCTTTGAACGAAGGGATAAAACCGTGCAGACCCATAGTGTCAAGCCGACCGAGCAGATAGCCTGCGGTCATCTTCTCGGGTAGTTGCGACAGCTGATACCCGAGCGTGTTCTTTTTCGCGTCAATTACGACCTGAGCGAAAATTCCTGCCTGTACGAGATGGATGCAGATTTCATTTACAAGTCGCGCGGGAATATCATACTTCTCTGTGATTTCAAGCGAAGTCACTGCCGGATGCTCCGTGCCGAAGCGTTGCGTCACGAGGGCCGCCACGGCAACATAAGCCTTGCGCCGATAGAGCGGAGCCATATTGCGGATTTCCTCGTCGAAACTGAAACTGAAAATGTTCTCCGACGAATAGCACACCACCGCACCCGCAAGCGTTATCATCCACACGAGCTGAAGCCATATCAGCAACAGCGGAAGAAACGAAAACGACCCGTAGATTGCATTATAACGCGAAACGTACATCTGCCCCGTCACGAATACCCACTGCACGGCCAAAAAACCGATGCCGGCGATAGTCCCCGCGACAAGCGCGTTTTTTACACTGACGTGTGTGTTGGGAATAAGCAGATACACTGCCGAAAAAAACAGGAAGGTCAGTATCCACGACACTATTTCGAGAATCCACGAAATCACGGGCGTCATAAACGAAAAACCGAAAATGCTGTTGAGCGTCGAACTCATCATCAGGTTGATGCCGCTTACGCAGATAATCAGAATGGGAAGAATCATCAGAAACGACGTGTAGTCGCTGATTTTGCGCCAGATGTTGCGCCCTTCCTTGACTCCCCAGATGGAGTTGAACGTGTCTTCGGTGTTGCCTATAAGCGAGATGAGTGTGTAGAGGAGGAATATGATGCCCACCCCCACAAAAAGCCCTTCGGAAGCTTGATTGAGATACGAGTCTACAAAATTCCACGCGTAGTTGATAGCCGTCTTTTGGGCGGGGAAGAGCTTGTACAGCTCCATTTCGACGTAGCTCTGGAAGCCGAACCCGCGGGCGATGGCAAGCAGAAGCGCAAGGGCCGGCACAAGCGCAAGGAGCGTGCGGTAGGTCATCGCGCAGGCCTGCGTCTGCACATCGCCGCTCATAAACGTGCGCACCGACAGGTTGAGCGTCTTCGCAAGCGTCACCCACCATTTCTGGCGCGAGTCGCTCCATACGCCGCGCGACCCGTAATCCCACAGCCGCAGGGCCTTGTCTTTGATTTTGTCGATTCGTAAAGTCATTGTTTCATCAGTTCTCTCAGTTTGTCGAGGTCGATACGGTCGGCGCGCCCGCCTCCTTTCTTTTTTATGAACACTTGGTCGCGGAGCGCGTTTGCCTCGCGCGAGGCCGAAGAGTCATGGCCCGGAAGGTCGGCGCCGAGTCGTGGCGGAATGTCGCCGAGGCTGACGGTGGCCGGCTTGGCAAGCGGCGGATAGCCGAGCGCCGCACGCATGCGCATGCCCTCGGCAGGAGATTCGTCCGCAAGAACGCCCTCGATTACGATACTCGCGGTAGAAATCTTTCGCGGGATAAAATCCTTGTCCTCCACGATGCGGTCGCCGTCTTTGAGCAGGTCGCGACCTATGCCCGAGTGGTAAAACGACCGCGACACCGTGTCCGTCAGCAACTCGGGCGTCAGGCCTCCCGAGGCAATCGTGCTGTCAAGGAGCGCGTGCGCACTCTCATATCTGATATAACCGCGGCCGGTTCCGTTCTGTTTGCCGCTGATGGAAAAATTGGTGCGGATAAGACATCCGCCCGTCGATTCGTCAGCGTCATAGCGGCGATAGCCGTGGTCGTAAGTCTCGAAATATGCGGCCTGCCCCATTCCGTCAATTACTCCGAAATTGGCCTGAACGCCGAGCGGGCGCGGGAGCGTGTCGAGCAGCGTTGCGAAATCGTCGACGCTACGGCAGCGGCGCAAGGCCGCGCTCATCACCAAAGCCTCGCGGTCCTTGTACGCCGTAGTGTCAGGCGCGAGGTTGTAGCTTGCCGTGTTCATTATCGCAAAGCCGGCATCGTTCATGCCCGTCCACGCCTCGGCAAGCAGGCTGTCGCCGGCGTTGAAAAGCCCCACATATCCGAATTCTCCCGCCGCACGGGCTTCGACGCGCGCAAGGAAATTCGACGGCGCGCCCGTGTCGCGGTGCTTCCACAGCATGGGCCGTCCGGAGGCCGTCGCCTTGCCCGTGGCCACAAGCGACGTGCAGCAGACGGCAGGCATGAAACTCATGCTTGCCGTCGCTAAAGTCAGTATAAGGCGGCGAAGTCTCATCGGCATTTCGCGCAGGCCGAGCTGAAGACCTCGCACAAGGTCGGATGTGGATGAATCACGCGTGTGCCAACTGTCGTCGCGTCGAGACCGGCGGCAATGGCGAGAGTGGCTTCGCCTATTATGCTGTCGGCGGCCGCGCCTACGATGTGAACGCCGAGGATACGGCCGCTCGCGCGCTCGGAAAGAACCTTGACGAATCCCTCGGGCGTGTCGTCGGCCATGGCTTTGCCGTTGCCGGCATACATCGTTTTGCCGCAGGCGTAGTCAATTCCTTCGGCGGCAAGCCCCTCTTCCGTGCGCCCCGTCCACGCGCAGGGCGGATGGGTGAACACCACCGACGGCATCGCTTCCATTGCCACCTGCAAGCCTCTTGCCACCCGGCCTTGGGCCGATGCAGCATGAGCCAGCAGACAGCGCCCGTTGCAGTCGCCGATGGCATAGATGCCCTTGGCGGTAGTCTCCATCGTCGCGGCGTCTGTCTTGATGAAGCCCTTGGCGTCGAGTTCGACTCCGGCCTCGAGGCAACCCTCGGGCACAACAGCCTTGCGCCCGACGGCCATCACAACCATGTCGGCTTCTATGGCAGCAGGCCCTTTCTTGCCCTCGTATTCGACGGTGTAGCCCGCTTTCACGGCCTTGACGGCCGCGCCCGTGACAAATGTTATGCCGCGGCGTTTGAGCAGGCTTTGAAGGCGTTTGGCTATCTCCTTGTCGGCGGTGGGAAGTATCTCCTTGCAGTATTCGATGACGGTCACTTCCGCGCCTTTGTCGGCAAGGATGCAGGCAAATTCAAGACCTATTACGCCGCCCCCGATTATGGCCACACGTCCCGGAATCTCCTCCGAGGCGAGAAGCTGTGTTGAGTCGAGTGCCAGCTCGGCCCCCGGGATGTCGAGCCGCGACGGCTCCGAGCCGGTGGCGATATAAATAGAGTCGGCGGTCAGCTCGTCGGCTCCGGCCGATACGGTGAGCCCCGGCTTCAGCTTGGCGTTGGCCTTGATATAGTCGACATCTTTAAGCACCGCGCGGACACTTTCGCGCAACTCGGCGATGACGGCATTCGCCCGCGAGGCGGATTCGCCCCAAGGAGCGGTCCCCGAACTGCAAAGCGCCTTCGTCGGGATACAGCCGCGGTTGAGGCAGGTGCCCCCCGGTTCGTCGCGCTCGATGATGGCCGTGCGTTTTCCGGCGGCGGCGAGGGCCGCGGCGAGCTCATAGCCGCCCGGACCTGCGCCGATTACAATTGCGTCATATTTTTTCATTTGGCTTGTGCTTGGAAGGTGATTTCAAGACCGCCCGGACGTAAGCGCCGCATACGTAAGCGCCGGATGGAGGGCCGCTTCATTTTCGTCGGGATGCCGCACCGGAGTGTTGTGCGGCGCGGTTTTGAGTGTCTCGGGAGCTTCTGCGGCCTCGCGGGCGATTTCACGCATCGCCGCGATGAAGGCGTCGAGCGTCTCGCGGCTTTCGGTCTCCGTAGGCTCGATCATCAGCGATTCGTGGAACAGTAGCGGGAAATAAATCGTAGGCGCGTGGAAGCCCATGTCGAGCAGGCGCTTGGCCACATTCATCGTTGTGCATCCCGTCGACTTGTCCTTAAGCCCGTCGAACACGAATTCGTGCTTGCACGGCCCGGGAATCGGCAGGGCATATACGTCGCTCAGCGAGTTCATGACGTAGTTGGCGTTCAGGCAGGCCAGCGGTCCCACTTGTTCGATGTCCTTGCCCATGCTCAGGATATAAGCGAGGGCTTTGGCATACACTGCGAAATTGCCGAGCCACGAGCTTACGCGCCCGAGCGGGTCAAGCTCAAGCACTTCGCGCAGGCTTTCGTTGTCGCTGTCGACCACGCTGTAGCTGCCGTCGGCTTCGCGGACCACCCGCGGGAGCGGCAGATATTTCTCCAGCCCCTCGCGCACCCCGACGGGACCCGCGCCGGGGCCGCCACCGCCGTGAGGTGTCGAGAAGGTCTTGTGCAGATTTATGTGCATCACGTCGAAGCCCATATCGCCGGGACGCGCAACGCCGAGGAGGGCATTGAGATTAGCCCCGTCGTAATACATGAGCGCGCCGCATGAATGGACGGCATCGGCGATGGCGGGAATATTTTTCTCGAACATCCCCACGGTGTTGGGGTTTGTCATCATCACGGCGGCGACGTCGCTCCCGAGCTTCGAACGCAGGTCTTCGACGTCTACCGTGCCGTCAGCGAGGCTTTTACACTCGACGACGTCGTAGCCGGCGATTGCCGCCGACGCCGGGTTTGTCCCGTGAGCCGAATCGGGCACTATCACCTTGCGGCGCATCGCACCCTCGCCCCGCGATTTGTGGTAGCTGCGGATTACCATCAGCCCCGTCAGCTCGCCGTGTGCACCGGCGTATGGGTTGAGGCTGAATTCGCTCATTCCGCCGATTTCCGAGAGTGCACGCTGGAGGCGGTGGTAGATTTCAAGTGCGCCCTGAACCGTCGACGCCGGTTGTGCCGGATGCAAGGGCCCGAGTCCGGCGTCCGCCGGAGCGGCTTCGTTGACCTTGGGATTGTATTTCATCGTGCACGACCCCAAGGGGTAGAAGCCCGTGTCGACACCGAAGTTGTTGGTCGACGAATTCGTGTAGTGTCTTACCACCGTGGGCTCGTCGGTCTCGGGAAGCGACGGCGCTTCTTCGCGGGCATAGCGCGCGCTGACCCTGAAGGCCTGTCCTGACGTGTATTTCGGGAGAGAATGGCCTTTGCGTCCCGGACGCGAAAGCTCGAATATCAGTTTGGAATATAGTTGGCTGTTCATAGGGCTTTTACGGCTTCTACATAGTTTTCAACGTCTTCGGCAGTACACATTTCGGTGGCGCATACGAGCAGCTCGCGCTCGGTGAGCGCTTTGCCGGCGAGAATGCCGCGGCGCAGGCAGGCCTTGAGCACATCGTCGGTCGTAAGAGGCTCGAAGACGGTCATGACGCACTCGTTGAGCCACTCCTGACCGGGATAGCGCAGGCGCATCTTGCCCGTGGCCGCGAGGCGGTCGGCGAGGTCATGGGCCACGCGGGCCGAGGTCTCGTTGACTTCGCGAAGGCCGTCGGGGCCCATGAGCGAGAGGTAGATAGCCGCATGCAAGGTCATCAGACCCTGATTCGAGCAGATATTGGATGTGGCTTTCTGGCGGCGGATATGCTGTTCGCGGGCCTGAAGAGTCAACACAAACACGCGTCGGCCGTCTTCGTCAAGGGTAGCCCCGACGATGCGGCCCGGCATTTTGCGCTTGAGCCCCTGACGGCATGCCAGATAGCCGAGTCCGGGGCCGCCGTAGTTCATGGGCAGCCCGAGGCTCTGGGCTTCGCCGCAGGCTATGTCTGCGCCCCATGCGCCTTGACTGCGGAGCACGCCCAGCGTCACCGCAGGCGCACTCACAATCAGCAACGCTTTTGCCGCATGCACCTCGTCGGCGAGGCCTTCGAGGTCTTCAAGGATGCCGTAGTAGTTGGGCGTGGCAAGGATGACGGCGGCGACATCGCCTGCGCCAAGACGGGCCGTGAGGTCGGTGCGGTCGGTGACGCCGTCGGTGGCGCTTACAGTCTCGAGGATGATGCCGTGGCCTTCGGCGTATGTGGCGAGCACTTGGAGCGTCGCGGGAGCGAGCGTCGCGCTGACAAGCACCCGCTTGCGCTTCTTCCCGGCGGCAACGGCCATTATCATCGCCTCGGCCGTGGCCGTGGCGCCGTCGTACATAGAGGCGTTTGCCACGTCCATGCCTGTCAGCGACGCAATCATCGACTGGTATTCGAAAATGTATTGCAGCGTGCCCTGCGAGATTTCAGGCTGATACGGCGTGTAGGCCGTGTAGAATTCCGACCGCGACGCCAGCGCTTCGACAGCGGCCGGGCAGTAGTGGTTGTACCATCCGGCGCCGGCAAAGCAGGCGAGAGCTTCGTTTTTCTTGCCGAGGCCGCGGAAGTAGCGGCGCACATCGGCTTCGGCCATCGGGGCTCCGAGGGCGTAGCCCCCGGGCTTCAGACGCAGATTTTCCGGAATATCGGCGAACAGCTCGTCGGCGGACGTCGCGCCGCACCGCTCAAGCATGGCCCGGAGATCTTCGTCGGTGTGAGGGAGATATGGATGCATACGCGGGCGGGATTTACTTCGTGCAGAATTCGGCGTATCGGGTCTCGTCCATGAGCTTGTCAAGCTCGGCGGGGTCGCTGATGCTTACCTTGACAATCCAGTTGGCGAGCGGGTCGGCGTTGATGAGGGTGGGGTCGTCTTCAAGAGCTTCGTTGACTTCGAGAACTTTGCCGCTTACGGGCGAGAAAAGGTCGCTGGCGGCCTTGCGGCTTTCGATAGCGCCGAATTCTTCGCCTGCGGTGAGTTCATCGCCTTCTTCGGGGGTGTCGACGTAGGTGACGACGCCGAGTTCTTTGGCGGCAAAGGGCGAAATGCCGATGTAGCCTTCGTTGCCTTCTACGCGGATATATTCGTGGGTGGGGAGGTATTTAATCATGACTGTAAGTGTTTTGGATGGTGTGGATTAGGTATTGATTGTCGGATTATTTTTTATAGCGGGTTGTGTAGAAGCGTTTTTTGACCACTTTTGCCGGAGCTGTCTTTTTGCGGATTTTCACGGCAAGAGGCGTGTCAAGCGCCGCAAAACGTGCGTCGACAAGGGCCATGGCGAGGTTGCGTCCGAGTGTCAGCGAGCGGTAGCCGGTGGTGATTTCGCCGATATGTTCGCCCTCGGGGCTGAGCACTTCATAGCCGTGGCGGGCCGTGGCGGGTGAATCGATTTCGATGCCTACCACTTTTTTTGTCAAGCCCTCGGCCTTCTGTTTGCGGAGCGCGTCCGAACCGATGAAACCGCCTTCCTTGTCGAGCTTCACAAACATTCCGAGTCCGCTTTCGAGGGGCGAGATTTCGGCGGTGAGCTCGTCGCCGTAAAGGGGCAGACCGGCTTCGAAGCGGAGGGTGTCGCGGCATCCGAGGCCGCAGGGGGTGACGCCCGACTCGATAAGAGCGTCCCACAGCTCGATGATGCGTTCGGGGGTGTCGTAGACCTCGAAGCCGTCCTCGCCGGTGTAGCCCGTGCGGCTGATGACGACAGGGAGCGATGCTCCTTCGGCGTCGAAGAGCTCGAAGGCGTAGAAGTCCATGTCCGAGAGGTCGACTCCGGCCACTGCCGAGAGGATGCGCTCGGCCTTGGGGCCCTGAACGGCAAGCTCGCCGTAAGCCTCGCACAGGTCCGTGATGCCGACGTTGAAGCCGTCGGCCGCGCCTACAATCCACTCGATGTCTTTGTCGATGTTCGAGGCGTTGATGACGAGGAGATAGCAGTCGTCGGCCACTTTGTAGACGAGCAGGTCGTCGACGGTGCCGCCGTCGGGGTAGGTCATCATGCCGTAAAGGATGCGGCCGGGAGTGATGGCCGAGACGTCGTTCGTGAAAATCCGGTTGACGAAGCGTTCGGCGTCGGGTCCTTCAATCAGGACTTCGCCCATGTGGCTGACGTCGAAAACGCCCACGCCTGTGCGCACGGCTGTGTGTTCGGCGTCGAGTCCTCCGTATTCGATGGGCATGTCGTAGCCGGCGAATGGCGCCATCTTGGCGCCGAGGCGTGTGTGGCGCTCGTGCAGGCAGGTCTTTTTGATTTCAGGGTTTTCCATGTTGTGTCGGGTATATGATTTAGGGTCGTGTGTTTTATTCAAAGAGCGAGAGGAGCGTCCGGGCGTCGAGTCCGCGGATTATTCTTTCGGGTTTCAGGGCTTCGGCGGCTGCCGGAAGTTCGTCGGGGGAGAGTCCTTCGAGGGCGTTTTCGATAATGCGGGCGTCATCGAGGGCGAAGAAGTCGCCTGTCAGATTCAGACCGCTTATGCGTCCGTCGGCGAGCCTGAAAGAGGCGCATATCTGCCCGGCCGATTTTGTGTGGATTCGCCCGGCGACGGATTCGGCGCTTTCGTCGAGGCGCATGAATGAGGGCCGATAGTATGTCTTCTCGATTTCTTCGATGGCTCTCACGTCGGCGTCCGTGAGTTCAAGCGACTCGGGGCAGAGCATGGCGCGGAGTTTTTCGGAAAAATCGTCTTTTGAGAGCGTAAGGCCTTCGTCGGTGAGGGACGTGATGCGCGCGGCCACTGATTTTACGCCTTTGGATTCGAGCTTGGCGCGGGCGGGCGTGAGAGCCGAGGTCAGCTCCGCGGTGGGCAGGCGGTAGAGCATCGTGGAGTGGGCTATGGCGTGGCGAGGGAGGGCGTAGAATGCGCCGCCGCTGACTTTGCGTCCGTTGATGCAGATGTCGTTGCGCCCTGTGGCTTCGGCCTCGGCGCCAAGTTCGCGCAGGGCGCGGGCGAGAGTATCGGACCACTCGGCGAAAATGCTTTCGACGGATTGACTTCCACGCGGGCGCACGTAGCTCAGCATCAGGTTGTTTTCGTCGGCTACGACGGCTCCGCCGCCGCTGCGTCGGCGCACGACGTCGATTCCCGAGCGTCGGCACAGCGGGAGGTCGACTTCAAGGGCTATCGTCTGGTTGCGTCCGCAGATGATTGTGGGTCCGGCCTGCTGCCACACAAAGAAATATTCGGCATCGGGGAGCGCCGATGCGGCCCATTCCTCCATTGCGAGGAAAAACGGCAGCCGTCGCGGGGACTGCGGGGAGGGAAGCGAGAGGTAAATCATTCCGCCCCAAATTTACAAATAATTTCGAGAATGAGAGCCTAAAAATGGAAAATTTTGTGCAAAAAAATTTCGGTGCGGGTCGTGCGGATGCGATATTCGGGCGTCGGCGTAGCGGACGCATACGGCGCGCCCCCGGAAGCCATGTGTCTGACTTCCGGGGGCGCGGATGTGTGTTGTCGCAAAAAAATTATTCGAGGGCTTTTCCGGCAGCGAAGGCGTCGCCTGCCTTTTCGCCCAAAGCGATGTATGCGTTGTTGACGGGGTCGAAGGTAATCAGCCCCATCTTTGCGACGTCGGGTTTTCCGTCCGGGCCTATGTAGCGTTCGTCGACGGCAATATTTAGTATGTCGGCGATGAGGTAGAAGCCCGTGGGGGATTCATCAAGGCGTTTACAGATGCGGCATTCGAGGGTCATCGGGAAGCCTTCGAATCTCGGAGCGTCGACCGTTGAGGCCTTTACGTACGTCCAGCCTGTCCGGGCTATCTTGTCGGGTCGGTTTTTTGCACTGACCAACCCGACGTAATCGGCGGCGGTGAGGGTGTCGCGGGTGGCGAAGGATACTGTGAAGTCGCCGTTGCGGACGAGGTTTTCGGTCGTGGCATGCGAGCCCATTGAAATCATTATCTGCTTCATGTCCCATTGTCCTGCCCAAGCAGCGTTCATGGCGTTGGGTATGCCGTCGGCGTTGTATGTTCCGACGACAAGCACGGGCTGGGGGAGCATCCATGCGTGTGGGGTGAAATTTTTCATGAGATTGAGTTCTTATACCATTCGTATAAACGCCGTATGCCGTCGTGGAGTTCAACGCTGTGGCGCCACCCGAGGCTGTGCAGGCGCGAGACGTCGCAGAGTTTGCGCATTGTGCCGTCGGGTTTTGATGAGTCCCATTCGATGCGGCCTTCGAAGCCTGCGGTGCGCCGGATTTCCTCGGCGAGGTCGGCGATGCTTGTTTCGAGTCCGGTGCCGACGTTGATGTGGCAGTTTCTGACAGGTTGTCCCCGGCGTCGGCATTCTTCGGCGAGGTCTGCGAAGTGCACGTTCAGGAGCACGTGGACCGACGCGTCGGCCATGTCTTCGCTCCATAGAAATTCGCGGAGCGGTTTCCCCGAGCCCCAGAGCCGGAGGGCGTCGGGGGTGATTCCCCGGGCGGCAAGAGCGCGGCGGATTTCGTCAAGGCCCGTTTTGTCGGCGTCGATTCCGTCGACGGGCCTGCGGCGGAGGTCGGCGCGGAGTTCGTCCTCGCGGTTCTCGCGCAGCAGGCGTGCGAGGTGCATCTTGCGGATCATGGCAGGGAGGACGTGGGAGTTGTCGAGATGGAAATTGTCGTTAGGTCCGTAGAGGTTTGTGGGCATCACGGCCACGTAGTCCGTGCCGTGCTGCATGTTGATGGCCTCGCACATTTTCATGCCTGCAATCTTGGCTATGGCGTATGGCTCGTTGGTGTATTCGAGGGGCGAAGTCAGCAGGGCGTCTTCGGTCATGGGCTGAGGGGCTTCGCGCGGGTAGATGCAGGTGCTGCCGAGAAAGAGCAGGCGGCGCACGCCGTGGCGCAGGGCCGAGCCGATGACGTTCTGCTGTATTCCGAGGTTGCGGAGGATGAAGTCGGCGCGGTAGGTCGAGTTGGCCATTATTCCGCCGACGTGGGCTGCGGCGAGGACGACTGCGTCGGGGCGCTTTTCGTCGAAAAAGCGGTCTACGGCTACGGGGTCGAGGAGGTCGAGCTCGGCGTGTGTGCGTCCGAACACGTTGGTGAATCCTCTTGCTTTGAGGTTTGCCATGATTGCCGACCCTACGAGTCCTCGGTGTCCGGCGACATATATTGCGGAGTCTTTATCGAGCATTGCGTTCGGATTCAATGAGTTTGAGGTCGGCTTCGGCCATTATTCGCACAAGTTCTTCGAATGATGTTTTTCGGGGATTCCATCCGAGTGATTCGCGCGCTTTGGCCGGGTTTCCGAGGAGCTCCTCGACGTCGGCGGGGCGGAAAAAGCGGGGGTCGACTTCGACGAGGATTTTTCCGCTTGCGGTGTCGATTCCTTTTTCGTCAAGGCCCGAGCCTTCCCAGCGGAGTTCGATTCCGGCGTGTCGGAATGCGAGGGTGGCGAATTCGCGAACGCTGTGGTATTCGCCTGTGGCGATGACGTAGTCGTCGGGTTTATCCTGCTGGAGGATAAGCCACATACATTCGACGTAGTCGGCGGCGTAGCCCCAGTCGCGGAGGGCGTTGAGGTTGCCGAGATAGAGTTTGTCCTGAAGTCCGTGGGCTATGCGGGCGGCGGCGAGTGTGATTTTGCGGGTCACGAAGTTTTCTCCCCGGCGTTCGCTCTCGTGGTTGAAGAGGATGCCGTTGGCGGTGTACATGCCGTAGCTTTCGCGGTAGTTCTTCATAATCCAGAATGCGTAGAGCTTGGCCACGGCGTATGGCGAGCGCGGGTGGAAGGGCGTAGTCTCGCTTTGGGGCACTTCGGCGACTTTGCCGAAAAGCTCCGACGTCGAAGCCTGATATATGCGGCATTTTTTCTCGAACCCGAGTATGCGCACGGCTTCGAGCAGGCGCAGGGTGCCGAGGGCGTCGGTGTCGGCGGTGTATTCCGGGACGTCGAATGATACTTTGACGTGGCTTTGGGCCGCAAGGTTGTATATTTCGTCGGGTTTCACGGCGGCGATTATACGGATTAGCGACGACGAGTCGGTCATGTCGCCGTAGTGGAGCGTAATCAGGCGCTTTTGGTGCATGTCGCGGACCCATTCATCGAGGTACAGGTGCTCGATGCGTCCGGTGTTGAATGATGAGCTGCGGCGGATTATGCCGTGGACTTCGTATCCTTTGTTGAGGAGAAATTCGGCGAGAAAGGAGCCGTCCTGACCGGTGATGCCGGTGATGAGTGCGGTTTTCATTAAGCGTAAGGTTTCAGGGGTTGAGAGGGTTGTATGAGATACGAGAATGCGTCTTCGGGCTTGAAAACGACGGTGTGCGGGCGGAATTCGGGCGCCACGCTGTCGAGGTCTTGCCTGAATACGTTCGCGGCTTCGGAGTCGGCGAGCATGACGGTGTTCCAGCCCATGCGGCGCGGGTGGCGGAAGTCTTTGGCCGGGTTGTCGCCGATGTATGTGCGGTGAGGGATGCCGGAGAAGAGTCTTTCGACGGCCTCAAAGCCTGCGGGGCTTGTTTTGTCGCCTCCGGTTTCTTCGCTGATGAACACTGCTTCAGGGGCGAAGAAGCGTCCGAGCCCGAGCGCTTCGAATTTCAAGCGTTGGGTCGTTGAGCGTCCGTCGGTAATGAGAGCGAGGTGGTGGCCGGCGTCTTTCAGCTTGGCAAGCAGGGCTTCGGCCTCGGTTGTGAGGCTGATTTCAGGCTTGTGGTAGCGATAGACGGCAAGGATTTCGTCTATTCCGATGTGCTTTGCGGCCGGGGCGGTGTTGGCGATGTGTGCGAGGAGGTGGTCGAACGCTCCGGGTCCTGTCGGGCCGCAGGCATCCATGATGTCCATAAGGGCGTCCGCCCCGAGGCCCGTCGCGGCGGCCGTGAAACGAGCCACCGCGCGGCGCCCGGAGCGGACGTAGTCGCGTTCCTTATAAAGAGTGTCGTCAAGGTCAAAGGCGATGACGCATTTGTGAGGAGTGCTTTCGGGCATACGGGATTTTGTTTCGGGGTGCTGTCACAACTGTAACGATCGCCGCAGGCTGAAGGTTTGCTTGTCGTCGGCGATTCAGTTGCAGCAGGCCTTTATTTCGCGGCATACGCGCATGATGTCCTCGTCGGTGAGCGATGAGCCGCTGGGGAGACAGAGTCCGCCTTCGAAGAGGCGACGGCCCACTTCTTCTTTGCCGTAGTAAGGGCAGTTTTCAAATACGGGCATCATGTGCATCGGGCGCCAGAGGAGACGCGTCTCGATGTTTTTGTCGGCGAGGATAAGGCGTATTTCGTCGGGTGTGCGGCCTGTGACGGCGGGGTTGACCTGAATGGTCGAGAGCCAGAAGTTGGATTTGAAGTCGTCGCCGGGGTTCATCTGCACTTCGATTCCGGGGATGGCGTTGAGCTCGCGGGCATAGATGTCGTGGATGGCTCTCCGGCGCGCGAGGTGGTCTTCAAGGACTTCCATCTGACCGCATCCGATGCCGCCCGAGACGTTGCTGAGGCGATAGTTGTAGCCGATGGTGGTGTGGTAGTAGTAGGGGCGGTTTTCGCGGGCCTGAGTAGCGAGGAAGAGCACTCGGCGCGCGCTGTCCTTGTCGGGGCAGATGAGAGCGCCGCCGCCTGAAGTGGTGATTATTTTGTTGCCGTTGAAGCTGAGCGCGCCGTATGCGCCGAAAGTGCCGACCATTCGCCCGCGGTATTCCGAGCCGAGGCCTTCGGCGGCGTCTTCGAGGACGGGGATGCCGTATTTTGCAGCGACGGCGAGGATTTCGTCGATTTTGGCGGGCATGCCGTAGAGATATACCACGATGATGGCCTTGGGGTAGCGCCCGGTGGCTTCTTTACGGGCGATGATGGCTTCTTCAAGGATTTTGGGGTCCATGTTCATCGTGTCGGGTTCGGAGTCGACGAATACGGGTGTCGCTCCCTGATACACGATAGGATTGCACGAGGCCGAGAAGGTGAGGTCCTGACAGATTACCTCGTCGTCGCGGCTCACACCGAGCATGACGAGTCCGAGATGGATTGCGGCGGTGCCGGCGCAGAGCGCCACGACGCTTTTGTCTTGACCGAGGAATGCTTGGAGGCGGTGTTCGAATTCGTCGACGTTGGGGCCGAGGGGAACAATCCAGTTTGTTTCGAATGCTTCGTTCACATACTTTTGCTCAGTGCCGCCCATGTGGGCCAGCGAAAGGAGAATACGTTTTTCCATAATAATTTTATATCAGAGAAAAAAAATATGATTTTATTCAGTGTCGTGCGCATCCGATGTTGTGGAGACGCAGTCCGGCGGCTTCGACTTCGGCGGCGGGGTAGATGTTTCGGCCGTCGACGATGTCGTTTCCGGCCATGAGAGTGGCCACGGAGGGCCAGTCCGGGAGGCGGAATTGCTTCCATTCCGTCAGCATTGCGAGGGCGTCGGCTCCCCTGACGGCGGCGTACATGTCGCGGGCGTATTGTAGTGTGTCGCCGTATCGGCGGCGGCATTCGTCCATAGCCACGGGGTCGTAGACGACCACGTCAGCTCCGGCTTCGATGAGGGAGTCGATGAGTTTGAGCGAGGGCGCGCAACGCATGTCGTCCGTTTCGGGCTTGAATGCGAGGCCCCATACGGCAATGCGGCGTCCGTGCAGGTTTGGGCCGAATATGGCCTTGAGTTTGGCGAACACTATTTCTTTCTGGACTTCGTTGACGGCTTCGACCGCAGAAATCACACGCATCTCGCATCCGTGGTCAAGTCCGGTGCGGATGAGGGCTCGGACGTCTTTCGGGAAACAAGAGCCGCCGTAGCCGCATCCGGGGTATAGAAATTTGTTGCCGATGCGCGCATCGGCGCCGATGGCCTTACGCACGTGGTTTACGTCGGCCCCGACTTTCTCGCAGAGGCAGGCGATTTCGTTGATAAACGAAATTCGAGTGGCAAGCATTGCGTTGGCGGCGTATTTGGCCATTTCGGCCGAGTGGAGGTCCATGAACATGACACGGAAGTTGTTGAGGAGGAATGGGCGGTAGAGCCTCGTCATCAGCTCGCGTGCGCGGTCGGAGTCCACGCCTATTACTACGCGGTCGGGCGACATGAAGTCTTTGATGGCGGCGCCTTCTTTAAGGAATTCGGGGTTCGAAGCCACATCGAAGGGTATATCCTCGCGCCCGCGGAGCCTCAGCTCCTCGCGGATGGCGTCGCGGACAAGGTCGGAGGTGCCGACGGGGACTGTGCTCTTTGTCACGAAGAGGGCGTATCCCCGTAGATTCCGGCCGAATGTGCGGGCTACCTGAAGCACGTAGCTGAGGTCGGCCGAGCCGTCTTCGTCGGGGGGAGTCCCCACGGCGCAGAACACAATTTCCGCTCCGGCATCCATCGCCTCGGCGAGCGATGTCGAGAAGCGCAGGCGCCCCTGCGCGGCGTTGCGGCGCACGAGCTCTTCGAGCCCCGGCTCATAAATCGGCATCTCGCCGCGGCGCAGTCGCTCGATTTTGGCCTCGTCGATGTCGACACATACTACCTGTGTGCCCATCTCGGCAAAACAAGTGCCGGAGACGAGCCCTACATATCCGGTGCCGACAATCGCAACCTTCGCGCTACCAAGTTCAGTCATTCTAATCGCAATGTTTTTATTCAGTTGGCAAAATTACAAAAAATCCCTCAACCGACAATCTACAAAAAAGCGAAAATACGAATTCTCTCCGAGACTTTGGCTTTTCCACTTTTTTTTGGTACTTTTGTACCTTAAAATGGAAGCTAAGGAAAACAGCATAAATATAGACGGAGGCGAACTCCGTTACCGCACCTCGGGAAGCGATGCGCCCGAGGCGCGTGCGGTGGTGATTCTCCACGGCTGGGGTTGCCGGGCCACAACGATGGCGCTTTTCGAGCAGACAGTGGCCGAGCGTTGCCCCGGGACTAAGGTATATAATCTTGACCTGCCCGGGTTCGGCGATTCCGACGAGCCTCGTAGCGTCTACGGCATTGACGATTACGTGAAAGTCCTTGAGGAGTTCACGCGCCGTCTTGGCATCCGCCGTCCGATTCTCGTGGGCCATTCTTTCGGCGGCCGTATGAGCATCCTTTATGCGTCGCGCAACGAAGTCGAGCGTGTCATTCTCGTCGACGCCGCCGGTATCAAGCCCCGGCGCTCTCTCAAATACTACGCCAAAGTGTATGCGTTCAAAAGCGGGAAGCGGATACTGCCCCTGCTGTTTGGCCGCCGCAAGGGCGGCGAACTTGTCGACCGATGGCGCGGCAAGGCCGGGTCGAGCGATTATGCCGGGGCAAGCCCCCGGATGAGGACTATTCTCAGTCGCGTGGTAAATGAGGACCTTACGGCTTGTCTGCCGCTGATAAAAGCGCCGACACTGCTGATCTGGGGCGAAAACGACACGGCGACGCCTTTGCGCGATGCCCGCGTCATGGAGCGCCTTATCCCCGATGCCGGGCTTGTCGTATATCCCGGATGCGGCCACTATTCATTCCTTGACAATTCGGCTCAGACCAAGGCTGTGGTGGCATCATTCATTAACAGTATAGATAGTGGCAGACCGAACGAGAGGGTCCGCTGATTATAAATTATGATTCAGACTGTATTATACGCCCTTGCGGCGCTTGCCGCAATTTTCGGCTTGTGGACGGAGCTGAGGCGCGACCTGATGATGCTCCAGCAGAATTCCTACCGCAACGAGCGCTACCGCCGGTGGCTGTCGGCTTCGGGCGACACTACTTCGGCAAGCCGCCTCGCGGGGCTTGTAGTTTTTTTCATCTGCCTATTCCCTATGGCGACGCATAATGCGGCGATGGTCTTGGCCGGTGTGTTCTCGCTATGGAACGGCATTGTGCTCCTGCGCCGTAAGTATAAGCTTCCGCTAAAGACTACGCCGAGGGTGATGCGCCTTCAGGGGGCGCTTGTCGTTTTGTGGGCGCTTGTGACTCTTGCCGCGCTTGCTGCCGGCGGCTGCTTCAGCGGAGCCGCCCTTTCCGGCGATTTGTATGTGGCTGCGGTTGCGGCGCTCGGCTGTTATTGCGGGTCGCATATCCTCGTGATGGCGGCCAACGTGGTTCTGCGCCCGTGGGAGCAGGCTATCAACCGCCGCTACTACAACGATGCCGCGCGGCGTCTTGCCGGGATGCCCGGCCTAAAGGTTGTGGGCATCACCGGAAGCTATGGCAAGACCACGACCAAGCACTATCTTCAGCGTATTCTCTCCGAGGAATTCGACACGCTTATGACCCCCGGGAGCTACAACACGACTCTCGGCGTGGTGCGCACCGTGCGCGAGATGCTCAAACCCTATCATCAGGTGTTTGTATGCGAGATGGGCGCCAAGCAGCTTGGCGACATCAAGGAAATCTGCGAGCTCGTGCGTCCTTCGGCGGGTATCATCACTGCCGTGGGGCCGCAGCATCTCGAATCGTTCAAGACTATAGAGAACGTGCAGGCCACGAAATTCGAGCTTGCCGATGCCATCCCTTCCGACGGGCTTGTGGTGGTGAACAATGATTTTGAGAAAATCGCCGACCGCCCCGTGCGCAACTGCGCGTGCGAGCGTTATGCCGTCGACAATGTCTCCGGCGCCGACTGGGTGGCCGAGGATGTGTGCTATACGCCCCGCGGCTCGTCGTTCACGGCCCGCCGCGTCCGCGACAACCACCGCATCGAGCTGACCACAAAGCTTGTGGGCGCCTGCAATATCTCCAACCTTCTCGCCGCTGTGGCCGTGGCCAAGCATCTCGGGATGGCCGACGACAAAATCAGGCGTGCAGTCGAGAAAATCGAGCAGGTCGAACACCGCCTTTCGATAAAGCGCGTTCCCGGCGGTCTGACAATCATAGACGATGCCTTCAACTCCAATCCCGTGGGGTCGAAGATGGCGCTCGACGTGCTTGCGGGGATGCCCGGCAAGCGCATACTCGTCACTCCCGGTATGATCGAGCTCGGCGAGCGCCAATATGAGCTCAACGAGAGCTTCGGGCGCCACGCCGCGTCGGCGTGCGATGTTGCCGTGGTCGTGGGCCATTACAACCGCGAGGCCATCCTCGCCGGGCTGAAAGCCGGAGGCAAGACCGAGGGCGTGCACGCTGTCGACTCGTTTGCCGACGCGCAGACGCTCCTTGCGGGCATCGCCGGTGCGGGCGACACCGTGCTGTATGAAAACGACCTGCCGGATACATTCAAGTAACATCCATTTTCAGGACATAGATAAACACAACATAGAAATGAAAACCAATATAGCAGTCTTTTTCGGCGGCCGTTCCACCGAACATGAGATTTCCGTAATCTCGGCCAATCAGGCTATGGCCGCCATCGACGCGGACAAATATAATGTGATACCTGTCTATATCACCAAGGACGGGCGCTGGTTTACGGGCGAAGCGCTCCGCGACGTGAAGAACTACCGCGACATGAAGAGCCTCACGGGGCGTTGCACCGAGGTGTATATGCGCCCTGTTTACGGCGACTACAATCTCTATCTCGCGCGCAAAAAAATGTTCGGGTCGGATGTTGCGGCCACGATTGATGTGGCAATCCCCGTGCTCCACGGCTCCAACGGCGAGGACGGCATTTTCGAGGGTGTGCTTGAAACGATAGGGCTCCCTTATGCAGGTTGCAACACGCTCGCTTCGGCCAACGGCATGGATAAAATCACGATGAAGATGATTCTTCAGGCCGAGGGCATCCCCGTCGTGCCTTACGTGTGGTTTACGGACAAGCAGTGGAGTGCCGACCGCGAGCGTCGCATCCGTCAGGTGGAGGACAGCCTCGGCTATCCCGTCATCGTGAAGCCCGCCAACCTCGGGTCGAGTGTAGGCATCGGGCGCGCGGCAAACCGCGAGGAGCTTATCGATCGCATCGAGGACGCCGAGCGCTATTCGACGCGTATCATCGTGGAGCACATGGTCGAGCATCTTCAGGAAATCAACTGCTCGGTCCTTGGCGATTGCGATGAATACCTCACGTCGGTGCTTGAGGAGCCTATCAAAAGCGGCGATTTCCTTACTTATGAGGATAAATATATGGGAGGCACCAAGGGGACGAAGGGTATGCAGGCGTCGGAAAAGCGTTTTCCGGCCGATCTCCCCGAGGCCGAGACGAAGCGCATTCAGGAGCTTGCAGGCGACACGTTCCGCGTCCTTTCGTGTCATGGCGTGAGCCGCGTTGACATGATTGTGGACCGCGATGACCGCAGCATATACGTCAACGAAATCAACACCATTCCGGGATCGCTGTCGTTTTATCTGTGGGAAGGCTCCGGCATCCGCTTTACGGAGCTGATGGAGCGCCTTGTGCGTCTGGCGCTCAAGCGTAAGCGCGAGGGCGAGGCCAAAACCGTGTCGTACGACCAGAACATATTCTCGATGGGGGCTTTTGCAGGAGCGAAAGGCTCGAAGGGAACCAAGAGCTGATTGCTCTCCGGGACGATAAGCGTAAGCGCCCCTGCACCGATATTTTTCGTGCAGGGGCGCTTCGTTGTTTTTGATGTGGTGTTCGGAGGCGTCAGCAGGCTTTGAAGCTGAGGTCGAGGCCTTTTACCGAGTGGGTGAGAGCGCCGACGGAGATGAAGTCGACGCCGGCTTCGCCGTATGCGCGGAGGGTGTCGAAGGTGATGCCGCCGGACGATTCGATTTCGACGCCGGGGGCTTCACGGCGGATGAGTTCCACGGCTTCGCGTGTCTGCTCGGGGGTGAAGTTGTCGAGCATGATGCGGTCCACGCCTTGGGCGATTGCCTGATTGATTTCGTCGGTGTTACGGACTTCAAGCTCGATGCGGAGGTCTTTGCCTTTTTCCTTGCAGTATTTTTTAGCCGCCTGTACGGCCTGCGGAATGCCGCCTGCGAAGTCGACGTGGTTGTCCTTGATGAGAATCATGTCGAAGAGGCCTATGCGGTGGTTGTGGCCTCCGCCGATGTGCACGGCCTGTTTTTCGAGGATGCGCATGCCGGGGGTGGTCTTGCGGGTGTCGAGCACCTTTGTGCTGAGTCCGTCAAGACGGTCCTGATAGCGGCGCGTGACGGTGGCTATTCCGCTCATTCGCTGCATGATATTGAGCATGAGGCGTTCGGTCTGCAGGAGAGAGCGCACGGGGCCTTCGACCACGAAGGCAATGTCGCCGGGCTTGACGCGGGCGCCGTCGTTGATATATACGGTCATCTTGAGCGAGGGGTCGAAGCGCTCGAACACGCGGCGCGCGGCGTCGACGCCTGCAAGGATGCCTTCTTCTTTGACAAGGAGGTGCTGGCGGCCCGTGGCCTCGGCCGGGATGGTGCTGAGGGTGGTGTGGTCGCCGTCGCCGATGTCCTCGGCGAAGGAGAGATCGATGAGGTCGTCGATAAGTTCTTCAGGGGTTTTCATCGTAGTATATGGAATTTTGCGTAATTTTGTTGCAAAAATAATCAAAAAATCCGACAAAATGAAGATTTTACTTCTATGTATAGGTCGCACCCGCGAAAAGGATGTTGCTTCTTCGATTGAGCGCTATTGCGCCCGCATCCCTCACTATATCCCGTTCAGGATGGATTGTCTTCCGGATGTGAAGACCGGGCCGGCGATGACTCCTGAGCGTCAGAAGGCGCTCGAAGGCGAGAAAATCCTTGCGTCGCTCCAGCCGGGTGATTTCCTCCTTCTGCTCGATGAGCGCGGCAGGGAGTACACGTCGCGGGAGTTTGCGGGCTGGCTCGACAAGAAGAGTGTGTCGCTGTCGGGGCGGCTTGTGCTCGCTGTCGGGGGGCCTTACGGGTTTTCGAAGGAGGTGTATGAGCGGGCCGATTCGATGCTGTCGTTGTCGAAGATGACTTTTCCGCACGAGCTTGTACGGCTCTTTATAGTCGAGCAGCTTTACAGGGCGATGGCGATTCTCCGCGGAGAGCCTTATCACCACGACTGAGGCGCCGGCGCGGCGCCGGCTCAGTTGAAGTCGATGTCGTTCCGCAGCTTTCCGGCCAGTGCGTGGAAATGCTTTTCGGCGGTTTTTGTGCGCAGGTATTCGTCGATGGCTTCGACGTGGCGGGCGCGGTGGAGGTCGGTCCCGAGGTAGTCGACGAGGCCGTCGGCAATCAGCTGTTCGGCCACTTTCTGTTCGGGCTTGCCGTATGCTCCGGCGAGGCTCAGGACGTTGATCTGGAATGCGAGGCCGGCATCGTGGAGCTTGCGGTAGCGGTTGGGCTTTTTAAAGTAGTATGTGTATCGTTCGGGGTGGGCGAGGATAGGGCGCATGCCGCGGACCTGAAGGTCGAAAATGAGGCGGTCGATGTTCCACGGTTCCTGAAGGAATGAGTTTTCGATGATTATGAAGCCGTTGGGCATAAGCTTGATGTCGCCTTGGTCGAGGCGGCGTTTGAGGAAGTCGTCGATGCGGTATTCGCCGGAGTAGCTTATGTCGATATTGTTGCCGCGGCGGTCGAGCTCGTCGCGCAGTTCGCGGAATGCGGGTTCGAGGGTTTCGGGGGTGTTCTCGAATGTGCCTTGAGTTACGTGCGGGCTGGCTATAATGCGGGTGATGCCCCAGCGTTGCATGTTTTCAATAAGGTCGGCCGAGGTGGCGGCGTCGGGGGAGCCGTCGTCCACGCCGGGGATGATGTGGCAGTGGATGTCGGTGCGGAAGGGGAGTTGTATCGGTTCGCGTTTCTTGCTGAAAAAAGAGAACATGGCAAATAATATTTCCACAAAATTAAAGAAAAATTTCCATAATTCAAAAAGTAGATGTAAATTTGCATACCTAACCCCAAGTAATTATTCTCAGGACAATGGAACAACGCAAATTAAAAATCCGCGACTTGACACTTCGCGATGGACAGCAGTCGCTCTTCGCCACCCGTCTGAGCCAGTCAGAAATCGACAAGCTTCTTCCTTACTATAAGAATGCCGGCTTCTATATTATGGAGGTCTGGGGCGGCGCTGTGCCCGACTCCGTGATGCGTTATCTCGACGAGAGCCCGTGGGACCGTCTCCGTTCCGTCGACAAAGTCATGGAAGGCAAAAGCCTTCTGTCCGCTCTTTCGCGCGGCCGTAATCTCTTCGGCTACGTGCCTTATCCCGACTCGGTCCTCGAAGGCTTCTATAAGGAGGCTATTGCCAACGGACTGAATGTGATGCGTATATTCGACGCCCTCAACGATATTGACAACGTAAAGGAATCCATCCGCATGATCAATGAGCTCGGCGGTATCGCCGACGGTGCGGTTTGCTACACGGTCGACCCCAAGGCCGAAGCCTCCAAGGGTTTCTTCAAAAAGTTTTTCGCAAAGGAGCCTCAGAAGATATTCACCGACGAGTATTTCGTAGGTAAGGCCCGCGAGATGGAACGCCTCGGCGCCAAGATTATCACGCTTAAGGATATGGCAGGGCTGGTGACGCCTTCGCGCGCAGCGTCCATCATCTCGAAGCTCAAGGCCGCCGTGAAGGTGCCTGTGGATTTCCACACCCACTGCACGCCCGGCTACGGCCTTGCGTCGTCGGTGATGGCTATCATCAACGGCGTGGATATTCTCGACACGAATATATGGTGGTTCGGTGGCGGTTCTGCCGCGCCTGCCATCGAGCTGGTGTATCTTTTCGCCAAGAAACTCGGCGTGGAGCTTGACGTCAACATGGAAGCTGTGGGCGAAATCCGCGTGCGCCTGCTTGAGGCCCGCAAGTCGCTCAAGGCTTTCGACCTCGGTCAGCTTCCCCGCGAGTTCGATCCTCTCAAAGACACGCTTCCCGCCGATGTCGAGGCTCAGCTTGATCGCGCTGTCGCTGCGGCAAAGGCCGGCGACGAGGATGCTCTCCTTGATGCCTGCCATGCCATCGAGGCCTATTTCAGCTTCCCGAAACCCAATGAAATCGTCAAGAACGCCGAGGTGCCCGGCGGCATGTACTCCAACATGGTTGCGCAGCTTAAGGCTCTCGGCGCCGAGGATGTCCTTGAAGATGCCATGAAGCTTATACCCATGGTTCGCCGCAACGCCGGCCTTGTGCCCTTAGTGACTCCCACGAGCCAGATTGTGGGTTCGCAGGCTGTGAGCGTGGCTATTGACCGCAAGAAAGGCAATCCCGATTATACGACGACTTCCAATCAGTTTATCTCGCTCGTAAAGGGTGAGTATGGCCACACCCCCGTAGCTATCGACCCGGCATTCCGCGAAAAGATTACGGGCAGCCCCGTCGAGACTCCGTATGACGTAAGCAAATACAAACGCCCCGAAAACCCGCTTCTTGCCGAGTATGGCAACGTGCCTCTTGCATCGAACGCCGAGGAAATGCTCCTGCTCGAGCTTCTGCCTACGGTCGCCAACGGCTTCCTGCGCAAGCGTCGTGCCGAGGAATTCGCCGCTAAGGCGCCCGCGCCCGAGGTGAAGAAGGAAGAGGAGGCTAAAGAGCCCGAGGAACCCATCACCGGTCCCACGCTCACATCGCCTATGGGCGGCCGCATCATCACCGTAGCCGTCAAGCCCGGCGACACCGTGAAGAAGGGTGAGCTTCTGCTCGTCTACGAGGCCATGAAGATGGAAAACGATGTCGCTGCCGATAAGGACGTGACGGTGAAGCGCGTTTTCGTCAAGCCCGACGACGTCGTTGCCACCGATCAGGTGCTCATCGAGTTTGAATAAGATTTACGGGAAATTCCCTTATCAGGCCTGCATGTCCTCTCCGGCATGCGGGCTTTTTTCGTTCGAAAGGCGCACATCATGTGCAGACTGAAGTGCGAGGCCTTCGGAATGGAGGTGTCTGCAACCAAAATGTGCGGGCTTTTGATTATTTTTGCGCGTGTAAATAATCCGCACATTATCCTTTTATGAGAAAATACACTCTGACAGTAATTGCCGCATTGGCGCTGTCGCCTCTTGCAGGATGCCACAGCCACGGCGACGACCATGACCACGACCATAATCACGAAGCGGTGGAGGCAAGCGCCGACGGCCACAGCCATGAACATAGCGACGACCATGACCATGACCACGGCCATGGCCGGAAGGAACATGACTCCGAGGAAGCGTCCGACGAAATAACGCTCGCTCCGGCGATGGCCGCCCGCTTCGGAGTGGAGTGCGACACGGTTCGCGTCGGCACATTCGCCGAGGCGGTCCACGCAAGCGGACGCGTGCTGGTCACCGGCAGCGATATGGCCACGGTGGCGGCTCCTACGTCGGGCATACTTTCGTTTTCGTCGTCGGCTGTCCCCGGAAAGGAAGTTGGGCGAGGCACGAGGCTTGCCACCGTCAGGACC
The DNA here is from genome assembly GCA_910584905.1 of uncultured Muribaculaceae bacterium. Taxonomy (GTDB): domain Bacteria; phylum Bacteroidota; class Bacteroidia; order Bacteroidales; family Muribaculaceae; genus CAG-873. The sequence goes on from CAJUCQ010000079.1 coordinate 24,618, forward strand.
GGCGTCACTACCGGAGGCGATGCCAACCGCGCTGACAAGGCCGCTCTTGATGCCGCTGAGCGTGAGCTTGAGCGAATAAAGCCGCTCTATGCCGAACGCCTCGTCACGGGGGCGGAGTATAATGCGGCGCTTGCCGCCTACGAGTCGGCCAAAGCCCGGTTCAGCGCCTCCGGGGCGTCGGGGGCGGTAGTGTCGCCGATTGCAGGTGTGATTCTGAGCCTGAATGCGGCCGAGGGGCAGTTTGTCGAGGTGGGCACTCCTGTGGCAACTGTGGCTTCCGACCGCAATCTTACCCTGCGCATCGAATTGCCGAGGTCGAAGGCGTCGCGCGCGGCCTCGTTCACGGATGCGCGGATAGACCTCGGCGGCGGCTCGGTGGTGCTCCTTTCCGAAATCGGAGGACGGCGCTCGGGAGGGACCGTAACATCCGGGAATGTCGCATCGGCTTATGTGCCGGTATATTTTACCGTGCCCAACGGTGTTCTTTTGGCCGGCAGCGGATTTGAGGCTTGGCTTATCGGCGCGGAACGGAAGGAGGCTCTCAGCGTGCCTCTCTCGGCCCTTTCCGAGCAAATGGGAAATTACTTCGTCTATGAGCGCCTCGATGACGAATGCTATCGCAAGCTTCCCGTCACGGTCGGCGCTTCCGACGGCGAGCGCGTCGAAATCCTCGGAGGTCTCGTTCCCGGCGCAGTCATTGCCACGAAGGGCGTGACGACGCTCCGTCTTTCCGAAAATGCCAAAGCAATCCCCGAAGGGCATTCCCACAACCATTAAGCCTCGCCGATATGCTGAATAAGATAATTGGACTTTCGCTGCGCAACCGCATGGCCGTTATCGGCCTTACGTGTGTGCTCCTGATGGCCGGCGTTGTGGCGCTCGCGCGCATGGACGTCGATATTTTTCCTGATTTGAATGCCCCGACCGTCGTTGTCATGACCGAGGCGCCGGGCCTTGCGGCCGAGGAAGTCGAGAACATCGTGACTTATCCTGTGGAAACGGCTGTCAACGGTTCGAACGGCGTGCGTCGTGTGCGCTCGTCGTCGACAACGGGATTTTCGGTCGTGTGGGTTGAATTCGACTGGGGCACAGACGTCTACCGTGCGCGTCAGATAGTGGCCGAGCGCCTTGAGAGCATGGCCGAAACCCTTCCGTCGGGCGTGTCCAAGCCCGTGATGGGCCCGCAGTCGTCGATTCTCGGAGAGGTGATGATTGTGGGGCTTACGGCAGATTCGACGAGTATGCTCCGCTTGCGGCGTCTGGCCGATACGGTCGTGAGGCCGCGTCTGCTCGCCCTCGGCGGAGTGTCGCAGGTGAGTGTGATTGGCGGAGATGCTCCCGAATATCAGATTAAAACCGATCCGGGGCGTATGCTCCAATACGGCGTGACCCTCCCTGATGTCATGGCTGCGGCCGAGGCGGTCAACAGCAATGCCCGCGGCGGGATAATATACGACTTCGGTAATGAATACATAGTAAAAGCGCGCATCAATGCCACGGACGCCGGCGAAATTGCAAAAGCCGTCGTGCGGTCGAACCCCGCTACGGGCGAGATTGTCACCCTCGGCGATGTAGCCACCGTTGAAGTCGACGGGCGTCGTCCGAAGACGGGTGTTGCTTCGGTCGAAGGGCGTCCCGCCGTGCTTGTGACCATCACCAAGCAGCCCGAGCAGGGCACGCTTTCGCTGACCGAAAACATCGACGCCGAGCTTGCCGACATAGCGGCCTCCCTCCCGGCGGACGTGAAACTCAAAAGCGATATTTTCCGGCAAAGTGATTTTATAGACTCGTCGGTGTCGAATCTTCAGCGTTCGCTTTTCGAGGGTGCCCTTTTCGTCATCATAATCCTCTTTTTCTTTCTCATGAACCTGCGCACGACGGTGATTTCCGTCGTTGCCATCCCCCTTTCGGTCATTGTCACGGTGCTTATTCTCAACCTGATGGGCTACAGCATCAACACGATGGTGCTCGGAGGCATAGCCATTGCAATCGGGTGTCTTGTGGACGACGCAATCGTGGATGTCGAGAACGTCTACAAGCGGCTCAAGCAGAACCGCGACCTCCCGCCGACGCAACGTCGGCCCGCGCTTGAGGTCGTGTATCACGCGTCGGCCGAGGTCCGCACCCCCATTTTCAATTCTACCCTGATAATTATCGCGGCTTTCCTGCCGCTCTTTTTCCTCACAGGAATAGAAGGGCGTCTTTTGCGGCCGCTCGGGGTGTCGTTCATCGTCGCTCTTGTCGCTTCGACCATCGTGGCCCTCACGCTCACCCCGGTGTTGTGTTCCTTCCTTCTCGGAGCAGAGAAGGGCAAAGACACATCGGGCCGCGAACCGGCGCCGGCAAAGCGTATGCGCGCGGCTTATGTGCGCTCGCTGACATTTGCCCTTAGCCATGTCAAAGGCTTGCTTGTGGCCACGGGAGCGGCGTTTGTCTTGGCTCTTGCGGTGTTCTTTACCCTCGGGCGCAGCTTCCTGCCGCCCTTCAACGAGGGGTCGTTCACAATCAACATAAGTGCCCTTCCCGGCATCTCCCTTGAGGAGAGCGACCGCATCGGGCGCGAGGCCGAGCGCCTGATTCTTGAGATTCCTGAAATCCGCACCGTCGCCCGCAAGACGGGGCGCGCCGAACTCGACGAGCATTCACAAGGAGCAAACGGGTCGGAAATCGAGGCCCCGTACACTCTCGACAAGGGACGCACACGCAGCGAGGTCGCCGCCGAGCTGCGCCACAAACTCGGGGAACTCCCCGGCGTAGTCGTCGAAATCGGACAGCCGATTTCCCATCGTATCGATGCGATGCTTTCAGGAACGCAGGCCCAGATTGCCATCAAGATTTTCGGCCCCGACCTGTCGGTGCTTGCCGCGCTCGGCCGCGATATCCGCGAGCTTATCAAGGACGTTCCCGGAGTCGTGGATGCAAATGTGGAGCAACTTATCGAGCGGCCTGAAATCGTCATAACCCCCAAACGCGGCATGTTGGCTATGTACGGCATACGCATGGCCGATTTCAATCAGGCCGTGTCGGTGGCCCTCGGCGGCGAGAAGGTGTCGGAGGTCTACGACGGCGGATTCAGCTACGATGTATCCGTGGTTCTCGACCCGCGGTTCCGGGCGAGTATCGAAGACCTCGGCCGCATCACGGTTGACGGAGCCGAAGGCCCGGTGGCCTTGTCGGAAATAGCGGATATACGCTCCACGACCGGCCCTAACGGTGTCAACCGCGAGAATGTGCGCCGACGCCTCACCGTCTCAGCCAATGTCGATGGCCGCGATCTCCACGGCGCTGTCGAAGATATCCGAGGCCGTATCGCCTCGGGGGTAAATGTGCCCGAGGGGTATTACCTTGCGTATGGAGGCCAGTTCGAGAGCGAGGCGCAGGCTTCGCGCACTCTGCTGTGGACCTCGCTCGGTGCTCTCCTTGTCATCTTCATGCTCCTTTACGGCGAGTTCCGCCACGCAGGTCAGGCGCTGACCATCCTGCTCAACATGCCCCTCGCGCTTATCGGGGCCGTGTTGCTGCTTGCCGTGACCGACGGCCAGATGAACATCCCGGCAATCATAGGCTTTATATCCCTCATGGGTATCACGACCCGCAACGGAATGCTGCTGATGAGCCGTTACAACCGCCTCGAAGCCGACGGCGTGGAACTTGGGCGCCGCGTCGTCGAAGGCTCCGCCGACCGCCTGTTGCCAATCGTGATGACGGCGCTGACCTCGGCCCTCGCGCTTGTGCCCATAGCTCTCGGAGGCGACGAACCCGGCAACGAAATCCAGTCGCCGATGGCTGTGGTGATACTCGGCGGACTCGTCTCGGCAACGGTGCTGAATGTCTATGTAGTCCCGGCGGTGTATATGTTGTTAAATAAGAAACGCAATAAAAATGAAGCTCAACAATAAAGTCATTATCGCACTTTTCGGCGCTCTCGTTCCGGCATCTTTCCCGTCCTTTGCCGCCGACGCATTTACGGAGGTTACGGAGACAATCCTTGCTTCCGACCCGTCCGTGCGCGCCGAGCGCGCGAGGCTTGCAGGCGAAATCGAGCAGTTGCGCTCTGCAAATTCGCTTGAAGGGCCTGAAATCGGATTCGGATATAAATGGGGCTCCGAAATCAATAAATGGGATTTGTCCGTGAGCCAAAGCTTCGACTGGCCCGGCGTGTACGGTGCGCGTCGCAAAGCCGCGCGCTATCGCCGTTATGCCCTTGACGAAAGCCTCAAGGCTTATCGGCGCTCAAAGGAAAGCGATATCCGCGAGCAGCTTATAGCCTATGTCGCCTCGCGGCGTCGGCTTGAGCTTATGGAGGAATACAGCAGCAACATCGATTCCGTGTATAAGCTGTCGCAGACGGCCTATGAGCATGAGCAGATGACCATTCTCGACCTGTGGAAAGTCCGCGTGGAGCGCGAGCTTGCGCGTGCGCGTTGCATCGAAGCCGGAAATGCGATGAAGACAGCCGCCGACCGAATCGCAACGATGAACGGCGGAGAGGCCGTGGACCTCGGGGGAGTCACGTCGTATCCCGGCTCCGCTGTCGGCGAATACGACCCGTCGTCATCGCCCTCGCTTGCGTCGGCGCGCTGGAATCAGCTTGCGGCCGAGGCCGAGTCTTCAGCCGCGGGACGAAGCCGGTATCCGGGTTTTTCCGTCGGCTATGTCCACGAAGTCGAAGGCACTTCGCACTTCAACGGCTTCACCGTCGGCATCACCTTGCCCATGTGGAAGGGGCGGAGCGACAATCTTGCCGCCAAACTTATGGCTGAGGCCGCCGAGGAAGCCGCCGAGGCGCGCCGACGCGAGTTGCGCAGCGACTACGAGGCGCTGAGGCAGCAATCCGCCGCGCTGACTGCTCAGGCCGATGCCCTCGAAGAAGCCATCGGAGACGAAGCGAAATATAGAGAGCTGCTCGGCAAGGCCTTGCACGGAGGCACGATAACTCTTCACGAATATTTCGGCGAGCTCAATTCGCTCCTCGACGCCCGTCTTACGGTAGAGGAATTCCGCGCCTCGGCCGCCCTTGCCGCCGAGCAGACCCGCCGTTGCCAATAAACAGCCGCCAAGCTCCCTTGCCGACGGTTCAATCCCCGAAATTGTCGTTGACGACAACAGCCCGGACGTGGCTCTCTCGGGAGAGTGGACCGCCGCCGCCGACCCCCTGCGCGCCTATGGCTTGGATTATCGCCTCAGCACCAAGGCCGGAGACTCGGCGCTTTTCACTCCGCGTGGCATATCTCCAGGCCTATACAGGATTTATGCCTATCGTCCGAAACTTGAAAACGCCTCAGGCCTCCACAACATCGAAGTCGAAGTCTTTGACGGCCATGCCACACATCGCTCGTCAGTGGAGAACATCTCCGGCGAAGTCCTTGGCCAGACCTTCGGAGAATGGATTGAAGCCGGAGTTTACAACCTTGCGCCGGAGGCGTCGGTCCGCCTCATAGCCCCGGCGGCAGGCTTGCCGTTGGACGCTCTCCTCTTTCTCCCGTTGAAGTAATACACCATCAAATAAAGAGCATTCCCGAAGCTCTGAGCTTCGGGAATACGCTTTATTTGACTTTCAAAACCGAGCGCTTCTACTTTGAATCCGCAGAAATTTATACGGGCCCTGCGCTGTCGAATTTTCTCGACATGCTTGATAAGGGGGAGATAAGATACGATATCAGAATAGGAACTTACCAAAGCGGACCAAAATCAGGAAAACCGCATGACCACGGCAGTTGCTTTCGTGTCAAAGAATCCGATATCCATAAACTCTACTCGTGTAGAGAAGATGTGTGAGACGGGCTTATTGGAATAAAGCCATACACAGTAAAACAACAAGCTGCCATCCGGTGCCTTGTCGGCGGGATGGCAGCTTTCGTTTACGAGGGTAGGGCGAAGCTTATTTCTTGCATCGTCCGCAGTGCACGCGCACTACTGCCGTGCCGAGAGCGGGAAGCTTGCCTTCGATGAAGCCGTTCTTGACTTTGAACGTCGCGCCGCTTACGGCATCGGTATAGCTGTTGTCGGGGAGCGTGGTCTCCATTTTGAATTTCTGTTCCTTATCGGAGAAATTAACAAGCACCGCTCCGCGTTGGCCGCGGGCCACTTCGGCGACAGCGTTGTTTTTGGAGAAAAATATGTGCTCAGCCTCGCCTGTCATAGCCTTTTTAAACTTGTTGACAGCCACAACTTCAGGCGCGAAGAACTCATCATTGCCGCGGGCACCGATGCGGTTGTTGCCCCAGTAGTTCTGACGCGTGCTGCCTGCGGGGCGGCTGAAGAAGAGCGGGCGGCCGTTCTGACGGGCGGCAAGGAACACCCATGCCGCGCGGATTTGTTCGTCGCTGAGACCGGCGCTTTCGTGTGCGTTGCAATAAGTGTCGTGGCTCTCAACCCATGTCACGAGGTGGTCGGGTGTTTCGTGATACCAATCGAGAAGACCTTCGTTGAATGCTCCTTTTTCAAGGGCTTCGCGGAGAACGTGGCCGTAGGAACTTGCCGTCATGTCCATATATTCGGCATATTCCTTCTCAGGGACACCGCGGTCCTGAAGCACTTCGCCATAGATGAAAAGACTGTCGGGCATAAGGAGCGAAAGACCCTTTACGGCCTCGCGGCCCGTGGCGATATCCCAGAAGTTATTGCGCCATCCCATTTCTTCAACCTTGGGGTCTTTGGGGTCGGAGTGAACACCGATGTGTTTTGCCGTGTCGTAGCGGAAGCCGCGTGCGCCGAGGTTGATGAGATCGTTGACGTACTGGAGATAGTAATATTGGAAGTCGGGGTTTTCAGTGTTTACGTCGGGGAGTTCGCCCATCTGCCCGGTGGTGCACTCCATGCGGTCCTGCCACTGCGTTATAGGCTTGAAGCCGTTGGCATGGAAGAGATTCTCGTGACCTCCTACGGCGTTGTCGAGGTCGGGAAGCACCGCCGTGTGGTCGATGGCCGTGTGGTTGGGCAGAACGTCGACAATCACTTTTACACCGTATTTATACGCGCTGTCGCACATCGCCTTGAAGTCATCGCGGTCGCCAAGCATGTAGTTGCCGATTTTCCAGTCCGTAGGCTGATAATAATAGTACCATTTGCCCGCGACGCTGTCGCCCGGCTCGCTGAAAAGGGCCATGCCGCCACCGTCGCCTACAAAGCACCGCTGAACCGGTGAGGTCTGTACGTAGCTGTAGCCGGCTTCGGCAATCTTTTTCATGTTCGACGCAATCGTGTCAAGGCTCCACGACCATGCGTGGAGAATAACTTCGTCTTCGGTCTGTACTTTCGCCGGAGATTCGGCCCCGGCGCTTGAGAAGGAGAGCAGGCCGATGCCGGCTCCGACAAGTAGTAGCTTCTGGAGTTTCATGGATTGTTTATTTTTTCGTGTATTTGTTCTAAAGTTTATTGTTTGACAGTTGAGCATGTAAAGTTACGGATAAAATACGTTTAATGCAAAATCCCGGACTGCCATATTTAACAAAAAAACGTTAAGCGCTCTTCTTATCCGGCTCTTTTCCGTATATTTGTCCCCGAAATGGAAGATTTATTGCCTGTTTTTCCCGATTTTGATTCGTGTTCGCTGCATCCGCAAGGCCCCTTTGTCATGGCCGGCCCGTGCAGTGCGGAGTCGCGCGCCCGGACCCTCGATGCAGCCCGCGCGCTTGCCGCGGGCGGAGTGCGCGTGTTCCGCGCCGGAGTATGGAAGCCGCGCACGAGGCCCGGCGGATTCGAAGGCATAGGCCAACCCGCTCTTGCATGGCTCGCCGAAGTGAAAACCCTCACGGGGATGCACGTCGTCACCGAGGTCGCAACCCCGGAGCATGTAAAAGTTGTCATTGATGCAGGCCTTGACGGTTTCTGGATTGGAGCACGCACCTCCGCAAACCCTTTTGCCGTTCAGGAAATAGCCGATGCTGTCGCCGCCCTCGACCCCGCCCGGAAGCAATCCCTCGCTGTCTTTGTCAAGAACCCCGTTAGCCCCGACCTCGAGCTGTGGGTGGGTGCTTTGCAGCGCATCTACATGGCCGGGGTGAGGCGCCTTGCCGCCATTCACCGCGGCTTCAGCTTTTATGCCCCGACGCCTGCCCCTTATCGAAACGCACCTTACTGGCAGATTCCGATTGAGCTGAAACGCCGCTTCCCTGCATTGCCCGTAATTTTCGACCCGAGCCATACGGGAGGCCGAAGGGACTTGATTGCCCCGCTTAGCCGACAGGCTCTCGACATGGGCTTCGACGGCCTTATCGTCGAAGTCCATTGTTGCCCGGACGAGGCGCTGTCGGATTCCGCACAGCAACTGACGCCGCAGGCCTTCTTCGACGCCACAGGGCCCCTGCGCAGACCCGCCGAAGCTCCCGCCGAAGCTACGCTGGAACTCCTTCGGGATGAAATCGACGCTGTCGACGCCGACATACTCGACCTCCTCAGCCGCCGCATGGCTGTGGCCCGCCGTATCGGCGAACTCAAGCGGACAAAAGGCCTTGCCGTCGTTCAGCCGGCCCGATACGCACGCCTCATTGACGAACGTTGCGCGCGTGCCGAGGCCAGAGGCCTGTCGCCCGAATTCGTAAAACACTTTTTTTCGGCCGTCCACGAAGAATCGGTCCGACAGCAAATGGCCCCGGAGGACTTCTCCTGACAAGTTTTTCGAAATTTTGTTGCCAATCTGAAGAATAATTATTACCTTTGACGAAATAAACAACTTATTTAAAACACCACCAATCTTATACCTTCAATGAAACCCTACGTTCTCGGCATTGACATTGGCGGCACAAACACTGTGTTCGGCCTTGTTGACACCCGTGGCATGGTTATTGCCAGCGCTTCTATCAAAACCGGTAAGCATTCCAACATAAACGACTACATCGACGAGCTTTACACCGAAGCAATGCGTCTGATCGAAGCCAACGACGCCGTCGACAAAATCCACGGCATCGGCATCGGCGCACCCAACGCAAACTATTTCACCGGCACAATCGAAGACGGCGTTAACCTCCCGTGGCCCACTCCGATACCCCTCGCCGAGCTGGTGAGCACCAAATTCGGAATCCCCGTGGCCATTACCAACGACGCTAACGCCGCCGCAATCGGCGAAATGACCTACGGCGCCGCTCGCGGCCTCAAGGATTTCATCATGATTACACTCGGCACAGGCGTTGGCTCCGGAATCGTAATCAACGGTCAGGTCGTATATGGCCATGACGGTTTTGCAGGCGAACTCGGCCACATGATTGTGAAGCACAACAACGGTCGTCTCTGCGGTTGCGGTCGCACCGGCTGCCTTGAAGCATATTGCTCCGCTACGGGCGTCGCCCGCACCGCCCGCGAATTCCTCGAAATCCGCACCGAGCCTTCGACGCTCCGCAATCTCCCCATCGAGCAGATTACCTCAAAGGACGTATATGACGCCGCCATGAACGGCGACCAGCTCGCAAAGGACGTTTTCGACTATACCGGCAAAATCCTCGGCGAAGCATTCTGCGACATGATGGTCTTCTCATCGCCCGAGGCTTTCATTCTCTTCGGCGGTCTCGCAAAGAGCGGCGAGCTTCTTCTCAAGCCCCTCCGCACGGCAATGGACCTCAACATGATGGGAATATTCAAAGGTAAAGCCAAGGTCCTTCTCAGCGAACTCAAGGAAGCCGACGCTGCTGTCCTCGGTGCGTCAGCTCTCGGATGGGAAGCTAAATGACAATCCTGAATCAGTCCTGATTCCGAGATTTCAAATCCTCGAATATCGCCCCGGCCGCTGTGGCCGGGGCATTTTTGTCCGTCAGAACACGCGCTATTTCGCGGTAACCCTCAAGCTGACTCCCGCGAGCGTCTGCATTGAGACGCAAAAGCCCGCCAAGCTTATCCGAAACCGCATCCGCCGTGCATTCATGCAACAAAAGCTCGGGGATAATCTCCCTCCCCGCAATCAGATTGGGGAGAGTCACATAAGCCACACTCAGCAGCCGCGACATTATCTTGTAAGCAAGCCGAGACCCGTTGGAGCGGTAGAGCGCAACCTGCGGGATGCCGCATAGCGCAACTTCAAGAGTCGCCGTGCCCGAAGTCACGAGCGCGCCCCGGCAATGTTTGAGGATTGCAGGCGACGAATCCTCGCGGATCACGGGTATCTCGCGTGTGCCCTTGAATGCCTCATAGTAGCTGTCGTCAATTCCGGGCGCGCCGATAATTATTGCCTTATACTGCGTGAAACGGTCCGTCGCTTCGAGCATCACGGGAAGATTGGCGCGGATTTCGCCTTTGCGGCTGCCCGGCATAAGAGCCACAAGCGGTCGGTTGGGGCGCAGGCGGTATCTGAGCAGAAATTCTTCGTGAGTCTCCGTCCCGGAGAGCTGACGCCCGACTTCTTCAACCGTAGGATTACCTGCGTAAACCACCTGTCCGGCACGAGCGTGCCCATATGTGCGGTAAAAATCGTTCTCAAACGGAAATATTGTGAAAACCTTCCGGCATAGTCGCAGTATCGTTTTCGTCCGCCATTTTTTCCAAGCCCAGACCTTCGGAGGGATGTAATAGTACACCGGAATGCCGAGCTTCCGGGCCGTCTTGGCAATCTTGAGATTGAAGCTCGGATAGTCAACCAGTATCAATGCGTCGGGACGCCGCTCGCGCAGAAGGCCTCGGGCCGTGCGAAGATTGCGGCGGATATCGCCGAGATGGCGCGCAACCTCGCAGAACCCCATATATGCGAGGTTGCGGATATGGACCGACGGTGCCGACCCCGCTTCGGCGGCCATGAGGTCGCCGCCGAAAAAGCTGAAACGCGCATCGGCGTCCACTTTGCGCAACTCTTGTATGAGGCCGGCGCCGTGGAGGTCGCCTGACGCTTCGCCTGCAAGTATAAAATAGTGCATATCAAATAATCGAAAGTCCCTCGACGTCTGAAAGTCTGCGCTTGAGTTCGTCGGCGAGGTCGGTGCGGATGCGAAGCGTCATCGAACATACGTTGTCGAACTGCTGGTTCACCATCTCGGCTTCTCCACCCTTTACGAGCCTCATCACACGCTCCATGCTCAGATAGGGATAAGTAAACGATATTTCAGTCATGTCGTGCATCTCGATGATTTCTCCGGCGGCGATTGCCTCGCGGGCGGCCTCGCGGTAGGCCGTAATCAGGCCCGAAGTCCCCAGCTTGATGCCTCCGAAGTAGCGAACGACGGCAATAGCCACGTTCGTGAGATTGAACGAGTTGATTTGTCCGAGTATCGGCTTGCCGGCAGTCCCTGACGGTTCGCCGTTGTCGTTCGACTGGAATTCGGTCCGAGCCGGTCCGACCATGTAGGCCCAGCACACATGCCGTGCGTCGAAATATTTTTTCTGAATGCCCGCAATGAACTCCTTGGCCTCCGCAGCGCTCTCTGCTGGAGCGGCGAATGCCATGAATTTGCTCATCTTTTCCCTGTAGATGCCTTCGCTCGGTGCGGCGAGCGTGTAGTAGTTGTCGGCCATGACCGCTTGTATAGTCGCCGGGACTAACGCGTCTCGGAGGCCTCCATGCGCTGACGCACAACCTCGTACATCATCACGCCGGCGGCGACACTCACGTTGAGAGACCCGATTTTGCCGTACATGGGAATGGCGACGGGTGTGTCACACATAGCAAGGACTTCCTTCGATATCCCCGTGTCCTCCGCACCCATGACCACGGCCACGGGGGTCGTGTAATCGCCTGTCGTGTAGTTCTCGCGCGTCTTTTCAGTTGCGGCCACAATCTGATAGCCGGAATCTTTGAGATACTCCACGGCATCGCGCAGACTTTCTTCGCGGCACACGGGGATGTGGAGCAAAGCCCCGGCAGAAGTCTTGACCGCATCAGCCCCGACACTCACTGATCCGCGACGCGGGATGATGATGGCGTTGACCCCGCAGCACTCGGCCGTGCGCGCTATTGCGCCGAAATTGCGCACGTCCGTCAGCCCGTCGAGCACGAGAACGAAGGGGAGGATGCCCTCCTCGTAAAGCCCGCTGACCACGTCCGAGAGACGATGATAGTCGATAGCCGCAAGCTGGGCGATAACACCCTGATGGTTCTTGCGCGTGATGCGGTTCAGCTTTTCAGCCGGAACGCGCTGAACGGACACGCCGTTGCGGCGCGCGAGCTGTGTCAGGCGCACCGCGAGGTCGCCGTGAAGATCTTTCTTGATAAAAAGTTTGTCGATGGTCTTTCCGGCCTCGATGGCTTCGATGACGGAGTGCAGACCGAAGATGTAATCGCTTGAATCCACGTGTATTGGTGTTTATGTGCTTGATGTTCGATATATTTGGTGTCGCCCTGAGTCCCTGACGGTCAGGCCTTGGCCTTCTTGAGCAGGGCTTTGGCGTTGGCCAGTGCGGCCTCGTCGGTGGACGAGCCGCTGAGCATGAGGGCAAGCTCGCCCGGACGCTCGGCTTCGCTGAGTGCTCGGATATAGGTGTGGGTGGCGTCGGCGTCGTCTTCCTTGTAGACCTTGAAGTGCTTGTGGCCGTGAGCCGCAACCCCCGGAAGGTGCGTGATGGTGATAACCTGAATCTTGCGTCCGATACTGCTCATCATCTCGGCCATGCGCTGGGCGATGTCGCCCGATACACCCGTGTCCACCTCATCGAAAATTATCGACGGAAGTTCCATGCTCTCGGCGACGATGCTTTTGATACACAGCATCAGGCGCGAAATTTCACCGCCCGAAGCCGTGTTGCCGACCGGAGTAAGAGCCTGATTTTTGTTGAACGCAAACAAAAATTCGATGCGGTCGCAGCCGTCGGGCCCGAGCTTGTCGCGCGTGAGGGCCACCTCGCTGCGCAGATTGGGCATACCGAGGGGCATGGCGCGGGTCTTGAGCAACTCGGCAAATTCTCCCGCCGTTTTTACGCGGGAATCGGAGAGCTTGTTTGCCAGAACCACGGCCTCCTTCTTGGCCCGCCGGGCCTTCGTCTCAAGTTCGGCGAGCACATCCTCGCTGTTGTTGAGCTCCCGGAGCTGGGAGCCGAGGCGGTCGCGGAGAGCGATGAGCGCCTCGGGAGAGTCAACGTGGTGCTTCATTTCGAGGGAATAAAGCTCGGAGAGGCGTTCTTCCACCTCTTCGAGGCGCCCCGGATCGGCCTGAAGCGAGTTGTCGAACGCCTGAAGCGAATCGGCGATATCGCGGATTTCGATTCTTGCCGACTGCAGGCGCTCGGCAAGAGACCGCAGACCGGCCCCGTGGCCGTCTTCATCTTCGTCGCCGTCGCTTTCTCCAACCCCCGAGGCAAGACTCTCACATGCGGATGCCGCCTCCGAAAGACGCGCCAGCGCGTTGCCCTCATAGTCGCCCAGCGGCCCGAGGACGGCTTTGACGCGAGCCTTGATTTCGGTGATATTGCCGAGTATGTCGCGCTCGCGCTCCAGCTTTTCCTGCTCGCCGGCGGTGAGATTCATCTCGGCGAGTTTGTCGTATTGGAACTGAAGATATTCGGCGTCGCTGCGGCTGCGGCGGATGCTCTCTCGCGTGTCGGTATAGGCTTTGAGCGCCTTGCGGTAGGCGTGGTAGGCCGCGCGGTACTCATCGAGGAGGGCGCCGTTTCCGGCCAGCGAGTCGATGATGCGCAACTGGTAGGCAGGGTCCGAAATCAACAGGTTCTGGTGCTGGGAGTGTATGTCGACAAGTCGCATGGCCACGTCCCGTAGCGTCGACAGGCTCACGGGGGTGTCGTTTATAAAGGCCCGTGAGCGGCCGCCCGGCGATAGTTCGCGGCGGAGGATACATTCGCCCGGAAGCATGTCGAGTTCGGCCTCGCGAATAAGGCGCTCGATGGTGCCGTGGACGTCGATGGCGAAATTTGCCTCGATTACCGATTTCTTCCCGGAATCGCGCACGGCCTTGAGGTCGGCGCGCCCGCCAAGCAGAAGGCCCAATGCGCCGAGAATAATGGATTTGCCTGCGCCGGTCTCGCCCGTGATGATGTTTAGACCCGAGGAAAAATCAATGTCTATGCGCGAAATCAGGGCATAGTTGGAGATGTGAAGGCTGCGTATCATCGTTCGTCTGCTCCTTTCTTGAGTTTTTCGAGACGCTCGGTCTCGGTCGGGTAAATCGGCTCAAGCAGTTTGTACACGGCGTTGCGTTCCGTTGCCGGTGCCTTTGAATAGAGGTTCACGAGCTCGTCGAACTTCGCGTCCTTGAACATCGAAAGCGCCACGCTCATGGGCGTCTTTTCGTATATTCCGTTGACGATGCCGAGGCTTTCCGTGATTACTGCGCGACCCTTGTCCGGCGCCTGAACCATCTCGTCGAGGCCCTTGCGGTGATAGTTGTATAGCAAATCGCGCATGGCCGTCGTGGACGGGTCGGTCAGCGACGCCAGCACCGCCGCGCGGTTCTTTGTGTCCTCAAACGCCTTCCAGCCGCTTTCGCCCGAACTTTGCCCCTGCTGTACAATCTGAGCGAGGCGTTCGTACATGTCGTCGCCGCCGCGGGGCGCGAAGGAGTCGCAGTCAAGCGCGAGAATAAGATAGGCGTAGTAGTTGAGGATGCCCGTAAGCTGATTCTCCCAGTTAGTCTGGTTGAATATCAAGGGCTCGTTCTCGCGGTAGGTGAAATCGAGTTTGGTGTCCTTGAAATTGATGAGGGTGGTCGTGTATGACGAGTTGTAGACCGGGCGGATGGCCTGTATCTGGAGGTCGCCGCTCATTTGATCATCGGAGTATTCTTTGATGGTGAAGAAGAGCGTGCACTCTATCTTTTCATTCGACGAAAACTGCATGTTCGTGAACACCGTCGTATTCATATATTCCGAAATAGCCTGTTGCAGCGTCTCGAACACCGATTTGCTTGAGCCGTTGATTTGGTCGGAGTTGACCGTCACCTTGCAGTTGAGCTCCTGCCCGGCGGCAGGCTGGCACGCGGCCGCCGCTGCAAGGACGGACAAAACAGCCCGGGCAACATATTTGAGGAGAGTGGATTTCATCATCGGATACAATATTACGGATATGATGCCGGAAGGCTTACAGCCGCTCTACGGCATCGAGGATGTCCTTGGCCACATCGGCCTTGCTTTTGAGGCTGAAAGCCTCGGCAGGCCGCCCGTCGGCGAAGAGGAGTGTCACTTTGTTGGTGTCGGTCCCGAAGCCTGCTCCTGAATCGGCAAGCGAGTTGACAACAATCATGTCAAGATGCTTGCGGGCAAGCTTTTCAGCGCCGTTGTCGATGGCGTTGTCGGTTTCGAGCGCAAAGCCCACAAGCCGCTGTCCCGGAGTCTTGATGGCGCCGAGGGTAGCGGCGATATCCGGGTTTTTCCTGAGTGCGATGGAGTCCACGCCGTCGCGCTCGCGCTTGATTTTGCATGTGTACGGCTCTGACGGAGCATAGTCAGCCACTGCTGCCGACATTATCGCCGTGTCGCAGGCGGGAAATGCCTCCTCGCATGCCCGGAGCATCTCGATGGCGGATTCGACCTTCACGAGACGGATTCGGCTGTGGCGCGGACGCAAATCGACCGGACCGCTTACGAGCGTCACCTCCGCTCCGCGCGCCGCGGCTTCTTCGGCTATGGCATAACCCATTTTTCCGCTTGAGAAATTGCTGATATAGCGCACGGGGTCGATGCGCTCGATGGTCGGGCCGGCGGTGATAAGTATTCTGCGCCCGCTCAGGCTCTCGCTTTTGGCAAAAAACGATTCAAGCACCGCAACAATGTTTTCAGGCTCTTCCATCCGGCCTTTCCCTACGAGATGGCTTGCCAGCTCGCCGGCGGCAGGCTCGATGATATGGTTGCCGTAGCTCCGCAGAAGCTCAATATTACGCGTCGTCGACGGATGCGCCATCATGTCGAGGTCCATCGCCGGAGCGACAAACACCGGCGCCTTGGCCGAGAGGTAAGTGGTAATCAGCATGTTGTCGGCAACGCCGTTGGCCATCTTTGCAATGGACGATGCCGTGGCCGGAGCCACGACCATAGCGTCGGCCCACAGCCCGAGGTCAACGTGCGAGTGCCATTCGCCGCTGTTGGCCGTGAAAAATTCGCTTACCACCGGCTTGCCCGACAAGGCCGAAAGGGTCACCGGCGTGATAAATTCCTTGCCGTTGGGTGTGATGACTACCTGTACGTCAGCACCGGCTTTCACCAACAAACGCAGAAGCACCACCGACTTGTAAGCGGCGATGCCTCCCGTGATTCCAAGAATTATATGTTTTCCTTGAAGGGATGTGCTCATTATCAGTCAGGAAATTCGGCGGACTTGCCGCCGCGTTACGCGTTATTTGATTCGCAGACGTATGCGTGTGAAGGCGTTTTTAGTGTTCTGAGGAAAATCACCGTTCATAATCCAGCCGTAATAGCCGAGGTCTTTGCGAAGCACCTCTTCGGCAAGCTTGCCCTTGTATTTGCCGAAATTGATTACCTCGCGGTGCTGCTCGTCGTAGATGAGGCGTCCGGCGAGGTCGACATTGCGGTTGGCCGAGGCAAACTCCGAGAGCGCGTCGACCGTGTCGGGCAGGTCGTCGTATCGCTCGAGCTGTGCCTTGAGCACTTCGAGCGTGGCCCGCGTGTCGGCGTTGGCGCTGTGGGCGGCCTCAAGGTCCTTGTCGCAGTAGTAGCGGTAAGCCGCAACGAGGGTGCGAGGCTCTTTCTTGTGGTAGATGGTCTGGACGTCGATGAAGCGTGCGTTCGAAAGGTCGAATGCAACGCCCGCACGCTGAAACTCCTGATCCAAAAGCGGGATGTCGAAGCGGTTGGAGTTGAAGCCGGCGATGTCACATCCCTTCAGCATCTGCGCCAGCGAGTTGGCTATCTGACGGAAGGTCGGTTCCGAAGCCACGTCTTCGTCCGTGATATGATGGATGGCAGTGGCCTCGGCGGGGATAGGCATCTCGGGATTCAGACGGCGGGTCTTTTCCACTTCCGTACCGTCAGGCATCACCTTGATAAGCGAAATTTCAACGATACGGTCGTGCGTGATGTTTGTTCCCGTGGTCTCCAGATCGAAGAACACGATGGGGCGGGTAAGTTTCAGACGCATGGCGGACGGGGCTTAAAATTCTCCGACAGTCATGGGCATCAGAAGCATCACGAGGTCAGTGCCCTCGGTCTGCTCGCCCGGACAGAACATGCCGGGGCGGCCGGCATCGCCGAGGTTGACAACCACGTCCTGACCCTTGAGCGTCCCGAGAATCTCAAGAAGGAACGACGCGCTGAAGCCGATGGTAAGCTCGGTCCCGGTGAACGAGCAGGGCACTTGTTCGCGGGCGCTCGTGCACAGCGCCGGGTCGTTGCTCTTCAGCAGAATGCATTCGGGGGTGATGCGGAATTTCTCCAGCCCGCCTTCTACCTCGACGAAGATGGCCACGCGACGCACAGCGTTGATGAGCGCCACGCGGTCGACGGTGAGCACCTGCGTGTTGTTGCGGGGAATCACGCGGTTGTAGTCCGGATAGTTGCCGTTAAGGAACGTGCATTCAAACGTAAAGTTCTTGCTCTCGATTTTTGCCGCGCGGCTCGTCATCGTGATGTTCAGCTCGGGTTCTTTGGAGAATACGTTCTTGATGACGGTGGCGGGCTTGGTGGGCACGATGCACGTGGCCTCGACGCCCGGGGCCGTGCGTTTGTCGATATAGCGCACGAGCTTGCGGGTGTCGGTCGCAACGTAGGTGATGGAGTCGGGTTTGATGTCGAGATACACACCCTGCATCACGGCGCGATATTCGTCCGTGGATACCGCGAACATCGTGTTTTCGAGACCGGAGAGGAAGTATTCGGTGGCCACGGTCAGGCTCACGGGGCCGCTCTCCGACGCCGGAGCGCGGAACACGGGATACTGGTCGGCGTTGACCCCGACGAAGCCGTAGTGGCCCGACGGATATGTGAGCTGGACTTCAAGCGTATCGTCGTTGATGTCCACCTGCACGCCCTGATCGGGCATTTCTTTAAGCAGCTCGACGAGACGGCGTGCACCAAGACACAGGCGCCCCGACCCCTTTGCGTCCTGAACCTCAATGCGCGCCGTGAGGGCGTTCTCGGCATCCGACCCCGTGATGGTGAGGATGTTGCCGTCGAGGCTCAGAAGAAAATTGTCAAGGATGGCGAGTGCATTCTTGCTGTTGATGACCTTGCTGACAGCAGACGTTGCGCTGTACAGGGCTTTGCTTGATACGTTGAATCTCATAAAGCGGTATGGTGTGATATGTTGTTTTCGGTGGATTTTATCGGAATACAAATTTAGCAAAAAATCTTCACAATTCGTCTATAAGTGATGTGAAAATTCTACAATTAACATCCCGGTATTGCTCGTGTACTTCGAAAGCCCGAACGGAGAGCATTTACTGACTCTCCATTCGGGCTTTCGATTTCGTCGGGGTGACAGGATTCGAACCTGCGACCACCTGGTCCCAAACCAGGTGCGCTACCGGACTGCGCTACGCCCCGGGCCGTGTTTTGCAGTGCAAAATTAGTTATTTCCCTGCAATTTTGCAAATCTTTTTTTGTTGCTCGAATACATCAGCGCGAGCGCCGCCGCCGTGGCCGCCACGGATATGGCGATGACTGCCGGGGGGTAGAGTTCGCCGGCTGAATCCGAGCTCAGGGGCGTGCCAGGATTGTGCTGAAGCTGAAGCCACGCCGCAACGACGTATATCGAGTTGTTGAGCGTGTGGGCCAGCATCGGCGCCCATATCGACCGCGTCCATATCAGGAGGTAGCCGAAATAGGCTCCGAGAAGCATGCGCGGCACAAAGCCGAAAATCTGGAAATGAAAGGCGCTGAATACGAAAGCCACGGTCCATACGGCCACGTGCTTGTTCACGCCGCCCGTTGTCAGCAGGCGCTGGAAACAGCCTCTGAAGAGCAGCTCTTCCGAGAATCCGGCCATGATGCCGATAATCATCAGGTTGAGGACGAGACCGGCGAGGCCGGTGTTGCTCCGCAACAGCGTCTCGACCAAGCCCGATGCCGTGGCTTCCATTTGCCGCGCCGCGGCTTCAAAATCTGCGAGCGACGCCGGAAAATGAAGTCCGGCATTCCAGTATATCAGGCTCTCCATCGCAGGAATGGAGACAGTGAGGATAATTGCGATGCACAGCAGCGACACACCCGACGGCTCGCGGCCGAGGGCAAGAAGCTCGGCAGGCTTGCGGCATACGAGGCAGGCTGTGGCGATGGCGGGAAGGATGAAGATGATAAGGTCTTGAATGACCGTGATGATGCGCAGATATGCGGCCTCGTTGCCGGTGATCAGTTTGCCGGCAATGAGCGAGAGGCCCGTGGTGAGGGCATATCCGAGAACGAAAAAGCAAAGCAACAGCAGGAGTCGGCGGCTCAGGCTGAGGATGAGGTCGGAACGTCGCACGGTTGGAGTAGAGTGGGGCGGGTTATTGTTTGAGATGATGGTAGAGCTCGCCGACAAGAGCGATGTATCCGTCGGAATATTTTCCGTCGGCATTTCGGATTACTATTTCTTCGGTGCTTAAGGGGCCGTCGGCGCGGCTGAATTCCCAGAAGCCTCTCGTCGCGTCCTTTCGCGGACTTGTGCGCACTCTTGCGAGGCGTCTTGCTTTCAACCCGGCGAGCTCGGCGGCGAAAATCACCTCGGCCTCGCGCTCGGCCGGACCCATCAACGCGAGTCTTCCCTTATCCCCGAGCACCCTCGACGCATAGCGCACAACGCCTTCGTATGAGAGACTTCCCTCGTGGCGGGCGTCGGCCCTGCGGCGGTCGGACGAAAGGGCGCCGTTGGCGAAGAACGGCGGATTGCAGATGATGGCCTCGGCATTGTCGGCGTCGAAGCTCTCGTATGAGCCTTCGGCAAGCGAAAGCCTTGGTGACCACGGCGATGAGGCGAAGTTTTCCCGGGCGTCGGCGCAGGCCTCGGGGGCAAGTTCGACGGCGGTTACGCGCGCTCGGGGACACATGCGCGCCGTCAGCAGGGCAAGCACTCCCGAGCCGGTGCCGATGTCGAGCACGAGACCTTCGGCCGGATGTGAGGCCCATGTCCATGCCGCGAACAGCACCGAGTCGCTGCACACTTTTTGACCGCAACGGTCGTCGCGAACCGAAAAGTCGGAAAACAGAAATTCAGCCATAAAAAAAAGAGCTTCCGTGGCGCCTTTTGCGAGGCTCGGGAAGCTCAGATTTTTTTGCTCTGCAAGGAGAGGCGATTACTTGCCGGCCATGGAGCTGGATACAGTCAGGCGGGCGCGGCCTTTGGCACGACGACGGGCCAGAACTTTGCGGCCGTCGGGGGTGGACATTCTTTCACGGAAACCGTGCTTGTTGACTCTCTTGCGATTCGAGGGTTGGAAAGTTCTTTTCATTGCCTATGTTGTTTTGTTGATTATTATTCTACAATTCGGAGTGCAAAGGTAGTCTTTTTTTTTGAGACTTCCAAATCCTTGAGGGAATTTTTTTAACACTTCGACCAAATAAGTCCGCATTGTCAATGCAGGTGTTGCCGCAGGCAGGCCGCGGAGCTATATTGCGGGCAATCAGACAATGAGTTCCACGCCTATGCCGGGGCGGTCGGGGATGGTCACTTTGCCGTCTACAATCTTGATGCCGTCGAATCTGTCGTTGGCGATAAGGAGATTGCCGTCGAGGTCGGCGTAGTCGACCATCGGCGCGAGCTGGGCCGCGGCGGTGACGGCGCACGAAGTTTCGGTCATACACCCGAGCATCACCTTCATGCCCATTGCGCGGGCCAGCGTGGCCATCTGATGCGCCTCGTGAAGCCCGGTGCTCTTCATCAGCTTGATATTGATGCCGTCGTAGGCACCGGCGGCGCGGCGCACGTCGGGCAGACGCTGGAGAAATTCGTCGGCAATGATAGGCAGCGGAGAGCGTTCGCGAAGCCATGCCGTGTCGTCGATGGCGCTTTTGTCCATAGGCTGCTCAACGAAGAGGCAGTTGCGCTCGGCGAGCCAGTGGCACATCTCAAGCGCCTTCTCTTTGTCCGCCCAGCCTTGATTGGCGTCGACGCAAATCGGCACATCGGTTTTTGAGCGTATTATTTCGACGAGTTCTTTGTCGTTGTCAAGCCCCATTTTCACTTTTATCACTTTGTAGGGCGAGGCCTCGTCGACTTTCTTGCGCACCACATCGGGTTTGTCGATGCCGATGGTGAATGAGGTGTTGGGGCATTTTTCGGGGTTGAGTCCCCAGATTTTATACCACGGCTGTCCCATGATTTTCCCGAGGAGGTCGTGGAGGGCGATGTCGACGGACGCCTTTGCCGCGCGGTTGTCGGGGGCCACTGACTCCATGTATTCGTGGATGTCCTCGATGCGGAAGGGGTCGGTGAATTGGCTCAGGTCGAGGCTCGACAGGAAGCGCGTCACGCTGTCGACGCTCTCGCCGAGATAGGGGGGCATCGAAGCCTCGCCGTAGCCGACAAGGCCGTCGTATTCAACCTCAACCTGCACCCCCGGCGTTGTCGTGCGTTGCGAGCGGGCGAGGTTGAAGGCGTGGCGAAGCTGAAGCTCATAGGGGAAGAAGCGGAGGTTGAGGCGTCCGCTCCGTCCGCCCGACAGCGGGCGTGTCGCCGAGTCGAGAGCGGAGATGGATATCGGAGAGGCGGCGGCTACGGCTCCGAGGAGTCCGGCCTTGAGAAATTTGCGGCGGTTCATGGCAGATGGTGGTAGTGTGTCGTTTTTTAGGGCTTGAGATTGAAATACCAAGGGTGATTGCGGGCGCGGGTTATGCCCGGAGTTTCCTCGCAGCCGGAGATGCGGACTGCATGGAGGAAGGGGGTGGTGAGATAGGAGGGGTCGTCGGGGTCGACAGAGTTGCGTTTCACGCGTCCCGATGAGTGGACGTAGTGGCCGTTGTTGTCGTAGATGGCCACGTGGGTCACTTTGCCGGTCTTTGCATTTCCGAAGAACAGCAGGTCGCCGGCTTCGCATTTGCGCCAGTCCTTGGCTTCGATGCGTTTGCCCGTGATGGCCTGTTGCGAGGCATCGCGCATAAGTATGATGCCGTTGGCGAGATAGCTCACTTTGGCGAGGCCCGAGCAGTCGAGGCTTTTTATCGAGGTGCCGCCCCAAAGATAGGGCGTGCCTTCCATCGAGTAGGCGATATCGAGGATTTTCTCGGGGTTGAAATTCTGGTCGGCCCATACGTCGACCGGCGTAAGGTCGGCTATCGGGGCGTAGCCCGTGCGTCCGTCGGGAAGCTTGATGAGGATGCGTCCGTTGCTGACGCTGCCTTTGCCTTCCACGGCTTCGACGATATTGCCGTTGACAAGGTCGGTGACTGCATCGCGCAGGCCGGTGGCATCGGCGGTGCGGTAGGCGCGGGTCTGATAGGGGCTGCTGACGATGTAGCGTCGGCTTGAGCGCCATGCCTTCATCTCGGCTGCGGACTTGAGGCTGATTGAGCTGCCCGTTACCCACGCGATATATCCGTCAGGGGTCTGGACGCGATACCAGTCGCCTTCCTTTTCGAGGACGCGGAGCGGCATGCCCATGATTGCCTGCGAGGCCATTTCGGATGCGTGGCCCGGGCGCGTGCGGAGACATGCCACGGATATGCGCGGCTGAGCCCAAAGCGTGTCGGGAAGCACGGCGATTCGGTCGCTGTAGTCAGCGCCTGAGGCGTTAAGCTGGGCCACAAGGGCGTCGCGGGCCGAAGCCTCGGAGGTCTTACCGCCGACAATCATCCCGCCGTCGGGGTCGTTGTAGGCTTTTATGTCGAATACAACCTGACGTTTGTCCGGCGCATGGACAGCGCGCACCTCGTCGATGATTTTAGAGGCTTTGCCTACCGCTTCGATTGACGACTGGGCGCCTGCGCCGAAAGCTATAAGAAGACTTAGGGAAAAAAGTGTGTGTTTCATTTATTTTACGGGGTGTACGTCTATGAGTTTGAGTGTCTGATTCCATCCGGGATAGAACAGATTGCCTTTGGAGCACTCGACTTCGCCCATCTGGAAGTCGACGGTCTCGCTGCGCACATATCGCTTGGCAGGATAGAGCGCGCCGCAGACGCCGCGGTTTGTGGCAAAGCGGTGTGCGTCGATGCCGTGGGAATAGAAGCCTTGGACGGCGGGGTCGGACGAGGTCGTGTAGCGCCCGAATGACACATCCACAGGCAGCCATCCGACGCCTTCGAAGTACACTTCGGCCCAGTCGTGGAGATTCTTTTCTCCCGGGTGGAGCATCCATCCGCTTTCCCAGCGCGCGGGCACGCCGAGGGTGCGCATCAGCGAGATGTAGAGCAGCGACACCTGTCCGCAGTCGCCGTGGCCTTCGCGCAGAACGTATTCGGGAATGCACGGGATGGTGGAGTATTCGCGCGCGCCGGCCCACGGGTAGCGGCCGATTATGTAGTCGAATACGAGTTCGCTTTGGCGGTAAGGGTTTTTCTCTTCTCCGACGATGGCTTTGGCAAGGGAATCGAGCCTTACGATGTGCGGGGCCTCGGGGCGCGTAAACCGCAGGTATTCATCCGACGTCCTGTCGTAGTCTTTTATGCGGGCAAGGATGTCTTTTTCCGACACATACTGCCCTCGGGTGATAAACCGCGCCGTGTATTCGAATCTCGCCGTGTCGCCCGGGGCTTTCGGAGCGGGCGCCGAGAAATAGATTGTCGAGTGGACCGATTCCTCCGGTGTCGACAGGATGTAGGGTCTGTGCGAGGTCGAGAGTATCTCGGGCTTGCTTTGGCGGGCGCTCTCAATCGGCACGGGCATCCATACCCGCAGACTGTCGCCTTTCAGGGCGTCATCGTAAGGCACTTCGATGGTAAACGAATACGTCACCTCGTGCGCTCCGCCGACGGGATTGCGGCCTTCAGTAAAGTCTATCACGGAGTCGACGTACGCTATCCGCGCTTCTGAGGCGTGGTCGCCCCGGCGGCGCGCTCCGCCGTTCATGTCGGGGTTGAGCAGTTTGAGATTCCTGATTGCCTTGCGGTGAAGGCGGAGGGTGTCGTCGATGGTCTCCGCTTCCATGTATCCGAGGGCTATGAAGCGCCGGATATCGTCCTCGCTTGTTTCCGGGTAGTCTTTCCTTATGGCCTCAAGAGCTTCCTCGGGCGTCAGGCTGAAGTCGGCGCGGATGCGCGCGCTGATGGCGGCGGCGGAGTCCGATTCAATCCATGAGGGGAGCGCCGGCGAGCCTGCGGCGTTGTCGGGATTGCGTGTGATACAGGAGATGGCGCCGGCGAGTATTGCCGTCAGGGCGGCTGTGCTGAATATTCGGCTTCGTGTCATGGTAAACTGCAATAAACAAATAATTGCTAAAGATAAAGAAAAAGACCCGGCCACACAAGTGCGGTCGGGTCTTTTTAATATTTTTATAGATTTTTTCAGACATTGAAGCGGAAGTGCATGATGTCGCCGTCCTGCACCACATACTCTTTGCCCTCGACGCCGAGCTTGCCGGCCTCGCGGACTCCGGTCTCGCCTCCGTAGGCCACGTAATCCTCGTATTTTATCACTTCGGCGCGTATAAAACCCTTCTCGAAGTCGGTGTGGATAATGCCGGCGCATTTGGGAGCTTTAGAACCGCGGATGAAGGTCCACGCCCTGACTTCGTCGGCTCCGGCAGTGAAGTAGGTCTGCAGGTCGAGGAGCGCATAGGCCGCGCGGATAAGGCGCGACACACCCGATTCCTCAAGACCTATTTCCTGAAGGAATTCCTGACGCTCCTCCCATGTGTCGAGTTCGGCGATTTCACTTTCGGTCCGAGCCGAGATGATGAGCAGGCCTGCGCCTTCGTTGCGGATGGCCTCGCGGACGGCGTCGACGTATTTGTTGCCGTTGGCTGCGGCGGCGTCATCGACGTTGCAGACATAGAGCACGGGCTTGGCCGTGAGGAGGAAAAGTTCGCGGAAAAACTTTTGCTCGTCGGGCGTCTCGAATACAACCGAGCGCGCAGGTTCGCCTTTGTCGAGGGCTTCTTTGATTTGGCGGAGCACCTCATACTGCATCTTTGCCGTCTTGTCGCCTCCCGTCTGAGCCTGCTTGAGGGTTTTGGCTATGCGGCTTTCGACCGTTTCGAGGTCTTTGATCATCAGCTCGGTGTCGATAATGTCTTTGTCGCGCACGGGGTCGACCGAGCCGTCTACGTGCGTGATATTATCGTCGTCGAAGCAGCGGAGCACGTGTATGATTGCATCCGTCTCGCGGATATTGGCAAGGAATTTGTTGCCGAGGCCCTCGCCGCGCGAAGCACCTTTGACAAGACCGGCGATGTCGACAATCTCGACCGTTGCCGGCACGACCGACCGCGGCGAGCACATGTCGACCAGTTTCGTCAGGCGGTCGTCGGGGACGGTGATTACGCCCACATTGGGCTCGATGGTGCAGAAGGGGAAGTTGGCCGACTGCGCCTTGGCGTTGGAGAGACAATTGAAAAGCGTGGATTTGCCGACGTTGGGCAGGCCCACGATGCCGCATTGAAGTGCCATATTATGCTATTGTATATAAGTTTTCGGATTGATGACAGCCTCCGTGGCCGAATACCTGCGTCGGCAGGCTATACCGGCCCGACGCAAGCGGCGCGCGGGGCAGTCAAGCGTTTCAGCCTGCAAAATTACTCAAACTCGGCGAAAAAAACAAGTGGCGCCGCGGGGTCAGTCTTCGCAATAGTGGCGCAGGACGCGGCGGTAGGAGTTGAATATCTTGCTCTTTGAGACGAAGCCTACGTATGAGCCGTTCTGCTCCACCACGGGCAGGTTCCAAGCGCCCGTGTCGTCGAAAAGCTTCATCACCGAGTCCATCGAGTTGCCGATTTCGATTTTTCCCGGCGGAGACGTCATGAATGTGCTGACCCGCATTTTTCTATACAGGTCGGGGCGGAACATGATGTTGCGGATGTCGTCGAGGAGCACCACTCCGACGAGTTCTTTGCGCTCGTTGATTACGGGGAAAAGATTGCGCTTGCTCTGCGAGATGACATCGACCATCTCTTTGAGGGTCATATCGGGGTAGACCGGCATGAAGTCGGTTTCAATCACATTGTTGACCTTCAGGAGCGTGAGCACGGCTTTGTCCTTGTGGTGGGTCATGAGTTCGCCTCGCTTTGCAAGGCGCATCGTATAGATGCTGTAAGGCTCGAACATCTTTATCGTGCCGTAAGAAATCGTGCTCACTATCAGCAGGGGAAGGAATAGCGAGTAGCCCCCCGTAAGTTCGGCCGTGAGGAAGATTGCCATGAGCGGGGCGTGCATCACTCCGGCCATCACCCCCGCCATGCCTATCAGCGCGAAATTCTTGGTCGATAGCGTCATTCCTCCCGGGAGGCCGATGGAGTTGAGGGCGAAGGCAAAGAGGAAGCCGGTCAGACACCCTACGTAGAGCGACGGCGCGAAAGTGCCGCCGACGCCTCCGGCTCCGTTTGTCGACGAGGTGGCGAAGCCTTTCATGAGCACGACGAGGAATATGAACAGGATGAGAAACCACACCGAGTCGCGGTCGCCGTAGAATATCGAGCCTTCGACAATCGAGCTGGGGTCGCCGGCAAGAAGCCCTGTTATAGACCCGTAGCCTTCGCCGTAAAGCGGCGGGAAAAGGAACACAAGCGCCGAAAGAATCAGGCAGCCGACTGCCGTCTTGACCCAGCGGTGCTTGAAGCGGCGGAAAAAGTTTTCCATCATGTTCATCACCCGCGTGAAATACAGCGATGCAAAGCCGCATACAAGTCCGAGCAGAATGACAAAGGGAATACGCGACGTATAGAAATCCTCGCTCTGGGCAAAGAAGAATTCGAATTCGTAGCCCGTGTAGACGTAGGCTATTGTCGCCGACGTGACCGACGCAATCAGCAGCGGCATCACCGACACGGTGGTGAGGTCGAGCATCAGCACCTCAAGCGTGAACAGCATCCCGGCAATCGGGGCTTTGAAGATTCCGGCTATTCCGGCCGCGGCTCCGCATCCGACGAGTATCATTAGAATGCGCGGCGACATGCGGAACGTGGCTCCGAGGTTCGAGCCGATAGCCGCTCCCGTGTAGACAATCGGGCCCTCGGCTCCGACCGAGCCTCCGAAGCCGATTGTAACCGATGACGCTACGACTGACGTGTAGATGTTGTGGCGCTTCAGGCGGCTTTTGTTCTGAGAGATGGCGTACAGCACGCGGGTGACACCGTGGGAGATGTCATCGCGGACGATATAGCGCACGTAAAGCGTCGCAAGCACCACGCCGGCGGCCGGAAGGAGGATGTAGAGGTAGTTTCCGGAGTCGACGCTGATATGAGATGTGAGTAGCCCTGAAATCGTGTGAATCAAGAATTTGAGGACGAGGGCGGCAAGGCCCGAAAAGATTCCGACAAGCAATGCGAGGACAAGTACGAAATCTTTCTCCTTTATATGTTTTTCGCGCCAGATGAGGAAGCGCAGAAACGCCTCGCGGAGACGGCGGTGGCGTACGGGGGTGAGTTCTTTCATCATAGATTCTGAGGAATATATGCGTTAGAGCCCTTTGCCGGACAATACTGTATGAATAGTGTGGTATAAAATCTTCAGGTCCACGCCGAGGCTGATGTTCTCGAGATACAGGAGGTCGTAGCGGAGGCGTTCGATCATCTGTTCGACCGACGAGGCGTAGCCGTAGCGGACCATTCCCCATGATGTTATTCCCGGGCGCACCTGATGGATAAGGCTGTAGGCGGGAACTTCTTTCACTATCCGGCGCACGTAGTATTCGCGCTCGGGGCGCGGACCGACAAGCGACATTTCGCCGACGAGCACGTTCCAGAGTTGCAGGAGTTCGTCAAGGCGGTATTTCCGCAGGGTGCGGCCTATGCGGGTGATGCGCGGGTCGTCTTCGCTTGACAGGGCCGGTCCGTGTTCTTCGGCGTCGGTGTACATCGTGCGGAATTTGAGTATCTTGAACGGCTTTTTATGGTAGCCGAGGCGTTCCTGCCGATACACGACGGGGCCTTTTGAGTCGAGCTTGACGGCAATGGCTATGGCCGCGAGAAGGGGCGACAGCATAATGAGGCCGAGCGAGGCCACTATAACGTCGGACAGTCGTTTGATATTTGCGAGTCTCGGGGATATATTGGCGTTGGTGATGTCGACCAAAGGCTCGGTTTTGACCGTCGTTATGCGCGGGCGCATTGTGATGAGCTGGTGGAGCGTCGGCGGTATAAGCAGGGGGAGGTCGAGCGGATAAAGGCGGTTGATGAGGTCGAGGGTCGACGGCATTCCCGACGGATGGGGCATCACGATTACGGCGTGCGCGTCGATTTCGCTTTTTAAACGCGCGAAGTCATGGTCCGCTCCGTAGACGGGGAGGCCGTTGAGGAGAGTACCGTCGTCGACGTGTTTCTGACGCGGGTTTATGAAGCCGATTACGGTCATTCCGCAGTGTGCTTCGGCCTTTTCAAGCCGTTCGGCTTCCTTCACGGCCGCGGGGCTGACTCCGGCGATAAGCGTGCGCCAGCCGTGGCCTTTGCGCTGAAGGCGCCGGGTCGTGATGGTGGTGATGACGAGCCGTGTGAAATACATCGGCACAAACAGGCAGGCCCAAAGCGCGCACATGAGTTCATACGAAAGGATACGCCCCGGCATGCGGTCATTGACGATAGCTGTGAAGAACACAGCGAGCATGCCTGCGAACGACACACCGAGCGTGTTGATGAACTCATCCAGACGCGAACGGTAGAACAGCTGCGAGCGGTTGTAGTAGCCGGATATAGCCGAGATGCCAAGGATTACGGCAGGGAAAACGAGTAGGCCGCCGAGCACCGAATGCAACGACAGCCATGTGTGAAGCGTCACCCCCGTGGCATCGCCTGAAAAAAGGAAATAGCGCACGACATAGAAGGCCAGCACCCCGACGTTGAGCGTTACAAAGTCGGCGGCAAGGTATATGCATCTTTGTCGTGTGATTTCGGTCATCAGCGAATGATTTTGACAAGGCCTCCCGAGCCGAGACGGATTATCGACGAGGGCGAAGCGGCGGCGTCGGGAGTCTCGTCGCGGCGGGAAAGGCACACATAATCGACTGCGGAGAGGATTTCGGGCGCGATGTCGGCGAAGCATTTCGGCGCGGGAGCGCCGCTGATGTTTGCCGATGTGCTTACGAGGGGTCTGCGCAGCCCCCGGCATATTGCCGAGGATACGGCCTCGCCGGTGATTCGCACGGCGACACTCCCGTCATCGGCCACAAGCTCGGGCGCAAGCACACCCGGCGCCGCGCCGTCGTAGACGACGGTCGTGGGGTTTACGACGGCCTCAAGGAGCTGATAAGCCACTTCGGGCACTTCCGCCACGGTGCGCTCAAGCGCCGCCACGGAATCGACAAGGGTGATGAGCGCCTTGGAATCCGCCCGCTTTTTAATCTCGAATATACGGCGCACGGCTTCGGAGTTGCCGGCGTCGCACCCGAGTCCCCAAATTGTGTCGGTGGGGTAGAGGATGACGCCGCCTTTTTTGACTGTGTCGACAGCCTTGCGGACGTCTTCGGCCATTTCGGGAGTTAAAAACGGTGTTTTCATGTCGTTCAGTTGCCGAATATGTTCTTTTTGGGGGTAGTCGCTTGGAATTCTTTCAGATATAGAGGAGTGGAGTAGGCTGTGTCGATAAAGTCGCGTCGGGCAAAGGCGCGTTCGGCCAAAGCTACCATATCCACGGCGAGAGGGTCTACGCCGTCGACAAACTTTGCGTCGGCCGGGGCGTTTTCGCCGAGAAAATCCCTCCATTTGGCCATGCCGTTTCCGAAAAACAGCACCGGACGCCCCGAGGCGAGGATTTCGGCGTAGCTGTTTTCATCAAGCACGAGGGGTTGAGGGGGCATCAGGGGGCTGAGGGCGAAGTCGTATGCGGCGGTGAATACTTCCATGCGGCGCGCATCAAGCATTGCAACCAGTATGCTGTCGGGGTCGACGTCGTCGGTCGAGAACATCACGCGTGTAGCCATGAGTTCAAGCGTGTTCACGCCGATAAGAGGGATGTCGAGGGCGTAGCACAGGCCCTTAGCCTCGCTCAGCCCGATGCGGAGGCCTGTGTATGAACCCGGGCCGATGCTCACGGCGACGGCTTCGGGCTTGATTTCGCGCTCGGCGGCGAAGTCAAGGCATCCCTTGATGTAGCCGCTGAGAAGTTCGGCGTGGTTGCGCCCCGAAAAGTCTTCGAAGTGTGTGAGAATCTGCCCTTCGGCCGTAAGGGCCGTAGAGCACACATTTGTAGATGTTTCGATATTGACAATTACTGCCATTGCCTGTTGTGTGGTGTGAGATGCGTTGTTTGTGTCCTACAAAGTTACAAAAGTTCCGACAATATCCGAATATCTTTTGCAAAAACTTTGCGCGGCGGGTTTGCAGGCGCCGTTACTTCAGGGCGCCGTTGACGCCTATGCCGAAGAGGGCGAAGTCGTAGACCGTCGGGTCGTCGGGGCGGAAGGCGCGAAGCGATTCGGTGAGGGCCACGGCGCATTTGCGGTCGGGGGTGCGCGGGGCCGCAGGCAGGAGGCCGAGTGCGGCCGAGGTGTTGCACACGTGCACGTCCATCGGGATGTACAGCCTGTCGGGCCCGAAAAGCTCCCAGCCTCCGGGGTCGACGATGCCGTCGCGGCGCACGAGCCATCGCAGGGCCATGTTCAGGCGTTTGAGCGCGGAGGTCGCGGGTTTCGACGGGAGGCAGCGGTCGGGGCCGTCGGGCTTCGTGCCGCACGCGCGGTTGGCGTCGGCCAGCAGGCGCCCGAGGTTCTCGGCTATCGCCCAAGCCGGAGCCTCGCCCGGAGCTGCCGCGCCGACGGCGCGGGCAAAGTTTTCGAGTGTGCCGAAGCGCGTGTACAGTTCCCGCAGGCCGCGAAGATAGTAGCGCAGGTGGCGGCCGAAGAAGGTGCGGTGGATGTTGTCGTCGGGGATGGATTCGATGTCGCCTTCAAGCACAAAGCCCAGCGGCTCGCCTTCGAGCAGCGCGAGAAGGCGCTCGGCGTTGCGCAGAATCATCGGGCGGCGCCCCCAAGAGATGGTGGAAACAAGGAGCGCGGCAATCTCGCGGTCGGGGAGTGCCGTGAAGCGCCGGGCAAAACGCACGGGGTCCGAATCGGCGAATTCGGGCACATTATACTCCGCGGTATAGTCGTCGAGCAGGGCGCGGAGTCGGTCAGGAGTATCTGGTATATTCATAAAAAACGAGGGCAAAAATACGAAAAATTTGTGTCTTTGCGGAAAAAATTGTAATTTTGTGCGCAATAAACCCTCATCTTTCATCGTATGTCATTTATTGCAGACCGAGTTAAGATGGACGGCCTTACTTTTGATGACGTCCTCCTGATTCCCGCTTACTCCGAGATACTCCCTCGCGAGGTAAAGCTCTCCACCCGTTTTTCGCGTAATATCACCCTCAATGTGCCCGTGGTTTCAGCCGCTATGGACACCGTGACGGAGTCGGCTCTCGCCATTGCCATCGCCCGAGAAGGCGGCATCGGCGTAATCCACAAAAACATGCCCATTGCCGAGCAGGCACGTCAGGTGCACGCCGTCAAGCGTGCCGAAAACGGTATGATCTACGACCCCGTCACCATCCACGCCGACGCAACCGTCGGCGACGCGCTCCGCATGATGCAGGAATACCACATCGGCGGTATCCCCGTGGTCGATGACAAGTGCATGCTCAAGGGCATTGTCACAAACCGCGACCTGCGTTTCGAGCGTGACCACCGACGCCCCATAAGTGAGGTGATGACAAGCGAAAACATTGTCACCACGTCGCAGAGCACCAATCTCGAGGAAGCGGCCGATATCCTTCAGCAGCATAAAATCGAGAAGCTCCCCGTGGTAGATCCCGAGGGACATCTCGTAGGGCTTGTGACCTATAAGGATATAACCAAGGCCAAGGACAAACCCAACGCCTGCAAGGATGCCCTCGGACGTCTCCGCGTGGCCGCCGGTGTGGGTGTTACGGCTGACTCGATGGAGCGCGTCGACGCGCTCGTGGCCGCCGGTGTCGACGCCATCGTAATCGACACGGCCCACGGCCACAGCCGCGGCGTCGTATCGGTGCTCAAGGCTGTTAAGGAAAAATATCCGCATATTGATGTCGTGGTCGGCAATATCGCCACGGGCGAAGCCGCCCGTTATCTTGTCGAGGCAGGCGCCGACGGCGTGAAAGTGGGTATCGGTCCCGGCTCGATTTGCACCACGCGCATCATCGCAGGCGTGGGTGTGCC
Source organism: uncultured Muribaculaceae bacterium (assembly GCA_910584905.1). Taxonomy (GTDB): domain Bacteria; phylum Bacteroidota; class Bacteroidia; order Bacteroidales; family Muribaculaceae; genus CAG-873. The sequence continues at coordinate 56,668 of CAJUCQ010000079.1, forward strand.
CCAGCTTTCAGCCGTCTATGACGTGGCCAAGGCGCTCGAAGGCACGGGTGTGCCCCTTATCGCCGACGGCGGCATCCGCTACAGCGGCGACATCGTCAAGGCTCTCGCGGCCGGCGCCCATTCCGTGATGCTCGGCGGCATGCTTGCCGGTGTGGAGGAATCGCCCGGCGACACCATCATCTATAACGGACGCAAATATAAGACCTACCGCGGCATGGGCTCGCTTGAGGCAATGGAAAAGGGTTCGAAAGACCGTTATTTCCAAGCCAACGAGACCGACGTCAAGAAGCTCGTCCCCGAAGGCATCGCCGCCCGCGTGCCCTACAAGGGTTCGCTTTATGAAGTCATCTATCAGATGCTCGGCGGCCTCCGCTCGGGCATGGGCTACTGCGGCGCCAAAGACATCGAGGCTCTCCACCACGCTCAGTTTACGCGCATCACCGGTGCCGGCGTTGCCGAAAGCCATCCCCACGACGTGGCTATCACCAGCGAAGCCCCCAATTACAGCGCGGCTCATTGATGACAAGGCGTCAGGCCTTTGTCATGCATCATGGCCTTCGGTCTGAAAAAATGTAAAAAACGGCGTCGGACACACAATATCCGACGCCGTTGTGCGTTTATCCCAATAGCGGCCCAATACGTCGCAACCTTAAAATGAAAAAGACACCAATCATAGCAGCATCTTTGCTCGGCGTGGCATCAATAGTAGCTTTCGCCGCCCCCAAGGACCCCGTTCTGATGACCGTAAACGGCCGCGGGGTGCCTGTCAGCGAGTTTGAGTATCTTCGCAACAAGAACAATTCCCAGCAGCAGCAGGCTCAGAGCCTCGACGAGTACGTTGGCATGTTTGTCGACTACAAGCTCAAGGTTGCGGCCGCAGAGGCCGCGGGAATCGACACGACGGCCAAATTCCGCAACGAATTCGAGCAGTTCCGCAACGACCTCGCGCGTCCCTATCTGCGCGATGCCTCCGTCGAAGAGGCGCTGATTGAGGAAGCCTACGGCCATACGCTTGAAAACGTGGTCGTAAGTCATATCATGCTTGACGCCACGCGCCCTGACGCCCGGCATCTTGCCGATTCGCTTCGTCAGGTGATTCTCGACGGAAAGACTCCCTTCGAGCAGATTGCCCGCCGCTATTCCGTCGACCGCGGGTCGAACTCGCGCGGCGGTATGATGGGCGCCGTGATTCCCGGCCGTTTCCCGTGGGCGTTTGAGAAGGCCTCGTACGACACTCCCGTACACGGCATTTCCGATGTGGTCAATTCCGGTTTCGGTCTCCACATAATCCGTGTGGAGAAGCGCGGCCCGTCGAAAGGCGAGGTCGAAGCTTCGCACATTCTTCGCCTGACGCGCGGTCTTTCGCCTGAGCAGATAGAAGCGCAAAAGGCCAAAATCGACTCAATCTACGAAGTGGCCGTTCAGCCCGGTGCGGATTTCGCCGATTTGGCTACGCGTTTTTCCGAGGACCCCGGTTCGGCGCGCCGCGGAGGCTCGCTCGGCTTCTTTCAGGCCGGAATGATGGTGCAGCCTTTCGACAGCATTGCCTTCGCGCTTCAGGACGGCGAAATCTCGAAGCCTTTCCGCACCGATTTCGGCTGGCATATCATCCATCGCACCGGCCACAAGGGCATGCCTTCGCTTGAAGAACAGCGCGAGTCGCTCAAGAGTGCAATCGAGCGCGACGAACGCTCGACGCTTCCCGAGGAGGCGTTCGTTGCCGCTTTCATAGCCAAGAACAAAGGCGGAATCGACGAAAAGAATCTCGACAAGCTTGCCGCGATGGTGCCTGCGGCCGGCCTCGATTCGACGGCCCTTGCCGCAATCCGCTCGTCGAAGCTTGTGGCTTTCCGCCTCGGGAAAACCAAAACCGCTTTCTCCGAAATACTCCCTGCGGCTACATTCAACCTCGGCGACAGCCCCGAGAAGGTGCGCGAATATGCCCGCGACGCCGCCAAGACCTCGCTTGAGAACGCGGCCATCGACATGGCGCGCCGCAATCTCGCCGAGGACAACGCCGAGTATCGCAATCTGGTCAACGAATATCGCGACGGTATTCTTCTCTACGAAATTTCCAATGAAAACGTATGGGACCGTGCCGCCAAGGACAAGTCCGGGCTTGAGGAATACTTCCGCAAGAACGCCGACAAATACAAGTGGGATGCTCCCAAATTCAAGAGCATCGTGATTTTCGCCGCTTCCGATTCGACGCTCAACGCCGCTCTCGCTTATGCCGACTCACTGTCGGTGGCCGACCCCGCCAAGTTTGTGGAAGATATGCGTCTGCGTTTCGGACGCGATGTCAAGGTCGAGCGTGTGATTGCCGCAAAGGGCGAAAACGCCATTACCGACTACCTTGCTTTCGGCGGCGAGAAGCCCGCAGCCGAACCTGCTCAGCGCTGGAAGTTCTATTCGGCATACAAGGGCCGCATCATCGACGCACCCGAGGAGGCTGCCGACGTGCGCGGCATAGCAGTGACCGACTATCAGACGGCTCTCGAAAAGGCATGGCTCGAAAACCTCCGCAAGACTTATAAGGTCGAGATAAACAAAAAAGTCCTCGACACTCTGCGCTGATGCTTATGCGCAGACACAACATAGCATTTGCCGCCCTTGCCCTTGTCTCATTCTCCACTCTCCTCGGAGCATGCGGCAAGGGCGAGGGCGGCGGCGTTTCGGCGGCGGGTGCCGATGATTCCTCGCCTGTCCTCGCTCGTGTCGGACGCGAGCGCCTGCATCTTGCGCAGGCTTGCCGCGACCTGCCCGGGGGGCTCTCGCCGGATGACAGCGCGCGCTTTGTCAAAGGCATAGTCTACGCGTGGGTCGACAAACGTCTTGTTGCCGAGATGGCCCCGGAGGACCTTGATATGAGCGAAATCGACCGCCTCACGAGCGAATACCGCGAGGCGCTGATAGCCGAGGCATACAGGCGCCGGATAGCCGAAGAGGGCACTGACGCTACGTTCTCCGAGGATTCGATGAAGACATATTACGAAGAGCACAAGGCTGACTTCCGGCTGAGAGAGCCTCTCGTAAAGGGTGTTTACGTCAAGGTGCCTGCCAACGCATCGAATATAGCGTCTATCCGGCGGCTGATGCGCTCGGACGCGCCTGCCGACATTGACAGGCTTGAAAAAGAAGTCATAAGCTCCAACGCAATCCATTATGATTATTTCCGCGAGCGCTGGATTGACTGGGACCGCATCGAAGTGCGTATTCCTTACGATTTCGGGGATATAGGCGCTTTTTTGCGTCCGGGACGATTTCTCGACACTACGACCGACGGATACACCTATTTGCTGAGAGTGACCGAGGTGCTGCCTGCGTCGGCGACGATGCCGTTTGAGGCAGCCCGCGAAGAAGTGCGGGAGCGATTGCTCGCCGAGCGTCGCAGGCAGATTGATGCCTCATTCCGGGCCGACCTTCTGCGCCGCGCACTCGACACCGGCCGCGCCGAAATTTTTTTGTGACTGAATGAGCGATAATAAAGAACTCTATCAGCGCCTGCTCGACAGCGGCGAATGGATGGACGGTTTCATGCCGCCGTCGGGACGCGACCTCGCGCGATGCGAGGAACTTTGTTTCGAACTCAATAGTCTGAGGCCTTCGCTGAGGGATGAGCGCGAGGCGCTTTTGCGTCGTATTCTCGGGCGTGTAGGCGCGCGATTTACGATTCACAGCCCTTTCAGGTGTGATTTCGGGCATAACATCGAAATCGGGGATAATTTCACCGGCAATTACAATCTCACAATTCTTGATGAGACGCGGGTGACGATAGGCGATAATGTATTTATCGGTCCGAATGTGACCATCTGCACCGTAATCCATGCTTCTGAGCCCGAGCGCCGGAATGCCGGGATAATGAAGGCGCTTCCCGTGACGGTGGGCGACAACGTGTGGATTGCCGCGGATGTGACGGTGCTTCCGGGAGTGACAATAGGCGAGGGGGCTATCGTCGGCGCCGGAAGCGTAGTCACCAAGGACGTAGCGGCGTTTACGCTCGTGGCAGGAAATCCGGCCCGTGAGATACGCCGTGTGTCAGAATGAGAACTGCACCATCATGCTTGCGCGGCGTGCGTAGCGGTGAGCGCCGCTGAAGTTTCGGCGGAGACCCAAGTCGATTTCCGCTCCGGCCTGCATCCTAGGGGTAAGATTCCAAAACACGTTTGCGCAGGCGAATACGCCGTATTTGTATTCGTCGGGGCTGACGTCGTGCGTCGGAAGATAGCGTGTCTGACTTGCGCTTATGCTTGCGAGAAGTTCGGGTCGGAAGTTGTATTGCAGGCCTACGCACCAGCCGAGCATTGCCGGGGCGTAGAGACGTCCGGGGACGGCGGGGTCGCCGACGAGGTCGTAGTTGCCGATGAGCAGGTCGCTGCCCAGCCCGGCGTATCCTTTGCCGTAATTGAGTGAGGCGTATGTCGTCACGGCTTTGTGGGGGTGGGCCACCGAGCTTAGTTGCAGGCCCCAACCGAGGGGATTGTGGTTGCGTCCGGCTTCGATGTCGCGGTACGACAGTGTTCGGACGATACCCGACAGGCGCACGTGCTGACCCCGCGCCCATTGATACTGGACGAAGGCGGCGAAGTCCGGGAGCCATTCGCTCACCTTTTCCGTGGCGATGTTGTCGACGGCGACAGCCGTGGCCGGGGTCTCGGCCGAGACGGCGAAAAACCATCGGTCTTTAATCGAGGGCATGTAGCGGACGAGCACCGAGGTCGGCGAAATCTTGTTGTTCGGCCCTTGTGCGTCGACAGTCGGAGGCTGTGCGGCCACGTCGGCGAAGGTCGACGAAGCATAGCCGATGGTGACGTCGTTGATTATGGCGTATGCCTTTTTGAGATGGAAGTCGCGGGTCTGATAGCCGTTGAAGTTGGCTTCGATATATAGCTGGTAGTCGCCGAGGAGTTTGTTGCGTCCGATGACGCGGAAGAACAGCGACGTGCCCGCGGGGCTTGTTCCGAAATGGCGCATGTAGGCCGGGTTCGGGTTAATGGGGATGAGATAAGGCGCGAAGCCCGAGGCGGGGACAGCGCCGCCCCAGTCGTAATACGCACGCATGCGCACGCAACCGCCGATGCCCATTGCCAGCCGTGCGTCTTTGCTCATGAACAGGAAGTACGGGGCCTGAGGGTCTTCGAAGTGTCGGAACTGGTCGTAGTAAAATTCGGCGATGCGTTCGCGGATTGAGTCGACGTAGTTCTGATACACTTCGGGCGACTCGGGCTTGCCGTCGATGAATATCACTTTTGTCGATTTGGCAAGCGAGTCCACTTGTTGGTCCGCAAGGCTTGGGGCGGATGCCGCCGCGCCGAGGAATGAGGTCAGAGCGGCGGCAAACAGGATAGATTTGCGTAGCATGATGTTGATGAATTACGATGTTGTAATTCATTAACACTCGGAGGGCCGTAATTGTTTGCGGTGCGCGGTTTCAGGTGTGGGGTCAGCATCGTCGCACGGCGGGTCCGAAGATGCGGGCGGCGTTTTCGGTCGTGGCTTCGGCTGTCTGCGACGGGGTCAGTTCAAGGGCATCGCCTACTGTGGCGGCGATATATGGCAGGTAGGCCGACTCGTTGCGGCGTCCGCGCCGCGGCACCGGTGCGAGGTAGGGTGAGTCAGTTTCCAGCACTATTTTTTCGATGCCTATTTCAGGCAACACGGCGCGCAGGCCGGAGTTTTTGAAGGTGACGATTCCGTTTATTCCGAAGAATGCTTCCGGGAAAAGCCGTCTTATAGCCCGCACGTCGTCTACGCTGCCTCCGAAACTGTGGAATACGGGGCGGGCAGCCGGATGCGCCTTCAGGACTTCAAGGACCTGCGGGAGAGCTTCGCGGCAATGGATTATCACCGGGAGGCCGAGTTCTTCGGCGAAGCCGCACTGAGAGTCGAATGCTTCGGACTGTGCGGAGGCGTGTTCTTTGCTCCAGTAGAGGTCGATGCCTATCTCTCCGACGGCGACGTATCCCGAGGCGTCGGAGAGTTCGCGCCTGATTACGGCCAAGTCTCCGGCGAGGCTTTCCGGGCGCACTTCCGTGGGGTGAAGCCCCATAGCTTTGGATATATTGTCGGGAAATTCGGCGGCCAGCCGCTTTAGCGGCTCGATGCTCGCGAGGTCGACATTCGGGAATATCATGTGGCCGACCCCGGCTTCGATGGCCCGGCGCACGGCTTCGGCGCCTCCACCGGCAAAGTCGGGGTCGTAGAGGTGGGTGTGGGTGTCGGTCAGCATCGTGTGGAATCAGTGTGTGCGGGATGCGGATTTGTGTGCGAGTTCGATGAAGAAATCGCGGAAACTGCCGTCCATGTCTATATCTTTGAGCGCGGCAATGGCTTTGGCGCTGTATTCTTGCACGAGGGCGTTGCAGCGGTTGCCGATGTCAAGGCGTTTGTAGACTCGCACCACCTGACGAATGCGCTCCTGCGGGTCGAGGTCTTCGCGCATGATGTCGGCGAGTTCGCCGTCGCTCTCGTCGAGCGCCGTGATAAGAAGCCAAGTTTTTTTGTTGTTTACGATGTCGCCTCCGATTTCTTTGCCGAATTCGAGCGGGTCGCCGAATGTGTCGAGCCAGTCGTCGCGGAGCTGGAATGCGAGGCCGAGGTCTACGCCGTAGCTGTACATGGCTTCGCAAGCATCTTCGGACGCCCCGGCGAGGAAGGCCCCCATGCGGCAGGCACATCCCAGCAGGACTGATGTTTTGAGCTTGATCATTTCCATGTATTCATTGACGGTCACGTCGTTGCGGTGCTCGAACTCCATGTCGAGCTGCTGTCCCTGATATATCTGCATGGCCGTGTCGTTGAAGAGGCGGAGCACGGTCTGAAGCTTATCGGCGGGGCAGTCGGCGATATATTCCGTGGCAAGGGTGAGCATGGCGTCGCCGGATAGGATTGCGGCGCCGGCGTTCCATTTGCGGTGCACGGCGGGGCGGCCGCGGCGGATGTCGGCGTTGTCCATGACGTCGTCGTGGAGGAGCGTGAAATTGTGGAAGATTTCAAGTCCGAGCGCCTGCGGGAGCGCTTCTTCGACGGGGCGGTCGCCGGCAAAGGCGGCAAATGCCGAGAGCAGCAGACGCGGGCGCAAGCGTTTGCCTCCGCCGGCGAGTGTGTAGATTATAGGTTCGTAGAGTCCCGGAGCGGTGGCGGGATATTTGATGTCAGCCGTTGCGTGGCTGATGATTTCGTTGATAGTCTCTTGTGTAGCTTGCATTGTTGGTGTGGGAGGAAGTTTTATGCAAAAATACGACCCTTTCACCACATTTCCAAAATTAATCCTTATATTTGCGGACCATGAAGATTCTGAAGTTCTATCCCGGCTCGGTGAATGAGCGCAATATCGCCGACGCCGTTGATATTATCCGTTCGGGAGGGATTGTCATTTATCCCACGGATACGCTGTATGCTCTCGGATGCGACGCTCTTAACAACCGCGCCATCGAGCGCCTCTGCCGCATAAAGGGTCTTGACCCTGCGAAGCAGATGCTGTCGGTGGTATGCGAGGGTATGTCGCAGGCCGCCGAATATGCCCGTATCGATAATCGCGCCTTCCGAGTGCTCAAGGAGTATCTTCCGGGGCCGTTTACGTTTATTCTTCCGGCGTCGACGACGCTTCCCAAGGTGTTCAAAGGGCGCAAGACCGTCGGGGTGCGTATCCCTGACAACGACGTGGCCCGCGCTCTTGCCGCCGGGCTCGGCAATCCGGTGCTCTCGGCTTCGGTCGAGGCCGCGACGCCCGAGGAGCTTGCTCTCCCGGAGGGGCTTGCGCTGATTTATGCCAATGCGGCGGATGCGGTGCTCGATAACGGCGAGGGGCGCACCGAGGGGTCGACCATAGTCGACCTCACCGATTCGTCGGCCCCCGAGGTGATACGCGAAGGCATCGGAATATTCGAGGGCTAATGGTGCGAGAAGCTGCGGTATGAGTTGGGTTGCAGGTTGAGTTTGCCTGACGCTCTCAGGAGTTTGCGCAGGGAGGTGACGAATTCCTGACTCTCCTGAAGCAGATTCACGCAGACGTAGGCCACGGTCATGTTGGCGTCGTCGCCGGTCTGGAGCAGGTCGTAGACTTCGCGGGCCAGTTGCGACAGCCTTGCTTTGATGTTTTCGCAGCGGTTGCGGAGGACGTCGATTTCTTCCGGATGTCCGTTGCCGATGGTGTCTGCGGCGTCTTTCAGTACGGCCGATATATCGAGGCTTACAGAGGAGAGAGAGTCGTGGAACTGCGCGGGTAGCGGCCTGAAGTTGTTGTCGACGTGTTCCTTGCACACTTCGTTTATGCGCCTGAGATTGTAGCTCATCGACATCTCCATGTTGTTGCCGAGGTGGAACCATGTGCTTTTTTCCATTACAGTCTCGATTGCGGCCTGACGCAGACACAAGGTCATTTTTCGCCGCTGACTCTTGAGTATGTCTTTTTCTTTTTCAAGAGCTTTTTCGGCCTGAGCAAGCAGCTTGCCGTTGTCGCCGATAAACCCGCCGGATATTGCGTTGAAAGTGTCGCCGGCGAAGTGGAGGAACATTTTTTGTTTCTCGTTTATATACTCGATCAGTATGGGCCACACGTCGGCGGGGTTCTTTGTGGCGAGTATGGTCTGGAACAATGTGTCGTCGCGGACGTCTTTTTTCTTCTTTCCATAGCGAATATTGCCGATAATAAGGACGGCAATAGCAATGATGCCTCCGGCAATCATCACGGGGACGCCGCCCATGTGCATCAGGCACACAACGAGTCCGGCTCCGATGAAGGCCACGCCGGCGGTGATAAACCATCCGCCGATTACGGAGACAACTCCCGTGACGCGGAACACGGCGCTTTCGCGGCTCCAAGCGCGGTCGGCCAGCGAAGTTCCCATCGCAACCATAAAGGTGACAAAGGTGGTCGACAGCGGGAGCTTCATTGATGTGCCCAAAGCGATGAGCATGCTTGCAATCATGAGGTTGACGCCTCCGCGCACGAGGTCGAAGGCGGCTCCGTCTTCGGGTTGCATCGTGCGGGTGTCCATCCGTCGTCGGAGCCAGCTTTTGATGCGTTTCGGGGTGCGTTCCTCAATCCAAGCGTAACAGTTGAGAAAAGCCCTCACAAGCATTCTGCCTGAGCGCGACGATCCGAAAAGTTCGTCGCCCTGACTGCGGGAGCTGAGACCGACGGTGGTCTGCGTGACCTGACGCGCTTTTTTGGATGTAGCCAAGGCAACGACCATTATCATTCCGGCGCCGATGAGGTAGTATATCGGGGTGTCGGCGTGTCCGTTGAGGCTCGACATCATGAACGAGCGGGCGTCGCCGACGCCGTTGGCCGCATAGTCCTGATAAGATGAGAGCGAGGTGAGCGGGACGCCGATGAAGTTTACGAGGTCATTCCCGGCAAATGCCATTGCGAGCGAGAATGTGCCGAGCAGGACGACAACTTTGAACACATTGATTCTGCAAAGGTGCATTAACTGCGAGAGCAGTGTGAATCCGGCAAGGCAGCATCCGAGTATAAGGGTGGTGTTGTCTTGAATCCATGCCGTGGCTTCGGGAGTCATGAAGCTCATGCCTTTTATCCCTTTGAGGAGCATGAAGTAGACAATCGCCGTGCATGCGACGCCTCCGAATAGCCCGACTTTCCATTTCAGGCGGCTTTTGTATTCGAATGTGAATATAAGGCGAGCAATGAACTGCACGACTGTGCCGAAGATAAACGCGATGGCGACTGACAGGAATATTCCCAGAATCACCGATAGGGCTTTCTCAGCGTTGAGATATGCGCCGAGGCTTGTCGGTCCGGCGGGATCTGCAATTTTGAAAAGGGCGACGACGAATGTTGCTCCGAGGAGTTCGAACACGAGCGACACGGTGGTCGACGTCGGCATTCCGAGCGAGTTGAAAATGTCGATAAGTATTATGTCCGTGACCATGACGGCCATGAATATGGCCATGACGTCGTAGAACGATAGGTTTTCGGGGCGGAATATGCCGTGGCGCGCTATGTCCATCATGCCGTTGCTGGTGCATGCGCCGACAAATACGCCTGCGGCCGCCACGAACATTATGCGCCTGAACGACGCGGCGCGCGAGCCGACGGCCGAAGTCAGAAAGTTGACGGCGTCGTTGCTTACTCCTACGGTGAGGTCAAAAGTCGCCAATAAAAAAAGGAAGATGACTATTCCGGGAAAAATTATGTCCATACGTTTGCGGATGAATTATACTATTATTACAAATCACTGCGGCGGATTGTTCTCGGCGTCGTTGTCGCGTCAGCGATATTTCCGCAGTGTCGGAATTTATGCGGCCGGAATTTTGGACGGACTGAGATTTATCATTAATTTTGTCGCTATGGACGTAAAGCAACTTTCAGCGGAGGAGTATGCGGCGATATTTGTCAGGCCTGTGTCTCCATATACGACGGCGGATTTTTGTGCGCTTAACTCACACAAGGTGGCGGAAATGCGGCATCTGGCTTTTTATTCTCCCGGGGGCAATAAGGCTTTGGCCGGAATCATCGTGGGGCGTCGCGACGGCGAGGAGCTGTGGCGCTCGCCGTTCTCGGCGCCGTTCGGAGGCCTCGACAGCGTGCGTCCGTTGCGTATTGAGGAAGTGACGGCCATCTATCGCGCTCTTCTCGGGCATTGCGGAGGGCATCTGTCGGTGACGCTTCCGCCGGAATTTTACGCACCGTCACTGACGGCGCATCAGATATATGCGGTGAAGGCTCTAGGGTTCGATATGTCCGTGTGGCTTAACCACAGCTATCCTACCTCGCGCTTCGCCTCATTTGAGGCCGTTCTCGGCGACACGGCGCGAAAGCATTTCCGACGCGCATCGAGGGAGGGCTATGAGTTTGACGCCTACGCCTCGCTTGAGGAGGCTTATTCGGTTATCAGTCGCAATCGTCGTGAGCGGGGCTATCCTCTTGCCATGTCGCTTGATGAGCTCCGGCAGACGTCGGCTCTTATTCCGCAACATTATCTCGTGTTGCGGCTCGACGGCGAGGCCGTGGCCGCGGCTATATGCTATCGGCTCAGCGGGCGCGTCATGCAGATTATATATTGGGGTCACGTAGCGGACTGTCGCGGGCAGTATCCGATGTCGGTGCTTGCGCATGAGGTGTTCGGCTTCGCTTTGTCGCAGGGCTATGACACGGTGGATATAGGGCCGTCGACTTCGCCGGAGGCTCCGAACGAGAGCCTTGCCGCCTTTAAGGAGTCGCTGGGAGCGGTAGCTTCGCTAAAAGTCGCCGGCGGTCGGTTCTGAGGTGCGGTCGATATAAATGCGGCGGTCGGTGATGGATGCCACTGCCGCGGGGCTGTGTGTCACCATCAGAATGGTTGTGCCTTCGTCTTTCAGGCGTCCGAGGATTTCGGCAAGTTCCCTTTCGGCGTGGCGGTCGAGATAGCTCATTGGCTCGTCGAGGAGGAGTATATCCGGCTTTCTGACGAGGGCGCGGGCGATAAGGGTGCGTTGGAGTTGGCCTCCCGAAAGGTGCCCGATCGGGCGTCTGCGCAGGTCTTGAAGGCCGAGCATGGCGAGCGTTTCTTCAAGGCGTCGGTTTTTGTCGTTGCGCGTCATGGAGCATGCGAGGAGCGCCGATTCCACGACTTCTTCTACAGTGACAGGAAAGTGGGAGTCGACAGTCGTTTTTTGAGGCATGTAGCCTGACACGGAGTCGTGACGGCGTTCGATACGGCCCGCGGAGGGCTTCTGAAGGCCGAGAATGATGCGCAGGAGGGTTGTCTTGCCGCCGCCGTTGGGCCCGGTAATGGCCACGAATTCGCCTTTTTGGACCTCAAGGCAGATATTGCTGAGAATGTCGCGTCCGTCGCGGCGCAGGCTGATGCCGTCGAGGCGAAGTATCGGGGTGTCAGTGTCGTGTGAGTTCATCTACAATTAAATCCATCTGTCCCTCCCAGTCGGCCGACAGGGGGTCGATTGTGACCAGTCTGGAGCCTATGCGTTCGTTTGCCGTGGCGGCTTGGCGCGAGTCGTATTCGCGTTGGAAGAAGAATACGTGTGTGCGTTCGCGCGCGGCGGAGTCGATAAGCGCTTTGAGGCGCATGGCCGAGAGCTCTTTGTGCTCTTGTCCGAGCGCAATCTGCTTGAGGCTGTAGTCGCGGGCGAAATACGACAGCGACGGGTGCCATACGGCGAAGGTGCGCGTCGGAGCGTCGGCGAGGCGTAGGCGATAGTTTTCGTCGATGCTGTCGAGGCGCGTCAGGAGGCTGTCGGCGCGTCGGGTGTAGAGGGCTTCGTGTGCGGGGTTAAGCTCGGCGAGAGCCGTGGTCATATTGTCGACCATAACGGCGAGGTTGACGAGCGAGGTCCATACGTGAGGGTCGGCGCCTCCGGTGTGCGTGTCGTCGCAGGCGTTGCCTCCGTGGGTGCCGTAGGCCGGTTCTATGCCGTATCCGGTGTCGACGATGCGCACACCGGGGGGGAGCGACTTTCCGAGCGCTGTTTCGAACGGGAGATAGCCTCCGGTGGTGAAGTATGCCTCGGAATTGTCTACGGCAAGGCGTGTTGTCATTCCGGGTTCGAATGTCTCGGGATTGGCGCCGCCGGCCAGCACGGTGATGACGTCGAAGTCGTCGCCGGCGATGGCTTTAAGCAGGCTTGCCTGCGGGGCTACGCTGACGGCAATCGTCGGTCGGGGGCTGTTGCCCCCCGACGGCGACGAACATGCCGCACCGGCGGCAAGGAGTATAAGGCTCGGCAAGAGCCGCCATTTCAGCCTCATCCTTCTTCGGAAAGGTATTTGTCCATCATTGCGGCGGCTTTGCGACCGTCGCCCATGGCGAGAATCACGGTGGCTCCTCCGCGGACGATGTCGCCTCCGGCAAAAATCGTCGGGATTGACGATTGGAGCATTTCGTTGACGGCAATGGTGCCGCGCGAGCTTACTTCGAGTCCATCGATTGCATTCGGGATGAGCGGATTCGGCGACACGCCCACGCTGACAATCACTTCGTCGACTTCGATTTCATCAACGGCACCGGGGATTGCCACGGGACTGCGTCGGCCGGAGGCGTCGGGTTCGCCTAGTTCCATTCGCTGCAGGCGCATGGCGCGCACGCGTCCCTTTTCGTCGCCGAGGTATTCGACGGGGTTGGAAAGGGTCATGAATTCGACGCCTTCTTCCTTGGCATGGTGAATTTCTTCGATACGGGCGGGCATTTCGCTTTCGCCTCGGCGATATACAATCATGGCTCGTTCGGCGCCCATGCGCAGGGCCGTTCGCACGGAGTCCATCGCCGTGTTTCCGCCGCCGATGACTGCCACGCGGCGTCCGCGGGCTACGGGGGTGGCGTATCCGGGGCGTCCGGCCCCCATGAGGTTTATGCGGGTGAGATATTCGTTGCTCGACATAATCCCTGAGAGGTTTTCGCCGGGCACGCCCATGAAGCGCGGCAACCCGGCGCCGGATGCCACAAACAGGCCTTTGAAGCCTTTGTCGGCGAGGTCGTCGTAGCTCAGGCTCTTGCCGATTATGGTGTCGGGGTGGAAGGTCACGCCGAGAGCCCTGAGGTTGTCAAGCTCGGCGTCGACGATTTCGTTCGGCAGACGGAATTCGGGGATGCCGTATTTAAGGACGCCTCCGATTTCGTGGAGAGCTTCGAACACGTCAACGGAGTAGCCTCTTCCGGCCATTTCGCCGGCAAATGAGAGTCCGGCGGGACCGCTTCCGGCCACTGCCACGCGTATGCCGTTCGACGGAGGCGGCGTCGGTGCGGCACGGAGTCCCTGTTTCCGCAGGGCGCGTTCGCTGTCGGCGGCAAAGCGTTCGAGATAGCCGATGGCTACGGGTTCTTTTTTCATTTTCAGGTATATGCAGCGGCTTTCGCACTGGCGTTCCTGAGGGCATACGCGGCCGCACACGGCAGGAAGCGCGCTGGTCATCCGCAAGACTTCGGCCGCGAGGTCGGGGCGTCCGCGCCGGATGTTTTTCACGAATGCCGGGATGTCGATGCCTACGGGGCATCCTTCCATGCACGTCGGTTTGGGGCAGTCGAGACAACGGCTTGCCTCAAGCACTGCCTGATCGGCCGAGAGCCCCTGATTGACCTCTTCGGTAAGAGTCGTCACGCGGTAGGCGGCCGGAAGCTGAGGCATGACGGCGCGCGGAATGGCGGTCCGTTCTTTGGCGGTCTTTGAATTGCGGAGCTCCGCGCGCCATGATGCGTCGCGGGAGCAGAGTTCCGTGAACTTGTCTTTATCAGTCATACGCGTGTAGTCTCATTATCATTTCGTCAAAATCAACTTGGTGGGCGTCGAACTCCGGGCCGTCTACGCATACGAAGCGCATTTTCCCGCCTACAGTGACGCGGCATGCGCCGCACATCCCGGTGCCGTCGACCATTATCGTGTTGAGCGACGCCACGGTGGGGACGTCGTATTTTTTTGTGAGCAGGGCTACGAATTTCATCATCACAGCCGGCCCGATGGCCACGACTTCGGCTACGGGTTCGCGGCGCAGGACGGTCTCGACGCCTTCGGTGACGAGGCCTTTGTTTCCGGCGGAGCCGTCGTCGGTCATTATTATCACTTCGTCGCTGTGGCGGCGCACTTCGTCTTCGAGTATAATCAGGTCTTTGGTGCGGGCGGCAAGGACGGAGATGACTTTGTTGCCTGCGGCTTTCATGGCCTTGATAATAGGGAGGAGCGGGGCGGTGCCGACTCCGCCGCCGCAGCAGACGACGGCGCCCGTATCGTGCTTTACGATGTGAGTGGCTTTGCCGAGCGGACCGGCGACATCGGCAAAGGAATCACCTGCCTCCATTCCGCAGATTTTTTCGGTGCTTGCGCCGACGGCCTGCACGACCAGTGTGATGGTGTCGCGCGCGGGGTCGGCGTCGGCGATAGTCAGCGGAATGCGCTCGCCGCGGGGTTCGCAGATGACTATGACGAAATGACCCGGTTTGCGCGCACGCGCTATTTCCGGTGCTTCTACGACGATGCGTGCAACTTTTGGCGAGAAATAACTCTTCTCTATTATTTTGAACATTGAGGTAGATGGGGATGGGATAGTGGTTGATTCGGTATTCACACGCAAAATTAAGAAAAAATCGGAAATTACGCGTCATAATGAATGAAAAAGCCGCCGGTACACGCGTGTGCACGGCGGTTTTCGGGAGGAGAGAGGAGAGAGTGGGGGTGTTGTCAATCGTCGAGGTCATCGAGATAGGGGTAGGTCACGACTGATGTGTTTCCTCCGTCGGGGAGGTCGGCTTCGTCGGCAACGACTTCAACCGTATAGCTCAGGATTGCGTTGGCCGGGGCTTTGTCGACCGCATAGACGGGGCAGTAAATCTGGAGCGAGTGGCGGCCGACGGAGGTGTCGGGGCTGACTCTGATTTCAAACGCAAAGGGTTTGTACATGCTTGCGCCGATGGGGCTGTAGTCCCAGTAGTAGGTGGCGCCGCCGAGTTCGACGGGTTTGCCGTCGTCGAGGTTGACGGGCGTGATGGATTCGATTTCGAATGTCTCGCCCTGTACGACGTAAAGGACGCCGTTGATTTCCGTAGCGTCGGAGAAGTTTACAGCGATGCTTACTTCGGGGAGGTCGTCATCGTCGTCGCACGATGTGAAGCCGCAGGTCAGGGCCAAAGCGATGAGGCCGAGAGAGAAGATTTTTTTCATAGTTTGGAACGTGTGTTTGGGAGAAATAGGAGTAAAAGCAGGTTAGCTTGTGTATGTGTGGATGTATAATTCCCTAACAACGGAAGGGGCCGGCGGGTTCACGGCGGAAATAAAAAAACCGCGTCGTGGAGACGCGGTTTTTGTGATATCATGTCGGGCCTGTCGATTAGATTTGGGGACCGGCGGCAACGAGAGCCTTGCCGGCTTCGTTGTTTTCGTATTTCTTGAAGTTCTTGATGAAACGCTCGGCAAGATCCTTGGCCTTGACGGTCCACTCTTCGGGGGTTGCGTAGGTGTCGCGGGGGTCGAGGATTTTGGGGTCAACACCGGGAAGTTCCGTGGGGATTTCGAAGTCGAAGATGGGGAGCTTCTTGGTGGGAGCGGAGAGGATAGCGCCGTCAAGGATAGCGTCGATGATGCCGCGGGTGTCGCGGATGGAGATGCGCTTGCCGGTTCCGTTCCAGCCGGTGTTCACGAGGTATGCCTTTGCGCCGCTTTCCTGCATGCGCTTTACGAGTTCTTCGGCGTACTTGGTGGGGTGGAGTTCAAGGAATGCCTGACCGAAGCAAGCCGAGAAGGTGGGCGTGGGTTCGGTGATGCCGCGTTCGGTGCCGGCGAGCTTGGCGGTGAAGCCGCTGAGGAAGTAGTACTTCGTCTGCTCGGGGGTGAGAATCGATACGGGGGGCAGTACGCCGAATGCGTCAGCGCTCAGGAAGATTACGTTCTTGGCTGCGGGACCAGCGGAGATGGGGCGAACGATGTTCTTGATGTGGTCGATGGGGTAGGACACGCGGGTGTTCTCGGTCACGCTCTTGTCGGCGAAATCGATTTTGCCTGCGGCGTCTACGGTTACGTTCTCAAGAAGAGCGTCGCGACGGATGGCGTTGTAGATATCGGGCTCGCTGTCTTTGTCGAGGTTGATAACCTTGGCGTAGCAGCCGCCTTCGAAGTTGAACACGCCCTTGTCGTCCCAGCCGTGCTCGTCGTCGCCGATGAGGAGACGCTTCGGGTCGGTGGAGAGGGTGGTCTTACCGGTGCCGGAGAGGCCGAAGAAGATAGCGGTGTTTTCGCCGTTGAGGTCGGTGTTGGCCGAGCAGTGCATCGAGGCGATGCCCTTCAGCGGGAGGAAGTAGTTCATCATCGAGAACATGCCCTTCTTCATTTCGCCGCCGTACCACGTGTTGATGATAACCTGTTCGCGGGTGGTGATGTTGAATACAACGGCGGTTTCGCTGTTGAGGCCGAGTTCCTTGTAGTTGGTGAGTTTTGCCTTGGAGGCGTTGTAGACGAGGAAGTCGGGGGTGAAGTCAGCGAGTTCTTCGGCGGTGGGGCGGATGAACATGTTGGTCACGAAGTGAGCCTGCCATGCCACTTCCATGATGAAGCGCACAGCCATGCGGGTGTCCTTGTTGGCGCCGCAGAAGCCGTCGACAACGAAGAGCTTTTTGTTGGAGAGCTCCTTGACAGCGAGTTCTTTGCATGCTTTCCATGCTTCTTCGCTTGCGGGCTTGTTGTCGTTCTTGTATTCTTCGGTGGTCCACCATACGGTGTCCTTGGAGTTTTCGTCGAGTACGATGAACTTGTCTTTGGGCGAACGGCCGGTGTAAACGCCGGTCATTACGTTGACAGCGCCGAGTTCGGTTTCTACGCCGCGCTCGAAGCCTTCGAGGCCGGGAAGGGTTTCTTCCTTGAAGAGTTCTTCGTAGGTGGGGTTGTACACCACTTCGGTGGTGCCGTCGATGCCGTACTTTTCGAGATCTTTGCGGATTTCGGCCAGACGGGCTTTCTTGATTTCTTCAATCTTGCTCATAAGTGTTGTTTGAAAAAATATGTTGATTGTATTTCCTTGCTTGTATCTTCGGACGTCCTTTCGGGGGCGTCGCTTTTTTCCGATGCAAAGTTAGCAATATTTTTTGGTTGTACGACCTATTAAGGAAAAATTTCTTTATTAATTAAATTTAAAAGAGCATTCCTTTTGCCGTGTCGTGTGCACACCGCTTGCCGACGAGCCTCCGGCTTGCCGGCAAATCCGTTTGTGCCGCGTCGGTCGCGGCGGTTTGTGGTGCGGTGGATTGACCATCAGTCATTGCTTTTTGCAAGTGTTGTCATGTGTCATCCGAGTGTCTCGAAGGCGGGCGAAGCCGAAGCCGTTTCGCTCTCGTGATGAGCGCCTGCGGGGCGGCGATTTCAGCCGCCGGCTTGTGCGGAGGGGAGAGGTGGGATTAAAATCCCGGCCGCAAGGCCCTGAGGGCGGAATCCGTCTTTTTTGACTTTTTCGGATTTTTGTATCTATAACGCCTTTTTGCGGGCCATTGTTCATGTGGCGCGGTTTAATCCTTGGGTGCCGTGCGTTCGTAGAGGTCTTCGATTACGAGGCCTGCGAGCCTGAAGCCGAATATTGCCGTGGTGTGGGCGAATGTGCCGTTGACGGCGGCCTTGCGCGCTGTCCACGTGTCGCTTTCGCAGGCTTCGGTCGGTTTGTCGCCGTCTTTTCGGTTTACGAGGCGTTCGGGCGAGTAGACACAGCGGAATTTTCTGCGCGGCATCGTCCCTTCTTTTTTGAAGCGGTTGCGGAGTGCGCGGGCGAGCGGGCAACCCGTGACCTTGCGGAATTCGGCCACGTCGATTGCTCCCGCATTAAGTTTCAGGGCTGCTCCCATCGACGAATAGAATGCGCGGCGGGGTGCTGTCGGTGCGGATGTGCATCTTAATATAAGGTGAGCTTTGTTTGCAAGCGAGTCGATGGCGTCGATAGCGTAGTCGTATTCTTCGATTTTGAATTCAGCCGCGGTCTCGGGTGAGTATATGCCGCGCACGGCTTGGATATCGGCGTGGGGGTTGATGTCGAGAAGTCTCTCTCTTAGCACGTCAACCTTCACGCGGCCTACGGTTTTGGTCGTGGCCGGAAGCTGGCGGTTGATGTTGCTTGCGGCTACGGTGTCGGAGTCTACGATTGTGAGGCGTCCTATGCCGCTGCGGATGAGGGCTTCGGCGCACCACGACCCGACGCCTCCGACACCGAATATGATTGCCGATGTCTCGTGCAGTTCGGCCATCATGTCGTCGCCGGCGATAAGCGATGTGCGCTGGAATATTGTATCTTCGCTATACATGTGCGGGCAAAAAGTTGAGTCGTGTTGGTTAAATAAATTTAAATTCAGTCGTTTTGAGCTTGATTTTTATGTTAATAAGCTTTAAACGCTGATTTGATACTTTGTAAATTCGGAATTATAACCTACCTTTGCAGTGTGTTTTTCATAGTATTAGATTAAGATAAAGGTTTAAAGGAAAAGAGAAGTTGTGAAACTTCTCTTTTTTTATATCTCGTCGGGGCGGTATATTATCGTTGCCGACGGGCCGTCGAGCAGGCGGCGAGTGGTGCGTGTGATATCGCTCGAGGTGAGCCTGCGGCGCAGAGCCACGCGGGCGTTGATATCTTCGCCGTGGTATTCGTCTGTCGCCATTTCGACAGCTACGTTGAGATAGCTCATCGTCTGAAGGCGGAAATTGGTCTCAAAGCGGTTGAAAACGCGTTCGAGTTCGCGGGGCGAGCATCCGCCTTCATCTTCGGGCATGGCAAGGCGTTCCATTTCGTTTTTCAGAAGAGCAGTTGCTTCGCTTATGTCTTCATCGCCGTTGCGCGTAAGGATGGCCGTGAGCATGAGCATGCCTGTGTCCTCGCTGCCGGAGATGGATGCGTCGGCCTGAGCGAACAATCCGTCGCCGGCCTGAGCGGCGATGAGGTTGCGGTAGATTCGAGAGGCTTTGCCTGAGGCGAGAATGTCGGTGACGGTGTCGGCTTCGGCATATCCCTCTTGGCCGTAGGCGGCCATAGGGTAGGCTATGATTATCATCGGGCGCGGGACAGCGGAGCGTATCTCGGTGTAAGGTATAACCTTCGACGGGTCGAACGGGGCTTCGGGCCTGTGGGCTGTTTCCCGTCTCGGAATGGGTCCGAACCATTTGTGAGCGAGTTCGTGCACGCGTTCGAATGTGACGTTGCCGCTTATGCTTAGGATGGCGTTGTTGGGGGCGTAGTGTGCGTAGAACCACTTGCGGATGTCGTCCGGGCCGACTTTGGCTATGTGCGAGGGGTCGATGCCTATTGTGGGCCACGAATACGGGTGCTCGCCGTAGACGGCTTTGCGGAGGGCGTGGTAGATGTCGCCGTAAGGTTGGTTGAGCACGCGTTCTTTGAATTCCTCAATAACGACGCCCCGCTGGATTTCGAGCGCCTTATCGCTGAACGACAGCGCCAGCATGCGGTCGCTTTCGAGGTAGAATGCGGTTTCGACGTTTTGGCCCGGGAGGGTGTCGTAGAAGTTGGTGAAGTCGTTCGATGTCCAAGCGTTGGAGTTGCCGCCTGCGTCCTGAAGCACGCCGTCGAAGTCCGGGATATTTTCCGAGCCTCCGAACATCAGGTGTTCGAAGAGGTGGGCGATACCCGTCATTGCGGGGTCTTCATCGCGCGCGCCTGTGTCATACAAAACGTCGACAGCCACCATAGCCGTCGACGAATCGTAGTTGTGTACCACCCGCAGGCCGTTCGGGAGAGTGAAGCGGCGCGGGTTTATGCTTTGGGGTGCGTTCATTCCGTGACGATGCTCATGGAGTTGATGCGGATGTCTTCCGTCGGACGGTCGCGACCGTCGGTGGCGGCTTTTTCTATCATGTCGATGACCTCTTTGCCGTCGATTACTTCGCCGAAGACGGTGTATGCTCCGTCGAGGTGTGGTGCTCCGCCGACGGTCGTATATGCGGTTTTCATTTCTTCCGTGAGCATCGGGCCGTCATTTGCCACGGCTGCTTCCGTCTCCTTTATCAGGGAGTCCTGAAGGGCCTGCAGGCCTGCTTGGTCGCGGTTTCGGCGCAGAGTCATGATTTTGTCTTTGTTGGCAAGCGCGAGTGCGTTGAAGATGTTCTGCATCTTGGTGTGGCGGGCTTGCTTTTCGAGTTGCCCCAGTTGTCCGGCCGGAACGGTCTGTCCGGTGACTACGTAGAATTGCGAGCCGCTCGAACGCTTCTCGGGGTTGACCTGATCGCCTTGACGGGCGGCGGCGAGGGCGTAGCGCTTGTGGAAATGTCCGGGGAGTATTTCCGCGTCAATCTGATATCCGGGGCCTCCGCTGCCGAGGGCAGCACCGGGTTTGGCTGTCTTGGAGTCAGGGTCGCCGGCCTGAACCATGAAGTTTTTGATTACGCGATGGAACAGCGTGCCGTTGTAGTAGCCTTCCTTTACGAGTTTGATAAAGTTTTCCTGATGTTTGGGAGTATCGCCGTAGAGTACGACGGTGAAGTCGCCGGCGCTTGTGCTTACGCGCACTTTTACGTCGTCTTTAGCGCTTGAAGGTGTTGTCATGACGGGTTGGGATGTTTTCCTGATTGATGAATCGTTGGCGCCGGCAGTTGCTCCTGCGGCCGCGCCGTCGCTCCCGCAGGAGGCCGCGCAGAATGCGATTGCAGCCAGCGAGAGAGTCTTGAAGATGCGTAGCATAGAATGAGATTTAAAAGTCCGAGGCCTCGCCGCTATATCTTGTTGGGTTCGGGATAGAGGCGTTTGTATATGCGGCGGAAATTGTCGTCGGCCGCGCATAGCTGGACTGATTTTTCGAGGCAGTCGGCCCCGTATAGGCTTGTCAGCAGCTCGGGAAGATACTTGTGCTCGCGGTCTTTGTCGATTGTGGCGGCCACGAGTGTCCGCACGGGCGAGCTGAAGCCTTCGGCGTCAATGGCATGGAGATAACGCGCGGCGCTGGCCAGAAACTGGCCGCTGAGGTCCACCGTGCGCATTATGTCGACAAGTTCGTTCAAGTCTTGCGGCGTGCATGTGGCGATGTTATTGGCAAGATATTCGTAGCTCAGCAACCCGTCGGGGTCAAGGCGCAGGCGTTTCTTATCGTCTTCTGTCATATCTGTGGAGGTTTGAGGAGGCAAAGATAATCACTTTCCCGCACATTTGCAACCCTCCCGGGCACCAAATCGACGGCGGGCGTAGTCGATTACGATTTCTGCAAGTTCGTCCATCGGCAGTTTCGACGAGTCGAGACACAGGTCGTAGGTTGAGGCGTGGCCCCATCGGCGGTCGGTGTAGAAGTTGTAGAAGTTGCTTCGGAGTTTGTTGGTTTTCTCGGCCAGCGACCGCGCCTGAGATTCGTTGAGGCCTTCGCTGCGCTTGATGATCCGCGCCACGCAATCGTCCATCGGGGCGTGGACGAAGATGTTCACCGTGTTGGCTACGTCGCGGAGAATATAGTCGGCGCTACGTCCGACGATAACGCACGGTTCGGAGGCGGCGAGTTCGTGCATGAAGTCGCTCTGTGCCTTGTAGATGCTGTCTGCTCCGGTGGCACTCGGGTCGTTCATCCACCCGGACACGCCGGCTCCGGTGTAGAACCCGAGGCTGAAGGGTGTCATGCCGCCGCCGAAGAATGTTGGCGGCTTCTCGTCGTTGTGCGCCATATATTCGGGGCGTAGTCCGGATTTCTCAGCGGCTTTGACGAGTAGCATTTTGTCGTAAAAGGAAATGCCCAGCTTGTCAGCTATGAGGCGTCCGAGTTCGCGGCCTCCGCTGCCGAAGCTGCGGCCTATGGTGATGACATATCGTTCGGGAAACATTGCGTGCTTGTGTGTTCTTGTGTTATGGAAAAATGTCCTCTGCGCCGATTGGGCCGTTGCCTGCGGGTAAGCGGTTTCGGGCATTCCGTCAGGCAACGGTCGCGTCGCGCGCAGGCGTGTTATTTCGTTTTCTTGGTCTTGGCTTTGGCCCGCGGTTTCTTTGCGGGAGCGGCCTCGGGGGCGCATTCCTTTTCCTCGCGGAGCTTGTGCTCGACGTTGTACTGTTCGATGTTCTTGCGCATCGAACCCAGTTCTTTGTTGAGGGTCTCGATTTCGGTGGCCTGATTGCGGATTGTCATCAGCAGGGCGTTGAGCTCCTCGTTTTCGATTGAAAGGGGATACTGCTCTTCGACACGGACAATGAAATCGGCGAGCACGTTCATGTAGTTCGTAAAGGCTTGGAACGGGGTCTCATAGGGCGAGAACATGCGGTGGGCGGCTCCGTCGGCCATCGACTTTGTGCTCATGAAGAAGAAGTGGTCGGCGCCCTGAAGATACTGCCAGTCCTGTTTGAGGCGTCGGTCGGAGCAAAGGTGCACGCGTTCGGCCACGCCGTAGAGTTTTCTGAAAGCCTCGTTCTGGAGGTCGTTGCCGAGCCAAGCCGAGGTGTCGCGGGCTTCGTCAGCGCCCGAAATGGGGTGAACCACCGACAATTCTCCGACGGGTTTGATTTTGGCTATTACTTCCGACGGCGTCATGAAGCCTACGCCTCTCTCGGCCGCAAAGCGCGGCAGGGCTTCGAGAAACTGGAATATTCCCGTCATGGCGGGCTGGTGTTCGCCGAAGGTGTCAAGATTCATGAAGAGGTTGACAATCTGTTCGTCTTCGGGAGTCGATGCAATCCAGTCGATGTATTTGTCGGCCGTGAGGGGATATTCGCTCCACGACGTGTCGCTGAAGCGGACGGCGATGTCCTCGCTGAGTTTGGCGTTGCGCATGAGCAGGCGAAGCTTTGGCGCCGAAGCCGCGGAGTATACGTAGTCGGGCGATTTCCAGCCGAGAATATGTTTGGCGCCTTCGGTGAGCACGCCTTTGAAGCCCATGGCTGCAAGTTGCGGGGCGATGTCGTCGTCGTAGATGAATTCCGTGTTGCGCGCCACGGTGGCCTTCAGACCGAAGAGTTCGCGGATGAGAGTGCATGAAGCTTCCATCTGCTGGCGGAATTCTTCGGGGTCGGTGAGCGATGCGAGCGAGTTGGCGTAGGGCTGGGCCACGAATTCCACACAACGCGTCGCGGCGAGTTTCTTGAGCAGGTCGATGAATTCGGGCACGTATTGCTGAAGCTGCTCGACGGCGACGCCACTGATTGAGATCGAAGCCTTGAACCGGCCACCGTTGTCTTCAATCATGCGCAACAGGGTCTCGGCTGCGGGGATGTAGCTTTGGTGGGCTATGCGCGTGACGATGTCGTCGTTCGTGAAGTCGTCGTAATAATAGTGGTCATTGCCGATGTCGAAGAAGCGGTAGCGTTTGAGACGGAACGGCTGATGTATTTCGAAGTTGAAACAGATTGCTTTCATCTTTTTGTTCGTTTTAGGGGGGAGTACGGGGTTAATGAGGGGAGGGAGCTCAGCGGCCGAGCACTTTGTTGTAGATGTCGATTACTTTCCGGCCGGCTTTGTCCCATGTGATTTGATTTACTTCGGCGAGGCCGTTCTCGCGGAGTTGTTTATAGAGGGCGGGGTATGAGACGATGGCGTTGATGGCATCGGCCATTGCGTCGATGTCCCAATAGTCGGTCTTAATCACGTTGGTAAGGATTTCCGCGCATCCGCTCTGCTTGGAAATTATCGACGGCACGCCCATCTGCATGGCTTCGAGAGGCGATATGCCGAAGGGTTCCGATACGGAGGGCATGATGTAGACGTCGCTTGCCGCAAGCATCTCATAGACCTGACGGCCTTTCTGGAATCCGGGGAAGTGGAAGCGGTCGGCAATCCCGCGGGAGGCTGCAAGCTGAATCATCTTGTCCATCATGTCGCCGGAACCGGCCATGACAAAGCGCACGTTGTGGTTGTTGCGCAGGACTTTTGCGGCCGCCTCGACAAAATACTCGGGGCCTTTCTGCATCGTTATTCGCCCGAGGAAGGTTACGACCTTGTCTTTGCCTTTGGGCATGCGGATGTCGAGCAGCTCGCGGTCAAGCGGAACGACGGCGTTGTGGACGGTTGTCACCTTCGATGCGTCGATGCCGTATTTTTCGATGACGGTGCGTCGGGTCAGGTCGCTCACGGTGATGATGTGGTCGGCGTGGAGCATGCCGTCGCGTTCGATGTTGAACACCGTTGGGTTTACGTTTCCGCGCGAGCGGTCATAGTCCGTGGCGTGGACGTGGATTACCAGCGGCTTGCCCGTGACCTGCTTGGCATGGATGCCGGCCGGATACGTCAGCCAGTCGTGGGAGTGGATGATGTCGAAATCGACCGTGCGGGCGATGACGCCTGCCGTAATCGAATAGTTGTTGATTTCTTCGAGAAGATTGTCGGGGTAGCGGCCGGAAAACTCGATGCACCCGATGTCGTTCGTGCGCATGTAGTTGAAATCGGCGTAGATATGGTCGCGCAGGCGGAAGTAAAGTTCAGGGTCCATTACCTTGCCGATGCGGCTTTCGACGTAGTCGCGGTTGACGTCGCGCCAAGCCACAGGGGTCTGGCTCGTGCCGATAATGTGCGCGAAGCTGCGGTCCTCGTCGCCGTAGGGTTTGGGGATTACGAAGGTGATGTCCATGTCGCCACATTCCCACATGCCGCGCGTAAGGCCGTAGCTGGCCGTGCCGAGGCCCCCGAGAATATGGGGCGGAAACTCCCATCCGAACATTAATGCTTTCATTTGTTCAGGGATTTGTTATAAGGTCAGATTGTCAGTTAGTTGTCAGTTATGATTCCGGGCCGCCACTGATACGGCGGCCCGGAGTTCGGGGCTTTACATCTCGTGCTCGAATTTCTTGAGCGTGCGGAGTGTGCGCAGCACTTCTGCTACGTTTGTAGCGTGGCTCACGGCGCCGCGTCCGTCGTAGGGCGGGTTGCCGTCGTACATCTGGCTCAGCGAGCCGATGCAGCCCTTGCTCATCTCGTCCTCGAAGCCGATGAGCATGCGGTCTATATAGCCCACGCCGCTCATTCCGAATACGCGCAGATAGGCGTCGGCGTAGAAACCCGTCAGCCACGGGCGCGCGGGGCCGTTGTGCATTGCCTCGTCGCGTTCGTCGGGATTGCCGGCGTAGCATGGGCGATAGCCCGGGTTTTTGGGGCTGAGGGTGCGGAGGCCTTTGGGCGTAAGGAGCTCGCGCGTCACGACGTCGAGCACGCTCTTGCGTTCGCGGCGGTCGAGGGGGCTGTAGTCGAGTCCGATGGCGATGGCCATGTTGGGGCGCACGGATGCCTCGGCGTATGTGCCGTCGACAAAATCATAGAGATAGCCGGCCTTGTTTACAAAGCAGGCTCGGAAAGCAGGCGCAAGTTTGTCGGCGAGGGCAAGCCACTCGGCGCGGCGCTCCGAAAGGGCATCGTTGCCTTCGGCGAGTTCGGCGGCGAAGCGAAGGCCGTTGTACCACAGCGCGTTGATTTCGACGAGTTTGCCGGTGCGGCGCACGATGGGTGTGCCGTCGCGTCGCGCCGAGTACATCCACGACACGGCGTGGTCGTAGCCGTCGACGCAGAGCAGGCCCGTGCTTTCTTCGACTTTTATTTCCGGATGTCCGCCGCCGAGAATCCAGTCGGTGATTGTCGTAGTGGCCTCGGTGTAGAGCTTGCGGGCGGCTTCAGCGCCTTGGCTCTTGCGGTATTGCTGTATGGCCCATAGCGCCCATAAGGCAATGTCGGGCTGGTCGATGCCCTCGATGCGGCTTGAGATATGGCCGGTGTCCATATAGTTGCGGAGGGCGCCGAGGGCGGTGGCCATGATGGCCTCGTAGTCGGCGAAGTGGTCGATTGCGAGCGTCAGCCCCGGGACTGCCATAAACGTGTTCCGGGCGATGACTCTTCCGAATGGATAGCCCGAGATGACGTACATGCCATGGTTCTGACGCAGGTAGAATTGCTTGGCCGCATTTTTGAGGCAGTTGAAGAACGATGACCGCGGCGTGCGCGATGCGATTTCGCTCTCATACATCTTTTTGAGGCTGCGCGGGGCTACCGGCGCCACGCCGGCGGAGAATATCACGCTTTCGCCTTTCTTGATGGGGACTTCGAAGTAGCCCGGCACCCAAAGGTCCTCGCAATAGGGCACACCGCGCTCGAGGTCCTTGATGTATTCGATTCCGTTGTACCAGTTCGGGTCGTTCACCCATTCGGCCTTGCGGCTGAACTGCATGTATAGCGTGGGGAAGCCTTCGTAGAGACACGTGGCTATGCCGTTCTCGACGGGTTCGCAGTGTTTGTTGATTCGGTCGTTGGCCACGCAAAGAGCCTCTACCTCGCGGAAAGCCAGAAAGGGCCTGAAGCGGAGGGTTGTCGGCGAATGCGCGTCGACGAGGGTATAGCGTATGAGAATGCGGTTTTCCTGACTGATGAAGATTTTTTCGCGGGTCAGAATCACGCCTCCTACGCGGAATGTAGTGCGCGGTACGCTCTCGCAGTCGAACTCACGGATATACTTGTGGCCGTTAGGGCTGTAGACGCCGCCTTGATAGCGGTGGAGCCCGAGGTTGAAGGCCGCTCCGTGCTGGATGACCGTTTCGTCGAGGCTCGACAGGAGCACGTGCGACCGATTCCCGAACTCCTCGATCGGGATTACAAGCAAGCCGTGTTGCTTGCGTGTGTTGCATCCGGCGAGCGACGTGCACGTGTAGGCTCCGGCCTGATTCGTGCGGAGAATCTCCTTGCGCAAGCTCTGGTCGAGATTAATGAGCAGATTTTTATCGAATTTAAGATAACTCATCGTAAAAATGATGATTTATGGGGACAGTTGAATGTATAGATAGGGTAGTGTAGTTATTTCCTACGAAATTACACAAAAATACTGCACCAAACAAACTTTGACGATAAATTATTCAAAAAAATAAAAAAGCCTCCTTTCGGGAGGCTTTTTCTTGGTGAATCATGTTGTAGAGCATTATTTTTCATCATCTTCGGGCGCGAACAGCTTGTCTTCCGAGTCGAGATGCCAGTATTTTGCCAGCATCGCCGTGAATCGGCTGATCTGAGTCACAGCCTCGAGCGTCTCCCGGGAGATTTCTTTTCCCTGAAGGCGCAGCATCAGCACGCCGTAAAGAGCGTTGAAACACGTCTCGACTTCGCCGGCTTTTTCTTCGCCGCTCTTGGCGCGAAGCTCGACGATAAA
This sequence comes from uncultured Muribaculaceae bacterium, assembly GCA_910584905.1. Taxonomy (GTDB): domain Bacteria; phylum Bacteroidota; class Bacteroidia; order Bacteroidales; family Muribaculaceae; genus CAG-873. Next base: position 84,175 of record CAJUCQ010000079.1, read on the forward strand.
GGGAAGCGTCTTGTAGAATTCGCGGCGGTATTCCTCGAATTTTGGGTCGGGGTCGGCGAGCACCTCGTTGTTAAGACGCGCCATGTCGTTGATGATGTTGCGGTTCATCTGCAGATGGCCCTTTTCCGCCACTTCTTCGCGGCGCATCATGTCGATGAGAGATTCGTACCATTCGGTCAGCTCTTTCATCTGCCGGGCGTCAAGGCCTGGAAAGCGGTCGATGACGCTCGTGCGGATGCGGTCGATGTCGAGTCCGTTGGCGCGGATTAGGTCTTCAATCTGCCACATGTAGAGCAGATATTCGGCGATGTTTTCTTTGCGTTTCTGCGATGCGATAAACATAGCTCTTTGCGGTGGGATTATTTGTCAGTTCTGCATGATGCGAAATAGAGATATGCCATGATGGCGGCGTAAGCCACGAGGCCGAGCACTTGAGGCATGAACTCGCCGCCGTTGGCCGGCACTTCGAATCCGCACATGATGGTGATGGCTGCGAACACGCCGAAGAGGGCGCCTCCGGCGATAAGGCCCGAGGAGATAAGGGTGCCGCGGTCCATGCGTCGGCGACACACATCCTTGTCCTTGGAGCTGCGTCCTACGAGCCACGAAATGATGCCGCCCATGAGCATCGGCGTGTTGAGGTGGAGCGGGAGGAACATGCCGAGGCAGAAGGCAAGGGCCGGAACGCCGAGCCAGTTGAGGAGGCAAGCGAGAACGGCGCCTACGATATAGAGCGTCCACGGCGTGGCGCCGCCCATCATCATCGGCTCGATTACCTTGGCCATTGCGTTGGCCTGCGGGGCGGCGAGAGCATTGTCGCCGGTGAAGCCGTAGACGTTGTTGAGAAGCATGATTACGCCGCCGACTGTCGCCGCCGACACGAGTGTGCCGAGGAACTTCCAGCTTTCCTGCTTTTTGGGTGTAGACCCGAGCCAATAGCCGATTTTGAGGTCGGTGACAAAGCCGCCGGCCATAGAGAGCGCCGTGCACACGACGCCACCGACTACCATTGAGGCGACGATGCCCGATGCGCCGTTGAGGCCTATGGCCACGAAAATGGCCGAGGCGATAATGAGCGTCATCAGCGTCATGCCGCTCACGGGATTGGAGCCTACGATGGCAATGGCGTTCGCAGCGACCGTCGTGAACAGGAAGGCGATGACCGTCACGACAATCCAAGCCACAAGCGCCTGCCAGAACGTGTTGATGACGCCTGTCCAGAAGAATATGAGCACGGCGGCAAGGGCTATGAATATGAAGTAGGCGATGTGTTTCATCGAGATGTCGGTCTGCCAGCGCACGGTCTTGGCCGCGCCCGACGCGCCTTTGAGTTCGCGCGAGGCGAGCCCTACGGCCTGCGTGATGATGCCCCACGATTTGATGATGCCGATGATACCTGCCATTGCGATGCCGCCGATGCCTATCATGCGGGCATATTCGCTGAAGATGGCATTGGGAGTCATAGCCGCGATTTCAGCCGAGCCGTAAGTGCCCATCAGCGGGATGACGAACCACCAAACGAATATCGAACCGGCGAAAATCACGAATGCGTACTTGAGGCCGACGATGTAGCCGAGGCCGAGCACGGCGGCTCCCGTGTTGCATGAAAAAACGAATTTGGTTTTGTCGGCGAGGGTCTGCCCCCAAGAGTAGGCTGTGGTCGTGACAACCTCGCTCCACCAGCCGAATGTGGCCACGATATAGTCGTAGACACCGCCTATGAGGGCCGCAACGGCAAGGAGTTTGGCTTGTCCGCCGTTTTCGGCTTTCTGGGAGTTGCCGCTCACGAGCACCTGCGTTGTGGCCGTGGCTTCGGGGAAGGGGTATTTCCCGTGCATGTCCTTGACGAAGTATTTGCGGAACGGGATGAAGAACAGTATGCCCAGCACACCGCCGAGAAGCGAGCTGAGGAATATCTGAAGGAAGTCGACCGTAATTTCGGGGTAGGCCGCCTGTAGGATATATAGCGCAGGCAGGGTGAATATGGCGCCTGCGACAATCACACCCGAGCATGCGCCGATGCTCTGTATGATGACATTCTGTCCGAGGGCATGTTCTTTTTTCAGCATTCCCGAGATGCCTACGGCGATGATGGCGATGGGAATGGCGGCTTCGAATACTTGTCCGACTTTGAGTCCGAGGTAGGCGGCCGCGGCGCTGAACACGACAGCCAGCACGAGGCCCATCCCGACGGAATAAGGAGTGGCCTCGGGATACTCGCGCGCCGGATGCATCAGCGGCCTGTAGTCTTCGTCGGCGCCGAGCTGACGGAAGGCGTTTTCCGGGAGGTCGACGGGGTCGACGTCGGCCGCCGGGAGGTCCGTTTGATTGAAGTCTTTTTTCATTGGAGATTGGTTTTGATGGTGAAATGCCGCAGAAGCGGGCGTCGGGTGGGGGCGTCAGCTTCTGCGACAGTCTGATTATTTCTTGGGGATGGTGAGGCGCTGGCCCACTTTGAGGTCATTGCTCTTAAGGCCGTTGGCGTCTTTGATCTGCTTGACGGTGATTCCGTTTCGCATGGCAATCTTGTAGAGATTCTCGCCGCGGCGCACGGTGTGGGTTCTCGCTTTGGCAGGTTTCTTCTTTGCCGGGGTGTCGGCGGCTTTGGCAGGCGGAGTCTTATCGACGAAGGTATCCTCGACGTGGGTCTGCTCCCGGGTGGCCGGGGCTGTGGCTGCAGTGTCCGGCGCGGCACTCGGGATGCTGTCCGCCGGGATTATTGCGGGCGCTGTCCGGTCGGGGATGGCATTGGTCTCCTCGGCCTTATCGGGCGTTTTTTCGATGTAGCGGCGGCGATAGGTCTGGATTTTAAGCCGTTTGCCGCGTTTTACGGTTTTGCCCACTTTGTTGAGCTTGCGTATAGAGCTTACGCTCACGCCATAGCGCTTGGCGATTTTCGACAGCGTTTCGCCTCGTTTTACGGTGTGATAGAGCGTCACGCGCTCGTCATAGTATTCGCCGCGCGAGTTCTTTCCGCTGAGGCTGCCCTCGGTTGCCGGCTCTACAACGGTGCGGCGGCTGAATTTGTCGGCGTGGTAGTTGACGATGGAGTCTTCATTGGCGACGTAGGCGATGGCTTGTAGCGACGGGAGCACAAGAGGGTAGGGCTTGATATCGCCGGGGATGAGGTCGCATCGGTATTGCGGATTGAGGGCACGGATTTCGGTCAGGGGTATTTCCATGACGTCGGAAATCTGCTTGAAATGTACGCGGCGCGTCACGTGTACGGTGTCCGTAACCACGGGACGGCGCGCCACAGCCGGTGCAATGTTGTGCTCCTTATGATAAGCCATGATATAGTTCGCGGCGATGAAAGCCGGGAAATATCCGCGCGTTTCGGCAGGCAGGAAGGGGTAGATGTCCCAGAAGTCGTGTTTGCCGTCGCCCACGCGCCGGAGGGCCTTGTTGACGTTGCCCGGGCCGCAGTTGTAGGCGGCAATGGCAAGCGACCAGTCTTTGTAGGTATCGTAAAGCTGTTTGAGATAGCGCACGGCGGCGTCCGTGGAGGCGTACGGGTCGCGGCGGGCATCGACAAGCGAGGTCATCTCAAGGCCGAGTCCGCCTGCCGTCGGCGCCATAATCTGCCAAAGCCCGACGGCTCCGGCGCGCGACACGGCCGAGGGTTCGAGCGCGGATTCGATGATGGGAAGATAGCGCAACTCGCGCGGCATGTTGTAGCGGTCGAGGGCTGTCTCGAAAATGGGCATATAGTACAGTCCGAGTCCCAGCATGTTTTCGACCAGCTGTTTGCGGCGGTTGGCGTAGAACATGATTGAGTTGCGCACAACCGAGTTGAGCGGCATTTCTATTTCAGTCGGGAGTTTGCTGAGGCGTTCGATGAGCAGTTCGTCGCTCACTTCGGCGTCAGGGCGCGAGTCGGCTTGCTCGTCGATGACGGCGTATTTGCTCAGATACCAGTCTTCGAGCATCGCTTTGGTGTCGGTCTCGAAGCTTTCGGGCAGAATAAGCGACGCAGACGGAGTTTCCGTTGTGATGTCGAGGACTGTTGTTTGTTGCGCCGACAGCGTTGCCGCCGAGGCCGAGGCCAGTATGATTGCGAAGATATTCTTTTTGATTGACATTGACTGTGGTTTTTCAGAAGGTTATGGCCCAGTTGATTCCTATCGAGGGTTTCATTCCGCGCACTTCCTGAAAGAGTGCGGGGCTTACGTCCATTGATAGGTCGGGCGAAATGTCGAAATGCGACAGCGAGGCATCGACGTATGCGTCGACCATCGCCAAAAGGTACACGCCGACCATTGCTATGATGCAGAGGTCGCGGTTGCGTCGGAAATAGTTTTTGCGTGATTGGAGCACGTTTGTCAGCCACGTGCGGTCAAGGTCCGATTCCTGCGTTGTGGGCGGGAACAGGTTCATATATGAGTTTGTCGACGGGTCGTTGTCCATTATATCGCGGTATGCGCGCGTATAATCGGTCAGCATGTTGTTGTTCCAGCTCGTGGCGTAGGCCAGCCCCATGTAGCCGCCGATGATTATGGGCAGTTTCCAGTAGCGGCGGTTGTAGATTTGGCCGAGTCCCGGGAACAGGGCCGACATCCATACTGCGCGAGTAGGGTCGGGGTTGAAGTCGGTTGTGCGCTCGACCCATACGTCGTATTCCGATGCTTTTTTCTGCGCTGATTTCTCCGCCGGCAGAAGTTCCATGAACACGCTGTCGCCCTCTTCGACGGCTATGGCTTCGGGCGTCTCGACCGAGCTCACGGCTATCAGCGTGTCGGAAGTTGCCGCGCCGACGGGGCGTCGGCTTGGCAGATGCCGCCCTTCGCATGCGGGCCAGCAAAGTCCGATAAAGGCCGCTGTGAGGACTGCGCGGCGGAGGTGGCGCAATATGTTGTGTGTTGATGTGTTCACTTATTCAGCGAGTCGAAGAGCGTGAGAAGGCGCTCCAGTTCTTTTTCGTCTTTGAAGGGGAATGTTATGCGTCCTTTGCCGTGTTTGTCGCAGGCAAACTGCACCGGCGTCTGGAACACCGATGAGAGATGGCGCTTGAGCACTTCGAAGTCGCTTTTGTCCTGCGCCTTGTCGCGCTTGGAGCCTTCATCGGGCTTCAGCCCGGCTTCGGCGGCGGCCTGATAGGCTTTGGCGAGCTCTTCTACGCGGCGCACGCTCAGGCCGTCGCGGAGGATTTCGTTGTAAAGCCTGAGTTGGAGAGCGGGGTCGGTGATGGTCAGGAGTGCGCGGGCATGGCCCATGTCGACGCGCTTGTCGCGGAGGCCGAGCTGGACTTCGGCCGGGAGGCGCAGCAGGCGCAGGAAGTTGGCAATCGTGGCGCGCTTCTTGCCGATTCGTTCGCTCAGCCGCTCTTGAGTGAGATTGTACTGGTCGATGAGTTTGCGGAAGGTCAGGGCGATTTCGATGGCGTTGAGGTCCTCGCGCTGGATGTTTTCGATAAGGGCCATCTCCGTGAGTTCGGCGTCGTTGGCCGTGCGGATATAGGCCGGCACGGAGCTGAGTCCGGCCATGCGCGCCGCGCGGAAGCGCCGTTCGCCGGCGATAATCTGATATGTGTCCGGCCCTGTCTTTCGGAGCGAGAGCGGCTGGATTATGCCCAGCTGCGCTATCGACGAGGCGAGTTCTTCAAGGCTCTCTTCGTCGAAAGTTCTGCGTGGCTGGTCGGGGTTTGCGGATATGCTTTCAAGCGGAATGTCATTTATGGCCGAGGACCCGCGCGCGGGCGTGTCATCCATAGGCAGGAGCGTGTCCAGTCCGCGACCTAATGCGCTGCGTTTGTTCTGTGTCATTTTCTTTTCCTGTGTTTGGCAATGATTTCGCGCGCGAGCAACACGTGGCTCGTGGCTCCGCGGCTCTCGCTGTCGTAGAGCAGGGCCGGAAGTCCGTGGCTCGGGGCTTCGCTCAGGCGGATGTTGCGGGGTATGACCGTGTTGAACACCATGTCGCCGAAGTGGCCCTTTAGCTCGTCGTAAATCTGGTTGGCCAGACGGAGGCGGGCGTCGTACATTGTCAGCAGAAAGCCTTCGATTTCGAGTTTGGGGTTGAGTCTGCCTTTAATGATGCGGATTGTGTTCAGCAACTTGCTGATGCCTTCAAGCGCGAAATACTCGGCCTGAACGGGTATTATCACCGAGTCGGCAGCAGTAAGGGCGTTTACGGTGATGAGGCCCAGCGATGGCGAGCAGTCGATGATTATGTAGTCGTAGCGCTCGCGGACGGGAGCGAGCAGATTCGACAGCACGCGCTCGCGGTCGCTCTTGCCGATAAGCTCGATTTCGGCGCCGGCGAGGTCGATGCGCGACCCTATGAGGTCGAGCCCCTCCATGCACGTCGGCACCTGCGAGCCGTCGAGCGGGTAGTTGTCGACCATGCATTCGTAAATCGACGAACTCATCGACCGCGGGTCAATGCCGTAGCCCGAAGTGGCGTTTGCCTGAGGGTCGGCGTCGATTATGAGCACCCTCTTGCTCTCGTTGGCAAGGGAGGCCGCGAGGTTGATGGTCGTTGTGGTTTTGCCCACGCCTCCCTTCTGGTTGGCGATTGCTATTATTTTTCCCATAGGTATGAGGAACTGAGGAGTTTGTTTCCGCAAAGATAACAACTACTTGCCAAATAAAAAAACAAATGTTCCACGAAAGTGAAACATTTGTTGATAACTCCCCCGGAGGGTTGATAAGTTTGGTGCGTAAAATCAGAAGCGGAATCCAGTCGAGATTACGAACGAGTGGATGTTGTCCTTGAAGGTTGCCGTCGGTGCCGATTGGCCGTCGAAGTCGGTGAAGGCGTGGAACGTGTCCTCGCTGTGCTTCCACTGATAGGCGAGGTCGATATACCATGCTTTGTAGCGGTAGCCGAGGCCGAACGAGATGTTTTCTGTCGATTTTCCGAGGTTGTAGCTCGGGTCGACGCCGGCCGTGACGATGTTTGCGCCGCTTTGGGTGGCGGCTTCGCGAATGTGGCTGCTTTGGATGTTGTAACCGGCGCGGACGCTGAATTTGGGCGTCACGCGGAATTCCACGCCTGCGCGGAAGATGTCGCCGCCCTTGTAGTAGCTCTTTATTTCGGCGTTGGTATCGTCGTCGCTTACATAGGAGTAGCCTCCCCACGTTGACCCTGTTTGGTATTTCTGGTGCATGTCCTGATACTGCACGCGTTCGTAGTCGACGCTTACGATGGCGCGGTTGAGGATGGTGTAGCTTGCGCCGATCATGAAGCGCCACGGGCTACGCAGGCGCGAATCGTAGTCGTAGAGGTCGGTCTGTTCATTACCGGCGAGAGGGTTGTCGCGCCCTTCGTGCACGGAGGGGTCGAAGTAGCTGTAGTTGACGAAGGCGTCGCCTTGATGGTTGAGGTGGAGCCATGTTGGGGTGTGGATGGCTGCGCCGATGCGGAATTCGTCGAATGGGCGCACGATTATACCTGCCTTGAGGTTGACGCCGGTGCCGGAGATGCTTTTGTATGAGTCGAGGTCAAAGCCTGCGTCGCCCGTTACCGTTTCTGACGATGCTTTTGTGGCTATTGCCGCATTCTCCATGCTTTCGCTGTAGAGCAGGCGCCGCGAATATGATATGTCCTGAATGCCGATGCCGATGCCCCAGTAGACGATGTCCGACACGTTGCCTCCGAAGTCGATGTTGTATTCGTCCTGATAGCCCGTTTCTTCGACCGTGTAGGCGGCGTCGCCTGTGGTGGAGCCTTGATGGAGGCCGTTGTAGAAGTTGCCGGTGCCGGTGGGGTTGATCATATAGGTGGTGTAGCCGAGGATACTCATCCAGTCTTCCGACGAATCGAGATAGGGATTGTAGTTGGTGCCGAAGTCAAGCGCCGAGGGGTCGACGCCGTTGGTGAACGACGCAATGTAGTTCGACAGGGATGTTTCCGTCGGCATGTTATAGCCTTGGTGGCGGCGGTGGAATGAGTTCAGGCGGTTGTAGCTGACGCCCCATGAGAAGCTTCGTAGCGCCGAATTCTTGATGTTGGCGGTGCCCACGTAGCCGAAGTTATCGAAGTTGGCCTTAGTCTGCGAGTTGCTGAAGGCGTAGCCTCCGGATTCGGAGGAGTAGTTGCGTCGGCCGATGTCGAAAGTCAGCCCGATTTCGCTCCGGCGGTATATGCCGAGGCCTGCGGGGTTCTGCGTCAGGCTCGACAGGTCGCCGCCAAGCGATGTGAACGCCCCGCCCATAGCGACGAAGCGCGCTGTGCCGCGTACGTCCGACCCGTTGATTTCATTGGCGTCGATGGCGCTTTGGGCCGAGAGTGCCGCCGGCGTCAGCAGCATGGCCGCGATAAGGCTTTGTTTAAGTGTCTTTTTCATAAATAGTCGAGTTTGTCATGTTTTTATCTGCGTCCGCGTCCGCTTGAGGCTCCGCCTCCGCTGCGGCCCGCGCCGCCTCCGCCGCCGAAGCTTCCGCGGCTCGGGCTACTGTAGCTTCCGCTGTTCCGCGACGATGACGACGGGCGGCTTGGTGAAGAATAGCTGTTGCGGTTCGATGATGACGACCGGTTGCTGCCGCTGTTGTTATAGCCGCTGTTATAGTTGTTGCGGCCGCGGCTGTTGTTTCCGGTCGACACGCCGGATGAGTTGCCTGATGTTCCGGCCGGTCGTGTGTAGGCGTTGCCGGGGCGGTTCGCGCCTGTCCCGACGTTATACCTTCCGCGTCCCATGTTGCCCGGTCGCGTTTGGCCTGAAGGGTTGGTGGCGTTTCCGGGGCGGTAGTTGTTGCCGTGGCCGCTCGCTCCGGCATACGACGGACGGTGCGGACGCGATGCGCCGGGGATACCCGTGGGATGCCAAGGGCGGACACCACATCCCGGCCAGTAGCCCGGATAGCCCGGTCCCGGAATCCAAGGTCCGGGAGCCCATCCCGGGCCCCAGCCCCAGCTCCAGCCCCATGACGGGCCCCAGCCGAAGTCGAACCACGGGTCGTACCATCCGCCCCAGCCCCAGCTGAGGTTGTAGCGCCAGCTCCACGGGTTGTAGTACCACGGGTTATAGTAACCGTATGAATAAGGCGAGTTGACGTAAACGTTTACCACGGTAGGGTCGGCCGAGGCCGAGCTGTAGTAGTAGTCGATGAGTTCGTCGTCGTTGCTTTGGCTTACGATGCTGTCGTTGTGGAAGCGTTCGAGTCTGCGCGTAAATGCGAAGTTCCCGTTGTCAAGAGGCTTGGCGGAGGTCGAAGTCGTGTCGCCTGCGTTTGTCGCATCCACAAGGAAAGAGCCGTTGCGGTTATATGAATCGACGTTCATGTCAAGAGACTTCACCGGGTGGGCCGCGTCATACGCCGTGGTAATTGAATCGTAGCGGGCGAGACGCGCCTCGTATTCGGCCTGAGCCTTCCGGGCGGCCTCTATGCGGGCGGCTTCTTTTTGTTTCTTGGCCTTCTCTGCCTTTGCGGGCGAATAGTAGAGGTCATCGTCGTCGAAATCATCAGCCGACGCACATATCGGCGACGCAAGCACGCCGACCGACACGAGAGCCAATGCCATGAGACGGATTCTGGTGATGAAAGCCTTTTTCATAGTCAAGTCTTTATTATGGAAATGTTATTCGAGTGTCTTTAGTTTACAAAGATAAGCAATTTTTTTCACAAATAGCGAAATCGGAGTCGAATTGCCGTGTGTTTTAGTTTTTTAGACCCCAAATAGGTGCTAAGGTTTAGTTTTTGACTGATAATTAATGTTAATACTGATATTTACGAAACATATCGAGTATGATTGTCATTATCCGAGTCAGGTCGAAATGTCGGAACATGACGAATGTGATATTTTATGGAACGCGCTCTTATAAAAGCTATGGTTATAGAAATTTTGTAACTTTCCTCTAAATCCTATTTGCCGTATATGAGGTAATATGCTTCCAAATATTGGCATAAACGATACATTGGCATATAAAGCCTCGTTCCGACAGAAATAGTAACTGCGGAATCATGATATTAAGATTGTTACTTTCCTCTACAAGCTTGGTTAGCTTATGCCGGTGTCCAAC
>CAJUCQ010000080.1 GCA_910584905.1 uncultured Muribaculaceae bacterium
ATGCTTTGAGTGCTATCGCTGCTTACTGCTTTTTCCCAAAGAAACCGTCGATCTCTTTGGAGTTTGTGACAGATAACCAGCTAACTTTGTTCTGATTGCTTATATCGAACTCACGTTATTCAAGTTCTTCGGTGGCAACCGCTTCTTCGTCGCTGATGCGAACCCATCCGAAAGGCTCGATGCGCCCCTCCTCGTTCCCGGAGCAAGCTCCGAAAGCAAGCAAGACACACAACACCCCCGAATAACCCCAAAGATTTCTCAGGCACATATCTAATCTGCAAATATAATATGCAAAGATAGCCCAAACACCCGAAATTAACAAAATTCCGAGTTGTCCCGCGACGCCGTGTCAAAATAAACTGCACCCCGGAAGCCATAAAAAACTTTCGGGGTGCAGTTCAATTACGACCCGGACCCTTGTAAATATGCGGGAGCGGGGTAGGGTGGCGACTTACTTCGTCCAGACGAGATTCCAGATTGCGAGACGGTCTTTGTTGCCGTCGGCTTTCTTCGAGGGGCCGTTGTTGACAATTTCGATTACGAAATCGCCGCTTACGTTCACGTCGAGAGTCTTGCTGTTGACAGCGCCTTTCTCAGTCTCGCCGGAGATTGTCTCCGTGAAAGCCACGGTTTCGCCCTGCTTGACGCTTACGGTGAAATCATACTTCGTGTCGGCGTAAGGATAACCGAAGTTGAAGCTGAGAGTCTTGCAACCGCCGGAGAGTACCGACGACGTAAGCGTTCCCTCGCGGTCAACGCGGCCGTTAAGCACAACGGCGTACACGTCCTTGCCGCCGAACATGGCGAAATTGGTCTTCGTATCGGCAGCTCCGGCCTCATTGCCCCCGAGAATCTGGGAGTTTGTTGCCGTCCAGCCCGTTGAGTTCGTATAGGTGCCGTAGATCGAGATGAGCGTGCCGCCGTTGAACGTGTTGAAATCCGACGTGTCGCCGCCGCCGATAACCGGAGGCTCGGGGGTATCGCCGCCGCCGTTCCCGGCGTTGAGCTTCACGTTGTCGACACACCATGTGGCGAAGTTAGCGTCGGCCGTCGCATAGTAGCGGAAACCGATATAGATTGTGCCCGAGAAGGCGCTGAGGTCGAGATCGCCCGATGCAACCCATTCCGAGTAGCCGCTGGCCGGTGCCGTGGCGATGGCGGGAGAGAGCTTGGTCTTGGTGGCGGTGGCCACTTCCGACGAGGTCAGCACATAAACCTCAAACACCGTTGTCGTCGAGCCGTAGCCGTTGACCTGTGTGTCGAAGCTGAGAGTCTTGTTCGTGACCTTGCTCATATCCACAGGAGGCGTCACAAGCCACTGGTCGAAGGGCGCTGTGCCCTTGTAGCCCGTCATGGCTGCGTAGTTGTTGCCGTTGAACGTCGGTACATACCACGACTTGTTGCCCTCAATCTGAGTCTGCGTCCAGCCTGCGGGAATCGAAGTCGAAGCGTCGAAATTCTCGTCGATGCTCGCAACGGGGTCTACGGGTGTCGGAGGCTCGGGCGTGTCGCCGCCTTCAACGCTGTAGGCGCTGACGCTCTTGACGCCCGTGACGCCGAAATACTTCTCTACCGAACCCTGAACGCTCACGGCTTTGCCGAGGAGTTCGGGGTGGTCCTGAAGGTTGAGGTTAGTGCGAACGTCGCCTGCGGGGAGCTGAACGGGCACGCACTGGCCGTATTCGGCTACATCGGGCTTGAGCGCGATGAGGATGTTAGTGGCCGACGTGGCCGGTGCGCCGAACACGGCTTCCGAGAGCGACTTGTCGGGAACATAGCCCACGATGTAGCCCTTGACCCATGTCGATGTGCCCGTGGCCGTACCGCCAAGCACCTGTGTGGCGTTCCAAGGCGATGCCTCGCTGCCGTCGCCGGCAGGGATGGCTTCGCCTGAGGGGTTGTTGTAGCCTTCGAGCTTGAATTCCGAGGCTGTGCCCATATTGTCGAGCACGCCGTAGGTGTCCATATACTTGCCGAAATTACCGCGCACGGCTATTTCCTTGCCAAGCACGTCGGGGTTGTCGCGCAGGTTGGCCGCCTCGCGCAGAGCGCTTTCGGCCGGGAGCGAGATGAGAAGACACTTGCTGATGTCCTTGGTCTCGGTGTCGGGGGCGATGACAAGCGTGTTGGCGAGCACCGTGGGGGCGCCCCATTCGATGTCCGACGACGAGCTTACGCTCTCTACGTCGGGAGCGACTGCACCGGCGATATAGCCCTTGACCCAGCCCGAGGCCGTCGTGCCCGCTTCTTCGAGCTTGATTACGGAGGCAACGTCGTAGGGGTTGGTCTCAGTGCCCGGCGAGAGGGTGGGGTTGCCGAAGTTCATGCATCCTTCATAGTCGATGAGGATAAACTGCCAGCCCGACGTGCCGTAGTAGCTCAGGATACCGACGATGTCGCCGTTGCCCGAGGGAAGGCGTTTGTTCCAGAAATTGGCGTAGCCGCTGGTGCGAACGTTCATCGTCGCGCCGTTGGCGTCTACAACCACTTGGTTCACGCCGCTTGAGTGGTAGGTCGAGAACGTGTCGTTGCCGCCGTTCTGGAAGCTCACGTTGTTGAAGCGCACGAGCTGGCTCTGCATCTTCTGAAGACCTTCGGGGTTGGTGGAGAGCTCGGCGAACGAGTTCACGACAAGCGTGTCGATTTTCTCGATTTCGGGCCAGCCGTTAAGCTCCGCGTGGCGGGTGAACGTCTCCGGGCCCATGAACGTGACCTCGAAGGCATTGCCCTGAGCATACCATTCGGGCATGCCCATCTGCTGAAGGCCGTTGTATTTGCCGATGTACATGTCCGTGAGGTCCACGACGATTTCCTGACCGCGGCGATATTTGAGGTAGAGGTTATAGGAGTTGATGGAGAACGCAAGAGCGGCCGTCTCGTCTTGGATGACGAGGCTCTTGAACACGTTCGACGCCTCGTCCGACGAGATGACGCGACCTTTCACTATCACGTGCGACCCGTCTTCGTTGGCTTCGATTTTGGTGGCGTAGTTGGTGGCGTCGTCCCAGTAGCGGGCCTTCACTTCGGCGATGGTCGTGTTGGCCGTGAGGCTCGCGCTCGGGGCCTGTGTGTTGATGTTGTCGAAATCGTCCTGACAGGAACTCAGGAAGCCCGCGGCGCCCAGCAGGGCCGACAGCCCGAGGATATATTTCTTGAAGAATTTCATGTCCGTATTCGTTTTATTTTACTACAACGTTGTCGACACACCATGTGCCGTAGTTGGCGTCCTCCGTCGCATAGTAGCGGAAGCCGATATAGATTGTTCCGCTGAATGCGCTGAGATCGAGCGAGCCGCTCTGAACCCACTCCGAGTAGCCGCTGGCCGGTGCCGTGGCGATGGCGGGCGTGAGCTTGGTCTTGACTGTGGCTTTCGACGGGTCGGCGTTGTCGAGGACATAAACCTCGAACACGGTCGTGGTCGAGCCGTAGCCGTTGACCTGTGTGTCGAAGCTGAGCACCTTCTCGGCGGCATTGGCGATGTCGACAGGCGGAGTCATCAGCCACGAGTCGAAGGGAGCCGTGCCCTTGTAGCCGGTCATGGCGGCGTAGTTGTTTTCATTGAATGTGGGAACGTACCACGTCTTGTTGCCTGCGAGCTGAATCTGCGACCAGCCTGCGGGAATGGAGGTCGAGGCGTCGAAATTCTGGTCGATGCTCGTCACCGGCGCCACGGGTTCTTCGGGCTCGTCGCCTGCGCCCTCAAGCTTGTAGGCTGAGGTGCTCTTGAGGCCGTTGACGCCGAAATATGCCTCGATGTTGCCCTTGAGGGCCACTTCTTTGCCGAGGTTGTCGGGGTTGTCCTTGAGATTGAGCTTCGAACGCACGTCGCCGGCGGGGAGCTGCACGGGGATGCACAGGCTCACGTCCTTGACGTCGGCCGCATCGGCGATGATGATGTTCGTGGCCGATGTGGCAGGTGCGCCGAACACGGCTTCCGAGAGGAGCTTGTCGGGTACGTAGCCCACGATGTAGCCCTTGGTCCATACGTCCGTGCCTGCAGCGCCGCCGATTATCTGACCAACCGAGTAGGGAGCGTCTTCGGCGCCCGTGCCGGTGCCCGGCTCGACGGGAGTGTTCGGGTCGTCAGGAGTATCGGGGGTCTCTTCGAAGCCGATGAAGCCTTCCTTGTCGATGGGAAGAAGCTGCCAGTCGGTGCCGAAGTAGCTGAGGATACCGACAACCGAACCCGTGCCGCCGGGGATGATTTCGCGGGCGAAGTCGGCGTAGTTGGATATGCGGAGAATCATGCGCGAGCCGTCTTCGGCCTTGACGTATCGGCTCACTGTCGAGGTGCCGTCGTTGAAGGCCTTGCCGGCATCTTCGAAGCTTACGCCGTCGATGCGCACAATGCGGCTCTGCCATTCAATCAGGCCGGCGGAGCTGCCTTTGACGGTCTGGAGTTCGGCGATATTTACGAGCGCCGTGTCGACTGCGGCCGCGTTGGGCAGGCCGTCGGCGCCGTAGTGCTCGTCAAGGACGGCGCCGCCCATGAACGTCATCGACGGGTTGCCGTTGTAGGTGCCCTCGGCTCCGAGCTGCATCAGGCCGTTGTAGCCGCCGACTTCGAGCCCCGTCACGTCGACGCAGATAATCTGGCCGAAGAGAGGCACGGTCTCCATTTCCGACGTGCGCACCGAAATCGTCAGTGCCGCCGTCTCGTCTTGGATGACGATGTTGTTATAGATGTTGCCGCTGGCGTTGGAGGATACGACGCGGCCGCTGATAATCATGTGGTCGCCTTCGAGGTTGAGGTTGCCCGGATGAGCCACGTAGTTGCGCTCGTCCTGCCAGTAGCGGGTCTTGAAATCGAGGATGCTCACATTGGCCTTGAGGTCGGTGGTGGGGACAACCATCGGCGGACGCGTGAAGTTGTCGTCGCAGGAAACCGCTCCTGCGGCGAGTGCCGCTCCGACGGCCAGCGTGGCGATATATGAAGAGAATTTTTTCATATTCTGTTTTGACTGTTTGTCTTTGTTAGGTTTTATACGATGCCTCTTGCCTTGTGATCAGAAGCGGATGCCGACGTTGGCGAACACGCGCACGCCCTGTGCGTAGCTCAGACGGTTGGGGAAGGCGTTGCGGTCGTAGTTTTTCGTGTCGACGCGGCCCTGCTGGTAGGCGTAGGTCACGATGTCGCGGTTGTTGAGGATGTTGTTGACGTTGACGTTGATGTTCATGCTCACGCGGCGGTTGATGTAGATGACCTTGCCGACCGAGAAGTTGAGCGTGAAGGCGTTCTTGACCTTGTCCTGAGCCGAAAGCTCGTTGATTTTGGCCTGAAGTTCGGCTTCCGAGCCGCCGAACTGCTCCCAGAGGTTGGGAAGAGCCTCGTGGTAGGCCGGCGAGAGGTTCACGTAAGAGTCGGCTTGGAACGTGCCGTTGAGGTTGAAGAACCAGTTGTGCGGAGCGGCGTAGTCGATGCCGAGGTTGGTGTTGATCTGCGGGGTCGAGCCGAGGTAGTAGTTGTTGAGATACACGGTCTGCGTCGTGTCGGCGTGCAGGCCGTTTTCAAACGAGCGCGTGCCCTGAGGGTTGTTCTTGTAGTTGAAGCGGGCGAAGCTGCCGGCGAAGGTGGCCGTTATCGAGGGGGTGATTTTGTAGGCCATGCCCACTTCCACGCCTTTGTAGACGCGGCGCACGCCCTGAAGGACGTAGTTGGCATAGGTCTGGTAGACTTCGTCGTAGAAGCCGTTGCGCTCGATGGCGTTGTCCATATCGGTGTAGAAGCCCGTGATGCTGCCGCGGAAACGGCGGTAGTTCCACACGTACGATGCGTCGATGGCGATGTTGCGTTCGGCTTCGACGTTCTCTACAACGGTGTTTTTAACGCGCGGGGCGATGAACACGTTGTCGAAGAGCGGAGCGCGCGTGCCGTACTCGAAGTGGGCCGTGAACTGGTTGCGGCCGTCGAGCTTGTAGGTGGCGCCGAGTTTGAGGGCGCCGGTGTCGAAGCGGAGCATCTCGCTCTTGCCGAGTGAGTTGTTCGGGGCGCGGCCGTTGCGCATGTGGCCGTCGCGCTGATACTGGGTGTATTCGACCTTAAAGCCGTAGTTGAGGTCCCAGTGGGGCAGGGTGATTACATTCTGTGCCCAAGCCGAGGCCTGAATGGCGTGGATGTCGTAGTCGTAGCCGAACTTGTCGCCCTTGCCGACGCGGCGGTTGGGGTTGTCGAGGTCGTTCTGCAGGTTATCGGGGGCGATGGTGATGTCGCGGTCGCTGAAGGGGTCGACGTCGAGCCAGAACTGGCCGCCGAGGAGGTCGCGGACGGTCTTGTAGTTGGAGCTCTTGGTGTAGTTGAAACTCAGACCGGCCTGAAGGGTCATGAACGAGTTGAGACGCGTGTTGATGTAGGTGTTGAACATCGCGTTCAGCTGCTTGTTGATGCGGTTTTCGAGGATGTACGACGAGCCCTTCTTCTGATCGTCGGGGAGGGTCCGGTTCTCGATGTCGTTGAGAGCGTTGACCTGATAGAGTTCGTCCCATTTGATCTGACGGAAGTTCTCGTCGTTCTTCCAGAGATATGTGTAGTAGTCATACTGGCTGGGATCCCAGTCCTCTTCGTTGTCCTTGTTGGCGTAGTACGAGGGCAGGTAGCGGTAGTAGGTCGGGTTGGGGTCGTTGGCCTTGTAGTATTGGAGCGCCGTGCGGTTGTAGTAGACGCTGCGGAATGCGGCGGCGGTGTTGAGGGTTGTGGAGTTTTTCTTGAAAATCCAGTTGAGGATTACGGTGGGGTCGAAGGTCTCGGTGATGCGGGCCGAGCGCTTTTTGCCGTCCTGCCAGCCCCAGTCGGGGTTATAGAGGTTTGAACCGGCGAGATCGTAGGCCTCCTGATACGTGGCGCGGCCGGTGGCGCGCTGTGTCGGGCCGCCGAATGCCGTGAGGGTCAGTGTGTGGTTGTCGTTGATTTTCTTTTCGCCGCTGAGGAAAAGGCCTCCGCTGTTGTAGAACGTGCCTTCCATCACGCCTTCTTTGGCGTAGCGGCCGATGGCGCTGATGGAGTAGGCCCAGCCTTTTTCGTTAAGGCCCGACGAGTACGAGGCCATGGCGCGCATCATGTAGTTGGAGTTGGTGTAGGCCACCGAGCCGTTGAAGCCGGGGGCATAGAGGTCGGTCGTGGTGTTGTAGTTGACCGAGCCGCCGAGGTCGCCGAATGCGTAGTTTGCGGCCTCGATGCCGACGTTGGTGGTCTTGTTGCGGAATGCGCGCGAGGTCAGGCCGAGGAGGGTCGAGAAGTTGAAGCGTCCGCGCACGAGGTCGTTCATGCGGATGCCGTTGATGTAGACACTCTGATACATAGAGTCGTAGCCGCGGAAGCGGAAGTACATCGGGCTGAAGTTGTACGACGCCGTGTTGTAGTAGAGGTTGTCGTTCGAGCCTGTGAGTGCGGCGATGCTCTGCGAGGCGCCTTCCTCGTCGTCGACAACGGCTTCATCGAACATGAGATCTTCGGCGTCGCCGTAGAAATCGCTGTTTTCGGCCGTGGGGGTGAGGCGTATCTCGCCGAGGTTGACGGTGCCGTTACCGCCGACGTTGACGCCGTAGCTGTTGAAGGCGTCGCTGCTGATGACAAGGTAGTCGGTCGAGTCTCCGGCAGGTACGCTGATGCGGAAGTCGCCGTTGAAATTCGTTGTTGCCGTGACGCCCTTGTCGCGGAGGAGCACCGTTGCTCCGGCGACGGGAGAGCCGGTGTTGCTGTTCACGACGACACCTACGATGGTGTTGGTCGCCGCGTTTTGTGCAGTTGACGGATTGATGGCCGCCAGCAACAACAGCAGGAACAGGAACAGTTTTAGTTTCATAAGAGAATTAAAATTATGGTTTTAAACGTTTAGTTACAAATTGATTGCATTTTAATGCCGACATGAATCGGATTTTAGCTTTCAAAATTACAAAAAAACTTTTAAATAATATCAAAACATGCCTTATAACATGTTTTTAACATTTGCCGCGTGCCGAAAAAAAGAGCCGCACACGGAGGGTGCGGCTCTTTGTGTCTTGCTTGCCGGGCGGGGCCCGGGGTGTGCTTAGCGGATGTAAACCTTGGTGGCGGTGTTGCCCTGACGGCGGATGTAGAGGCCGTTGACGGGTTCGGCCACGCGGATGCCCTGAAGGTTGTAATATTCGACGGGAGCGTTGTCGGCGGCTTCAACGTTTTCGATGCCGCTGACTTCTACGTCAAGAACATATTTCTTGGTGTTCTTGAGGCCGGGAGCGCCGAAATATTTGATGAGGTTGCCGTAGAGTTTGACGCTGCGGCCGAGGTTTTCGGCGTGGTCGACGATGTTGAGAGCGTTGCGTAAATCTCCGGAAGGAAGCTGAACGGCAACACATTTCGTATAGTCCTTGCAGTCGGCGGAGCCGGCGATGACGATGTTGGTGTTTGCCACGCCTTCGTTGCCGAATACGATGTCTTCGGCGGTCTTGCCTGCGCCGGCGGGAATTGCGCCCACTATATAGCCTGCCACCCATTTGTTATCGGCGGTGTAGCTATTGTTTTCGGATGCGGCAAAGAGGTCGAGAACTTTACCTACGATGTAGGGGTTGTTTTCTTCGCCGGGTGCGGAGGGGTCTACGGGGTCAACGGGAGTTCCGCCGGTCTGCTGTCCGAGCTTCACGTTGTCGACACACCAAGTGGCGTAGTTGGCGTCTTTTGCGGCGCTGTAGAAGAATCCGATGTAGATGGTGCCGGTGTAGCCGCTGAGGTCGATGTCGCCGCTCTTGGTCCATTCGGAGTAGCCGGTTTCAGGAGCGGTTGCGAAGGTGGCGTTGGCGAGGAATGCGGGGTCGCATGCTTCGGGGTTGGCATCGGTGAGGACGGCAACCTGAAGCTTCGACGTGGTGGAGCCGTAGCCGTTTACCTGCGTTTCGAAGGTGAGCACCTTTTCGGTGAGTTTGCTCATGTCGACAGCGGGGGAAATGAGCCATGCTTCGAAGGGAGGTGTGGTGCCTTTGAAGCCGGTCATTGCGGCGTAGCCGTTGTTGTTGAAGGTTGCTTTGTACCAGTCCTTGTCGCCGGAAGTGGTCACGTTTACCCAAGGAGCGAGGCCGTCTTCAAACGTGGCGTTGAGGCCGACAACGGGATTGGTGGGAGGAACGACGGGGTCTTCGACGCCTTCACCGGCGGGAGTGATGACCATCTTGGTGATGCGGAACTGAGCGCCGTAGGAGATGGTCACGGATTCGGTGCCTTCGGCGTAGGTCCATGTCTGCGCCGACTTTTTCACGTCGGAGAGTGTGCCGGGCTGGCAGGTGTAGCCGGTTTCTTTGCCGTTGGAGCCGGAGAATTCGATTTTGGCCATCTTGGTGCCTGCGGGCGCGGTGACGGTGAGGGTCGAGCCGGCGTACATGCGCACGGTGACAACGCCGTTGGGGTTGGTGCTCATTGCATAGTAGTAGGAGGCTTTGGAGGCCTTTTCGTCGGTGGGCTGAGTCACGGTGAAGCTGTAGTCGCCGATTTTGAACGATTCGAGTTCGATGTGGCGGGCTGCTCCGTTGGGGGCTTCGGTCGATGTGCCTGCGGGGATTTCGGGGATATCAGTGCCCTGAATATCAGTGGCGTCCTTTACCTCGAGGGTAACGGGGGCTGCGAAAGCGGCAGTGGTGACTGCGGCCAGCGCGAGGGTGAGTAGTTGTTTCTTCATATTGCAATATTTTTAAGGAGGTTAGTGCTTGTATGTCCGTGTTGTTGCCGGAGGTCACTTTTTGGGGTCGACGTAGCGACGCAGAAGGATTTCGGTGGGGAAGTGGTCGGAGTATCCGCCGAGGTAGCTGCCTGCGGAGAAGCTGCGCTTGGGGTAGCCCACGCGGTTGCCTTCGGTGTCTTTGAGGAAGTCGAGATTCCACACTTTTGCTTCGAAGAAGCGCCAGCGGGCATCGTTTTCAGGCTCGGTGAGATTCCCCGAGATTATAATCTGGTCGAAGAGATTCCACGAGCTTTTGTATGCGAGGGTGCCGATGCCACGGTCGAGGAGGCTCCAGAAGGGGTTGAAGAAGCCGTGGGCTTCGGTGCCCTTGGCTTCCTTGCGGGCGCCGAGCACCTGCGCGCAACTCTTGTCCATGGGGTCGTCGTTGAGGTCGCCCATGATGATTACGCCCATCTGCGGGTCTACGCGCCAGAGCGAGTCGGCGATTGATCTCGAGAGGCGTGCGGCAGCTTCGCGGTTGGGCGACGATTTTTCCTGTCCGCCGAGGCGCGAAGGCCAGTGGTTTACAATCACGGCGATGCGCTGTCCGAGGAGGCTCCCGACGACGCACATCTGGTCGCGGGTGCGGAAAGGCACTTCCGTGAGCCGGTGGTTGGTGACGTTTTCGAGCTTGAAGTAACGGGGGTTGTACATCAGGCCTACGTCGACGCCGCGAGCGTCGGGCGAGTCGTGGTGCACAATCTGAAGATTCCACTTTGCGATTTCGGGCTGACGGGCCACGTCTTCCATCACGGCGCGGTTTTCGATTTCGCTCACGCCTATTATCGCGGGCCCGTAAGGTGTGGTTTTGGTGGTGAAGTGTGAGATGGCGTATGCGAGGTTGTGTACCTTTTCGCGGTATTTGCGTCCGTCCCACTGTCGCTGTCCGCCGGGCGTGAATTCGAGGTCGCGCCCTTCGGGGTTGTTCGGGATTGTGTCGAAGAGGTTCTCGAAGTTATAGAACGCGATTCCTGCCACTTGCACGCGGCGGCCGTTGGCGTTCTGAGCCTGAAGCCCGCTCACCATGATGATGGCGGCGAGGATAAGAAAAAGGCGTTTCATATATGAGTCTTGGTGTTTGATATGCGGTATAGGGTTTAGATGGGCACAAATTTACAAAAAATAAATTTAAATCAAGCAAAGCTCTATATAAAAAGAATGATTAAGGGCTGTTAAAATGTATAAGACCCCGTTCCCCAATATTTGTTAACGCCGGGGCGGTTAAGCGTCGTGCAGATGTGTTCGCGCAGTGAGGGAGCAATGCGGTTGCATTGTGACCGAAACAAGCGGACGCAGATGCATGACGATTGGCCGAGGCGATGGTAATTTATACCACGGAGAACAGAGAATATATGTTGTCGTAAGGTACGTTCCACAACCCACCTGCCGTTAATCGGCTTGAATTCCGATGTTCCGAAATTCGATTCACACACTCCAATGTCACATTCAACCCTTCCTTCAAGTTTTTCACTAAAGAGCCGCCATATCCGTTATCTGCCTTTAATAATCCGATTGTCGGATATTTGCAGACCGTTTCAGTCTGTTGAGCCGATTTCCTTAGCGAATCCCATGCCATGGCATTCAATTCTTGGGTCAAACGGTCAAAAATTCCTATAGGAATTCACTTGCGGTAAAATTCATACACTGTACGCTATTTTGGAAAATCATTTGGCAAGAGTTTTCATTGCCATCCTGTTTTGATTAAGATAAACAAGGCATTAATAATCTCAAATATATCAGTCTTTGATTTCGTATTGAAAATTTCCGGAAATTATTCTAAAAATAAAGTTGCGCTGTTCAAGTATCAAATCTGTATTATATCGCAATCTACTCCTATAAGGTAACAAATGGTTAAAATCTTATAACTGATTTAGAGCGCAATTAATTGAGTGATGATACAAAAGTTACTTTATCATCGCATCTCTCCGGCGCTTTTTGCCTTGTTCCTCAGTCACGTAGCAAAGGCTACGCTCCTTCGTCACAAGACAAAAATCACTCAGAGATATGCGACCCCGGCGTTAACAAATATTGGGGAACGGGGTCTTAGACCCAGCGCCGAAAATGAACTTTTAATCAGCTTCTCGGTGGGTGTTCGATAAGATTTGAGCCTGCTGAAAATCAACGGATTGCATGGATGTAATTTATTACACCCGTGCAATCCGTTGTTATTGAGGTTGTTATATTCTGTTTCCGTCGGAGGCTCAGTTGTCGATGCGTCCTACTTCGAGGTCCTGTCCCTTGATTTCGTGCCAAGGGAGTCCGTTGGCGGCGAGGGCTTCGAGGAAGGGATCGGGGTCGAACTCTTCAACGTTGTGCACGCCTTTAAGGTCCCATTTGCCGGTGAGGAACATCATTGCGCCTACCATAGCGGGCACGCCCGTGGTGTAGCTTACGGCCTGCATGCCGGTTTCCTTGTAGGCTTCCTCGTGAGAGCAGTTGTTGTAGATATAGTATGTGAGTTCCTTGCCTTCCTTGTCTTTACCGGAAATGCGGCAACCGATGGATGTCTCGCCGTGGTAGTTTGCGCCGAGGTCCTGCGGGTCGGGGAGCACGGCTTTGAGGAATTGCAGGGGCACGATTTTTGTGCCGTTATAGTCGACTTCGTCAATGCGGGCCATGCCTATGTTCTGAATCACCCGCAGGTGCGTGAGATATTCTTGACCGAAGGTCATCCAGAAGCGCGCGCGCTTGATAGTCGGGTAGTTGAGGACGAGGCTTTCGAGTTCTTCGTGATAGAGGAGGTAGCTCTCTCTTTCGCCGATGTTGGGGTATGTCAGGGGCTGGTGGATTTCGAGCGGCCCGGTCACAATCCATTCGCCGTTCTTCCAGTAGCGTCCGTTCTGAGTGATTTCGCGGATGTTGATCTCGGGGTTGAAGTTCGTGGCGAAAGCTTTGCCGTGGTTTCCGGCGTTGCAGTCGACGATGTCGAGATACTCCATTTCCGAGAAATAATGTTTGGCGGCATATGCCGTGAACACTCCGCTGACCCCGGGGTCGAAGCCGCAACCGAGTATTGCGGTGAGTCCGGCCTTCTCGAAGCGTTCGCGGTAGGCCCATTGCCACGAGTATTCGAAGTGAGCTTCGTCTTTGGGCTCGTAGTTGGCCGTGTCGAGATAGTTGACGCCGCAGATGAGGCATGCGTCCATGATAGTGAGGTCCTGATAGGGCAGGGCCACGTTGATTACGAGATTGGGTTTGTGGCGGCGGAAGAGTTCGACGAGCCGGTCAACGCTGTCGGCGTCGACGGTGTCGGTCGTGATGTTGGGCTTTCCGATAGCTTTGGCCACGGCGTCGCATTTGCTGCGTGTGCGCGATGCGATTACGATTTCGTTGAAAACTTCGGGGTGCTGAGCGCACTTGTGGGCGACGACGGTGCCGACGCCGCCGCAACCGATGATGATAACTTTATTCATGTGTTTTATGTGTTTTCTTTTTATCTAATGCTATAGCTGCGAAGGTGAAAATGCCGAGGGCAATGAGGAGCAGGGTCTGGGAGCCGAGGACGAGGTTGGCGAAAGCTCCGGCCTGAGTTGCGTCAACGCCGTATATTCCGAGGGCGAAAATCACGGCCCATTGCCACGGGCCTATGCCGCCGTTGGAAGGCACACCCATCGACACGGATGAGATGACGAAGGTGACGAGCGCGACGGTGATGCCGTGGTCGGCGAGCACCTCGCGGGTGAAGGGGAATGCGAAGAAGGTGATGTAGTTCTGGAGGAAGTAGCAACCCCACAGGGCTACGGTCCACAGCAGCCATTGTCCCTTTCCGCGCATTGTTATGATGACGGCGAAACCCTGCCACAGTTCTCGGATGGCGTTCTGAATCTTAAACATCGGGCCGGAGGTATATGTTCGGGTCATAAACCACCAGAGGGCGGCAGCTGCGACGAGTGCGGCCCCCCAGAGCCACGGCGACGATAGAAGACGCCCTATTGCGGCATAGCTTTCGCCGTTTGCGGCGAGGAAGTCGAGGATTGCGCCGGATGCGAGGGCGAATGTGAGAAGGGCGAGAAGCAGCACGGTGACGGTGTCGGCGAGGCGGTCGGCCATCATCGAGCCGAATACGGTGGTGAAGGGCGTGTCCTGTCGGCGGGCGATGTAGCCGCTCCGCCAGACTTCGCCGAGGCGCGGAAACACGAGGTTCACGGCGTATGTGCCGAAAATGCTGTAAACGAGGGCGTAGAGCGGGGCCTTTACGCCGAGGGCGCGGAGCTGTATGTCCCAGCGGAGGGCGCGGAAAACGTGGGAGAACACGCTTATAATCATGGCGAATGCAATCCACCTGAAATCGCATTGCTCGCGGATGATACGGAGCATCTCGCGGAAGTCTATGCCCGTGAAAAGCAGATAGCACAGCCCCACGCTGATTATTACCGGGATGACGTATTTGAAAGTCGTCTGCAACAATTTGCGGGTTGTCATGTCGTCTTTTTTGGATTATTACAGCGCAAAGTTAGGAAAATTTTTGCTACTTTTGTCCTTATGATAAAGAAAACTGTCTGGGATATGGGGCGTCCGAATGTCGAGACCTTCCGTAAGTCCCCTAAAATCCCCGTGGCCCTTGTTCTCGACAACGTGCGCTCGCTCAACAACATCGGGTCGATGTTCCGCACGTCGGATGCTTTCGCCGTGTCGGAGATATGCCTTTGCGGCATCTCGGCGACGCCTCCGTCGCCCGAAATCCACAAGACGGCCCTCGGGGCCGAGGATTCGGTGGCGTGGCGCTATTTCCCGTCTACTCTCGAAGCGCTTGAAGCGCTCAGGGCCGAGGGCCATGTGCTGTGCGCTCTTGAGCTGGCCCACGACTCCGTTAGCCTCGAGCGCTACAAGCCCGAGGCCGGAAAGAAGTATGCGATAGTGGCGGGCAACGAGGTCGACGGCGTCGACGAGGCAGTCGTGGCCGCGTGCGACGTTTGCCTCGAAATCCCCCAGTTGGGCACAAAACATTCACTCAACGTGGCGATAAGCGCCGCCGTCGCGCTGTGGCATTTTTTCGAGGCCCTGAGCCTCCGCAAAGACCTCGGCGCGCAGGCATGAAACAGCAGAAAGAATAGTCATGATTTTTCCCCCCGCATTGAAAAAAGGCGATAAAATCGCCATCTGTTCTCCCGCCGGCCCTATTGCGGCCGAAAACGTCGAAGGCGCGGCCAAGGTTTTGCGTCGCGAGGGCTGGGAGGTTGTCGTGATGCCGCACACGCTTGGCAAAAACGGCCAGTACAGCGGCACTGACGACGAGCGCTTCGACGACTTGCGCACGGCCCTCCTCGATCCCGAAATCAAGGCCATCGTATGCTCGCGCGGCGGTTATGGCGTGGTCCATCTCATGGACCGTCTTGAGCGCCTGCCTTTGGCCGAGAATCCAAAATGGGTTGTGGGTTTCTCCGACATCTCGGCCCTCCACGCCATGCTTCAGAGCAAGGGCGTGGCGAGTATCCACGGGTCGATGACCTCGCATATCAAGCTTGGAGCAGGCAATGAGGACAATGCGTCGCTTTTCGGCATCCTCCGCGGCGAGCGCCCGGCCTATACCTTCCCGGCCCACGAATACGACCGCCCGGGCATAGCCACAGGGACGCTTCTCGGCGGTAATCTCGCCGTGCTCGCCGAGCTTATCAACACGCCCTATGACCTTCTGCGCCCCGACACCATCCTCTTTGTCGAGGACATAGCCGAACCTATCTATAAAATAGAGCGCATATTCTATCAGCTTCGTCTCAGCGGTGTGCTCGCCAATCTGCGCGGTCTCATAGTCGGGCAGTTCACGGACTACAAGCCCAATGAGAACTACGCCGATATGGAGTCGATGATTCGCGATATGACCGCACCTTACAACTACCCCATTGCATTCGGGGCGCCGACGGGCCATGTGTTCCACAACGTGCCGCTTATCGAGGGCGCGAAAGTGACGCTCAAGGTGAGCCCGTCGGGCACGAACAGCATCATATTCTGGCGCTGAGGCCTGCGGCCGTGCCTCAGCGGATGAGGGCGGCAAGCCTCGGCCGACGTCGGGCCGCGTGCATGATCAGGAGGGATGTGGCCGTGGCTCCCGCCGCCATGAACACCATGTTTTTGACCGGGAAGAGTGCCATTCCTGTCAGGTGGGCCGCTATCAGAGCTATGGCCATCCAATAGCCGTGCGTGAAATATATCCACGCGCTGAGTCTGCGAGCCTTGATGTAAAGAGGCGACGGGCGCAGCTTCGCCGTGAGGCCCGCGACCAGAAGCGCCGCCCCTCCGCAAAGCTCGCCCAAGGGCAGTTTATGGAAGAACAGCATGGCCGACACGACCAAGAGAGCCGAAATGATGACCGCGCGTCGGCGCCGTATCAAGTCGCGGAAACGGTAGACTGCCGCCCCGGCCGCCATGTATATTCCGCCCCTGAAAGCCCCTGTGCAGAGAGCGTCGACATACATGTTGTACGCCCCCTCGATATTGTTGCCGGCCCATCCGGCGAAATATGCGAGTATGAATAAGACGGCCAGCGTCAGCAACCCGCCTCTAAAGCGGCAGGCAAGCCCCGCCAGCAGAAAGACAACGGCCGTTGAGCAGATGAACCATAGAAACATGGCGATGCCGAACGAGCCGCTCAGAAAAAATCTTACAGCTATTTCTTCGATTGGCTCGCAGTGTGTGACAGCCTCGGTTGCAATAACTGCGGGAACGTAGATGGCCACCCATTTGAGAAAGAGAACGAAGCGTCGGCGGCTGTGTTTCATCAGGACGGCGCGGCGGTCGGGCTTGCGTTCAAGCTCGCCGGCGGTGAAAAATCCCGTGGCCATGAAAAAGAAAGGCACGCCCATGCGAATCACCCACTCCACGGGCAAGGGCCATCCCGGAGCGGCGGTGATGCGCCATGATTCGGCGTGTATGGCCACGACGCAGTAGGCCATAGCGAGTTTTATAAGGTCGATCCCCCCGAGGTCGGCGGTTTTGCTGTCGGTCGGCATTTGTGTCAGTCAAAAAGGCTTGGTTGGGGTAGAAGTCTGAAACTCATCCTGTGGTGGGGCGACGGGCCGTGGAGGCGTATGGCTTCGCGGTGTGCGGCAGTAGGGTAGCCCTTGTTTATAGCCCACGCGTATTGAGGGTATTCGTCGGCAAGGCGCTCCATGTAGAGGTCGCGTTCGGTTTTTGCGAGGATTGAAGCGGCGGCGATGTTGGCGAATCGGCCGTCGCCTTTGACGAATGTGCGGCAGTCGACGTCGGCCCATGGGCGGAATTTGTTTCCGTCGACAATCACGCCTCCGGGCTTCACGGCGAGGGCGGCGAGAGCGCGGTGCATGGCTTCGATAGATGCGTTGAGGATGTTCATCGAGTCGATTTCAGCCGGGGAGCACGAAGCCACGGCCCAAGCCTTTGCTTCGGCCATGATAATGGGCCTCAGGGCCATGCGCCGGGCTTCGGAGAGCTGTTTCGAGTCGTTGAGCCACGGGTGGGTGAAATCGTCGGGCAGAATTACGGCCGCGGCGAAAACCGGCCCGGCGAGGCATCCGCGGCCGGCTTCGTCGGTCCCGGCTTCGAGGCGTCCGGGGATGAAGCAGGCGGGAAGAGGTTCAGGCAATGATTTCATAATTCATGATTACTTCGACGAGATAGAGGCCGCGGATGTCGTCGCGCGGAATTTCAATGTCGTCGTATTCGGGATTGGCGCTGTGGAGCACCACCATGTTTTTGTCGGGGTGGCGGCGCACATATTTCACGAGGCGGTAGTCGTCAAGGATTACGACGTAGATTTGTCCCCAAGAGATGGGCGAGCTGAGGCGTATGGGGCGTATGGCAATGTAGCCGCCGTTGTTGATGCGGGGCACCATCGAGTCGCCCGAGACGCTTACGACGAGCCACTCGGGGTCGATGCCGGGGAGGTTCAGCCGTCCGATGATTCGGTCGTCGGTGAACATGCGACTCAGCTCGCGGCATCCGGCGGTGACGTCGATGTCGTACACGGGTGCTCCGGCGGCGGCCGGCCCGGCAAAGGCTTCACGGCTCTGCGGGGAGCATGGCGCTTCGATGGTGCGGGCGTGCTCCGGGCGGGGGTAGGGCACGTCGGTGCCGTCGGTGAGCCATTTTTTTGACACGCCGAGGTTGATGACGAGTCGGTTGACGAAAGCTTCCGAGGGCCGCAGGCGCCCGGAGAGAATCTTCGACAGCACGGTGGAGTCAATCCCGGCGAGTTCGCTGAACTGCTGCTGGTTGCGACGCGAGAGGCGTATGAGGTAGCGGATGCGGTCTTGAATCCGCGCTTCGGGAGCGGGCATTTCGATTTCGCCCAGTTGGTCTTTCATAGCCGGTGAAGATTGTATGGGGATTTCAATTCGGATTGCAAATATACTTGTAAAATTGCAATTGTGCAAGCGGCCGGGTGATAAAAGGTTCGTTTTCATCGAATGTGCCACTTTCGTTTGCGTAAATTGTAGAAATAAATTATCTTTGCGGCATAATTACCCACCACATGGACTATTCAATATTAGACTTCTTATGTCTGTTAGGTGCCGTCGGATTGTTCCTCTACGGCATGAAAGTGATGAGTGAAGGCCTGCAGAAAGCGGCAGGCGACCGATTACGCAACATATTGTCGGCAATGACCCGCAACCGTTTCACGGGTCTCCTCACCGGATGCGCTATAACCGCGCTGATTCAAAGCTCGTCGGCGTCGACAGTGATGGTTGTAAGTTTCGTGAATGCGGGCCTGATGACGCTCGGCCAGTCGATGGCTGTGATATTCGGCGCCAATGTCGGCACGACGTTTACGGCGTGGATAATAGCCATATTCGGCTTCAAGGTCAATATGTCGATGTTCATCCTTCCGCTGATAGGTCTTGCGGTGGTGCTTCTGTTCATGAACAAGAGCAAGACCAAGAGCATAGGCGAATTTGTCATCGGCTTTGCATTCCTGTTCATGGGTCTGGATATGATAAGCACCTATGTGCCCGATCTTCAGAACAATCCGGAGATGTTCGAGGTCCTTCGGGATTACGCGTCGATGGGCTTCCGCTCGGTGCTTCTGTTCGCGCTCGTGGGGCTTGTGTTGACGATGGTGATTCAGTCGTCGGCGGCCACCTTCGCCATCACGCTGATTATGTGCACCAAGGGTTGGATTACCTTCGACCTCGCTTGCGCCCTCGTGCTCGGCTCCAATATCGGCACCACCATCACGCCCATTCTCGCATCAATGAGCGGCAACGTGGCCGCCAAGCGCACGGCGATGGGCCATCTGCTGTTCAACCTGCTCGGCACGATGTGGTGTCTTTGCGTATTTATCCCCTTCGCCGGCCTCAACGCCCACATCACCGAATTTATAGGGCAAGGCAATCCCGAAGCGCTCTATCATTTCGTCAATAATCTCGAGGCTACCGACCCTCAGCTTTACAACCACCTTTTCGACAACTCCCTCCCGGCCGGCCACCACGTGCTGGCGCAGGTAGCGGCGATGCAGATGAGTGTGTCGTTCGGCCTGTCGATATTCCACACGACCTTCAACCTCGTGAACCTTGCGATAATGATATGGTTTACGAACATGTATGTCAAAATCGTCGAAAAACTCGTTCCCGCCAAGAAGGGCGACGACGAGGAATTCACGCTCAAATTTATCTCCGGCGGTCTGCTCAACGCCTCGGAACTCAATATCGCTCAGGCCGAAAAAGAGATGGCCGTCTACGCCGAGCGCGTGGGCCGCATGCTGTCGATGGCGCAGGACCTCGTGCACACGAAGGAAAATTCCGAGGACTACAACAGGCTCTATTCGCGGCTTGAGAAGTACGAGGATATCTCCGACCGCATGGAGCTTGAGATAGCCCACTACCTCAACCGCTGCGCCGAAGGACGCCTCTCCAACGAGGGTAAGCTCCGCATAGCCGCCATGCTCAACATCGTCGGCGAAATCGAGTCGATTGCCGACTCGTGTCTCGGCATAGGCAAGATTCTCAACCGCAAGATTCAGTCGGGCGCGCAGTTCAACGACGAGATATACAACAACATCGACGCGCTCTACGTCTACGTCCGCGAGGCCATGAAGCTGATGATTTCGCACCTCAACAACGTCGAGCATCTGACGGGCCACGAGCTTATCAACTCTTATAACAAGGAGCGCGAAATCAACAACTTCCGCAACACCCTCCGCGGCGCAAACGTCGAAAACATCAATGCCCGCCACTACGAATATCAGGCCGGTATCTACTATATGGACATCGTCGGCGACCTCGAAAAGACCGGCGACTACATCATCAACGTCGTCGACACGCTTCGCGACGCCTTCCGCAAGCGTCAGGACGACTGAGCGGCCTCGCCGCACGCAGGACCTCCGGGCGCCCGCAAGGCCCGGCTCCGAAGCCGCCGGAGGGCGCTCGGAGTGATAAAATTTAAAAACAATGCAAAGACAATTCGGTAACAAGCGGCTGTCATTTAAAAAAACTGTGTAAATTTGCACTGATTATCACATAACGTAAAAAAACTCTCGCTTAAGCCCCGGCCATGTCATCAACGCATTCAGGATGTATCCTTGTCATTGACGCGGATTCGAATATCCGCGAGTTGCTTGAGGTGAACCTGAACAGCGAAGGCTATTCCGTCAGGACCTTCGCCACGCCGGAGGATGCCGGAGAAATCGACCCCGTTGACGTCCGTCTCGTCATAATCGACGCGATGGAGCGCTCGTTCTCGGGGATTGATTTCGTAGCCGAACTCAAGGACAATCCCGCCACGGGGTCGATCGGAGTGTTTTTGTGTGCGTATGCCCGCCCGCAAAGTCTGGTAATCGAGGCTCTTGACGCCGGTGCCGACGATTTCATCGCCAAGCCGTTTTCGCTTCGCGAGCTTTTGGCGAGGGTCAAGTCGTATATGCGCCGCCACTACATTGCGCCCGTCGCTCCGTCGGCGGGGATTAACGTGACGGTGATGGACCTCAACATCGACCTTCGTTCGCACACCATCACCAAGTCGGGCCTTCCGCTCGCGCTCTCGAATACGGAGAGCCGGATTCTGGAACTCCTCGCGCGCAATGTCAACACCTACGTCTCGCGCGCCGAAATCCACGCAAAAGTGTGGAACGGCGAGGCCGGTATCAACGACCGTATTGTCGACACAAACATATCCCGTCTGCGAAAGAAGATGGGCGATGCCGGCGGCTGTCTCGTCAACCGCACGGGCATCGGATACATGCTTTCCGATAAATAACCCTTTAGCGCCGGGAGTATAGGACCCGGATTTTATTTTGGACATAGTCGACCCCCTTCCGGCCATAGAGGCCCTGCTTACATTTATCGCGCCTGAAGCCGCCGCTTCATTCAGCGGCGGGCAGATTACGGCGCTCGTTCTGGCCCTTCTTTGTCTTGTCGCGTCAGGTTTTGTCAGCGGCAGCGAGATTGCATATTTTTCACTTACGCCTCAGGATCTCGAAGAACTTGAGGAGACTCGCGGCGACAAAGGCGCGGCTATCAGGCGCATGCTTGAGAAGCCCGAGAAGCTGCTGGCCACGATTCTTATAGCCAACAATCTCGTCAACGTCACCATCGTAGTCCTCTGCAACTTCGCCCTCGGCCCCGTGTTCGACGGCATGAGCCCCGTGCTGAGCTTCGTGTTGCAGACGGTGATTCTTACGTTTCTCATCCTGCTTTTCGGTGAGATTCTCCCCAAGCTTTACTCCAACAACAACCGCATGAAGTGGGCGGCATTCGCCCTCGGGGGGATTTCGGCCACGATGAAGATATGCTCGCCCGTGTCGGGGCTGCTCGTGCGCTCGACTGCCATCGTCAACCGCGTGGTCACCAAAAAACCGCGCGACATCACAGCCGACGAGCTTTCGCAGGCTCTCGAAATCACACAGGGCGCATCCGAGGACGACAAGGAGATGCTCGAAGGTATCCTCCGTTTCGGCGACACAACGGCCTCGGAGGTGATGACTCCGCGCACGTCAATCACGGGCCTTGAAATCCACATGAGCTTCGCCGAGGTGATGAAGACGGTCATCGACAGCGGGTTTTCGCGCCTGCCTGTCTATGAGACAAATCAGGATGATATTGTCGGCGTGCTCTATGCCCGCGACCTGCTGCCCTATGTGGAGACTCCGGCCGATTCCGACTTCGACTGGAAGAGCCTTCTGCGCAAGCCTTATTTTGTGCCCGAAAGCCGCATGATCGACGACCTCCTTGAGGATTTCCGCAAGCTCAAGATTCACCTCGCCATTGTTGTCGACGAGTTCGGCGGCACGCAGGGGCTTGTGACCCTTGAGGATGTGCTCGAAGAGATTGTGGGCGATATCGACGACGAGTACGACGAACCCGACCATACCTATCGCCGCCTGCCGAACGACACGTATGTGTTCGAGGGACGCACGTTGCTGACCGATTTCTTCCGTGTCACCGACCTTAACGCCGACGACTACGAGGAGGTGACTGAGGATGCTGAGACCCTTGCGGGCATGTTGCTGGCCATCAAAGGCGATTTCCCCGCCAACAAGGAGCCTCTTGTCTACGGGCGTTGCCGTTTCCTCGTGCTCGACGTCTCCGACCACCGTATCAACGAAGTGCGCGTCAAGGTCATGCCCGACGTGCAGCATGAGTGAACGACGATGAGGAAAGCCTGTCTTTGCGCCGCGCTTGCCGCCGTCCTCGCGGGTTGTGGCGGAGATGATGCCGCCCGCCCCAAGCGCACGGCTTATCCCCGCATCGCCGTCGAGGCCGATACTGCGGGGCGCGTCGAGATGCTCGACGGCGTGGCCGTGACGGTGAACCGAGCCGCTTCTTTCCGCCGCGACTCCCTCAGGGCGGGATGGGCCGATATCGAATATCCGGCAGGGCTCGGGGCTACGATTCATCTGAGCGTTGTGCATCCCGAGTCGCCGGCCGAGGCTGTGGCCAACCGCCGCAAGCGCATGGCCCTCAATCTCGGCGACGCACCCGCCACGGCCGAGGAGTTTCATTCCGGGCCTTGGGTGTGCCTGCTGGTGCGGAGCACTCAGGCCGGGCTTACGACGCCGGTGCAGATTCTTGCCGCCTCGGCCGACGGGCGTATTGTCAGCGGAGCCGCCGTCCTCAGAAATCCCGGAAACAATGCCGACTCAATCCGCCCTCTTGTTCAATTGCTTGCAGACGATGCCCGAACCCTTCTCGAACACCTTCGCTGAGCGCCTCGTGCTCGACCGCACGGTGGGCGGAGTGCGTCTGCTGGTATGCCGTCTTGACGGCGGCCCCCGCGAAGAGCGCCGCAACCGCGAGCGTGAGGCCGTGGGTTGTCTGCTTGCCTACGCCTTGGATGCCTCGGCCGTGATGGCCCACAGGTCCGACGGCGCGCCTTACGTCGAGGGGCGCCCCGAGCTATGCGTGTCCGTGAGCCATTCGCCTGCTTACGCGGCGCTGGCGCTTGCTCCATTTGCTATAGGAATAGATATAGAAGAACCCCGCGCGCAGTTGAAGCGCGTGGCTACGCGTGTGTTTTCAGAAGCCGAAATCGAGGCCTTCGACGGCGAGGCTGACCTTCTGCGGGCATGGACCGTAAAAGAGGCTCTCTATAAGCTCTGCCCGTCGCCCGAGGCTTGTGATTTCCGTGGCGCGATGACGGCGGAGCCTCCGCAGGTGTGCGGACGCCGGGCGCGCATCGTCGCCGAATGCGATCTGGAGTCGCCGGCGGCGCATCTTACGCTCCTTGCCTTGGAGTGAGCCTGCAGCGGGGCGTCATATCAGCCCCGGGGAGAAGAATCGCAGGAAGGCCGTGGCTATGTTCACGTAGATTATAAGCCCCACGATATCGTTGGATATCTGAATGAAGGGGCCTGTGGCAAGGGCCGGATTGATTTTGAGTTTTTCGAGCGTGAGGGGGATGACGGTGCCGAGAATGGATGCGAACATCACCACCGCGAAGAGCGAAACCGCCACCGAGAGCGTCACGGCGAGGTTTTCGGGGAGCATGATGAGATTATACACCAGAATTACGGCGGCGATTATCGAAGCGTTGAGGAGCCCGATAAGCACTTCTTTGCCGAGCTGAGAGGCGAATTGTTTGATTTCGAGCGAGCCGTTGGCGAGGCCCTGCACGACGATTGCCGACGATTGGACGCCGACGTTACCGCCCGTTCCGCCGATGATGGGGATGAAGAGCGCAAGCGCCGTGACGGCGTGGAGCTGGACTTCGAAGTTGCCGAGAATGAGCGACGACAGGATGCCTGAGGCGATGCCTATCAGAAGCCACGGAATGCGCGCCTTGACCTGAGCGAAAATCGAGTCGTCGGCGTCCACGTCGGACGAGATACCCGAAGCGAGCTGATAGTCGCGTTCGCTTGATTCGCGCACCTGATCCATCACGTCATCGACGGTGATGCGTCCCAGCAGGCGTCCTATGGAGTCAACCACGGGCATTGCCACGAGGTCGTATTTCTCGAAGTCGAGGGCCACTTCGTCGATGGGAGTCTCGGCGCGGACGCTCACGGGGTCGGTCTCCATGACGTGTTTGATTTTCGACACGGAGGGGTGGGTTATAAGCTCCTTGAGCGGGAGCACGCCTTTCAGCTTCGAATCGTTGTCGACAACGTAGACGTAGTATATCTCGTCCATGTCCTCGGCCTGCATTCGCATCTGCTTGATGGTCTCGGGCATCGACCAGTTTTCGTTAACGACAATCATCTCCGTGCCCATAAGGCCGCCGGCGGTGTCTTCGTCGTATTTCAGGAGGTCGATGATGTCGCCGGCCTGCTCTACGTCGTCGATGTGCGAGAGGATTTCGTCGCGCTCGTCTTCGTCGAGGGTCTGGATGAGGTCCACGGCGTCGTCCGTGTCGAGGTGGTCGATTTGCTTTGCGATTTCCTCGGCGGGCATGTCGCTGAGGAGCTTGCGGCGGTCGTCCTCGTCAAGCTCCATGAGCACGTCGGCGGCCTTCTCCTCGTCCAGGAGGCGGTATAGATACTCGCTTTCCTCGACGTCGAGGTCTTTGAAGAGCTCGGCGATGTCGGCTGGATGGAGGTCGCGCAGGGAGTTGACGGCCTCTTCGCGGCGGTCCTCCTTGATAATGTCCTGAAGCTGCTCGATAAATTCGGGAGTATATTCTTTCATCGCAGGGGTGCGGTCAGGAGGGTGAGTTCGACAAACTGCGCTACGCTCAGCTGTTCGGGCCGGAGGGACAGAAGGGGGCTGTCGGGGAGCACGGCTCCGGGGGCGAGGAGCGATTTAAGGGAATTGCGGATGGTTTTGCGTCGCTGGCCGAATGTGGCCTTGACGATGGTCTTGAATAGGCGCTCGTCGCAGCCGAGGTCGGTGACGCCGTTGCGGCGCAGGCGGATTACGCCGCTTTTGACCTTGGGCGGCGGGCAGAACACGTGTTCGTCGACGGTAAAGAGATATTCGACGTCGTACCATGCCTGAAGGAGCACGCTGAGGATGCCTCGGGCTTTCGTGCCCGGGCCGGCGGCGATGCGCTCGGCCACTTCTTTCTGGAGCATCCCCGAGCAGCAGACGATGCGGTCTTTGTAGTCGAGGACCTTAAAGAATATTTGCGACGATATGTTGTAGGGGTAGTTGCCGATGACGCAGAATGGGCCGTCGCCGGGGAAGATGGCGTCGAGGTCCATCTGCAGGAAGTCGCCTTCGATGATGCGGTCGGCGCTCGCGTCGTCGGCGAATTCGGGAAAATTGCGCCTGAGGTAGTCGACGCTTTCCCGGTCGATTTCGGCCACGGCAAGGCGGCCGCCGCCGTGGCGCGGAAGGAGGAAGCGCGTGAGCACGCCCATGCCCGGTCCTATTTCGAGGACAGGCTCGGCCGTGTAGTCGTCAAGGGTGGCGGCGATGCGCTCGGCCACGCCGAGGTCGGTGAGAAAATGTTGTCCGAGGGCTTTTTTGGGGCGTACTTCCGGTTTCATCTTGAGGCGGTTTAGGGTGTGTGTCAGGCTGTCTTTTCGGGGTCTGCGGGGCGGTCGAATCGCAGGGGCTTGGCGCCGGTGAGGCCCGTGAGCCGACCGTCGCTGACGGTGAGTGTGCCGTTTACCCACACGTCGCGGACGCGATGGCGGAGGCTCACTCCGGCGAAGGGGGTCCAGCCGCAGGGCGATGCCGAGTCGGCGTCGCCGACGGTGTAGGGCGCGCATTCGTCCACGAGCACGATGTCGGCGTAGTTGCCGGGAGCTATGGCGCCGCGGTGGCGGATGTCGAACAAGGCCGCGGGAGCGGCCGAGTAGCGCGCCTGCACGATAGCCGGCGGAAACAACCCGAGCAGCACCGGGAGGGCGAACTGTACCGAGGGTGCTCCCGAGGCGGCTTTCAGCGAGCCTCCGCGCTTTTCGTCGGCGAGGTGCGGGGCGTGGTCCGAGCCGATGGCCGCGATTCTGCCGTCGGCGACGGCGGCGCGGAGTGCCTCGCGGTCGGCCCGACTTTTTACCGCGGGGTTGACCTTGATGCGCGAGCCGAGCGCGGCGTAGTCGCCGCTGTCGAAGAGGAGGTGCAGGGGCGTGGCTTCGGCCGTGACGAGTTCTTCGCCGCGGATAAGCTCCGTTTCGGCCGCGGTGGTGAGGTGGGCTATATGGAGGCGTCGGCCGTGGGCTTTGGCGAGGGATATGGCGCGCTTGGCCGCTGAGAGGCAGGCCTCGGCCGAGCGGATGGAGGGATGCTCGCCTACGGGCACGTCATTCCCGTATTTCTCGCGCGCAGCGGCGGCGTTGGCGGCGATTATGCTGTCGTCTTCGGCGTGGACCATCACGGGGACGCGTGCGGTGCTGAAAACCGCCTCAAGCGCCTCCGGGGAGTTTACGGCCATGTTTCCCGTCGATGAGCCTATAAAGAGCTTGACGCCGGGAATCTCGCGCGGGTCGAGCGCGGCGATTTCGCCGATATTTGTCTCCGAGGCCCCGAGGAAGAAGGCGTAGTTGGCCGCGGAGTCACGCGCGGCGATGGCCTGCTTGTCGGCGACGGCGCGCAGTGTGGTCGTGGGCGGAACGGTGTTGGGCATCTCCATGTAGGAGGTGACGCCCCCGAGCACGGCGGCCCGGCTTTCGGAGGCTATCGTGGCCTTGTGGGTAAGCCCGGGCTCGCGAAAGTGGACGTGGGCGTCAATCATCCCGGGGAGGATGAGCGCCCCGCGGGCGTCGACGCATGTGTCGGCTCCGGCAGGGGCTGCTTCGCCCGTGCCGCAGGCGGCGATGCGCTCCCCGTCGATGAGCACCCAGCCCGGAGCGGGCACCCCGTCGGCGCCGATTAGGCGCCCGTTATGTATGAGGGTGGTGCTCATTGCTTGGAATAGTCGGGAAATTTGGTGAAGAAACTGTTCCACTTGAGGCGAATCACGCCGAAAACGGCCTCGCCGAAAATGCCGGAACTCATTTTGCTCGTCCCCAGCACGCGGTTTATGAAAATGATAGGCACCTCCACCACCTTGAATCCGTATTTGAAGGCCGTGAATTTCATTTCAATCTGGAACGCGTAGCCCTTGAATTTGATTTTGTCCAGCGGCAGGGCCTCAAGCACCCGACGGCGGTAGCATACGAATCCGGCCGTAGTGTCGTGCACGGGCATACGTGTGATGAGCCGCACATATTTCGAAGCGTAAAAGCTCATAAGCACGCGGCCCATCGGCCAGTTCACCACGTTCACGCCGCTGACGTAGCGCGAACCCACGGCGAGGTCCGCTCCGTCGTCGATGCAGGCCGAGCGCAGCTTCAGCAGGTCTTTGGGGTTGTGGGAGAAGTCGGCGTCCATCTCGCAGATAAATTCATAGCCCGCCTTCAGGCAGTGCTTGAAGCCTGTGATATAGGCAGTGCCGAGGCCGAGTTTGCCTTGGCGCTCAATCATGTCCACGCGTCCGGGATACTGCTTCATTTTTTCGCGCACGATATCGGCGGTGCCGTCGGGAGACGCGTCGTCAATGACGAGGACGTCGAACGCCACGGGCAATTCCATCACCGCGTCGATGATGGCCGAAGCATTCTCGCATTCGTTGTACATGGGGATTATCACGCAGGCATCGGCGCGGCAATCCGTGCCTCCGGGCGTTTTTTCGAGGATAGAAGCGGGCATAAACAGTCGATTTTAGCCGTGGGACAAGTTTCAGAATGCAAAAATAACGATTTCCCGCGTCAAAACCCCCAAAAAAGTGCAAAAAAACGCGCATAATTCCCCCCGGCCGCAATCCATGCGCCTTAAGGAAGCTTGTATTGCTGAGGGTCGAATATCTTCCATGCGGTCGTATCGGATGTGCCGAGCCTCAGGTCGAGCGGTGCCGGAGAATAGACCCAGTTGCCGAAGGCATCGCGTATGATGATACCGCCGCGAAGCTTCTTGCCCTTGTTTTCGGGGCGCTGCATATACTCCCACAGGGCGTTATGCTTGTAGGAAGCCTCGTGTTCGCTTTGTTCCGTTTTTGTGTCGAAAAGGAAAATATCGCCGCTGCGCATGCGGATAATGAAATCGACATAAAACAACGCCTTTTCGCCGCGTGAATTGATGTAGCTGATGGCGTAATGGGCTTTGCCCTTATCGCCGTTCTTATACCACCAGTCTATCGCATTATTGTTTTTGTCAAGGAAATCTGCAAAATCATGTTCGGGCGTTGATGCATTTGGTCCGCTGTATTCCAAGAACGGAAGAAGGGCGTGGAACTTGACGTTCGGACGCTCCGTATGATTCTCTGCCGTGTACGCGCGTTCGGCCGGCACAATCCAGTCGAAGTGCTTGAAGCCACGCAGTTTGGCCGCGGCCTGACGCATGCGCAGCCGCTCGGTGTATCTCTCAATGGCCGTTGCGACAAGACGCTCGAACTTCGAGCGGTTATGATGCACATCGTCATTGGAGAGGATAATCTTCATGGCATCATACTCGAACACCTCAAACACCTCTTCCATAACCTCTTTGAGCGCGCCTCCGAGCGTCTTGACGCTGCGCTGTTCGTAGTCGTTGCCGATAAGGCGTTTGCAGAACGCAAGATACATAGCCGTAAGGTCGGCCGCATTGTTTATGTATGAGGCTTTGCTGTTGACAATCTTTGTGCCCGCCTCACCCGTCATATC
Organism: uncultured Muribaculaceae bacterium; assembly: GCA_910584905.1. Classification (GTDB taxonomy): domain Bacteria; phylum Bacteroidota; class Bacteroidia; order Bacteroidales; family Muribaculaceae; genus CAG-873. The sequence goes on from CAJUCQ010000080.1 coordinate 28,654, forward strand.
AAGGTCTTTGACAATGTCGGTGCTTAAGGTCTTGACATCGAAATCGATGCCTTGCCGATTCATGGCGGTTTGGCGGTTGCGGCGGGTTTCGCTTGTCACATTGCCGTCTGCTTCGGCAGGTTCGCCCTCGCCGAAAAGCATATCCTCGGTGAATAGCAGCGACTGCCCGGTTTCAAGCCCCCACTCGGCAATAAAAGTTTCCTTCAAAAGCTCCTTGAAGTCAGTGCCGAGGCGGTTTCGGTCAGTAGAAAGTCGCTCGTTGTATTCCGAATCAAGGACGATATTGGTGATGCCCTCGCGGCGTTCGGCCATTATGTTCGAGGCGAGATAGTCCATATCGTCCTTGACTATTTCGATTATATCTTTCGAGAGGTTCGTATAGACGTAGCCCTGATTAAGCCGTTGGTCGGTGTAATACTTTTGCTCCGGCATTCGGAGTATTCGCCCGACGGTCTGCGCCGAGAATTGGAAGCTTTCAATCTTTCGGAAGATGAGAAGCACCGCCGCGCGGGGGCAATCCCAGCCGAGGGCGATGGCCTGCTTGAAAAGCAACACATCGGTGGGGTCGTTCGGGCGGTCTATCGTGTCGAGGTTATCGGTCTTTTCGCCCGACAGCCATATGGCGAGTTTGCCGTTGGCGGTGTTCACGCCGTAGGCATCGAGCGTGGCTATAACCTCGTCCTTGACTTTCGTGTCGTCGGCGGTGAGGTTTTCGCTCGTATCGTTGGGGAGCTGAATCAGCAGAAGCGGATTGATGTCTGCGCCAAGAGCCTTATAGGCTTTGGCGAGTTCTTCGCGCTTTTGCATGGCGAGCCAAATGAGGTGCTGATTGAGCGAGCCGTGAGGATCTTTGAAGTCGAGAGCCGGATTGAGGACGATGTTCTCTTTAATCATTTCTTCTTCAATGACCTTTTCGCGCGGCACCTCAACACGCTGACCGTCTCTCGGTAACGGTGTCGCCGACACGCGGATTTCAACCTTTGGCTGAATCGTGGCGAGCACCTTTTCCGACTTCTTGGCGTTCTTGCCGCCAAACATATGTTCTTCGTCGATCACAACTACGATAGCTATGCCGTTATCGTCTTGTGTGCGGCGAGTAATATCATAGAGCGAGGCCGAGTTTTCGGTTTCGCGCACCATCAGGTTCTTGTCCTTGTTGATGCTCTCCCAGTTGACAAAGAGAATTTCGCCCGGCTTGATGAAGCCGTCGGCTGAGTGGTCGAGTTCATCATAAATGACAGGACGCAAGGCGCAGTTCTCCGTGAAAAAGTTCTTCATCTTGAAGTAGCATTGTTCATGCAGTTTATTCGGCGCAATCCAAATATATGCTGCTTCGGTGCATGGAGCATCGGGGCGCTCGGCCAGTTCCTGATTGAGTCGCATAAGCATTTCCGATGCCATAACGGTTTTGCCCGAGCCTGTGGGCGACTTGAATACGAGCGTGTGGCGCTTGCCGCGCAGGCCCAGCAGGTCTATGGTCTTGTTAACAAGTTCGTCGACGGCTTTCTGCTGATAGCTTAACTGTTTCATTCCTTGCCTCCTTTCTTATCTGAAAATAAAGAGCCTTCGTCTATAAGCTCTGCGTCGGCAGCCTCGGTTTCTTCCGCCAAATCATTGACGAGGAATTTGGGTTTGCGCTTCGGCAGTACTTTTTGGTAAGCATTGTAGATGGCCTGCGGAAGAGCGCACAGCTCTACTCGGTCGGCAACTTCGGCAAATTCATCATCGTAGGCGTAGCTCCCGTGCGAGAAAACATATACCTTGATTTTCCCGCCCGCAGGCATAGTCTTGATAATGTCGGCGATAAACGGTATCGCCCTCTCCTCGTAGATTACGAGCATACGATGTCCGCCACGCTCGACATTCCGTGCCAATGAGTGGGAAGCCGAAGCTTGCTTCGCGCTTACCCGAGTGCAGCCGGAATCGTGCGAAGCAAAGTAGCGCGCGTACTTGGGGTTTATCTTGCGGCCTCCAAACGGAGCTTCCGTGTAGAGGTCGTTTTTGATGCAAAGCAAACCCGTTGACGTCTGAACGAGTTCTCGCATATTTTTCACCGAGCGCTCGCGAGGCAAAAATTCAGTGCGATAGTAGCGGAGATTGTTGTCGGCAAGACCGGCAACCTCCTCGCCGTTCGGTTTCGTATAGCCTTCGATAACACGCTTGTTGCGCTCGTAGGTCACATTCTCGCAGATGCCGTTTTCATTGTTGGTGCAAAGAATACAAGTACGATTACCTCCTAATTCTTGATTAGTTTGCATTGTTGCATGAAGGGTTGTACCAGACCCGGCAAAAAAATCAAGAATTATTGAATCTTTATTTGTACAACACGAAATAATCTTTCGCAGAAGGAACAGAGGTTTAGGATATGCAAAAAGTCCATCTCCGATAATCTCTTTTACTTCTGTACCTCCATTTTGGTAATTGATTTCTTTTTCAATCCAAAGACTTTTAACCTTGGTTGTACGAAGTTCACCCGATTCTATGGCGAGATAATTCTTTCTTGCAATATCCCATTTTTCTTTATCAGTACCCTCGTTAACCTTAACTCCAACAATTTCGCCCTTTTGTTTAGTTAGCTTTTGTGGACTCCAAGTCCATCGCCCGAGTTCTCCTGATGGACGTTGAGGAATAACTTCGATAGAATAATCTGCTGAAGGGGTAAGAGAAACCTCCCTTGTATCAGGATTAATATATATAGGATAATGGAGCATTGGTCTATCCTCTTTTCTCCAAGCTCCACCTCTTTGGCGAAGACCTAACAAACGGTAACGCCCTTTCTCATCTTCAAAAGGATATTCAGAAAGTGCATCTTCGCCTTTTTGGTGTCCAAAGGTAATATTAGGGTTTGGGATTTTGGAGAAAACAAGTAGATATTCATGTGTATTAGCAAAGTATTTACTTGATTGAGAGCCACGTGGGTTACTTTCAACTATGATTTGTTGTAAGAAATTTCGTTGACCGAAAATTTCCATACAAAGCATTTTTAGTTGAGCTTGTTCGTTATCATCAATAGATATAAAAATAACTCCGGAGTCTTTCAATAAAGATTTGGCAATTTTAAGGCGTTTAGCCATAAAATAAAGCCATTTTGAGTGCCTATATTCATCTTCTGAATCAACATATGAATCATTATAGGCAAAATCTTTATGACCTGTATTATATGGCGGGTCGATGTAGATTACATCTATCTTGCCGGCGTGGGTATATGATAGCTCCGTTAGGGCGGCGAGGTTGTCGCCCTCGATTATGAGATGATTTGGTGCGTCGGGATTTTCCGATATAATAGGGTGGACTTTATCGTCATTGCGCTCGACGAGTATAGGGAGGTCCTCCCGAAGTCGATCCTCAATATCTTCGGGCTTATCTTCCCATACAAGCCCGTATTTCTTATGACCACGGATGAGTTCGAGTAACGCCGTTTTTTCCTCGTTGTTCAACGCCTCAAGGGTTTGTATCTTTCGAGCAAGTTCAGTCTTGTTCATGGCGACTGGCCAAATTGTCGCCAATACCCCTCTGCGACGGATGGAACAAAAAAAGGGTGGGTAACTGTACCGTTGCTCATTCTGGTACTGCGGTTGTGGCTACCTTATCCATGAATGAGTGTCACAGAGACCCACGCCTATGCAGATACCCCAAACCCACTCCATGCCGGTTAAGGCATAGAATGAGCCCGGATAGGTAAATACATACCCGTGGGCGTCTATCACCACTTCATTCTTGATGGATTAAAAGAAATTGCCACATTTCAGTACCCAAGAATAAAGCGCGAGTAAACGCCTTTTATTATTATTTCCTCCCGCCTCGCTTCCACTCTTGGAAGACGCACGGCGTGAGTCTATATGCAAAATTAGCAAATATTCCTGATATTTTCAATCGTTTTGCTGATTTAAGCCATTCTTTGAATTATCGGCAGGGAGGGTGGTGATATGCTTGTATTAATAAATTCATACAAATCGGCGAATCGTGCGGCCTCGATTAATCGCGGCCGCGCCGAAGGGGGCTAACCCCGCTCGCGCGACATTAACATAGATTAACTCGACGGGCGCGCGCATTCCGCGCTTTTATCCTTAACTTTGCATGGCAAGACTTAATGAATCCTGTTTGGGGACTCGCCCGCCTGAAGCGGGCCGGGTTTCTTTCTTTTTAATATCCTGTAAAAACTTAAAAATCAAGAAAACTATGGCAATTACCTATATGACCAAAGAAGGCTACGACCGCAAAATGGAAGAAATAGCCTACCTCGAAAGCGTGAAGCGCCCCGAAATCTCGGCCGCAATCGCCGAAGCTCGCGACAAAGGCGACCTGTCGGAAAATTCGGAATACGATGCGGCCAAGGAAGCCCAAGGCATGCTTGAAATGAAGATTGCCCAGCTCAAAGACCTCGTGGCCAACGCCCGAATCATCGACGAAAGCAAGCTCTCGACCGACGAGGTGCAGGTGCTCAGCAAGGTTAAAATCCGTAATCTCGCCACAAATATGGAAGTTGAATACACCATCGTGGCCGACTCCGAGGCAAACCTTCGCGAGAAAAAAATCGCCATGTCCACCCCCATCGCCCACGGACTTCTCGGACACAAGAAAGGCGACATCGTAGAAATCACCATCCCCGCCGGACAGGTGAAGTTTGAAATCCTCGAAATCGGAATCGGCTGCTGACCCACGTCGCCGCCGCCGACATCTCACACCCTGCATCATGGCAAGCATTTTTTCGCGTATAATCGCCGGGGAAATCCCCTCTTACAAGGTTGCCGAGGACGAAGCCCACTACGCCTTCCTCGACATCAACCCCCTGACCGAAGGCCACACGCTCGTCGTGCCCAAACGCGAGGTCGACTATATCTTCGACCTCTCCGACACGGAATTCGCCGCCCTTCAGCTCTTCTCCAAACGCGTGGCCGCCGCCGTGGCCAAAGCTGTCCCCTGCCGACGCATCGCCACGGCCGTGATTGGCCTCGAAGTGCCCCACGCCCATATCCACCTCGTGCCCATATCGAAAGAAAGCGACATGGATTTCCGCAAAGAAAAACTGCATCCGGCTTCCGAGCGTATGGCAGAAATTGCCGACGCCATCGCCGCAAACTTCAAATAAGCCATGAAAACAAGCCACCTCATCGCCCCGCTCGCCCTCATCGCCCTCGGCGCATCCTGCTCGGGCCCCGAGGGATGGAGCGTCGAAGGCACCGTAGCCCTCTCGCAAGGCCCCTCCCGCATAGCCGTCGAAGGCTACAATAACGGCATCTGGTATCCCGTAGACTCTATCGACACCGACGCCTCGGGCCACTTCTCCTACAAATCATCCGAGTCCGCGGCATACCCGGAAATCATGCGCCTCAGCGGCGCAGGGCTTGCGGCTCCGGTATTTTTCCCCGTCGACGGCAATGATGCCGTAAAAGTCGATGGCACGAAAATCTCCGGCACTCCGCTCGCCGAAGCAATGAGCCGCGTCGACTCTATCGTCGCCGACGCCACTTCCCGCCTCGGTGCGGCCGCGGCTTCCGACCCCGCCCTCAGGCGCGAACTCGGCTCGGCCGCAATAGCCGACTCGACAAGCATTCTCGCCTACTACATCCTCAACAAAAGCATCGCCGGCAAAGCCGTATTCAACCCCAAAGAGCCTTTCGGCAACCGCATCTACGGCGCCGTGGCCCAAAACTTCGCCGCCAACCGTCCCGACGACCCCCGCGGCAATGCCGTCAAGGCCGTATATCTTGAGGGACGCCTCGCCATGGGCAAGGCCGTCACAAGCGAAAGCCCGGCAATCGAAGTGCCGGCCACGGGCATAATCGACATCACGCGCTTCGACGACCGCGGCCAAAAGCACTCGCTCGCCGAGCTCGCCTCTCAAGGCAAAGTTATTGTGCTGAGTTTCACGGCGTACCAAAGCGACTTCTCCCCGGCCTACTCCGTGATTCTCAACGACGCATACGAAAAATACCACGACCGCGGCCTTGAAATTTTCCAGATAGCATTCGACCGCGACGAAGTGCTTTGGAAGGAAGCCGCCCGCAACCTCCCGTGGATTACCGTCTACAATGCTCCCACCGACGGGGTGGCGCCTCTCAGCGCCTATAACGTGGGCGGACTCCCCGCTACCTTCGTCATCAACCGTCAGGGCGACATCCACGCCCGCGTGGACAACCCGCAGGATCTTGGGGATACCCTGTCGAAGATGTTCTGAATTTGCATTTGTAAACATCCGGGTTCTGCGGGATGAAGTGCCGCGGACTCTGTCGGAAAACGTTCCGCAAGCCTCAGCGAAAACCGCAACTTGCAGACCGGCCGCCGACGGGGCCGCGGCATTTCGTCAGATGTTAAAAAGGCATGTCGATAACTTTTTGGGCTTTTGTTGAAAAAAATACAGTTTATATTTGTAAACCTATGCGATATTTTCGCTAACTTTACAAGCAATTTCACACCGTCGCGGCCGCCGTGCCCGACCCGCACGCCAACATACTATGCAAGAGGACGTTTACCACATCCCGGCTCTGCTCCCGGAAGCTCTTTCGGCGCTTGACATCGCGCCCCGGGGCATCTATGTCGACGCCACCCTCGGCGGCGGCGGCCACAGCCGCGCCATCGTCGAGCGTCTTGCCCCCGAAGGCCGGCTGTATTCATTCGACCAAGATTCCGACGCCATAGAGCGCGCCTTCACCGATCCAAGGTTCACCGCCGTCTACGGCAACTTCCGTTTCCTCGGCAATTTCCTTCGCTACTACGGCGTCGAAGCCGTTGACGGCGTCCTTGCCGACCTCGGCGTGTCGTCGCACCACTTCGACGACGCCGCCCGCGGATTCAGCTTCCGAGCCGACGCGCCTCTCGACATGCGCATGAACCGCAAAGGGGCCGTTTCGGCCGCGACACTCCTCGCCTCGGCCTCCGAAGAACGCATCGCTGAAATCCTCTACCTCTACGGCGAGTTGCGCCAAAGCCGACGCATGGCCCGCGCAATCGTGCAGGCACGCAAGGAAAGTCCCGTCGATACAACAGGGCGTCTCCTCGACGTAATCCGCCCGCACATCAACCCGCGGCAGGAGAAAAAAGAACTCGCCCAGGTGTTTCAGGCCCTGCGAATCGAGGTCAACGGAGAGATGGAGGCCCTCCGGTCATTCCTCCGGCAAGCCCTGAGCGTGCTCCGGCCCGGCGGACGACTTGCCGTCATCACATACCACTCGCTCGAAGACCGCCTTGTAAAGAATTTCATGCGCTCGGGACGCTTCGACGGCGAAATTGAAAAAGACTTTTTCGGACGCACAAACTCGCCGCTGCGCCTCCTCACAAACAAACCGATAGTCCCCGGCGAAGACGAAATCCTCCGCAACCCCCGCTCCCGCAGCGCCAAACTCCGCGTTGCCGTGAAAAATCCCGACTGATTCCACAATCCAGAAGCAAGCCACCGCACAATCACATGAAAATCATCCGAAAATGTAAATCCGGGGCCAAAAAAGGCCTGCGATACATGGTCACAGGACGCGGCATATCCAGCGAATTCTTTCAAGAGAACTTTTTCGCCACCGGACTTGTAATAATCTTCTGCGTGGGATTCATAGCCATACGCTTCGACTGCGTCACGTCGATGGAACGCATCCGCAGCCTCAATCGCCAGATCGAGGTAATGCGCACCTACAAACAGCACGAACGCTCGCGCTACATGACCCTCACACGCGAATCGACCATGCAACACTGCGTCGACTCCCTCGGCCTCGGCCTCGTCATCCCCGAGCAATACCCCCTCTCCATACCATACTCCGATTAGACCCCGCGAACGACAAGCCCCCACGACCCGAATAACCAACCACACACACTCCTCAACGATGAGCGGACAGACAAAGAAACCCGACAATAACGGCTACAGCCACCTCAAGGTCATCGGCCGCTTTGTGCTCGTGCTCGCCCTCATAGGTCTGATAGCACTCGCCATTGTCGTCAAACTGATAGACACGACCGTGGTCCATGGTGCCGCCTACGAACAGAAAGGACGCGCACGCCTCAGCGACACCATCCGCTCAGCGCCTATGCGCGGCGAGATTCTCGCGTGCGACGGCTCCATTCTCGCCACAAACCTCAGCTACTATGACCTCCGTATCGACTTCCGCGCCCCGCGATTCAAAATCGTCGAATACCACGACTCCATCCCCCTCCTTGCCGACTCGCTGGCAAAATACTTCACCCAACGCACCCGCCTCGAATGGGAAAACCACCTGCGGCGCCCGCTCCGCGACAGCGTGCAGCGGCGCTCGCGCTCGTTCCTTCTGCTCAAGGCCGTCCCCGAGGACATGATGAAGAAGGTCAAGACCACATTCCCCTTCTTCCGGGGCTACCGCAAAGCCACATTCCACGGACTCAAAGCCGAACCCGTCATACGCCGCTCGTACCCCTACGGCGATATGGCCGCCCTCAGCATCGGACGCGTGGGCGAGCTCCCCAACCGCGAAATCCGCGGCGTCAGCGGGCTCGAAAAAGCCCTCGACACCCTGCTCTACGGTACCCCGGGAATACGCACAAAGCGCATGTTCACCCGCGGCGAAGGCTACTGGGACGAAATCCCCGCCCGCGACGGCACAAGCCTAATCACCACCATTGACATCACTATGCAGGATATCCTCGAATACGAGCTCGGCGACATGCTCATCAAAGCAAACGCCGACTGGGGCACGGCTATCCTGATGGAGACGGCCACCGGCGACATCAAGGCAATCTCCAACCTTGAGCGTGACACCACATCGGCCACCCCGCGATGCATCGAGGCCATGAACCGCGCCGTCCTCGCCTACGAACCCGGCTCGGTGATGAAGGTGATGACGATGGCCGTGGCCCTGAACAAAGGCTTCGCAAAGCCTCTCGACCGCCTCTACAACATCGGCCACTCATACGCCTACGCCGGCCGCAAGCCGATATCCGACACGCATTCGCCCGCGCAGCTCCCCGTCAGCCGCTTCATGGAATACTCCTCGAACATCGGCATGGTCAGGCTGACAATGCCGCAATACGAGGACAACCCCAACGGCTTCCGCGCCGACCTCGCCGAAATGGGCTTCTTCGACCGCTTCAACACCGGCATCGCCCGCGAACGCATCCCCTACTTCCCGAAACTGCAGAACAACGTCGGGGGGCGGCTCAACCTCTCGCGCATGGTATTCGGCTACACCACGCAGATTCCGCCGCTCTACACCTGCGCTTTCTACAACGCCATCGCCAACGACGGACGCTTCGTGCGTCCGAGGCTCGTAAAAGGCCATCGCCTCGCCGACGGCACCGACTCGCTGCTCGATGTGACATACGTCCGCGACCGCATCCTCTCGTCGGAAGACGCCGCCGCCCTCCGCCTGATGATGCACGACGTCGTGTGGGAACAGGGCGGCACCGCCAAGCGCCTGCGCGACCCCCTTGTTGAAATCGCCGGCAAAACCGGCACCTGCCGCCTCGCAAAAGAAGCACCCCGCGACAGCCTCGGACGCCGCATCCCCGGAATACCCTTCACCGGCGGATATATCGAGGGGCGATACCGCGTGACTTTCTGCGGGTTCTTCCCCTACGAAAAACCCCGCTATACGTGTATCGTGGTCGTCAGTGACCCCCGCGGAGCATACCGCGGCGCGGCAGGCTCGGCCGGAGAAGTCGTCCGCAACGTGGCCCGAAAACTCTATTCCCGCGGCCTCTTTGCCGAATCAACGGCTTTCACGCCCTCGCCCGACGAAAAGCCGGTAGGCCCGACGCCGACAATTTACGCATCGTTCAACGCCGGGAGGTCCGCACAGCTCCATAACGACCTCAAGCTCCGCACTTCCCGGACCATCATACGCCCCGACAACGCATCGACGGCCCGCACCGGCTCGACCGTCCCCGACGTCCGCGGCGTCGGCCTCCGCGAAGCCCTTGCCGGCCTTGAAGAAGCAGGCTACGCCGTAGCCTTCCAAGGCATAGGCTATGTCGAGGAACAGCACCCCGCACCCGGCTCCGCGGCCGCGCCCGGCACAACCGTGCGCCTGAAGCTGCGCCAGCTGCAATAACGAAAACCCCCGCTCGCGATATTATGAAACGACTTGACATATTGCTCGACTGCCTCCGCACCCACGGCCTGAAAGGGACGAAGCCGGAGACTGTGACAGCCCTCACCGACGATTCCCGGGCCGTAGAACCCGGAGGCATGTTCGTGGCCGTCCGCGGCACGGCCTCCGACGGCCACGACTATATAGCCTCCGCAATCGACCGCGGCGCCGCCGCCGTGGTGTGCGAGGAAATCCCCGCCGCTATCGACGAGGCGCGCCTCTCTCGCGCGTTCTTCGTGCTTGTGCCTAACAGCTCCATAGCCCTCGGGCTGCTGGCCTCGCGCTGGTGGGGCGACCCCTCGCGCGCACTCACCCTCGTGGGGGTGACGGGCACCAACGGCAAAACCACCATAGCCACACTCCTCTATCGGCTCGCCACCGCAATGGGCGAGAAAGCCGGACTCCTCTCGACCGTCGAGAACCGCATCGCCGACGAAATCGTCCCGGCCACGCACACCACTCCCGGACCCCTCAAGCTTCAGGCCCTCCTCGCCCGCATGGTCGATGCCGGATGCAGCTTCTGCGCAATGGAGGTCAGCTCTCACGCCGCCGCCCAGCACCGCATCGCCGGTCTCGACTTCGACGGCGGCATATTCACCAACCTTACGCGCGACCACCTCGACTACCACAAGACCTTCAAAGCCTACCTTGAGGCCAAAAAGAGCTTTTTCGACAGCCTCTCGGGGCGTGCATGGGCCCTCACCAACCTCGACGACCCCAACGGCCCCATCATGGTGCAAAGCACGGCGGCGCGGCCCACGGCCACATACTCGTTGCGCAACGACGCCGACTTCCGCGTGCAGGTTGTCGAAAACCGTCTCGACGGAATGCTCCTCGATTTCAACGGCAAGGAAGTGGAGACGATGTTCGTCGGGCGCTTCAACGCCTCAAACCTCGCGGCTGTCTACGGCGCCGGCATCCTCTCGGGCTTCGACTCCGACGAGGTGCTCAAGGCTATCAGCGCCATGACCCCCGTGGCCGGACGCTTCCAGCCATTCCGCTCGCCTCAGGGCGTGACGGCCATCGTCGACTACGCCCACACGCCCGATGCCCTTGAAAACGTGCTCTCGACCATCAACGAGATAATGGCCGGCAAAGGCCGCATCATCACCGTGTGCGGCTGCGGGGGCGACCGCGACAAAGGCAAGCGCCCCCTCATGGCCGCCGTGGCCGCCCGCCTCTCGCAAGTAGTGGTTATCACCTCCGACAACCCCCGCAGCGAAGACCCCAAGGCTATCGCCGACGATATGCTCGCCGGAGTCACCGACCCCTGTATGCGCGCACGCATCATCGTCAACCTCGACCGCCGCGAGGCAATCCGCACCGCCGCGGCATTGGCCGCTCCCGGCGACCTTATCCTCATCGCAGGCAAAGGCCACGAGACCTATCAGATCTGCGGCGGCGAGACACGCCACTTCGACGACCGCGAGGAAATAGCTCAGGCCCTCGGCATCGGAAGCTGCAAACTCTGACCATCCACACACACCGAACAACCGTCCACCACCCACAACGAACACCAACCGTAAGCGATGTTATACACAATCTTTGAGGCGCTTGCCGACTCCAATGTGCCCGGAGCGCGCCTGATGAGCTACCTCACCTTCCGCTCGGGCCTCGCTTTTGTCCTGAGCCTGCTCATCGCAATCATCTTCGGCAGCTATATCATCCGCCGTCTGCGCACCATGCAGATTGCCGAAAAAGCCCGCCGTCTCGGCATCGAGGGCGAAGCCGTGAAAAGCAAGACCCCCACGATGGGCGGCATCATCATTCTGCTTTCCATCCTCGTGCCCTGCATCCTTGTGGGCAACCTCGGCAACGGCTACATGCTGCTGATGCTCCTCACCACGGTGTGGCTCGGTGCCCTCGGCTTCATGGACGACTACAAGAAGCTGAAATACCACAACAAAGACGGCCTCAAGGGCAAATACAAGATTGTGGCCCAAGTAGGCATAGGCGTGATTGTGGCGGCCACGATGTATCTCAACCCCGACATGGTAATCGTCGAGAACTCCGAAGTCATCTCCCGGGAGACAAACCGCGTCGAAGAAGTCATCTACGACGAGGGCAATGTTGTAAAGTCCCCTCAGACAACCATACCGTTTGTCAAGAACAACAACTTCAACTACTCGTGGCTCACCGAATGGATGGGCGGGGACGCCGCCGAAGTCGGCGGATGGATTGTGTTCCTGCTCGTGTCCATCATCTTCGTGGCCGGGACCAGCAACGGCGCCAATCTCAACGACGGCCTCGACGGCCTTTGCTCGGGCCTCAGCGCAATCGCGGGAGTGGCCCTGATGGCAATGGCCTATCTCGGCGGCAACCTCATCTACTCGGCCTACCTCAACATCATGTACGTCCCGGAATCGGGCGAACTCGTGGTGTTCATGGCCGCATTCATCGGCGCGCTTGTCGGCTTCCTGTGGTACAACGCCTCGCCTGCAACCGTCTTCATGGGCGACACCGGCTCGCTCACACTCGGCGGCATCATTGCCGTGTGTGCCATCCTCATCCACAAGGAGCTCCTCCTGCCTATCCTCTGCCTCCTCTTCTACCTCGAAGACCTCTCGGTGATGGTTCAGGTGGCCTATTTCAAGGCTACGGGCGGCAAGCGGGTGCTTCGCATGACTCCTCTCCACCACCATTACCAGCATGACGCCGGGAGCATCAAGAACGTGCTCTTCGACCGCCCCAAGAACCGCATTCCCGAATCCAAAATCGTGATGCGCTTCTGGATTATCGGCATGATTCTGGCCGTAATCACATTCGTGACCCTGAAAATCAGATAAGCAAACCTCTCCAAAACAGTATATAAGACTATGGATAAACGACTCGTAGTCCTCGGCGCGGGCGAAAGCGGCACCGGCGCCGCAATCCTCGCCAAAGACCTCGGGATGGACGTGTTCCTGAGCGACAGCGCGACCATCCCCCAACACTACCGCGACATCCTCGAGGCCGAAGGCATCCCCTACGAAGAAGGCGGCCACACCCCGGAGCGCATTCTCAATGCCGACGAAATCGTCAAAAGCCCCGGCATCCCGCTCACGGCGCCGATAGTGGCCGCGGCCACCGACAAGCACATCCCCGTGGTGAGCGAAATCGAATTTGCCGGGCGCTACGCCGGCGACGCCAAGATGGTGTGCATAACCGGCAGCAACGGCAAGACCACGACAACGCTCCTCACCTACCACATCCTGCGCGAAGCCGGACTTGACGTCGGGCTGGCCGGCAACGTGGGCTACAGCCTCGCTTATCAGGTGGCCCGCGAGCCGCATGAGGTATATGTAATCGAGCTGAGCAGCTTCCAGCTCGATAACATGTACGACTTCAAGGCCAATATCGCCGTGATTATGAACATCACGCCCGACCATCTCGACCGCTACGACCACAAGATGGAGAACTACGTCCGGGCCAAGTTCCGCATCCTGCGCAACATGACGCCCTCCGACGCCTTCATCTACTGGAAAGACGACCCCGTCATCAATGCTCAGCTTGAAAAAATCACCGTCGAGGCCCGCATGTTCCCCTTCGCCGAAAAGCTCGAAGAAGACAGCGCGGCTTATGTCGACGCCGAGAACAACCTCATCCTCAACACCCCCGGCGAGCATCTTGAGATGCCGCGCGCCGACCTCGCGCTCCACGGCCTTCACAACCTCTACAACTCAATGGCCTCGGGGCTGAGCGCCTCGCTCCTGCATATCCGCAAGGATACAATCCGCAAAGCACTCAGCGACTTCGAGCCAGTCGAACACCGCCTCGAACCCGTTGCCACCATCGACGGCGTGCGCTGGATCAACGACTCCAAGGCCACCAACGTCAACTCCTGCTACTACGCACTTGAGGCCATGACAGGTCCGACGGTGCTGATCCTCGGAGGGAAAGACAAAGGCAACGACTACTCGGAGATTCTCCCCCTCGTGCGCAAACGCGTGAAAGCCATTGTGGCGATGGGCGTCGACAACCGTAAAATCACCGACTTCTTCAGCGGAGAAGTGGCTCGGATTGCCGACACGCACACGCTCGACGAGGCCGTTGCGGCGGCGCGCAGCTTCGCCGCCGAGGGCGACACCGTGCTCCTCTCGCCCTGCTGCGCGAGCTTCGACCTCTTCACAAGCTACGAAGACCGCGGCCGCCGCTTCAAGCAGGCCGTAAAAAACCTTTAACCCCTTTATCAACTCATTCAACCCGTCAACGAAAACCATGAACGACACAGCCACCATCCTCCCCGATCCCGCGCAGGGACGCAGTCCGGCCGAAGACGTCAGAAAACTGACCTCCAAAATCCGCACCGACAAACACATCTGGGGCATCTACATCTTCATCGTGCTCATTTCCGTCGTGGAACTCTTCTCGGCCTCGATTCAGGAAGTGAACCACGAGGACATCTACGGCCCGGTCAAACGCCACGTGATGTTTCTCGGCGGCGGCCTCGTGCTCATGCTCGCGCTCCAGTTTTTCCACTACCGGCGCATCTATGCCGCGATTCCGTTCTACGTAGCGCTGAGCTTCCTCGCCATGCTCTACGTGCAGTTTGCCGGAACTAAAATCAACGGCGCCGAACGCGCCATCGACCTCGGCTTCGCCACGGTACTGCCGGCGGAGTTTCTCAAGCTTGCGGCCGCCCTCGGCGTGGCATGGATTCTCGGACGCTCGAAGCTCCGCAACGGCGGGCGCGTGTCGTGGCAGGGATTCGTGTGGTGCACTGTGTTCATCGGCGCCTGTTGCGGCATCCTCATTCTTCAGGGCCTGAGCAATGCCCTTCTCGTAGGCATCATCGGGCTGTCGATGATGCTCGTCGGGGGCGTGGAGTGGAAACACTTCGGCATCGGAGCCGGACTGATGTGTCTCATAGGCATCTGCTTCATCGGATACATGACCCGCGAGCAACCCGACGAGCCGCTCACGGCGCAGGAAATGCGCGTCTATGAGCTGAACAAGCAAAACCCCGACAGCGTCCGCGCCGGCATCGCCCGCGGCAAGACATGGAAGGCCCGCATCGACCGCTTCTTCGCCAAGAACAAACATCTCGCGAAGATAACGGACGACAACAAACAGGAGCAGATGAGCTTCATCGCCCAAGCCCACGGCGGACTCTTCGGCGTCGGTGTGGGCAACTCTCGCGAAAACGCGCGCCTGCCTCTCGCATTCTCCGATTATATCTTTGCCATCATCGTCGAAGAACTCGGGCTTTTCGTGGGGCTTCTGCTTCTGCTGAGCTATCTCTGGCTGCTCGGGCGCGCGGCCCATCTGACGATGAACTTCCGCCAGACGTTACCCGGCATCATGGTCATCGGATGCGCCTTTGTCATCGTGTTTCAGGCGCTCTACCACATGGCTATCGTCACCGGAGCGGCGCCCGTGTCGGGTCAGCCCCTGCCGCTCATCTCCAAGGGTGGCACGTGCGTTCTGTCCACGTCGCTGGCCCTCGGCGTGATGCTCAGCGTAAGCCGCCACGCGGCCCGCTACAACGATTCCGTGGCCGTGCGCCAGGAGCTGTCCGTCCTCCCCGAGAAGCTCCAGAGCACCAATCCGCTTCTCCGCAAGGAGAGCTGAACCCCGCATTCAGTCAAACCCGCCAACAACAGCATAGCAAACAGTGAAAGTACTCATCAGCGGAGGTGGCACCGGCGGCCACATCTTCCCCGCACTCTCAATCGCAGCGGCCATCCGTCGCCGTCACCCCGATGCCGAAATCCTCTTCGTCGGAGCCGAAGGGCGCATGGAGATGGAGCGTGTGCCCGCCGCAGGCTACCGCATCACGGGTCTTCCGGTGAGCGGCTTCGACCGCAAACACCTTTGGCGCAACGTGCGCGTGGCATGGCGTCTGTTCAAAAGCATGCGTATGGCCCGCCGCCTCGTCCGCGAATTTCGTCCGGACATCGCCGTCGGGGTGGGGGGCTACGCCAGCGGCCCCACTCTCAAGGCCGCCCAGCGAGCCGGAGTGCCGACGCTACTTCAGGAACAGAACTCCTATCCCGGCGTCACCAACAAGATGCTCGCCGCAGGCGCAGGCCGGATATGCGTGGCCTATCCGGGACTCGACCGCTTCTTCCCGGCTGAAAAAATAGTTCTTACCGGCAATCCCGTGCGGGCCGGACTCCTCGACTGCGCCCTCAGCGCCGAAGAGGCAAAAAAGCGGCTTGGCTTCGATTCTTCGCGTCCCCTGCTGCTCGTTGTAGGCGGCAGCCTCGGCGCCCGCACCGTGAATCAGGCCATCATCGACAATGCCCTCGACGGCTCCGTGGCCGCCGGCGGCTTCCAGTTGCTGTGGCAGACCGGCAAAAGCGACGGCGCGCGGTGCGAGGCCGTAATGGAGGCGAAAAAGCCCGCCGACGTCCGCGCCACGATGTTCATATCGGATATGGACGTGGCCTACCGCGCGGCCGACCTCGTCGTGGCCCGCGCCGGAGCCGGTACAATCAGCGAGCTCCAGTTGCTGGGCCTGCCGACAATCCTCGTGCCTTCTCCCAACGTGGCCGAAGACCACCAGCGCAAGAACGCCGAAGCCCTCGTGAGCAAAGACGCCGCCTCGATGGTGCTCGACAAAGATGCTCCCGAGCGGCTGTGGCCGGAAGTGGAGAGGCTCATGGCCGACGCCGACGCCCGCGCCGCTCTCGCAGGCAATATCCGCAAAATGGCTCTCGAAAACAGCGACGAGCGCATTGTCGACGAAATTGACCGACTCGTATAACGCACCCGCAAGACACAGCGCCGCCGCATGCGGCGCGAAAAACAGAATATGGAAATCAAGAACATCCGCAACGTATATTTCGCAGGGGCCGGCGGCATCGGCATGGCGGCCCTCGAACGCTATTTTTTATCGCTCGGGAAGGCCGTGGCAGGTTATGACCGCACGCCTTCGGCCCTGACTCGCGAGCTTGAAAAGGAAGGTGTCGCCATTGTCTACGACGACATCCCCGAGAGCATTCCCGAAGCATTCCGCTCGCCGTCGGATACCCTCATGGTGTATACTCCCGCCATCCCTGCCGACAACCGCATCCTCGGCTTTTTCCGAGAGAGGGGCTTTGAACCGGCCAAGCGCTCGGCCGTGCTCGGGGCAATCACCCGCGACAGCAAGGGACTTTGCTTCGCCGGAACGCACGGCAAAACGACGACCTCGTCAATGGCCGCGCACATTCTTCACAGCGGCGACACGGGCTGCAACGCCTTCCTCGGCGGCATCCTTGCCGGTTACAACAGCAATCTTATTCTGAGCGCGACGTCGCCCTTCTGCGTCATCGAAGCCGACGAATACGACCGCTCGTTCCACACGCTGAACCCGTATGTGGCCGTAATCAACGCCACCGACCCGGACCATCTCGACATCTACGGGACGGAAGAGGCATATCTCGAAAGCTTCGCCCACTTCACGGAGCTTATCCGCCCCGGGGGCTACCTCCTTCTGCACACGGGCATGAAGCTCGTGCCTCGTCCGGGCAAAGACGTGAAAACCTACACCTTCTCGCGCACTGAAGGCGACTTCCACGCCGCCAATATCCGCTACGGCGAGGGGCGCATTACCTTTGACTTCGTGCATCCCGGCGGCATAATCACCGACATCGACCTCGGCGTGCCTGTCGACATCAACATCGACAACGCCATCGCCGCCCTCGGGGCCGTGTGGCTCACGGGCACGCTCACTCCCGAACTCGCACGGCGTGCTATGGCGAGCTACCCGGGCGTCGAACGCCGCTTCCAGTTCCATCTCCGACCTGAAAAATCCGGCGACCGGGCCATCATCGACGACTACGCCCACCACCCCGACGAACTTCGCAACTCGATAGCCTCGGTGCGCAAGCTCTTTCCCGGGCGGAAGCTCACTGTGGCATTCCAGCCTCACCTGTATTCGCGCACACGCGACTTCGCGCCGCAGTTTGCCGAGGCCCTTTCGGCCGCAGACTCCGTAATCCTCGTGGACTTGTATCCGGCGCGCGAAGAGCCTATCCCGGGAATCAGCTCCAAAACAATATTCGACCTCGTGAAAAACGAGGACAAGGAGATGATTTCCAAAGAGAATTTTGTAGATACGCTAAAAAAGCGTAACTTTGACATTCTTTTAACAGCCGGCGCCGGCGACCTCAACCAATACACGGCGGCCCTTGCCCGGGCAATCGGAAAAGAGTGAAAGCGCCGGAAGCCGAATAAGTCATGATCAGCAGAAATTCCATAATGATGTGTGTGCTGGCGGCAGTCATGCTTGCCTACCTCTGTTTTGCCATGATGATTACGGCTGACTCGGCTTCGCGCGACAATCTGCGTCCCGGAATAGACGTAAGCGTCAGCGACACGCTCATGACCAACTTCATCACTCCGGCCGACATCATCCGAGAATGCGGTCTTGACCCCGACACGCTTGGGCGCTGCCGCATCGGAGATTTCGGGCTTGACGCCCTCGAAAAGCGTCTGAGCTCATCGGACAAGGTAGAGAGCGTCAACGCATGGATCAGCACCACGGGCAAGGTGCACGTCGACGTTGTGCCGATGACTCCCGTGGCGCGGATATTCGAGAAGGGCTCGCGCTCGTACTATATCAATTCGCAGGGCAAACGCATCTCCGCCGACCCTCGCTATCACCTCGACGTGCCGGTGGTGCTCGGGGACTTTGACAGTGTGTATCCGGCCACGCGCCTTCTTCCGCTTCTTGACCATATCGCCCGTCGCCCCGACCTCTCGGCTCTTGTGTCGACGCTGGTACAGCAGCCGGGCGGCAATATCATCATCGTGCCCTCGATAGTGGGCCACGTCATCAACTTCGGCGACACGGCCGACGTCGACGACAAATTCAGGCGTCTGCGCTCGTTCTATCTTCAGGTTGTGCCTCATCGCGGCTGGGAGATGTACGACACGATTGCCGTGAAATGGCGCGGGCGGGTTGTGGCCACAAAGCGCAAAGGGCGTCTCGCTCCAACGGCGCTCGCCACCGTGTTTGAAGACTCGCTGGTCTACAACGAATTCGACGACGTCGAGACCATGACCGACCCGACGACCGTCGCCGACGGCCTCGCCGACGAAGAAAAAATCCTTCCACAGCTCCCGGCCCCTTCTCCGGCGACGAAGCCCGGACCGGGCCGATAACCCCCTCCACAAGCATATCTCCCCTCTACAACAATCTCTCATACTCCCCCCAATAACAACATGGAACCCCGCAGCATAGTAGCAATCGAAATTTCCTCCTCCAAAATCAAAGGAGGAGTGGCCACGGTCGACGCCTCCGGAGTGCTCACCGTTCTGGCCGTAGAAGAAATCAAGGCCCTGAACAATGTGCGCTACGGACGCATTCAGAATGTGCAGGAGGTCTCGTCAGGCGTTAACGAAATAATCCGTAAGCTTGAAAACAACCCCGCCGTGGCTCCGAACAAGATTGTCGGCGTTGTGGTGCCTGTGGGCGGCCGCTCGCTGGGGTCCATTCCGGCCACCGGGACGCTCAACTTCCCGGGCGACATGGAGATACTGGCCGACACGGTCAACCGCCTCAAACAGGAGGCCATGAAGGATGTCATCACGCCCAAGGCCATCGAAGCCGTGCTTCCGCGGACGTTCTATGTCAACAACGTTGCCGTGGCGAAGCCTGTCGGAAACTACGGCCAAAAATTCCGCGGCGATTTCGTGCTCATAGCCATCGCGCCGGAGACGCGCCGTAATCTCGAGCGCGTGAAATTCGAAAGCATCACCGGCGACCGTATATTCCACCGTCTGCGCGCCACGGCTATCGCGGACCTTGTCCTGACCGACACGGAACGCCAGCTCGGGTGTGCGCTCATTGACTTCGGCGCCGAGACGGTGACGGTGTCTGTCTACAAAGACGGGGCGCTCTGCTATCTCTCGACGCTTCCCGTGGGGTCGCGCACGATTACCCGCGACCTCATGAACGGGCTGAGCCTCACCGAGGAGCGGGCCGAGGAGTTCAAGACCTCTATCGGCAACGCCGCCCTCCCCGAGAGCGGAAGCGCCGCATCCGACGCCACGGCTGTGGAGGTGAATAATTTCGTTCAGGCGCGCGCAGGCGAAATCGCCGCCAACATCGTGCACCAGATTCTGCAAAGCGGATATAAGGCCAACGAGCTTGCCGCGGGCATAGTCCTAACGGGCGGCGGCGCGCGCCTGCGCAACTTCGACAACGTGCTCGGAGCGCAAAGCAAAATGAGTGTTCGCGCGGCCAGCATCCCGCCTGTGGTCGAATTTCATTCGAGCTTCGACCGCACCGGCGACAACATCGATATCGTGGCCCTGCTCTGGGCCGGAGCGCGCTCGCCCAAGGTTGTCGACTGCCTGTACACGCCTCCGCAATCGACCATAATCTTCCACGAGCCGGAGCCCGAACCCGAGTACCACACGCCGACGGCTCCCGCGGCACCCGAGCGTTTGCCTCAGCCCCGCGACCCGGAACCCGAAGCCGAGGTCGACGATGAGCCCGAGGCCAAAGAAAACCGCCACGGCGGCAGATTCGGCTCAATCTTCGGGCGCCGCAAAAACAAGGAGCGCGAAATCGAGGATGAGGACGTGCTCACCGACGACCCCGACGAGCCGGAAAGCATCGAAGAGCACAACGAAGCTCCGAAGGGCTACGACCGCGTAGGCGATTATATCGAAGAGCCTGATCCCAACCCCGCACCGTCGGAGGATCCCTTCGAGGACGACCCCGGCGAAAAAACGACGAAGAAGCGCAACCCCTTCGCAGGGATAGGCACAAGTCTCGACAACCTCACGCGCAAAATCGGCGATTTCCTCCGCATGCCCGACGAGCCCGACGACACGGACTTCCGCCCTCCATTCAACGAAGAATGATCAGGGGCGCCCCGGCGGCGCACAGATTTTTGAACCACAAGCACTCTCATCCCTCATCATATGGACAACGAACATCTCCAGAAATATCAGAACAGCACTCCGGCCGGAGGGCCCAAGCACCACGACCACCTTATACTCGTGGTCGGCGTTGGCGGCGGCGGCTCGAACGCTGTTAACCACATGTACTCGCAGAATGTCGATGACATCCAGTTTGTCGTAGCCAACACCGACATGCAGGCGCTTGAAATGTCGCCGGTGCCCACAAAGTTGCTACTCGGCCCCGAGACCACGGAGGGCCTCGGAGCCGGCGGCAAGCCTGAAGTGGCGAAAGCCGCCGCCGAGGAGAGCATCGAAGACATCCGGGAACTGCTTACGCCCAAGCCCAATATGGTATTCGTCACCGCAGGCATGGGTGGCGGCACGGGCACGGGAGCGTCGCCCGTAGTGGCCCGCACGGCCAAGGAACGCGGCATCCTCACAGTGGGCATCGTGACGATTCCTTTCTTCTTCGAAGGGATGCCCAAAATCCGCATGGCCCTCCGCGGCGCCGAGGAGCTGGGCCGGTATGTCGACGCGCTGCTGGTAATCAACAACGACCGTCTGGCGGAAATATACCCGGACCTCGAGTTCAGCCTCGCCTTCGCCAAGGCGGACGATATTCTGACGGTTGCGGCGCGGTCGATTTCCGAAATCATCACCACGCCCATCATGATCAACCTCGATATGCGCGACGTCGACACGACGCTCCGCGACGGGGTCACGGCCCTCATTTCGGTGGGCTACGGCGAGGGTGAACACCGCATGACAAAGGCCATTCAGAACGCCCTTCGCTCGCCGCTGATGCGCGACTTCGACGTGTACTCGTCAAAACGTCTTCTTTTCGCCTTCTATTTCTCGCGGAATATCGACCCGCCATATACGGCTGCGGAGAGCAACGAAATCACGCAGTTTATCCGCGATATGAACCTTGAGGTGAACGTAATCTGGGGTTACGGCTTCGACGACTCGCTCGAAAATCAGGTTAAGTTCACGCTCCTCGCCGCCGGATTCGACATCACCGTCAACGGCACGGCCGACCTCAAGGGCGGCGAAAAGGCGCAGGTGATTCAGGGTGCCAAAGCCCCGGAGCTGACTCAGGGCGACGTTGACCTGACGGAAAAGGTGATTCAGAACTACGGCACCGAGAAGCTCGACGAACTGCGGCGCAAAAAGGAGACCGAAAACTACATAATCCTCGAAGCCGAACAGCTTGACAGCGACGAAGCCATCGAGGCAATGGAGCGGACGCCTGCCTTCCTTCGCGGAAAACGCACTGCCGCGGCCGTCAAGACAGCCTCCAGCGGCCCGGCAACACAGTCCGAACAGCCCAAGAAACCGAATGTGATTCCGTTCTCGCTCGACGACCGATGAAAAAAATTGTCATTTCAAGCGGCGCGGGTATCAGCGCCGAAAGCGGCATCTCAACATTCCGCGACGCCGGAGGGCTTTGGGAGCAACATCCGGTGATGGACGTGGCAAGCGCCGACGGCTATCGCCGGAACCCGGCGCTGGTCCACAGCTTCTACAACGAGCGCCGCAAGGCCCTCGTCGAAGCTCAGCCCAACGCGGCCCATCGGCTTCTTCGCGACCTTGAGGACGAAGGCTATGACGTGTATGTCATCACTCAAAACGTCGACGACCTCCACGAACGCGCCGGTTCGACAAAGGTGATGCATCTCCACGGCGAGCTTATGAAGGTCCGCGCTGTCGACGACGAGAGCCTCGTCTACCGCCTGCGGCCCGAAGCCTTGGAGACGACGCCCGACACGGTTATAGACGGTCACCGCGTGAGGCCGCACATCGTCTTCTTTCAGGAAGCGGTGCCGATGTTCGAACCCGCAACCGAGCTTGCCGCGCAAGCCGACATCTTCGTGATTATAGGCACGTCGCTTGCGGTCTATCCGGCGGCTGCGCTCCTGCAATACGTCCGGCCCGGCACGCCGGTCTATTACATCGACCCTCGCCCGGCCCCCGTTCCGCCGGGAGTGACGGTCATCAAAGCCACAGCCACCGAAGGCATGCGGCGTCTTTTCGCCATGCTCACCGGCAAAGAAAGCCCACGATAAAACCACAAACCATAAATAGCTATGGACTTATATACGCAAGTCGAAGGCGGCATCAAGGCCGCCATGCTCGCCAAGGACAAACTGCGCCTGCAGGCCCTCCGAGGCATCAAGAAAGAATTCATCGAAGCCAAGACAGCCCCCGGCTCGGGAGGCGAGCTCTCAGACGAAGCCGCCATGAAGGTGCTCGTCAAGATGGCCAAGCAGCGCCGCGAGAGCGCCCGCATCTATACGGAGCAGAATCGCCCCGAGCTCGCGGAGACCGAGCTTGCAGAGGTTGCGGTAATCGAGGAATTTCTGCCCAAAGCGCTCAGCGAAGAAGAGCTTGAAGCCGAACTCCGCAAAATCATTGCCGCTGTCGGCGCCACCTCGGCCGCGGATATGGGCAAGGTGATGGGTGCGGCCACGAAGGCTCTGGCCGGACGCGCCGACGGGCGCGCAATCTCGGCCAAGGTGCGCGAGCTACTGAAATAAGCACATTCAAACCGAAATATCCAATCCACAGATATGCTGACAATACAACAAATCAAGGCCGACCCGGAGCTCGTCGTGGCTCGTCTGGCCGTGAAGGGCTTTGACGGCAAGGAAGCCATAGCCCGTGTAATCGCTCTCGACGACCGCCGCCGCGAGCTCCAGCTCAAAAACGACAATGCCGCCTCGCAGCTCAAGAAGATGAGCGACTCAATCGGGCGGGCCATGAAGGCCGGACAAAAGGACGAGGCAGAAGCTGCTAAAGCGCAGGTAGCCACGCTCAAAGAGGAGCAGAAAGCCCTCGCTGACGAGCTCGCACGCACCGAAGGCGATATCCGCGCCGAACTCCTCAATATCCCCAACCTTCCGTGTGCGATGGTTCCCGAAGGCCGCACGGCCGAAGACAACGTGGTGGAGAAGATCGGCGGTCCGATGCCCGACCTCGCCGCCGACGCCCTCGCCCACTGGGACCTCGCCAAGAAATATAATCTCATAGATTTCGACCTCGGGGTCAAAATCACCGGCGCGGGCTTTCCCGTTTACCTCGGCAAGGGGGCGAAGCTCCAGCGCGCGCTCATCCAGTTCTTCCTCGACGAAGCCTCCAAGGCCGGTTACCTCGAGGTGCAGCCGCCGTATGTCGTAAACGAAGCTTCCGGCTACGGCACGGGTCAGCTCCCGGACAAGGAGGGTCAGATGTATTTCTGCCCTGTCGACGGACTCTATCTCATCCCCACGGCGGAGGTGCCCGTGACGAATCTCTACCGCGATGTAATCATCCCCGCGGATAAGCTCCCGATAAAGAACTGCGCCTACTCCGCCTGCTTCCGCCGCGAGGCCGGTTCGTACGGTCGTGACGTGCGAGGCCTGAACCGCCTGCACCAGTTCGACAAAGTGGAAATCGTGCGCATCGAGAAGCCTGAAAACTCCTATGCAGCGCTCGAAGAAATGAAAGACCACGTTCAGGGTCTGCTCGAAAAGCTGGGCCTGCCGTGGCATATCCTTCGCCTCTGCGGTGGCGACATGAGCTTCACTTCGGCAATTACATTCGACTTCGAGGTGTACTCCGCGGCGCAGAAGCGCTGGCTCGAAGTGTCGTCGGTGTCGAATTTCGAGACCTATCAGGCCAACCGTCTCAAATGTCGTTTCCGCGGCGAGGACAAGAAGCCTCAGCTCTGCCACACGCTCAACGGCTCGGCTCTCGCACTCCCGCGCATCATGGCCGCCCTGCTTGAGAACAACCAGACCCCGGAAGGCATAGTCGTGCCCGAATGCCTCCGCAAATACACCGGATTCGACATCATCGACTGACGAGTCCCTCCCGCAAGGCTTAAGAGGCTGTGTCGTGAATCAGTTCGAGCTGCACGCGACGCAGCCTCTTGCCGTTTGGCGGGGAGGTTGAAGGACTGAGAAGCCGTCACAAAGGCCGCTCTGAGGCGGCTGTCACGTTTTTGTGATTTTTTTACAACTTTTCAGCAACTATATTGTGTCTTTTTTGTAACTTTGCGGAAATTAGCAGGAAAAGACTCATGAAAACGCTCGGCATATACCTCACGATTGCACTGACCTTTACAGGGCTTGGGTGCAACGGCAAGCGCACTGAGGGCGCGTCCTCAAACGACGGGTCCGAGAACGCGCAGACGCTCTCGGAGCGCATTATCGGCGATTTCCACGCGGACAGCGCCTACGAGCACATCGCGCGGCAAGTGGGCTTCGGTCCGCGAGTTCCGGGGAGCGAGGGGCACAAAGCCTGCCGCGACTACATCATCCGCACGCTCGCGGCCTACGCCGCCGACACGATTATCGTTCAGGATGCCGAAGTCACGGCTTTTACCGGCGAGGTCCTGCCCATCACCAACATCCTCGCCTCATACAAGCCCGGCGAATCACGCCGCATCCTCCTCGCGGCGCACTGGGACACGCGCCCGTGGGCCGACATGGAAAGCTCCGAAGACAGCCGCAACCGCCCCATCCCGGGGGCCAACGACGGCGGCTCGGGCGTGGGCGTGCTACTCGAAATAGCGCGCAACTTCCAGCTTCGCGACCCCGAAGTCGGCGTTGACCTTCTCTTTGTCGACGCCGAGGACTACGGGAACTCCGCCGGATTCGGCGACAAGACCGACACGTGGTGTCTCGGCACGCAGTATTGGGTCGACCACATGCCATACGCCAACGGCGCCGTCCGCCCGGTTTACGGCATACTCCTTGACATGGTAGGCGGACGCAATGCCCGCTTCCATCAAGAGATGTTCTCGCTCGAATACGCCCCCAACGTCACGGCAAAGATTTGGGCCGAAGCCGCTTCGCTCGGCTACGGCAACATTTTCATCAACAGTCCCGGGGGTGCGGTCACCGACGACCACATATTCCTCAGTCGCGCCGGAATCCCCACGGCCGACATCATAGAAACAATCAACGAGGAGACGGCCAACTTCCCTCCCACGTGGCACACCCACGAAGACCGGCTCGAAAACATCGACAAAAAGAGCCTCGAAGCCGTAGGGCGCACCGTTCTCAACGTTGTATATAAAGAAAAATCAAAATGAGCATCGACGAAAAGCAACAGGAAATAATCGACGAATTCAGCGAACTTGACGACTGGATGGACCGCTATGCCATGATAATCGACCTCGGCAATCAGCTTCCGGCCTTCGACGCTTCGCTAAAGACCCCCGACCGCCTGATCGAAGGGTGTCAGAGCCGCGTATGGCTCGACGGTGAGCTGACCCCCGAGGGGCTCGTTGTCTATCAGGCCGACTCCGACGCCATCATCGTCAAAGGCATCATATCGCTCCTTATCAGCGTGCTGAACGGGCACACGCCCGAAGAAATCCTCGGGGCCGACCTGCGGTTCATCAAAGAAATAGGCCTCAGCGAGCACCTCTCGCCCACGCGAGCCAACGGCCTCGTGGCCATGGTAAAGCAGATGCGCGCCTACGCCGCCGCCTTCGCCCGCTGAATACGCTCCTTTACGGACTTTAACCGTCGACACATTTTGGATGTCGACGGTTTTTTTGTATATTTGCAATCTGATTCTCAGCCTTAATCATTCAATAAACAATAAGTTTTTCATTACCATGAAGCTCAAACGCTTTATCATCGGAGCGATTGCCGCGGCAATATGCGCCGGACCGAGCCTCGCCGCCGAGACCGACGGCAACGGCTATCCCGAAATGTATGTATGCGGCAAGATGACCGAAAACTGGAAATTCCTTGACGAATACAAAATGACGCGCACGGCCGACGTCTACACCATCTCGCTGCCCTCGCTTGACGGCGAATTCAAAATCTCGAACGAAGACTGGACCATCAACTACGGCTCGGAAAACGCCAAAGGCACGGGCGCATTCGTCATCAGCGACGCAGCCACAGTCGTTGCCCGACATGACACCGAAAACTTCCACGCCGACAATCTCCGCGACGTCACCCTCACAATCCGCTACGTCGCCGACGGCGACACCTACCTACAGGTGGCCGCAAACGGCAAGCCGGCGCCCTCCGAACCCACGCCCACACCCACGGTGCCCGGCGTTTCGGGCACACTCCCCGTGCTTTTCATCAACGTATACGCCGACGAGAGCAAGACCGAATTCGATAATGAAATCATCGACCGCAATCTCGATCACAAGAACTACTTCGCCGGCGAATACTGGCTCGACCTCAACGGCTGCGAATGGCTCGAAGCCGAAGGCGCCGAAAGCATCGGCTCGAAAGAAGCCCCGCTCCCCCTCGAAATCAAAGCCCGCGGCAACTACACGCGCAAGGCGTTCGCCAAAAAGCCCTTCAAGCTGAAGCTGGGCAAAAAACAAAGCCTCCTCGGCCTGAGTAAAAGCAAACACTTCGCCATCCTCGCCCACGCGGACGACAACTTCGGCTACCTCCGCAACTTCACGGGCTTCAATCTCGGACGCCGCATCGGCCTGCCGTGGACTCCGTGGCAACAGCCCGTAGAAGTTGTAATCAACGGCGACTACCGCGGCCTCTACTTCCTCACGGAGAGCATACGCGTCGATGCTGACCGCGTAAATATCACCGAGCTTGACGACCTCGTATCCGACCCGGCCATCGTTTCCGGCGGCTACCTTGTCGAACTCGACAACTACGACGAAGAAAATCAGATACGCATGCCCGAAAAGACATGCGCCGACGTGGCTGTAATTGATATGCTCCGCGTGACTTGGGACACCCCCGAAGAATACTCCGACCTTCAGAAGCGTTTTATCACCGACCAGTTTACGGCGATGAATGACGCCGTCGGCGACGCCAACAAGTCCGACGAGCTTTGGAAATACATGGACATGGACGACGCCGTCCGCTACTATATCGTCGAAGAACTCATCTCCCACACCGAGGCATACCACGGCTCGACCTACCTCTTCCGCGACCGTGGCGAAGGTCAGAAATGGCATTTCTCCCCGCTCTGGGACTGCGGAAACGGCTTTAACGGGCCGTCCGACCAATTCTTCTACAATGCCACCGGCTTCGGCGCTACGTGGATTCCGGCGATGCGGTGCAACGATGCCTTCAACCGCCGCCTCGCCGACACGTGGCTATGGTTTATGAACAATGGCTTCAACGGCATCTACGACGACATGGCCGCCTACGCCGCCCGCATCAAGGCCGCCGCACAGGCCGACCGCAAGCGCTGGAAAGACGCGCCGCGCCCCGACTTTGAAGGCGCGCAGGCCGTGGCCGACAACACTGATATGGAAGGCCGTCTGCGCGACGCCTCCGCAAAACTCGCGGCCAAGACGGAATGGCTGAAGACGCAGTTCGGCGACTTCGCCGCCAATCCCTCCGCTCCCGAACCCGAACGCGACGCCACCGAGGCCGCGCCCCTGCCGCCCTACGCCAAAGAGACGCTCTCGACGACGATATACTTCATTGACCAAGACACAAACCCGTGGGAACAGCCCTACGCCTATATGTGGGGCGGCGAGCCCAACTACGAAGGCCTCGGCGCCTGGCCCGGCACAGCGATGACCCCCGCCATCGTCGACGGTGCTCCTGCATGGAGCCTTACCATATACGACGACGCCCTCGCCCGCGAAGCATCGCCCTATAAGCTCATCTTCAACGACGGCCTCAACGGCACCGGCCTGCAGACCGACAGCTTCGACTACGCTCCCGGCGGCGTCTACTCCCGCACCGGCATAATCTCCGGCATCAACAGCGCCGTTATCGACGGCACCGACGCCCCGGCCGAGTACTTCAACCTTCAGGGCATGCGCGTGGCCGCTCCCCGCGCGGGCGAGACCTATATCCGCCTCAGCGGCGACAGCGCTTCAAAAGTAAGAATGTAATCCTACGCCGGAAAACGCGTCCGGACACCCCCCCACGGGCGGCGACCTCCTCCTTGCGAGACGAGGCCGCCGCCCGCATTTTATCTCAAAATTCACACATGCCTCAATCTTTTTTCGTCTAAATTTTTTCACATCCGAAATTTTTAACTAATTTTGCGTTGATTTATATCAACATTATCATCAACTTACTTATCTACTTACCATGAATTCTGTAAAGAAATTGCTCTGCGGGTCTCTTTTGGCCTCCACTGCTCTTATGTCGCAGGCGGCAACGTTCGTGGGCGATCGTACGGACTTCCGCGACGAGACAATCTACTTCGCGATGACCACCCGTTTCTACGACGGCGACCCCACCAACAACACCTACTGCTGGGACGGCGAAAAGAACATCAACGACCCCGAATGGCGCGGCGACTTCCGCGGCCTTATCAACAAACTCGACTACATCAAGGCCCTCGGATTCACGGCCGTGTGGATTACCCCTGTGGTTGAAAACGGCTCCGGACTCGACTACCACGGCTATCACGCCATGGACTTCTCAAAAGTCGACCACCGCTATGTAGGCAAGAACGCCACCGACGCCGATGCCGACGTGGCCTTCCAAGAGCTCATCGACGAGGTGCACAAGCGCGGCATGAAGCTGATTCTCGACATCGTGATACAGCATACGGGCAACTTCGGCGAGAACTACCTCTGCCGCATGTTCAAGAAGGACTACTCGCAGGACCTCGGCGACATCAACGCTTCGATGCTCGTAGTGCCTCAGTCGGAAGGCGGTATGCTCCCCGAAAACTACCCCTCGATGAAACCGGCCGACCAGTACGCCACACGCCTCAACATGATGAAGAACACGGACTACAAGAACCACGACGTGCACAACTACTGGCACCATAAGGCATGGTTCGACTGGGACGACAATTCCCGCTGGTGGGGTCAGATTGCAGGCGACTGCGTTGACCTCAACACGGAGAACCCTGCCGTGAGCCAATATATCGTCGAATGCTACTCGCGATTCATCAAGATGGGCGTCGACGGCTTCCGCATCGACACCGCCGGCCACATTCCTCGTCTGGCTTTCAACAATAACTTCCTCCCGCAGTTCCTCGCCGCGGCCGAATCGCCCGAGGCTAAAGCCAAGCGCGGCAATACGCCCTTCTTCATGTACGGCGAAGTCTGCGCCCGCTCCATGCAAGTAATCTACCGCGGCGAACACTACTACGCATCGCCCTGCTACTACACGTGGAAGGAAAATAAAGATTACCCCTGGGATATGAACCCCAAATCATGGGACAACATAGTGGCAATCCCCACGGCTACTGAAGGCTCCCACGACTTCGAGACCGTAAGCGGCCACGTCAACTGGGAATCATGCCACCAGTCGGCCAAAGATGATGCCGGCCATTCCGACGCCATCCTCCGCAAGAGCAACAATGCCCTCCTTAACGGCAACGAATACCACACCCCCGACTACAGCGACTACTCCGGCATGAGCGTAATCGACTTCGCCATGCACTGGAACTTCAACTCCGCAAGCGGCGCATACGGTGTCCGCGGCCAAGACAACCTCTACAATGACGCTACATACAACGTCGTCTACGTCGATTCTCACGACTACGCCCCGGACAGCAACTACCGCTTCACCGGCACGCAGGACACTTGGGCTGAAAACCTCTCGCTGATGTTTACATTCCGCGGCATCCCCTGCGTGTACTACGGCTCGGAAGTGGAATTCCAGAAAGGCAAGGACATTGACAAGGGCGCCGTCCTCGCCCTCAAGGATACGGGCCGCGCATACTTCGGCGGCTTCATCGAAGGCGACGTCAAAGTCACCGACTTCGCCGAATACAGCGGCGCCACGGGCAACATCGCCTCAACCCTCACTTATCCCCTCGCACTCCACATCCAGCGCCTCAACAAAATCCGTGCTGCCGTGCCCGCACTCCGCAAAGGCCAGTACAGCAATGAAGGCTGCTCCGGCAAAATGGCTTTCAAGCGCCGCTACACCGACAGCAAGACTGACTCATACGTGCTCGTCACCATCAGCGGAAACGCCACCTTCACCGGTGTGCTCAACGGACGCTACGTAGACGCTATCACCGGCGACGTCAAGAACGTGACCGACGGCCAACTCACCGCCGAGTGCTCCGGCAAAGGCAACCTCCGCGTTTACGTGCTCGACACGGCCAAGACTCCCGCACCCGGCAAAGTGGGCGTCGACGGCAAATATCTCTATGCCGCCGCCCCGGCCGAAGCATCGTGGACCGAATGGCCCGACGAAACCATGCCCGAAGAGACTTGGACCGTCAAGCCTAACGGCGGCAGCGGCCCCGTCACCGGCGGTGATCGCGTTGAACCCGACGAACCCGTAGCTCCCGCTATGGCCAAGGGCGAACAGGCCGTATTCTTCGAACACGACTCGTGGAACCCCGTGACCGCTTGGGTCTGGAGCGGCTCGACCAACTACTCCGGTGGTTCGTGGCCCGGTCAGAACCTCACATACCTCGGTAACAATGTCTACAAATGGACTTATACCGGCACGGGTAAAATCCCGGCAAGCGCCAAAGTAATCTTCAGCCACGCAGGCGCCGACCAAAGCAGCAAGGACGGCTGGGACTTCGTCAACGGCGGATACTACTCAACCACCGGCTATGTCAAGACAATTGAAGGCGCAGGCGACATCGAGGAAGAGCCCCTTCCGCCCGTTACCAACACTACCTATACCGCATACTTCGACAACTCCGCTTCAAAATGGGGTTCGGTCTACTCTTGGGTATGGGATGCCGAAGGCAATAACTACACCGGCGGCACATGGCCCGGCACACTCCTCTCGCTCGACCCCGTGACCGGCTACTATAAGTTCACCTGCGAAATCACCGGCTCCGACCCCAGAATCATCTTCTCCAACGGCACCGGCACTCAGACCGCAGATTTTGACTTTGTAAACAACGGCGTGTACAGCGCCTCCGGCTTCACCGGCGACCATGTCACCGGCATCGACAACGCCGTTGTCAGCGGCATCAGCGTGAGCGTGCGCGAGCACCGTCTCGTTATCACCACGCCCGTGGCTTGCACAGTCACGGTGGTCCGCGCCGACGGCATTGCTTTCCCCGTTAACCTCCACATCGGCTACAATACCGTAGACCTCCCCCGCGGATTCTACATCGTCGCCGGCAAGAAGGTAATTCTCTAACAAGTACGCCACAAATATTTGGGCGGCAGGAGATTGCGCGATCTCCTGCCGCTTTTTTCTCTTTTATGCCCACAGAAAATACAACGATGGAAACAAAAAAAATTATTACTGTCCGCTAAACCATAAAAAGTCGAGTCCAACTTCATGAATGGCAGAAGTTGGGCTTACTTCATTTATAAGATAAGCCCCCTCAGCAGTTTTCAGTATTGTCGGGCGGCG